>NZ_JBHSBC010000031.1:0-70090 GCF_042650425.1 Streptosporangium jomthongense | reverse complement strand
GCGACGACACTTAATCAACAACGAAATGTTGTTGTAGTACTAGGACCTGCCTGCCAGCCGAACCCCACCAAGGTCGGATCGTTGCCCACCCAGGCCAGAAACACCCCCCCGAACGGCGCAAACCCCAGTTCAGGCGCGTCAGAACGACCATCCGCACCACACCGGCTCCACCAGGACCGCCAACGCGACCATTCGTTCCGATGCGATGCCGGCATATCCGCCGTCCAGGTCCGCCGCGGCACGTCGCGATCCAGAGATCCGCGCCAGTCCCCGGTTCGTCAGTCCCCGGTTCGTTCCGAACGCGGGCGGAGGCCGTCCAGCAGGACGGTGAGATAGGCGTCGGCGAGGTCCTGGGAGGGGGGCCGGGTGCGAGCGACCGCCAGGGCTGTCTGGCCGATCAGAGTCGTGGTGACGACAGGGTCGATGTCGGTGCGAACCGTACCCTCACGGCGTGCCCCGTCGATCATTTCCTCGACGGCCCGGACGAGGTCGGCGCGCAGTGCCGTGGTGGCGGGCAACTCCAGGCCGCCCAACTGGTCGTTGACGGCGTGATGCGCCGCCTGGAAGGCGATCAGTTCACGCAGGAAGACCCGCAGGGCCCGCGTGGGCGTGGTCTCGGCGAGCAGGTCACGGGCGCGTCGCACCACCGGTTCGAGCAGGCGTGACACGGCGGCGTCCAGCAACGCGTCCTTGCCACCGAAGGCGCGCACCACGGTCGCCGCCCCCAGGTCCGCCTTCTTGGCGATGGCCTCGACGGTGAGGGACGCGCCGGGTTCGGCCATCAGGGCGGTGGCGGCGTCCAGGGCGAGCTGACGGTTGCGGACGGCGTCGGCTCGGCGTCGGGATCCAGCGGGCGTTGACAAATGGAATGCCCCTTCCACATAATAAATGGAACATGCATTTCATTTATTCTAGCGCGGAGGAGTCCTGTGAACGAACGCATCCTGATCTCCGGTGCGAGCATCGCCGGCCTGACCCTGGCCCACTGGCTGGCCCGGTACGGCTTCAGACCCACCGTGGTCGAGCGCGCCCCGGCACCGCGCTCCGGCGGCAACGGGGTCGACGTGCGCGGCAACGCCACCGAGGTGGCCGAGCGGATGGGCATCCTGTCGCGGATCCACGAGTTCGCCACCGACGTCCACGGCATGAAGTTCGTCGACGCCGCCGATCGGGCCGTCGCCCGGATCGACACCAGGGACCCGGCCTCCATCGAGATCATGCGCGGTGACCTGGTGGCCCTGCTGCACGAGGTGACCGATGTGGAGATCCTGTTCGGTGACTCCATCCTCGGCCTGGAACAGGACGACGACGGCGTGTCGGTCACCTTCGAGCACGCCCCCGCCCGTCGCTTCGACCTCGTCGTCGGCGCCGACGGAATGCACTCCAACGTCCGCAGGCTCGTCTTCGGGCCCGAAGAGCGGTTCGTCCAGTTCAAGCACCACTACTTCGCCTTCGCCGACACCGACGCCTCACTTGGGGAGAACCGCTGGGTGACGATGTTCAACACGCCGGGCAGGATGACCGGGATCTACCGATCCGGCAACCACCCCCAGGCCAAGGCGTACTTCATGTTCCGCTCCGCGCCGCTACGGTACGACCACCGGGACGTCGCCGAACACAAGCGTCTGATCAGCGAGGCGTTCGGGCGAGAGTCGTCCTGGCGGACCAGGGAACTGCTCGACGCGGCCCTCGCCGACCCCGACTTCTACTTCGACGCCCTGGGCCAGGTGCGGATGAACTCCTGGTCCGACGGCCGTGTCGCCCTCGTCGGCGACGCCGCCTGGTGTGCCTCTCCCGTCTCGGGCGCGGGTGCGGAACTCGCCCTGGTCGGGGCCCATCTCCTCGCCGGGGAACTCGCCGCGTCGGGCGGCGACCACCGTGTCGCCTTCGCCCGCTACGACACGGCCCACCGCCCACTGGTCAACGCGAAGCAGCGGATCGGCCCCAACGTCCGCCTCATGGTGCCCAGGACCGAAGGCGGCCGGTGCGTCCGCGACGTCGTCGCCCGCCTGCCGCTGATGAAGGTCATCGGCGCCGTTGAGCGCCGGGCACAGGCCAGGAACGCCCGCCCCCTGCCGGAATACGCCCTTGGGCGACGCGGGAACGGCGCCTGAACCGTCCTCACCAGGTGACGGGCAGGTCGCGGACTCCGTAGAAGACCGCGTCGGGTTTGAAAGTCAGCTCCTGTGGCGGTACGGCCAGCGCCAGCGTGGGAACACGCCGGAACAGGGTGCCGAAGACGACCTGGAGCTCCACACGGGCCAGCGACTGGCCCAGGCACTGGTGGGCGCCGTAGCCGAAGGCGACGTGATGGCGGGCGTCGCGGTGGACGTCGAGCACGTCGGGATCGGCGAAGACGGCGGGGTCGCGGTTGGCGGTGCTCTTCACCGCGATGACGCCCTCGCCCCGGCGAATCAGCCGCCCGCCGATCACAAGGTCCTCGCGGGCGACACGACGGGCCTCGGTGTGGGTGATGGACAGATAACGCAGGAGTTCCTCGACGACGCCCGCCACCTGGGCGTGGTCGGCGCCGTCGCGGACCGCGCTCAGCTGCTCCGGATGTGTCAGCAGCGCCGCCGTACCCAGCGCGATCATGTTCGCGGTGGTGTCGTGCCCGGCCACCAGCAGGAGCTGCCCCAGTGTGGCGATCTCCTGCCGGGTCATGGCGCCGGTACGGTACTGCTCGACGGCAAGCCCGCTGAGCATGTCGTCGCCCGGCTCCGCGTTCTTCTCCTCCAGCAGCCTTTCGAGGTAGGCGTTCAGTTCCTCACTGGCGGCCAGGGCGTGGGCCGGGTCGCCCTCGTCCATGACGAGCTCACCGGCCACCCGCTGGAAGAAGCCACGGTCGGCGTAGGGCACGCCCAGCAGCTCGCAGATCACCAGCGAGGGAACCGGAAGGGCGAACGCCTCCACCAGGTCGGCCGGGTTCGGCCCGGCGAGCAGGTCATCGACGAGACCGTCGACGATCCGCTGAATCGTGGGACGCAGCGCCTCCATCTTCCTGACCGTGAAGTCCGCGGTCAGCCGACGCCGGTGAACGATGTGCTCCGGCGCGTCCATCTGCATCAGCGTCTTCATCCGCGCGTCGCGTGCCTTGCTCACCGCGTTGGTGTGCGGAAAGCCGGGCTCGGCGACGTCGACGCTGACCCGCGGATCGGCGAGCAGCGCGCGTACGTCGGCGTGGCGGGTGACCATCCACGCGCCGCTGCCGTCCCAGAGCCGCACGCGTGAAACCGGACTCAGCTCACCCCGGCGGCTCAGCTCCGGAGGCGGATCAAAAGGGCAGCCCATCGCACGGGCCATCGGGAACATCGGCGTCTCGGACAGATCGTCGGGCATGGCGTCTCCATCGGGTCGTACACGGACATGGTCGAGCCGCGGTTCAGCTCGCATCGGTGGGCGGGACGGGTCGCGGAGCGGGCCGATCGGCCGGTGCCGAACGGCTGAGGCGAGCCGCCGTATGGGCGGTGACGGCGCCGACCGCGCAGACGGCCGCGCACCCGAACAACACGTAGCGGGCCGAGTCGAGCACCGAGGCGCCGCCCAGGTTGACCAGGACTCCGGCGATCGCCGTACCGAACGCGATCGACAGGCTCGTCACCGTGGCGATCGCGGCCGCCGCCCGGCCGCCTTCCTCCGGATCCCGGGTGCTGGACATCACCGCCACCGACAGATGCGGATAGGCCAGCCCGATGCCGGCACCGGCGACGAACAACACCGGCACCCACACGAGGACCAGCCAGACCGGCGAGTCCTGCCGCTGTAGCAGCCCCTGGACGAGGAGACCGGACGCCAGCAACAGCGGGCCCGCGACACGCGACCGGAGAACCGTGCGGTCCTTGACCGCCGAGGAGCTGACGATCTGGGCCGCCGACCAGCCCAGCGAGATGGCCGCGCCGAAGAACCCGGCCGCGGCCGGGGCCAGCCCGCCCAGCCGCTGGCCGAACAGCGGCAGGAACGACTCGACCGCGACGCCGAAGGCCAGCAGCGCCAGGGTCAGATACAGCCACTTCAGCGGCGAACCCGGCCGGTAGGTGGTACGCGGGAAGACTCGTGGCCCACCGCGCCGCTCATGAGCGAAGAACGCGACCACCAGCAGCAACGCGACCGCGACACCGACCGCCATGGCCAGGGGGCCGGACAACACCCCCGCCACGCTGACCGCGGCGGTGGCAGCCGTGACCAGTAGCAACGACACGACCGGGACCGGCGCCCCGGCTCCACCCCGCTCACCGGCAGGCAGCACCCGGCGCACGAACGAGGCGCACACCGCCGCGATCGCCGCCATCGTCACGAATGCCAGCCGCCACCCGCCGAACTGGGCGAACAGCCCGCCAAGCGCAGGGCCGACGAAGTTGCCCACGCCGTACATCGCCGACATCAGCGCGTTGCCGCGCGTCCACAACCGCCTCGGCAGAGCGGACCGGACAACGGCGAAACCCAGCCCGGACAGCAGCCCCGCCCCCAGTCCCTGAACACCGCGACCGGCCAGCAACACCGGCATCGCCGGGCTCACCGCGCAGGCCAGCGAACCCACCAGGAACACGGTGAAGCCGAGCAGGTAGGCACCGACGTTGCCCCAGCGGGTCAGGAGGCGGCTGACCGGCATCGTCGCGACCACCATCGCGACGAGGTAGATCGTCATGTTCCACGCGTAGAAGCCGGCGCCGCCGATCTCGGCCACCGCGGTCGGCAGCAAGCTTGAGGCCAGGTAGATGTTGACCGCGCCGACGAGCACCCCCGCGGCCGGCACGATCGCGGCACCGGCGTGCTCCGGGCCCAGCAGTTCCCGCCACGAGGGCGGCACGCTCGTCACGCCGTCACCCTCGTTCCACCGGGTACGGCACGCCCTACGGGGCCGTGACCACCCAGGTCCTTGACGAGGGTTCGTTCTCTGTCGCAAACACTCATGACATCAAGGCTGTCGTTGAACGAATCCCGGAGACTTCCGTCCCCTGCCACCCGTTCCGGCCAGCGGACGACCCGCGGGAACCCTCAAACCAAGGGAGAGCCCGCACGCCGACGTGTCATCCGGTGATTTCCGAGCAGCCGATGGTCATCATCGGGCGGTGGTACCCGGAGCCCGGGTGAGGATCGCCCGGATGCGGTGTGGCCGCAGCCGGGCCAGGGCCCTGTCGCCGAACACCTCCAGCAGCTCTCCGCCGTGGCGGCGCGTCCCGGCGTACCGCTCAGTGACGTACCCCCCCTTGGGGGAGCGGCTCAGCAGCGGTTCGGGCACCCACCACCGGCACCGGCTCCGGGCGCCGCCGTCATCGCCGCGAGGACTCCGGCTTCCCGCGTGGCCGTACGGCCCGGCGGGCTCAGCCGCCGCCGAAGAGGCAGGCCACCGGGTGCCCGGCGCCGCGTTCGGTGAGTTCGGGGAAACGCTCGGCGCAGGCGTCCACCGCGTGCGGGCAGCGGGAGCGGAACGCGCAACCGCTCGGCGGGTTCATCGGGCTCGGCGGGTCACCGCGCAGGATGATCCTCTCTCCCCGGTGGTGGGGGTCAGGCACCGGGGCCGCCGACAGCAGGGCGCGCGTGTAGGGGTGCGCGGGCCGTTCGAAGATCTCGGAAGCCGTGCCGGTCTCCACGATCCTCCCCAGATACATGACCGCGACGCGGTGCGAGATGTGCCGCACCACGGCCAGGTCGTGCGCGATGAAGACGTAGGCCAGTCCGAAGTCACGTTGCAGCTGCCTCAGCAGATTGATGACCTGGGCCTGGATCGACACGTCCAGTGCGGAGACCGGTTCGTCGCACACCAGGACGTCGGGACGGAGCGCGAGCGCGCGGGCGATGCCGATGCGCTGACGCTGCCCGCCGGAGAACTGGTGCGGGTAGCGGTCGATGTGCTCGGGGTTGAGACCGACCGTCCGCAGCAGTTCCCGCACCCGGCCGCGCCGGTCGTCGGGCGCCGCGTCACGGTGCACCGCGAACGGCTCCGCGATGATCTGGCCTACCGTCATCCGGGGGTCCAGTGACGAGTACGGATCCTGGAAGACGATCTGCACCTTGCGGCGCAGGTCGCGTAGCCCGCGTCCGCCCAGCGTCGCGATGTCGGCGCCCCGGTACCGGATGTGCCCGCCGGTCGGTTGCTCCAGCCGGATGAGCAGCTTCGCGAGCGTCGACTTGCCGCACCCGGACTCTCCGACGACTCCCAGCGTCTCCCCGGCCCGAAGCTCGAAGGACACGCCGTCGACGGCCTTGACCACCCCGGCCCGCCGTCTGACGACGTGCCCCCGCCGTACCGGGTAGTGCTTGGTCAGGTCCTCGACCGTCAGCAGTTCCTCACCGGTCATGACACGCTCCGGCGGAAGCCGTACGGGTGGGAGGTCATCGGCGTGGTGTCCTTTCGGCGGTCAGGTGCAGGCAGGCGGCGAGGTGCCCGGCGGACACCGGGCGCAGGCCGGGCTCGCTCTCGGCGCACTCGGCGGTACGGCTCGCGCAGCGGGGCGCGAACGCGCATCCGGACGGCAGCGCGGTCATCGTCGGCGGAGAGCCGGGGATGGCCCATAGCTCCTCCTCGGCGGGCCGGTCCAGGCGGGGGACCGACTCCAGCAGGCCGCGGGTGTACGGCATGGCGGGACGGTCGAAGACGTCCGCGGCGGTGCCGGTCTCCACCAGGCGGCCCGCGTACATCACCGCGATCCGGTCCGCCACCTCGGCCACGACGCCCAGGTCGTGGGTGATCAGCAGGATCGCCGCCCCGGTACGTTCCCGTACGGCCCGCAGCGCCGCGAGCACCTGCGCCTGCACGGTCACGTCCAGCGCGGTGGTCGGCTCGTCGGCGATGATGAGGTCCGGGTCGTTGGCGATGGCCATGGCGATCACCACCCGCTGACGCATCCCGCCGGAGAACTGGTGCGGGTAGTCGCGCAGCCGGTTGCGGGCGTCGGGCACGCCGACGATGTCCAGGAGTTCGGCGGCCCGGTCGCGGGCGGCGGCCCAGGAACCCCCCTGGTGCACCCGCACGGCCTCCGCCACCTGGTCGCCGATCGTGTGCACCGGGCTGAGAGAGGACATCGGGTCCTGGAAAACCATCGCGACGCGCCGCCCGCGCAGCCGCCGGTACCGGGACTCGGCCAGCCCGACGAGCTCCTGACCGGCCAGGCGGATGGAGCCGCTGACGGTCGCGGCCGGCGGCAGCAGCCCCATGATCGCGGCGGCACTGACCGACTTGCCGGAACCGGACTCCCCGACCAGGCCGACCACCTCGCCCCGGCGCAGGTCCAGGTCGAGGTGGCGGACCGCGGGCACGTCGTCCCCGGGGGCGGCGAAGACCACTCTCAGGTCCCGGACGGACAGCAGCACGTCGTCGGGGATCACGTCGGTGCGCTCGACCGGCCGGGCCAGGTACCGGCGCCTGCGTGGCCCCCGGGTCTGCGCCGGGTCCAGCGCGTCGCGCAGCCCGTCCCCGATGAAGTTGATCGACAGGGCGATCAGCAGGATGACCACGCCGGGGGAGTAGAACAGCCAGGGCCGGGTGCCCACCGCGGACTGGGCGTTGGCGACCAGAAGACCGAGCGAGGTGTCCGGCGGCTGGACACCGAAGCCGATGAACGACAGCGCGGTCTCGGCGAGGATCGCGCCGGCGACCAGGACCGTCACCGAAACGATGATCGGTCCTGCGATGTTGGGCAGGATGTGCGAGACCATGATCCGGGTGTTGGAGGCGCCGAGCGCGCGGGCGGCGGCGACGAACTCGCGTTCCCGCAGGCCCAGCACGACCCCCCGGACGACCCGGGCGACCGTGGTCCACATCAGGGCGGCGAGCACCGCGGCGATGAGGAACCAGCCGCTCTCCCCGGCGAAGTTGTGCCCGAGCACGGCGGCGACCGCGATCGTCGGGACGGTGAGGAACAGGTCGACGACCCGCATCAGCAGCGCGTCGGCACGGCCCCGGTGGAACCCGGCGACGACGCCGACCAGGGTGCCGATCAGCGCCGCGCCCAGGGCCACGCTCAGCGCGATGAGCAGCGACTGCTGGGTGCCGCGCATCACCTGGGCCAGCAGGTCGTGGCCGAGCGAGTCGGTGCCCAGCGGGTGGGCGGCCGACGGCGGCCGGGAGTTGTCCGGGGTGATCTGGTCGTACCCGTAGTGCCACAGCGACGGCCCGACGAAGGCGAACAACGCCACGAGCGTGAGTACGGCGAGCGCCGCGACGGCCGGCCGGTGCCGCAGGAAACGGGCGGCGACGGTGCGCCACCGGCCGGGTTCGGTGCCGGTCACAGGTGCCGGTGAGGAGTCAGCGGACATGACGGATCCTCGGGTCGAGGGCGGCGTACAGGATGTCGGCCACCAGGTTGAACACCATCACCGCCAGAGCCGCCACGAGCAGCCAGGCCATGACGGCGTTGACGTCCCGTGCGTTGATGGACGACAGCAGGTAGTCGCCCATGCCCCGCCACTGGAAGACCGTCTCGGTGATCACCGCGCCGGCGAAGACCGCGGTGAAGTCCAGTGCGATGACCGTGATCAGCGGGGTGAGCGCGGTGCGCAGCGCGTACTTGCGCAGCACCGTGCGCCGGGGCAGCCCCTTGGCGGTGGCCAGCCTGACGTAGTCGCTGTTGAGGACTTCGAGCATGGACGAGCGCTGGAAGCGGCTCCACGCCGCGAAGTGGATCAGCACCAGGGTGACGGTCGGCAGGATCATGTGCCCGGCGATGTCGGCCAGCTGCGCCAGAAGGGTTGGCGGCGGCGGCACCGACCTGTCACCGATCATGTAGAAGGTGTCCGTACCGGTCGCCCGGTTGAACTGGATGCCTCCCTGTTTGAGGAGGATCGCCAGCCAGAACGACGGCATCGCGAGAAACAGGAACCCGGCCGAGGTGAACAGGTGGTCCAGCCAGGAGTACTGGCGGACCGCGCTGACGACCCCGACCAGGATCGCCAGCACGGCCGCCACCAGCATCGCGACGAGCACGAAGCGCATGGTCACGCCGAGACGTGTGCCGATCTCCACGGCGATGGAGGCGTTGCGGTTGACCGACGGCCCGAAGTCGCCTCGCACGACCCCGGTCAGCCAGTGCCAGTACCGCTCCAGCACGGGGTGGTTCAGCTCGAGCCGTACCTCCTCGGCGGCGATCGTCTCCGGAGGGACCGGCGGTTGACGCTCCCGCAGCTCGGTCAGCGGGTCACCCGACCCGGCGACCGTGAGGAAGATGAGGAACGTCGACACGAGCAGCACCGGGACGGCGACCAGCAGCCGCCTCAGGGCGAAGCCCAGGATCTCCATGAGAGTCTCCGTGCCCGTCGTCCGTCAGTCCTCGCCGCCGGCGATCCTGCGGATGCGGCCCCAGTGCCAGAACGGGACCCGGAAGTCGATCTGGTCGGCCCATCCGAAGAACGCGTCGCTGCGCAGCAGGTAGATGCAGTACCAGAAGAGCGGGACCACGCTGACGTCGCGGGCCCACACCTCCTGCAGCCGCCGGTAGTGCGCGACCCGTTCCCGCCGGTCGACGGTCGCCCTGGCCGCGGCGTAACAGGCGTCGGCCTCCGGGTTCGACAGTTTCAGGTGGTTGCGCTGCCCGCCGGTGGACAGCCTGCTGGCGGTGATGTCCGGATCGGGCATCATGTTGCCGCCGCTGATCGTCAGGTCGAAGTCTCCCTCTCCGGAGATCTGGCGGCTCCACGTCTCGGAGTCGAGGCCGCCGTGCTCGACGCGGATGCCGACCGCGGCGAGGTCCTCGGCGACGCTGGCCGCCAGGCCGCCGTGCCCGTCGAAGGTGGCCATGTAGTACAGCCGCAGCGACATCCGCCAGCCGTCCGCGTCACGCGGGTAACCGGCCTCGTCGAGCAGTTTCTCGGCCTGGGCGGCGTCGTGCCCGACCGCGGTCACGTCCTCGGCCACGGCGAAGCTGCTGCCGGGGAGGAAGTTCGCCCACGGCTCCGACCAGCCGGGTTCGGCGAAGCGGCGCAGCCGTTCACGGTCGACCGCGTGGGCGAGCGCCAGCCGCAGCCTGCGGTCCGACCAGCGTTCCTGGCGGTAGTTGAAGCCGAGCAGCGCGATGCCGGGGCCGCGCTCGCGGTACACCTCGGCGTGTTCCGCGCCCTCGGCCAGCGGCAGCCGCTTCATCGTCAGCACGTCCTGCGGCGCGTAGTGCGCCCGGCCGTCCGCGATCATCCGGACGCACTCGTCGAGATCGGATTCGATGAGCAGGGTGACCCGGTCGACACCGGCGGGCGGCCCCCAGTAGCCGTCCCACCGTTCGAGGACGATCCGCTCCCCGGGGACGTGTTCGGCGAACCGGAACGGTCCGGAGCCGACCGGGTGCTGGTTGTGCGGGTTGTCGGCCCAGTCGGTGCCCTCGTACAGGTGCCTGGGCAGCACATGGGTGGCGGCGAAGTTGCCGAGCTGGGTGAGGAACGCGGCGTTGGGCTCGTGCAGGACGTACTCGACCAGGTGGTCGCCGAGCACCGTGATGTCCGCGATGCCGTGCAGGAACGAGGCGGCGTGGTAGCCGTTGGCCAGCGCGGTGAGGTGGGTGTAGGCGACGTCGTGCGCGGTGACCGGACGGCCGTCGTGCCAGCGGGCGTGCCGGTTGAGCGTGAACCGCCAGCGCCGCCCGCTGTCCAGGCACTCCCAGTGCTCGGCCAGGTCCGGGTAGGACGCCGCGCCGCCGACCTCGGTGACGACCAGGCGGCTGTAGACGTTGTTGGCGACGAAGTAGCCCGCGCCTCCGACGACGTTGCGGTACGACTCGTTGATCTCGGTCGCGTCCACGGGTACGACGACGATGTACTCGTCCAAGTCCCTTTTCCTCTCCTTCGTGAAATGCCTGGATCTCAGGCGGGAAACGGTTGGTCAGGGGGTGGCGGGGCGGATGCGGCCCCAGTGCCAGAACGGGACCCGGAAGCCGATCTGGTCGGGCCAGCCGAAGAAGTCGTCGCTGCGCAGGTAGTAGGCGGCGTACCAGAACAGCGGAACCCAGTCCACGTTGCGCGCCCAGACCCGCTGCAGCTCCCGGTAGTGCTCGCCGCGCCGTACCCGGTCGACGCTCGCGCGGGCGGCGGCGTAGCAGGCGTCGGCCTCGGGGTCGGACAACCGGGTGTGGTTGCGTCCGCCGCCGGTCTCGAACCGGCTGGAGGTGATCTCCGGGTCCGGGATCATGTTGCCGCCGCTGATCGACAGGTCGAAGTCCGCCTCCCCGGCCACCTCACGCGACCAGGCCGGTGAGTCGAGCCCGGCGACCTCGACGTCCACGCCGGCCGCGCGCAGGTTCTCGGCCACCACGGCGGCGATGCCCGCGTGCCCGGTGAAGGTCTTCATGTACACCAGCCGCAGCGGCGCCGTACCGGTGACGCCGCACTCGCCGAGCAGGCGACCGGCCAGCTCCGGGTCGAAGGCGGGCGCGGTCGCGTCGTCGGCGTAGGCCCACTCGACGCTGCGCGGCAGGTAGTGCGCGTACGGCTCCGACCAGCCGGGGTCGGCCAGCGGTTCGAGGTCGCGCCGGTCGACGGCGTGCGCCACCCCGGCCCGTGCCCGGCGGTCGCGCCAGCGTTCCCGGGTGTGGTTGAAGCCGAGTACCGCGACGCCGGGGCCCCGTTTGCGCCACAGCGAGGCGGTCGTGCTGTGCTCGGCCAGGTGCAGCCTGGGGAAGGTCAGCACGTCCTGGACCATGTAGTGCGCCCGGCCGTCGGCGACCTTGCGGACCGCCTCGTCGAGGTCGGTTTCGATGTCCAGCACCACCCGGTCGACGCCGGCGGGCGGCCCCCAGTAGTCCTTCCAGGCTTCGAGGACGATCCGTTCCCCGGGGACGTGCTCGGCGAATCGGAACGGTCCAGAGCCGACCGGGTGCTGGTTGTGCGGGTTGTCGGCCCAGTCGGTGCCCTCGTACAGGTGCCTGGGCAGCACATGGGCGAACACCAGGTTTCCGAGCTGGGCGAGGAACCCGGCGTTGGGCCTGCGCAGCGCGTACCGCAGCGTGTGGTCGTCGATCACCTCGATGTCCTGCACGTCCTGCAGGAAGGAGGCCGCGTGGTAGCCGTTGGCCAGCGCGGTGAGGTGGGTGTGGGCGACATCGTGCGCGGTCACCGGGTGCCCGTCGTGCCAGCGGGCGTTCCGGTTGAGCTGGAAGCGCAGGGTCCGGGCGTCCTGCGCCATCTCCCAGTGCTCGGCCAGGTCGGGAAAGGCGGCCGGTGAACCGGTGTCGTAGACCACCAGGCGGCTGTAGACGTTGTTGGCGACGAAGTATCCGGCGGAGCCCACGAAGTTGCGGTAGACCTCGTTGAACTCGACGGCCGGGGCCGGGACCTCGACGACGAAGTCCAGGCTTGGCCGACGGTCAGCCGCCATTCTTGACACCCCATTCCTGGACGTTGTAGCCGGTGCCGAAGCGGGTGGGGTTGACCCGGATGTTGCCCAGGTCACCGCGGTAGGCCAGCAGGGTCGGCGTCTGGTACAGCGGCAGCGTCACGGCCTGGTCGCTGATCCGTTCGTCCACCTTGTTCAGCAGGTCGACGACCTGCTTGGGGTCGAGTGTCTGGGCCGCGTCGGAGAGCCAGCCGTCGACCTCGGAGTCCTTGTATCCGGTGTGGGTGCCCTTGGAGCCGAACACCGACTGCGCCGTCGCGGTGGGGATGACGTCGAGGTTGGTGCCGAAGACGATCAGGTCGAAGTCACCGGTGTTCACCGTGGTGCCGAGGCTGTCGGTCTCCTGGAGCTGAAGCGTGATGCCCAGCTGCTTGAGCTGGTTCTGCACGAGCACCGAGGTGTCCAGCCGCATCTGGTTGCCCTTGCTGTAGCGCATCCGCAGCGTGGGAACCGGCTTGCCCTTGGGGTCGGTGAGCCCGGCGTCGCCGATCGTGTATCCGGCGTCGGTGAGGATCTTCTTGGCGGCGTCGATCTGGCCACCACCCAGGCCCTTGCCGGTCACGTTGTCCTTGTAGGCGTCGGTGCCCTCCAGTTTCTGACCCGGCATGAAGTTGCGGTTGCCCAGCGGTTCGGTGTTCGGGGAGAACTGCCCGATGGTCTTGTCGACGATCGCCTTCCGGTCGATCGCGGTGAAGACGGCGCGGCGCAGCGCCTGGTCGGACAGGGCCGGGTGCGCGGTGTTGATGTCCAGGTGCTCGTAGAGCAGGCCGGAGGCCATCATCGTGGTGACGCCGCCGATGCCCTTGAGCTGCTCGACGAGGTCGAGGGTCGGGCGCGGCGCCACGACCTGGATCTCGTTGTTGGCCATGGCCGTCACGGCCTGCCGCTCGTCGGTGAGGATCCGGAAGATGAGCTGGTCGAGCCGCGGGCCGTCGCCGTACCACTTGGGGTTCTTCCTCATGGTGACCGACTGGTTCGGCACGTGCTGCTCGATGAGGTACGGCCCGCCGGACCAGGTCGGCACGGTGGTGGCGAAGAAGTCGTTGAAGGAGGCCGCCAGGTCTCCGTGCTGGGCGGCGATGTGGGCCGGGAGCAGGTACGGGAACATCAGCCGCCACGGCTGGTAGGTCTTCTCGAAGGTGACGGTGACGGTCTTGCCTTCGCCACCGGTGACCGAGGCCACCTGGTCGTATCCGGCGGTGGTGGCGGGCTGGCAGGTCGAGCACTGCCCGGGGTCCTGGACCTGCCAGGTGTACTTGAAGTCCTCGGCGGTGATCGGTGTGCCGTCCGACCAGGCGGCCTCCGGCCTGATCGTGTACTCGACGGTCTGCGGCGACTCCTTCACGACCTTGGCGTCGAGCAGCAGCGCGTCGTTCTTCGCCATCGTGAAGTCCGGCATGGAGATCATCGCGTGTGGCAGGACGGGGTTGAGGATCTGCCGGTAGCCGAAGACGTCGCCGGTGGCGTGCAGGATGTTCCAGTTCTTGACGTCGACCTCTATGGAGTAGGTGACCGCGCCGCCGTCCCGCACCTCGGCCTGGTTGGCGTCGAGCTGACCGGCCTGCATGCCGGTCGCCACGGTCTGGCCGCCCTCGGTTCCGTCTGTGGTGCCGCACCCGGCGAGCACGGCGACCGCGGCCAGCGCCGCGCCGTATCTGATCCGTGCACCTTTGATCCGCGTCATCGTGCTCTCCCTCGTGCGCCTCGCCGGCGACAGGTCGTCGGCCTGGGCCGGGCATCGGCCACCGTGGGGGGTGGGGCCGACCCGGAGTAAGCTCGGACCGTACGGAACGTACACACAGCACGTCAATGCACTTATGTACACGTACATATACGCGACAGCCCGATCCGGAACGGGGGGAGCGTGGAGCCCGACGAGCTTCGCAGGCTCATCGCGACCCGGACGCCGCTGCACAACGCGAGCGTGCTGGCGCGTACCGTGCTCGAACTGATCGCCTCCGGTGAGATCCCGCCGGGGACGCGGCTGCCCACGATCCGCGCGCTGGCCCACGAGCTGAGGATGAGTCCGTCGGCCGTCGCGCAGGCCTGGCGCGTCCTCGCCGACCGCCGTGTCGTCGAGACACGCCGCAGGGGCGGGACGATCGTCACCGGGCCGCCGTCCGTCCCCCGTGCCTCACGGCTTGAGCGCATGTTGCGGGCCGGCGCCGGGATGCCCGTCGACCTGGGGAACCTCAACTACGACCCGGAGCTGCTGCCGGACTCGCGGGCGGCGCTGCTCGCGGCGGCGGGGACGCCCAAGCTGCACCTGCTCGAACCCGAGCTGATCACCCCTGAGCTCCGCGACGCGGTCGAGCCGATCTGGCCGTTCCCCGCGGAGGATTTCCTGGTCGTGCACGGCGGAATGGACGGTGTGGACCTCGCGCTCGGCACATCGGTCAAGGCAGGTGACCGTGTGATGGTCGAGGAGCCGTCGTTTCCCCGCATTTTCGACATCGTCGAATCCGTCGGGGCGGCTCCCGTCTCCATTCCCTATGGCGATGGAGGGCCGGATCTCGACATTCTCGAAAAGGCACTGGCCGACAAACCGAGTGCCTTTATCTATCAGCCGTTCGGCCACGTCCCGCTGGGGCGTTCGGTCACTCCGGCCTGGCTGGAGAGGGCGGCCTCGTTGCTCGCGGAATCGTCCGTCACCGTCATCGAGGTCGTCATCATCCCCTTTCTCGCCGAGAACGGCGTGCCGTCGCTCGGGCCGTATCTGGGCAGGCAGATCGTCCAGGTCCAGAACTTCATCTTCTCCCACGGTTCCGACTCCCGCGTGGCGGTCGTCGGTGGAACGCACCACCACGTCGAGCGGATGTGGTTTAAGATCACCTATTCGAGCAGGTGGGTGAGCCGGATTCTGCAGAACGCCCTCGCGTTCCATCTCACCGACGCCGGTTCCGTCGCGGCCGTCGCCTCCTCGGCCGCCACCTACCGGCGAAGGCACGCCGATTTCGTCGAGGCGTTGAGGGAACGCGGATTCGGCATCGGAAGCGACTCGGGAATAAGCGTCTGGGTGCCGGTTCCCGATGAGCACTCGGTTTCGACGCGGCTGGCCAGGAAAGGCGTCTCCATATTGCCGGGGTTCCTGTTCAGGAAACAGCCCGCCGCCCCGGACCACATTCATGTGAACGGCGGTACGGCCGCCCAGGCGACCGAGTACTTCGCGGACGCGATCGCCGACGCCGCCGACTTCGCCCTGGGGTCCGGCCCTCGATCCCGCCGGAGGCGGTGACCCTGCCCTTCCCGGTCGTATGCGACCGCGTACGGCCATGGCGTCGAGGCGCGGTTGCCTCGTTCCACGGCGGAGTCAGGTCGCTCGCGGGAGGTGGCTCGCGCTTGATGACAGAGCGGGCGCAGGGGGGCTGCCTGCCGCACGATCGGCGCCTCTTCGAGAACTTCCCTCATGTGTCAACCCGGGTTGACACATGGGTGGCTGTCAACCCAAACTGACAAACACTCGGAGGCGACGCGTCCCGCTTCTTCGCCGCCGGGTGCACGAAGCCGCATCGTCACCCATTCCCAGAGGGGCAGTGCCATCCATGTCAGCGCGAACACGTTCCCGATTGGCCGAGGCGGCACGGACCGCCCCTCTCCTCGCCTGCGGGGTGATCGCAGGCCCGCTGTTCGTCCTCACCTTCCTCGTCGCGGGCGCCGCCCGAGCCGGCTACGACCTGTTGCGCCATCCGGTCAGTTCACTCGCCCTGGGTGATCTCGGGTGGGTACAGGTGGCCAACTTCCTCGTCGCGGGCCTGCTCACCCTGGCCTTCGCCGTCGGGTTAAGGCGCGCGCTCCAGCCACTCGGGGGCTCGACCTGGGGGCCGCTACTGGTGGCGGTCTGGGCGTTGGGACTGCTCGGCGCCGGGATCTTCGTCACCGACCCGATCAACGGTTATCCGCCGGGCACCCCGGCCAGGCTCACGCACTACGGCAGTACGCACGCCGCCCTGCACGACGGCATCTCGTTCGCCACCTTCGTGGCCCTGGTGGCGGCCTGCTTCGTCTTCACCCGGCGCTTCGCCGGCTGGGGAGAACGCGGATGGGCGGCCTATTCCGCGTTCACCGGGATCGCCTTCACGGTGGCGATGACCCTCTCCAGCCTGGGTTTCGAGCAGGCCGAAGGACTGGCCGGTCTCAGCGGGCTGTTCCAGCGTGTGGCGATCATCATCGGGTGGTGCTGGCTGAGCCTGCTGGCCCTTCACCTGCTGCTCCGGAGCGGGGCCTTTCGCCCGCTCTCCGAAAAGGCGTAGCGGCCTCGTTGCGGAGATCTAGAAGTAGGTACTAATCTCCATTCTCACTATGAATGACGTACACAACTACGGGCACGACGAGGACGGGACCCTCTACGACCCCCGCGTCAGAGAGGCGATGGCGCGGTTCGCCGAAGACGGCGACCAACTGCTCGCCTTCGAGGCGGGCGCCGCCGTCCGCACCGCCTACCACTCCGTGGAACGCGTGCGCGCCCAGGGCTCCGAGGGCAGGGGGGTCAGCGCGGGCGCCCTCGACCTGCTGATCCGGCTCGGCGCGGCCGGCCAGGGCATCAGCATCGGTGACCTCGCCCGCGCCGCCGGGGTCAGCTCCCGCAACGTCACCGGCCTGGTGGACACCCTGGAACGCGACGGGCTTGTCCGCCGCGTCCCCGACCCAGAGGACAGGCGCTCGGTCCTGGCCGAGATCACCGCCGAGGGACAGGCGTGGATCGAGGCGTTCCGCCAGCCCGCGCGGATGGCGATGCGGGCCATGTTCCAGGGGTTCACCCCCGATGACCTCGTCACCTTCCGCGACCTGTGCCTGCGGCTCGCCGCCAACCAGCACCGCCTCACCGGCCACCTCCGCCAGACGGGACCCCGCTCATGACCACCTCCTCTCCGGAACGAACCCGCCACGCCGTACGCGGCTACCACGACGCGCGCTTCCGCGGCGACGTGACCTCCGCCGCCGAGCATCTGGGGGAGCCGTTCCACTTCCAGAGCCCGTTCATCAGCTCCGACGACCGGACGGGCCACCTGGCCACACTGCCGGGTTTCGTGTCGATCGTGACCGGTGTGGAACTGATCAGCGAGCTGTACGGCGAGGCGGAGGCGACCCTCGTCTACGACGTGCACACCGCCACACCGGTGGGCACGCAGCGCACCGCCGAGCACTTCCGCCTGGAGGACGGCAGGATCGTCTCGATCATGCTGCTGTTCGACGCCTCCCCCTGGCAGTCGATGAAGGCCCACATCGAACCGTGACAGATCGGCGGCCACGGGCAAGGGCATGCCGACCAAGTCCGGCCGCCGGGCAGAGCCGGGCAAAGCCTGTTCACACACCATCGGCCGGCGGCTTCGCCACGATGGCCGGGCCGGGACCGGCCGCGTGCGCACCGCGTGTCCGTGCGGCCCGTCGGCTCCTTCGACGTTTCGGCCCTGGCCGAAACGACCGGATCCTAGGCTGCCACCATGAACGCGGCATCTCCCCACACCCTGCCCGAACAGACGGTCGTGACCCACCTGGAGATCGAGCCGAGCATCCTGTACTTCGGGACGCCGGTGGTGCTCCTGACGACGGAGAATCCGGACGGCTCGTTTAACCTCGCCCCTATATCGTCCGCATGGGCCCTTGGGCAGACGGTGGTGATGGGACTGGGGCTTGACGGGCAGACCGCGTCCAACCTCGGCAGCCGCCCCGACCTGGTCATCAGCCTGCCGGCCCCCGCCCAGTGGCCGGCCGTGGAGCGGCTGGCGCCGCTGACCGGCCGGAATCCGGTCCCCTCCGGCAAACCCAAGGGCTGCCGCTTCGAGCCGGACAAGTTCGCCGCCGCAGGCGTGACCGGCGAACCCTCCCATCTGGTCCGGCCGCCTCGCGTCGCCGGATGCCCGATCCAACTGGAGGCCCGCGCCGAGCGGGTACGGCCGGATCTCTTCGAGGACTTCCTCATCGTCGAGGCCGTCGTGTGCAAGGTGCACGCCGACTCCCGCATCGTCGTTCCGGGCACCGACCACATCGACCCCGCCGCCTGGAGCCCTCTCATCTACAACTTCCGCCACTACTTCGGGCTCGGCCCGGAGCTCGGCCACTCCTACCGCACCCAGACACCCCGCACCTTCGAGGGACCTGCCGCGCTCACCGACACGGTGCCCAGCTGAGGCGGGCAGCGGGTCCTCCATCGAGGCGACCGGCCCCGCTTCCTGACACCACCGCGCGCCGGGCTCCCAACGGCCAGGACGGCCTTCAGCGGCCCGGCAGGTCGTTCGCCTCGACGGGGAAGCTCCTGGTCAGCAGGGGCATGAGCAGGTCGTCCACCAGGCCGGTCAGGAATTCGTGGTCGAGCGGGCCGTTGAGGATCATCCGGCGCATGATCTGCCCCTCCGCCACCTGATGCGCCAGCTCGGTCGATGTGCTCGCGGGCACCTCGCCACGGGCCACGGCGCGTTCCACGATCACCCGGAAGGGCCCCTGGTCCTCGTCGGCCACGTGCGAGCGCAGGGTCTCGGCCAGTTCGGCGTCGGTCCGCATCGCGTGGACCAGCCCGGTCATCATGGTCAGGTACCGGTCGTCGGCCTGGGCGCACAATGTGTCAAGCGCCGATAGCAGGTCACCGCGCAGGGTGCCGGTCGAGGGGATCTCGGCCACCTGTACGGCGTCGCGCGCGTCCAGCGCGGCCTTGACCAGCTCCGGTTTTCCCCGCCACCGGCGGTAGATGGTCTGCTTGCTGGCGCGTGCCCGCTGGGCCACCGCGTCCATCGTCAGCGCCTGGTAACCGATCTCGCCGAGCAACTCGATCGTCGCCGTCAAAATCGCCTGTTCGCGCGCAATTCCTCTGACCATGCCCACCTAACCGAACGAGACGGTACCGTACACTTCATATCCTAGCCGTACCGGTTCACGTGCGGCAACGACGTCTGTTTCCACCGAGGACGGGGCGAATGAGCGGCAGGGCGGAGATCGAGTGGCATGACGACGTGGTGACCTCCGCGGACGGGACGACGATCGCGTTTCTCAGCCAGGGAAACGGGCCGGGGCTGGTGGTGATCCCCGGGAACAACCGGCGCGCCCACCACTACGGCGTCCTGGCCCGGGAGCTTTCGGACACCTACGCGGTGCACGTGATCGAGCGACGGGGGCGTGGCCTGAGCGGACCGCAGGGCCCGGGTTACGGTGTCGAGACCGAGGTCGACGACGCGGTCGCCGTCATGGAGCGCACGGGCTCGGACCTGGTCTTCGGGCACAGCTACGGAGGTCTGACGGCCCTGCATCTCGGGCTGCGCAGAAGGGTGGCCGCGTTGATGGCGTACGAGCCGGGCGTGAGTGTCGAGGGGTCGTTCGACACTCGCTGGCTGCCGGACTTCACCCGTCTGCTGGGGGAGGGCAGGCAGGTCGCGGCGATGGCGGCCTTCCTCAGGGGCACTCGCCTGACTCCGATCGGAAACGCGCCGACGCCGGTGTTCCGCGCGCTGGCGTTCATGATGCTGAGCGGGGCCGAGGGACGCGACATGCGGGCGATGATGGCGACCACTCCGGCGGAGATCGGCGAGATCGGCCGCCTCGACTCCGACGGCACGAGATACGCGGGCATCGCCTCCCCGGCGTTGCTGCTGGGCGGGGAGAAGACGCCCGGCTATCTGACCGGCGTGCTGCCCCGCCTGGCGGAGGTGATGCCCGACGCCCGGTACGTGATCTCGCGCGGGCTGGACCACAACGCCCCCGACCTGAACGCGCCCCAGGCGGTCGCCGGGCAGATCCGTGCCTTCCTTCGCGAACGTCTGGTCACGCCCTGATCGGAGACCGCGCCACCCCGTCCTCCGTTTCCGAGGCCGGGGCGGCGGTCGTCCTACGGTGCTTCAGGACGCCTCGGGGGTTCCGGGCGTTCTGAGGGCGGGTTCCATGTGCGGGGACCGGTCGGTTCACGCAGCGGGAGCATGCGGCGAATCACCCTCGGAGCGAAGAACGACGACGGGTAAACGGATCGGCGGGCGTACGTGGCTCGCCCGCCGATCCGGGCTTGAGAGAGGGTTGGTGCCTCACGCGCCGCCGTACGCGAAAGGTCTCGCGGTGGGGCCGTTCATGAACCGATGGGACCGGCCTCCTGGGTGCCCTGCCCCTCACTCGGAAACAGCTTGTGATTAGTTTGTCGGCTTATAGCCGGTATGTCATTGACGGCTGCCGCACCGGTTACTGATATTTCCCGCACGGCCTCACGGGAGAACACGCTCTCCGGCGGCGGCAGTGGTCGCCCACCTCCCCGCCGGTCACGGCCGTGCCACACCCATTCGCGCGACGAGCGATAGCCGGCGGGGGACAGACCGTAGGCGGCGCGGAAGGTGCGGCTGAAGTGGGCGTTGCTGGCGAACCCCCACCGGGCGGCGATGGCGTGGATCGGCAGGGAGCGCTGGGCCGGGTCGGCCAGGTCGTGACGGCAGCGTTCCAGGCGGCACCGGCGTATCCAGGCCGCCACGGTCAGGCCCTGCTCCTCGAAGAGGTGGTACAGGTGGCGGACGGAGATCTGGTGGGCGGCGGCGACGGTCTCGGCGCACAGCGCCGGGTCGCTGAGGCTGCGCTGGATGAAGGCGTGGATGCGCGTCTTCAGCACCTGCCGGTGGGTCTCGGGCGGCAGGGCCTCGGTGGCCTCAAGGTGGTGGGCGCACATCGCGGTGAACAGGGCGACGGTGACGGCCGACAGGCGGGAGGCGTCTGCCATGGTGTAGCCGGAGGCATTGCGCATCAACTCCTCCAGATAGCGGTTCAGCAGGGCGCCGACGCCGTCCCGGGAGGGCAGGCTGACCGAGGCCAGAGAGGTGAGCGCGTCGGCGGGCAGCGACAGCGCGGCCTTGGGGACCTGCAGGACCAGCCCCTCGAAACTGCCGGTTTCGTCGGCGACGATCTCACCGTGACAGGGATGTGAGTTGTCGTAGAACACCATGTCCCCGGGCCCCGCGGTCGCCTGCCTGCCGAACTGGGTGATCTGCGTGGTGCCGCGCCGAGAGAGTGACAGGCAGTACGTCTCGGGATCGGACCCGCGAACCTGCGCCGAGGTACGGCGCGACCGCAGGGACGGACAGGTCACCGCGTACACCTGCGTCGAGCCGAGGTCGAGCACACGCATGGTGGCACGGAAGTCGGCCTCGTGGTCGCTGTGCACCACGGTGGGCATCAGGGACCGGTCCGCCGTCTCATGCCACCGGCCGAACCGGTCGGAGGCGGGCAGGTCCCCGCTGTGGGACACGGCCCCGTTCATCGCTGGTTTTCCATGACAGAATTCGCCACTGTCAAAAAAATTGTTATCGGTCTCCCGTATTCACTGACGCACACGAAACGATCCTTTCGCGTCCCAGATTGCGCGGGTCTCCTGCGACTGTTTAGACACGGGTGACCGGTGAATTGTTTGGAGAACCGGCACCGGATATGAGAAAGGCGCGATACGCGCCGGCGGAGGCCACCGCCGGACACACCCGAAACCGCCCCATTCTTCGCGAAGCCATACGGTGCGTGGCCAGAACTGCCCCAACTGTCTCTGGCGTCACATCTTCATCGCCCTGAGACAACTATAAGTGACTTATTAATCACCGTCTGTGGTGGCAGGATGAAAAGGCGCGCGAGGGTTCCCGAACGGACCCGACCGCGTCTCCATCTTCAACCGAGCGAAGGAGACAACAGTGGCCAGGTACAACACCGAGATCCACACGGGTGGCGGCGGATGGCAGCAGGACACTCCTCTCATCCTGTCCATCGCCAGTCGTGGCCAGGTCGTCCCCGGCGACGGCCGTCCGGCCACCGGCACCACGGTCACCTGGAGCAGCGACAACGCCGGCAACGGCTCGGTGACCTTCTTCGACGACGGCACCAAGTTCGAGGGGACCGCCCGTTTCCCCGGTGAGGGGCCGGTCGGGTACCGAGGGCAGATCGCCTGATCCTCCGGCACGGACGGGCATCGGCGACCGGCCGGTGTCACATCGCTCCTCCATCGGGCCGCGCGGAATCCGCGCGGCCCGATGTGTTCGTGGCGGCCGGAACGTCGAACCGGTCTCATCGGACGGGCGGCGGCCGGGAAGTCATCCCCGACAGACGAACCCGGGTCGATACAGCCGAGGCCCTCTCACCTCCCCTCGGAGACGGCGATCACCACGCACGGCGAAAAGTCTCAGCCTTGGCCGGCAGGAGAGAACGCGGTGCCCTCGGTGAGCTGGGAGTGAAGACGCTTGCACTCGTGGACGAAGCGGATCCTCCGGCGGCTGCGCGCGAAACCGGCGACGACCGGAATCTCTCCGCTCGCACCGGTCCAGCGCGCCACGTCGGTGGCGAAGGCGACGAGTTCTGCGTGGGTCACGGTGATGCGCTGTCCCTCGCCCGGCAACATCCCGGGCAGCAGAGCGCACAGGATGTTCCACACCTCCTGGTGGCCACCGGCGTCGGCCAGCCCGGTCAGGGCCGCGATGGCGGAACGGGTCTCCAGCCAGGTACGGCGCAGCACCAGCGCGAGCTGACGGCCGATCGCCTCGGCGGGCAGTTCGCCCCTGGCGGCCATGCTCAGGACCAGCGGGATCACACCGGGCACGCCGCCGGCCAGGAGGTAAGCGAGGATCACCGCCGTGGACTCGCCCATCGGGCCCTGGGCGATCTCCAGGCCGGTGATCTCCGAGGGGGTCACCTGCGTGCTCCAGTAGCCGCCCAGCAGGTAGGGCAGGTAGTTGACAGCCGCGACCTCGCGGTGTGAGGGCAGCATGGCGGGCCACGCCCGGAGCGTGCTGCCGGCCCCTTCGACCGTCCAGTCGAACGGCTGACGCAGCAGCACCTCGTCGATCAGCCGATGACCGGTCGGGGCCGTCACCCGCAACACCGGCTGCAGCCTGACATCGGTGAAGTGCTCCGGTTCGCCGTCGCCGAACTCGACCATGGACGCGTTCACCATGTGGCGCCACACGTGGCCGCACTCGGGATCGGCCATGCCGTCACCGGCGAGCCAGCGGGCGGCCGAACGCGCCGCCTCCGAGTCGACCTTGGCGGCCCGCTCTGCCGCGGCCTGATGGCTGCCCCGGGGCAACCGCAACAACGCCTGCGCCAGGTCGGCCGGAGGCGGCTCGACCCCGGCGGCGGCGCAGGTCTCCAGCCGGTCGACCAGCACGTCGGGATCGAGGTGGCCGCTCATCCAGGTCGGCGTGGCCAGCAGCACGGGCGGCAGGGTGTCGTTTCGGAGGGCTCCAGCGAGTTCCGCGTAGCGGTGCAGCAGGAAATCATGGGGCGGGGAGACACGATTGGGGTGGGGCAGGTGGTTGCGCCGCCGCCACTCGTCGTGCTCGGGCAACTCCTTGGGCATGAAGGAACGCAGCCGGGACGGGACGAAGACGACGGTCACCTCCACGAGCGGCTCGTCCGGGCCTGGCGGGGGTACCCGCTCACCCGCCCGCATCGCCGCGATCCTGGCGGGGTCCAGACCGAGTTCGGCCATGCGCTCGTAGGCGTGGTCGAGGATGAAGGACGGCATGGCCTCGTCGGAGTCGTCGTACAGGACACCGGGTCTCATCCGCGCCGGATGGAGGTGATCCGGCAGTTCGTCGTCGTTCTCCTCGTCGTTGAAGGCGTCGGAGGGACGGGGCAGCTCGTCGTCGGCGGGGGAGTCGTACAGGTGGATCCGGCCCCCGCTGAAGGGGACCCGCTCATCGCCCTCGCGGGCAGTCGCCCCGTCCGGGCCGTCGTCGCTGTTCCAGGTGATGAAGAAGGCGCGCAGCGGGGTGTCGTCGTCGAGGTAGCGGCCGGGCCGGTAGGCGCCGCCTATGACGAACCGCCGGGGCCTCGGCTCCGGGTCGGGCTCCTCGCCACGGGTGAGCGTGCGCACCCCCACGGAGTGGTTCGCGTCGTCCCAGAACTTCTCCGGTTCGATCGGTGGCAGCTCCGGCACGCTCCCGGGGGTGACGAGCTCGGCGGACAGCGCCGACTGCCAGTCGTCGGGGTCGAGACGCGCCTCCCTGGAGCGCCAGTACCCCTGGTTCTGCTCGACACGAGGCTTGAGCCTGCGGCACAGTTCCGCCCGGTCGTCGGCGATGCCGGTGACGAAGGCGGCAAGCCAGCGCTCCTGGCCGACCCAACGCTCATCGTGGCCGGGGGAGATCGACGGCTCGGGGAACCTCCGCGCCTCCGGAGGCGCGGGCAGCGGCGGGAACTCCTTGCGCTCCAGCGGTTCCTCGACCGGAACCTCCCCGCCGAACCGCTCGGCCAGCTTCACCCCCAGATCGACGGGCAGGTGGTGGACGCCGTCGAGGATCGCCTCAGGGTGGCCGGCGAACAGGCCTGCGTGCTTCAGGGTCAGCTCAACCGCGCGGTTGCGCACGTCGAAGGACTTGTGCGCGTACGCCGTGGTCAGCGCGGTCACGAAATCGGCGGCCGTCTCGGGCGTGGCCCGGATCGCCTGGTCGAGCCAGCGCAGGCCCGTGGCGGCGAGCTTGGCCTCATCCCGGAAGGTGAGCGCCTCGACGGCCTCGACCAGGTCGGCATGGTCGAGCGGCATCGCCCCACGTACCTGCTCGGCGGCCAGTTCGGCGACCGTTCCCGGAGCCGACGGCAACAACCGCAGGTAGTCACGCAGCCGGGGCGCGGACTCCTCGGGAGTGGGGGCGAGGAGCGTGTGCAGCCGGACGAAGAACCGCAGGTCCTGCGCCTCGCCGCCGCGCAGGAAACGGCTCACACAACCGTCGAGCGCCTGTTTCCTGGGCAGTTCGCGGGCGGCGGCGGCCAGCCAGCGGGTTGGCCGGGGCTCCAACCGCTCGTCACGGAGGACGCGACCCGCGCCGTCGGCGTCGAAGACACGAGGCAGCAGCACGGGGGTCAGCGGGTCACCGGCCACGCTCGGCGCGGCCAGCCAGGCGGCCACCAGCGGGTCGTGGTCGGGCGGCACCGCGCCGGACTCACGCAGCAGCGCCACGGCCAGCGGCGCGATGCGGTCGCCGGGACGGCGCACCCGCTGGACCAGCCGGACCGCGACATCACGACGCCACTCTTGGGGGCGGGTGGCCGCCACCCGGCACACCTGGGCGACGTCAACAGCCTCGGCCCAGCGGCGGTTGACGTCGCGGCCGGTCATCCACGTCACCGCCGCCGCAGGGCCGGTGATGACGCCGACCCCGGTCAGCAGCAGCCCGCCCGCCAGTCTGTCGAGCAGTTCACTGATCTCCCAGAAGGCCGTCTCCTCGAAGTCGTCGGGGTGATCGGCGCGCACCCGCTCGGTGAGGGTACGGCGCAGCTCCTTGACGAGGCCGGGCAACCGCCCGCCCAGTTCGGCGCGCTCCTCCTCGGTGAGCGTGACCAGCCGGGCGGCCAGGCGGGTGACCTGGTCACGGGCGACCAGGTCACAGATCTCCGCCCAGAGAGTCATCGGGAGACCTCCACGGCGGCACGGGCGACGATCCTGGCGGCCAGCACGTGTTTGCACGGCCCACGGGAGCCGCGATGGTCCCACCACCACTCACAGGTGCAGGACCCGTCGGTCAGCGAGACCCGGCGCGCTCCGCCCGAGGTCCGGACGGTGGCCAGCTCGCCTTCGAGGTGTACGGCTCCCGCGTCGACGAGCTTGCGCGCCTTGGCCAGCCGTGGGTTGAGCAGGATCACGTTGTCCTTGTCGTAGGGCAGCTCACGGTGGAAGTGGGCGGCCTCCGACAGGTCGTAGCCGACCCGGCCGGCGACACCGAGCTGCGTCAGCGCGGCCCGCACCCGGCCGGCGGGGATGCCCGCGCGGTCGGCCAGCAGGCCGATCTCGATCTCGGGCTCGAAGTTGAGCAGCATGCCCACCACGTCGGCGTCGTTCTCGGCCTCGTCGGTGGCCAGGTCGTCGAGCACCGCGCCCTCACCGGAGAAGCCGCGCCAGCGCTCAGGCGAGAGAGTGAGCGTGTAGCGCATACCGGGGAGCTCCAGTTCCCAGGCGCTGCAGGCGGCGTCGGCCGGGCCGTACACCCGCAGGGACTTCGCGAAGCGCAGCAGCGGCAGGAGGGTGCCGAGCCGGTTGGGGCCGGCGAGCTGGACCGAGCCGGGACCCCTGCGGTCGGAGACCTTCAGCTCCCGTCCCACCTGCGCCACCCACACCGTGCCCTTCTTGGGCAGCCCACGCAGGAACCGCACCGCCGCCATGCCGGTCAGCTCACCGCGCTGGTCCATGCCCGAGGCGATGACCTGCACCTCGGCGAAGCCGCGTAGCCAACGCTCGGGCAGCGGCACCTTCTTCTCCACCACCGCGCCGTCCATCGTGGTCACGACCAGTTCGTCGAGCCCGACCCCCAGGTGCAACGGGTCACGCGCGCCGATACGCGCCAACGCCTCCCGGAGCGGCGCGTTCACATCGACGTTGGTGGTGCCCCGGTCGAACACCTCACCGTCGAGCGCGCCGCCCAGCAGGTCAAGCCGGGCGTACACGCCGCCACAGGCCGAGAACGACTCGAACCGCAACCGGTCTCCGTTGCACGTCACCACCGGGTCACGCACCCAGCCGGGCCGCGCCTGCGGCTGGTGGTAGCGGGCCAGCGCCACATCGGCGACGCCGAGCAGGGCAGCCGCGGCGGGGGCCGCCTGGGTCACCACTCCGCTGAAGAACCGGGGGGCCACGGCCGGGCCGGACAGGGCCCGCCCGCCGGAGGTCGCCAATCCGAGACGGCCGTCGACAAGGGAGGAAGGCGCGGCGTACGTGTACGCCTGCGTCGCTGAAGTCATGGCCGGGACACTAGATCACCCCACCGACAACCCCAGGGACGGCGAACCCGGCCAGGCTTGAGCCCCGTTTGCGAAGGAGCCGCCGCCCCGCTCACAAGGCTGCGCCACAGCGAGGTCAACATCTGGAAGGACCCTGACGCGGCGGTGTTCGTCCGCTCGGTCGCGGACGGGAACGAGACCGTGCCGACCGTGACCGTGGCCGTGGCCGGGGAGGCGATGGTGAACCCCTCCAGGAGCCGGCTGTTCGAGGCGGTCAGGGAGCACGCCCCACACCTGATGCCCGGCGCCGGGGGGTCAACCGGAACATGACCGGCCCCGGAGATTCCGATGTTCGTCTGGGCGGGTCAGACCCGCCCAGACGGTGGAGACGGGTGCGTCAGGCGTGGTCCCCCGCGGGGATCGAGCCCAGGCGGCCTGCCTTGTAGTCGTCGAAGGCCTTGACCAGCTCCTCGTGGGTGTTCATGACGAACGGTCCGTAGTGCGCGACCGGTTCGCCGATGGGCTCGCCGCCGAGGACGATGACCTCCAGGCCCGAGGTGGGCGAGGCGGCGATCGTGATGGTCTCGGCGTCGGTGGCCAGGCCGGGCCGGTTGCCGAAGCCCTCGAAGACGGCGAGCTGCCCGCCGGTGATGGACGCCTTCTCCGCGCCGACGCTGCCCTTGCCGGACAGCGCGTAGGCCAGGGCGTTGAAGTCCTTGCGCCAGGGCATCGTGAGCTGCGCCCCGGGGCTGATGCTGGCGTGCAACAGGGTGATCGGGGTGTGGGTCGCACCGGGCCCGGCGTACCCGGCCACGTCACCGGCGATCAACCGGACCAGGGCACCGCCGTCGTGACTGCTGAGCAGGGCGACGTTGGCGCGTCCGATGTCCTGGTACTTCGGGGTGAGCATCTTGTCCTTGGAGGGCAGGTTCACCCAGAGCTGGATGCCGTGGAAGAGGCCGCCCTGCTGGACGAGCCACTCCGGCGGAGCCTCGATGTGCAGCAGACCGGATCCGGCGGTCATCCATTGGGTGTCGCCGTCGGCGATGACACCGCCGCCGCCGTGGGAGTCCTGGTGGACGAAGGTGCCGTCGATGATGTAGGTGACGGTCTCGAAGCCGCGGTGCGGGTGCCACGGCGTGCCCTTGGGCTCACCCGGCGCGTAGTCCACCTCGCCCATCTGGTCCATCATGATGAACGGGTCGAGGTATTCGAGCTTGATCGCCGCCAGGGCCTTGCGGACGGGGAAGCCCTCGCCCTCGAAGCCGCTGGGCGCGGTCTCGACGGCGAGCACCTTCCGGCCGATCCCCAGGTCCTGCGGGATGCGGGGCAGGGCCAGGACGTTGTCGACGGTTACGGCGGGCATGTCTGCGCTCCCTTCAGCGTGGTTCGCCACTCACAACTCAGTTGATGTTTCAACTATTCCGGGGCGGTGGACCGCCGCGCGCAGTGATCGTCCGGTGGCGGGGCTCGGCACCAGGCGATCTCCGGGCACAAGCATGCCGTGAGGCACGGCTCTTGACGGTGCGGCCACCGGCCGTGGGCAGGAACCCGCCGAGCCGGCCCGAAGGCCTAGCCTTGCCGGCGTGCGCGTTTTCCGAGGTCGCGACCGGCCCGGGCAGGCGGCGCGCGTGTGCCCTCGGGACGAGAGGAACGAAGAGACGCCGTGGACATGAGCCGAGCCGTGGAGTGGTGGGACAGGCACCAGATCCCCCTCTATCTGGTCGCGATCGCCGCCGGTGCGTTCGCAGGGCTCGCCGCTCCCCGGATCGCCCCGGCTCTGGAGCGCGCGATCAACCCGGTGCTGGCGTTGCTGTTGTTCGCGACCTTTCTCGCCGTGCCGATGGCCGAGATCGGACGGGCCTTTCGTGACGTGCGCTTCCTGGTCGCGGTGCTGGTGGCGAACTTCGGCGCCGTACCGGTGCTCGTCTACGGCCTGTCCCGGTTCGTCGCCGACGACCGGGGGCTGCTCCTGGGGTCGCTTCTGGTGCTCCTGACCCCGTGTGTCGACTACGTGATCGTCTTCACCGGCCTGGCAGGCGGAGCACGGGCGCGGCTGCTGGCGGCGGCACCGCTGCTGATGCTCGCGCAGATGCTTCTGCTGCCCCTCTACCTGCTGGTGTTCGCGGGTTCGGACGTGCTCGCCGTGGTCGAGGTCACCCCGTTCCTGGAGGCGTTCGGTGTGCTCATCGCCGCGCCTCTGGCGGCCGCGGCGGTCGTACAGGCGCTCGCGCGCCGCCACCGGGCCGGCCGGATCGTCGAGGAGGCCATGGCCGGATCCATGGTGCCGCTGATGATGGCCACTCTCGCCGTCGTCGTCGGTTCCCAGATCTCCGCGGTCGGCTCCCAGGCCCTCGCCCTGCTACGCCTGGTCCCGCTGTACTCCGCCTTCGTGGTGCTCGCCGTCGCCGTCGGCAGGCTCACCGCCCGGACGGCGAGCCTCGACGTGGCGGCCACCCGGGCGGTGATGTTCTCCGCCGCCACCCGCAACTCCCTGGTCGTGCTGCCGCTCGCCCTGGCCCTGCCCGCCGTACTCGACATCGCGCCGCTGGCGGTGGTCACCCAGACCCTGGTCGAACTGGTGGCGATGGTCGTCCTCGTCCGCCTCGTCCCCAGACTGGTTCCCGAACCGCTGCCGGCCTGAGCGAGGCTCCCGGCACGACGGAACCCCCGGCCCGCGCCGGGGGTTCCGCCTTCGCTCACAGGGGCGGATCAGGGGTTGTCGTAACCGATCCAGTTGATGTACCAGCCGTACTGCTGGGCGATGGCGGGCGTCAGCGGCCTGCTGTCCTTCCACTGGACGTAGACGCGGAACTTGCTCGCCGTGGCGTCGTAGACGGCGCTGGGGCCGACCAGCGACCACTGGTTGCCGCCGGTGCTGCCGATGGAGGTGACGTAGACGGGGGCTCCGGTGAAGTGGGCCGCGGTGGTGTCGACGTCGATGTAGATGCCGTTGGGTCCGTAAGCCTGCCAGCCCTGCCCGGGGGCGGTGTGTCCGGAGGCGATACGCGCAGTCGGCATGATGCGTCCTCTCGCGAGATACGAACTGTCGCGCTAAGTGTTCATCCGATGACTATAAGTGTCTACGGGTGCTTCCCTGCCCCTTCCGCCACACACACCCCACCTTTCCGACAGGTGTCCGACGGCAGGCGAACGGGGCACGTGGTCAGGGGCTCGCCGGGCGTTCGGGGGAGAGGCGGCGCAGGAGGAGGCCGATGAGGGGCGGAAGGGCGAGCAGGATGGCCAGGACGGCGTATCCGTGGGTGAGGGAGGCCATGGTGGCGACGGCGGCGACGAGCAGGGGGCCTCCGGCGTCGCCGAGTTCGCGGCCGAGCTCGGCGGCTCCCATGGTCTGGCCCATGCGTTCGGGAGAAGTGCGGGCGGCGAGAGCGGCGAAGCCGAGCGGGGTGATGAGCCCGGTCCCGACGCCGATCAGTACGGCGGCGACCAGGACGCCGGCCAGGCCGGACAGCGTCGCGCCCGCCAGGCCAACGGCGGTGATGAGCAGCCCGGCCACGATGCCGGTTCGGGTCGTCAGGCGCCCCTCGTCCAGCGCGCGTCCGGTGCGGGGCTGCACGATCGCCGCGCAGGCGGCCAGGACGGAGACCGCGGCACCGGTGGCGACGGTGCCCAGGTCGGCGGCCCTGCCGGAAACGGGCAGGAACCCGACTCCGACGGACAGTGCGGCGGTGGCGGCGGCCAGCGCCGCGGTGGGCGCGAGGAAGGCCGGGTCGGCCAGGCGCCTGACCAGGTCGAGGACCGTCTGACGGCTCTTGGGCAGCGGCGGTACGGCGGGCACGGCCAGAGCGGCCCACACCGCCACCACCACACCCAGCACCGCGAGGACCGCGAACAGCGACCGCAGTCCACCCGCCCACACCAGCAGCCCGCCCAGCAACGGGCCGAGGGTGTAGCCGATCGACTTGTGGAAGCCGTATCCGCCGAAGGCCCGCCCGAGCTTCGCCGCCGGGTTGAGGCGGGCCACCAGGGCCGAGGCCGACGGGGAGAACGCCGAGGCCGCCGCGCCCTGTCCCAGGCGGGCGGCCCACAGCCATCCGGGGCTGTCGGCGACGACGTAGACGGCGGAGGCGAGTGCGAACGCCACCAGGCCGCCCAGCAGTACCGGCCGGGCGCCGATCCGGTCGGCGACGCTGCCGAAGAGCGGCTTGAGCAGCACCTCGGCCCCGTCGTAGAGGGCGAGCAGGCCGCCGAGGACGAGCAGGGAGGTGACGGCGTCATCGGAGAAGCCGCCGAGGTTGGCGGCGATCCCGTGCGCGCCGAATGCGGTGGTGAACCCGGCCGCGTACAGCGGCCACATCTGCCGGGCCGGAGCGGCCTGGGCCTGTCCTGTCACCGCGTCCGTCCCGGTTCCGGCAGCTCGTGCAGCGCGGCGAAGACCCGTTCGGCGTAGTCCTCGCACGCCGCCGCGCACTCGCGCAGCCGCCGCCCGGCTTGCGCCGCCTCGGGCGCGCCGAAGACGTCCCGCGCCGTCAGGTCACGGTGCCAGCGCCGCAACCGCTCCAGCGACTGTTCCTCCTCCTCAAGTTCGGCCAGGGTGAACTTGCCGATCCCGATCTCCTTGGCCAGTTCCTGCTCGAACTTGCCGCAGTCGGCCAGGAACTCCGTCCAGTCCGCCGAGCGCGCCGCGGTGAACATCTCCCGCAGTCGTTCGGCGTCGCCGCTGTCGCGCCCTGCCGCGACAAGCGTGACGAACTGGCCGCCCGCCTGTCCGGTGAGTTCGCCCGCCCGGGTGACACCGTCGGTGAACACGGGGACGTCCGGTACGGCCCACACTCCTTGCCCGAGCGACAGGGCGCCCATTTTGCGCAGTTCCCGCCATACGGCCACCCGGTGCCGGGACGGTTCCGCAGGGATCTTGACCAGGAAGACGAGCCACCGGCCCGCCTGCTGAGAGTCAGACACATCATGGAATGTAGCAGCCGTTACAAGCCATCAAACCGTATGAGCGCTGTTATATTAGCGCTGTGACATCTTTGGACCCCACCGCGTCGCCCGGCCGCTGGGACGCGCTGCACACCCTGCTGGGCGACCTGGACCACCAGATCGAGACCTTGTACACGGATCGGGGCATCGAAGGCGTCCGCTCCCGGTTCGTCCATCCGTTGATCCGCCTCGCGCACACCGGCCCGCTGACGATCCGTGAGCTGGCGGAATCCCTGGGCCGCTCGCACTCGGCGATGAGCCAGACGATCTCGGTGATGCGCCGCGAGGGCCTGGTCAACTCGGAACCGGGCACGGACGCCCGCACCCGGCGCGTCACCCTCACCGACCGCGCCCGCGACCTCATCCCCTTCCTCGAAGCCGAGTGGCGCGCGACCGAGGCCGCCGTCGCCGAGCTCGACGACGAGATCCCCCACCGGCTCAGCGCGGTCGTCGCCGAGCTGGAGAGCGCGCTGGCCCGGCGGTCCATGAAAGAGCGGATCCTCTCCCATCTCGGTGAGTTCCCGGCCGCCGAGACCACTTCCGCGGAGGCTTCCACAGTGGCTTCCGCGGAGGCTTCCGCGGAGGGGGAGACCCGGCCGTGAGCTGGCGCGAAAGGCTGATGGACGTCCGGCCCCTCCGTGACAGCCGGCACTTTCGCGACCTGTGGATCGGTTCCTCCCTCGCCTCGATCGGCCGGCAGATCGCCGTCGTCGCCGTACTGCTACAGGTCTGGGACCTGACCCACAGCTCGTTCTGGACCGGGATCATCGGTCTCGCCACGGGTCTGCCGCTGCTGGCCCTCGGCCTGGTCGGCGGGTCGCTGGCCGACACCGTCGACCGCAGGAGCCTCGTCCGCCTCACCACCGTCGGCCAGGCCCTGACGGCCGCGGGGCTCGTGGCGCAGGCCGCCGCGGGGAACCGGTCGGTTGCGCTGCTGCTCGCCCTGGTCGCCGCCCAGTCCGGCTGCTCGGCGCTCGGAGCGCCCGCCCGCCGTACCTTCCCGGTCCGGTTGCTGCCCGCCGACCAGGTCGCCGCGGGGCTCGCCCTGCAGAACATCGCCTTCCAGGCGTCCATGCTCGTCGGGCCCGCCCTCGCCGGTTTCGTGCTCGCACGGTGGCACTATCCCGCCGCGTACACGATCCAGTTCCTGGCCGGGCTCGCGTCACTGGCCGCCGTGGTCAGGCTGCCCCCGATGCCCGCCCTCACGGCGGAGGACGGGCCGGAGACCGACGGCGGATCGCGGAGCAGGCGCGGGCCGGTCAGGGGAGGCTGGCGGATCAGCCTCCAGCGCCCCACCCTGTGGGGTTCCCTGTCCGTTGACCTCGCCGCGACCGTCCTGGCCATGCCGGTCGCGCTCTTCCCCCTGGTCAACGAGATCCGCTTCGCGGGCGACCCGCGCACGCTGGGGTTCTTCCTGACCGCGCTCGCGCTCGGCGGCCTCGGCGCGGGCCTGTTCTCCGGGACCGTCACCCGCCTGCGCCGTGGCGGCCTCGTCCAGCTCGTCGCGGCCACGGTCTGGGGGCTGGCCCTGGCCGGGTTCGGCGTGGCCGGGCCGATCTGGCTCTCCCTGCTCTGCCTGGCGGTCGCCGGTGCGGCCGACACCGTCTCCGTGGTCACCCGGGGCGCGCTGGTACAGCTTGAGACCCCCGACCGGTACCGGGGGCGGGTGTCCTCGGTCGAGCACGTCATCGGCATCGCCGGTCCCGAGATCGGCAACTTCAGGGGAGGGGTGCTCGCCTCCCTCACGTCGGCTCCGGTGGCCCTTCTGGTGGGCGGGCTGACGGCCGCGCTCGCCGTCGTCTCCGTCGGCCTCGTCAACCGCCCCCTGCGCGCCTACCGCGTCCCGGCCGAGCATGAGGCCGTACGGCAGGCCGAAGTGAGTTGAACACTTGAATTGGTTCCAATACGTGTGTATAGACTCTTGGACGTGCGACCAATATCCGAAGAGGACCTGACGACACGGGCCCGCATCCGTGACGCCGCACTCGGGCTGTTCGCCGAGCAGGGCGTCAGGGCGACCACGATCCGGGGGATCGCCGCCGCGAGCGGCGTCTCACCCGGCCTGGTGCAGCATCATTTCGGCACCAAGGAGGAGCTGAGGCAGGCGTGCGACGACTACGTCCTCGGCTACATGCGTGAACAGGTCGACGTGGGCATCACCGGCCGCAACCTGGAGAGGCCGGAGTTCATCGAGAACGTCCACCGCACCGCGCCCCCGCTGATGAAGTACCTCGGCCGCGCGCTCGTGGACGGCTCGCCCGGCGCGGCCGCCATGTTCGACGAGCTCGTCGCCATAACGGAGGAACACCTGGCCCGCGAGGGGCACGCGGAGGCGGACCACCGCGCCCGCGCGACCGTGCTGACCGCCATGAAACTCGGCATCACGGTGCTGCACGAGCACGTCTCCCGCGCGCTCGGCACCGACGTCTACTCCGCCCCGGGCACCGTACGCGTCGGCAAGGCCCAGCTCGACCTGATCCGGCCGGAGTTCCTCGGCCGGGAACTGTTCGAACAGGCACGGACCGGGCTGGACAAGTTAGAGGAGCGACGATGAGCGCGGCGGTGCGGGTCGAGGCCCTGGTCAAGAGCTTCGGGCAGGCCAGGGCCCTGGACGGGCTCGACCTGACCGTCAGGACAGGGGAGGTGCACGGCTTCCTCGGACCGAACGGTTCGGGGAAGACCACCACGACACGCGTCCTGCTCGGCCAGATGCGCGCCGACTCGGGCAGGGCCGAACTCCTCGGCGGCGATCCCTGGCGGGACGCCACCGAGCTGCACCGGCGGCTCGCCTACGTGCCCGGCGACGTCACCCTGTGGCCCTCGCTCACCGGCGGTGAGGTCATCGACCTGCTGGGCAGGGTGCGCGGAGGCCTGGACCCCCGGCGACGCGCCGAACTGCTCGAACGCTTCGAACTCGACCCGCGCAAGAGATGCCGCGCCTACTCCAAGGGGAACCGGCAGAAGGTGGCGCTGGTTGCCGCCTTCGCCTCCGACGTCGAACTGCTGATCCTCGACGAGCCGACCTCGGGCCTCGACCCGCTGATGGAGGCGGTCTTCAACGAGTGCGTCCTGCGGGAGAAGCGCGACGGCCGTACGGTGCTGCTGTCCAGCCACATCCTGTCCGAGGTCGAGACACTGTGCGACCGCGTGAGCATCATCCGCGCGGGCCGTACCGTCGAGTCCGGCAGCCTGGCCGATCTTCGGCACTTCACCCGGACCTCGGTCACGGCCCAGCTCGCCGGACCCGTGCCCGGCCTGGCCTCGCTGCCCGGCGTGCACGACCTCACCGTGGACGGCGCCCTGCTGCGCTGCCAGGTGGACGGAGACGCGCTCACGGCCGTGCTCGGCGAGCTGTCCAGGGTGGGCGTGCGCACGCTGACCACGCGGCCGCCGACGCTTGAGGAGCTGTTCCTGCGCCACTACGAGGGAGCCGCGGCGTGACCGGTACCTGGACGTTGATCCGGCTCATCCTGCGCAGGGACCGCGTGCTGCTGCCGGTGTGGATCATGATCAGCGCGCTGCTCCCGGCCGGTGTCGCCTCCGCGACCGCCTCCCTGTACACCGACCAGGCCGCCCGCGACGCCTTCACCGCGGCCTCGATGAGCAACCCCGCCCAGCTGGCCATGCGCGGCCCCGTCCACGAGGCGAGCCTCGGCGGCCTGACCGCCTGGACGCTCGGCTCGTCCGGGGCGTTGATCGGCGGCCTGGTCAGCATCCTGCTGGTGATCAGGCACACCAGGGCCGAGGAGGAGGCCGGCAGGCGCGAACTGCTGTCCTCGGGCGTCGTCGGCCGTCACGCCCCGCTGGCCGCCGCGCTCACGGTCGTGCTGGCCGCCAACCTGCTGCTCGGCCTGCTGTCGGTCCCCGGCCTGGTCCGCGAGGGCCTGCCCGCCAGCTCATCGGTGCTGTTCGGGCTGTCGACGGCCTCCGCGGGCTGGGCCTTCGCGGCGGTGGCCGCGCTCACCGCGCAGCTGACCGCGGCTTCGGGTACGGCGCGCGGCGTCGCGGTCGCCGCGGGCGGTCTGCTGTTCGCGGTGCGTTCACTGGCCGACGCCGGTGGCGTCTCCTGGCTCGCGTGGCTTTCGCCGTTCGGCTGGGCCAGGCTGACCAGGCCCTACGCGGGTGACCGGTGGTGGGTGCTGGGAGTCGCCGTGGTGTCCGTCGCCACGCTGACGGCCGCCGCGTTCGCGCTGTCCACGCGGCGTGACGTGGCCGGTGGCCTGCTGGCCGCCCGGCGGGGACCCGCCGCCGGGACGCTGCGGGGCGGGATCGGCCTGGCCTGGCGGCTGCACCGGGGCACGATCGTGGGTTCCGGGATCGGGTTCTGCCTGCTGGGCGTGTTGCTCGGCATGGCGGCGCGCGGGCTGGACAGCCAGGTGGACACGCCGCAGTTCCGGGAGCTCGCGGCGACGATCGGAGGTCCGGGAGCGCGCGTCTCCGAGGTGTTCTTCACGTTCGTGATGTACGTGCTCAGCCAGATCGTCACGGCGTTCGCGCTGGTCTCGGCGCTGCGTGCCCGGAGCGAGGAGGCCGCGGGCAGGGCCGAGCTGCTGCTGGCCGCCCCGGTCGGCAGGTTGCGCTGGGCGCTGAGCCACCTGGTGTTCGCCGTCGCGGGCCCGGCGTTGCCGCTGGCCGTCCTGGGGGCGGGTGCGGGGCTCGCCTACGAGGGCGACGCGCTCCGCGTCGCCGGGGCGACGCTGGCCTATCTGCCCGCCGTCTGGACCGTGGTCGGGTTCGCGACGCTGTTGTTCGGCGTGCTGCCCCGGCAGGCGGCGGCCGCGAGCTGGAGCGTGCTCGGCCTCATCCTGCTCGTGGACCTGCTGGCGGAGTTCAGGCTGGTCGGTGGGGGCGTTCAGGACCTCTCACCGTTCGTGCACGTGCCGCCGGCACTGCTCGGAGACGCCTCCTCCACGGTCGCGCCGTTGCTCGGGCTGACCGCGGTCGCGGGCGCCCTGGTCGTCGCGGGGCTGGCGCTCCTGCGCCGCCGCGACCTGGTCCCTTCAACCTGACGGACTTTTCGGATATATCGCGATAATGAGGCATGGAGTTCTTCTGCTACCACCGTGACCGGCCCGGTTCGGTGGTGTTGCGTCACGAGCTGCTGGAGGAGCACTGGTCCTACATGGACCGGTACGCCGCCGAGATGATCGCCCGTGGCCCGACCTTCGACGACGACGACACCCCGACCGGGAGTGTGCACATCGTCGACCTGCCCGATCCCGCCGCCGCCCGCGCGTTCGCCTTCGACGAACCCGGCTACCAGGCCGGGGCGTACCGCGACGTCCTGCTGCGCCGGTGGCGCAACACGCTGGGACGCACCATGTGGGACTTCCCCGGCGGCCGGACCGGCGGCGACCGATACCTGGTGCTCGGCCTCGGCTCCGGGCAGCCCGCCGACCTCGCCGTCCCCGCCGCCCGGGACGGGCTGATCGCGTACGGGCCGCTGCTGTCCGACGACGGCGAGAGCTGGCTGGGGACGGCGGCACTGGTCCGAGCTCCGGACGCGGACACGGCGCGCGCCGTACTGACCCCGGACGGATACGCCGGCATCGAGGTGCACAACTGGTGCTTCGGCGGACGCCGGTCCTGAGCGCATGAAGCCGGTTTCGAGGAGACGAGAAGCGTTGGCAGAGGAACCGAACCGGCTGTTTCGCACGGCCGCCGACCACGCCACCGGTTACCGCCGGTCCTTGCCCGGCAGGCCGGTGGGAGTGCCGGTCGACCAGGAGGCGTTGACCAGGGCGTTCTCCGGCCCGCTGTCCCGGGACCCCTCCCCACCGGAGCGGGTGCTGGCCGAGCTGCTCGCCGCGGCCGAACCGGGCCTGGTCGCGAGCGCGGGCCCGAGATACTTCGGATTCGTCGTCGGCGGCGCGCTGCCCGCCGCGACCGCGGCCGACATGCTGACCGCCGGTTGGGACCAGCTCGCGACCAACGCCGTCACCTCACCCGCGGCCATCGCCGCCGAGGCCGCGGCGGGCGCCTGGCTGAAGGACCTGCTGGGGATCCCCGCGTCGGCGTCCACCGGATTCGTCACGGGCTGCCAGGCGGCCAACACCGCCGGACTCGCCGCCGCCCGGCACCGGGTGCTGGCGGAGGCCGGGTGGGATGTGGAACGGCGCGGGCTGCTCGGAGCACCACCGATCCGGGTGATCGCGGGGGAGGAGCGGCACGGGACGATCGACCGCTCGCTGCGGTTGCTCGGTTTCGGGACGGACGTGATCGAACCGGTACCCGCCGGACCGAACGGTGCCATCGACATCGAGGCGTTGCGGATGTCGCTGCGAGCCGCCTCCGGGCCGGCCATCGTGTGTCTCCAGGCGGGCAACGTGAACACCGGTGCCTGCGACCGGCTCGGGGAGGCGTGCGAACTGGTCCACAGGCACGGTGGGTGGGCGCACGTGGACGGGGCGTTCGGGCTGTGGGCCGCGGCGAGCCCGGCGACCCGGCATCTGGTCGACGGAGTGGAACTCGCCGACTCCTGGGCCTGCGACGGCCACAAATGGCTGAACCTTCCCTACGACTCGGCCTTCGCGTTCTGCGCCCGGCCCGACGTGCACGCGGCGGCGATGTCCTACGCGGCCGCCTATCTGACAGGTTCCGGCGGCGCGCCCGTGGGAGCCGACCTCACCGCTGAGTCGTCGCGCCGGGCCCGGGGATTCGCGGTGTGGGCCGGACTGCGGGAGCTGGGCAGGGACGGGGTCGCGGCGCTGGTCGAGCGCTGTTGCGCGCTGGCCCGCCGGTTCGCCCAGGGACTGGCCTCGGCCGGGTTCGAGGTGGTGAACGAGGTGGTCCTCAACCAGGTGCTGGTGGGGTTCGGGGACGACGCGCGCACCGAACGGGTGATCGCCGCGGTTCAGGCGGACGGCACGTGCTGGGCGGGCGGCACGACCTGGCGGGGACGGCGGCTGATGCGGATCTCGGTGTCGAACGCCACCACGACGGAGGCGGACGTGGACCTGTCGGTCGCCGCGATCACCCGCCTCGCCGCCTGACCGATCACCGTACGGCCCTGACCCGGCGTGCGGCGACGGCGATGACCGTCCGCCCGGCCGGATTCGACCTGCTCACCGAGGGCCCGCCCGTGACGGAGTGGGCCGATCGGCAAACGGGCGGAGGTCCTCAGTCGTCGTCCTCGGCGTCGTGCCTGCTCGCGTCGTCGCGGCGGTCGTCGTCGGCATTGCCGGTGACCAGGGAGCCGGTCTCGGCGTCGACGGCGAACTCCCGCTCGCCGCCGTCGCCGCCCTTCATCTCGATCTGCCAGGTCCGGCGGCCGTGTTCGGTCTCAAGCTCGGCGGAGGTCACCCAGCCCGAGGGGAACTGCTCCAGGGCCGTCTTCTCCGCCTGCGAGCTGAGGACCTTGGGGGCCTTGGCGGCGCCGTGGTCCCCGGGGGCGTCCGACGTCGTGGCCGAAGGGGTGGGCTCGGCGTTGGCGGCCGTCACGGCGGCTCCGCCGCCCGCCACGAGTACGGCCGCCGTGGCGATACCAGCGATGATCATGGGCTTGCGCATCCGAACCTCCGGTGCGGTAGACGTCCTTGCTGACGTCTCCAAACCTGCCGTGCCGGGTGATAGCGCGGGCCTGTGACAGTCCTAAACGCGGGTTAACGCGGACCGGGCCCGAACTCCACGGTGACGCGGGCGCCGCCTGCGGGGCCGTCGGCCAGCGTCATGGAGCCTCCGGAACGTTCGGCGGTACGGCGGACGATGTCCAGCCCGAGGCCGGTCGAGGACGCGCCGCTGACTCCGCGCGTGGCGGCGCCTGGGTGCCGGAACCCCGGCCCCCGGTCGGTGACGAGGAGTACGGCTCCGCCGCCGTCACGGGCCGACAGCCGTACCTCGAAGTCCGTGCCCTCGGGTGTGTGGGCGAAGACGTTCTCCAGCAGGGCGTCGACGCAGGTCGTCAGGGCCTCCTCTCCGACGCCCACCGGCAGGGGAGGATCGGCCAGCTCCTGGCTGACCAGGCGGTCCTGGTCATGGGCCAGCATCGACCAGTGCTCCAGACGTTCGGCCACGACCCGGGCGGCGTCGCATTCCCCCGGTGCGTCATGGCGGGCACGCCGCGCCTCCTTGATCACCCGCGTGACCATGCGTTCCATCGACTCCACGGCGGCGCCCACGCGGGCGGCCTGCTCGCTTTCCGGCAGCCCTTCGGCCTCCAGCCGCAGCACGGTGAGCGGCGTTCGCAGCTGGTGGGACAGATCGGCGACCGCCTCCCGTTCCTGGGCCAGCAGGACACGGATGCGCTCGGCGAGGTGGTTGAGCGCTCCGGCCACCTGCCGTAGTTCTTCGGGGCCCTCTCCGGGCGCTCTGGCGGTGAGGTCTCCGGCCGCGAGCCGGTGGGAGACCCGCGCGATGCCGGTGATGAGACGTATCTGTGAGCGGGCGAGCCGGTCGGCGACGAGCAGACTGACGGCCAGCACACCGGCTCCCACCAGCGCGAGGATCAGCCAGGCGCGCCTGACCCCTCTGGTGAGGTCGGCGTCGGAGACGAAGGCGCGGATGACGGTCGTGCCCGCGGAACGGCCCGCGACGGCGACGAGGATCTCCCTGCCGCCCCGCGCCTGGGCGGTCAGGCTGCGCCCGGTGAAGGCCAGCCGTACGGCCTCGGAGCGGGGGGCGGGCTCACCCAGGACCGCACCGGTGGGCAGGAAGACGGTCAACGGGTGGCCGTTGGTGCCGTTGGCCTGTTCCACGGCCAGCTCCAGGGCGGGGCCCGTACCGACCGAGGCCACGGGGACCAGCGACTGCGCGCGTACGAGCGCGTCGGCGGTGGCGCGGTCGGCGGCCAGCATGAGCGCCAACAGCGCCAGCGGCACCAGGAAGGCCACCAACGCCAGGGACACCATGGAGGCGACCAGGACGAGCAGACGCCGCCTCATGTCGCCGGGTCCACCAGCTTCACGCCGACGCCGCGGACGGCGCGGATGTAGCGCGGCTGCTGCGCCGACTCGCCCAGTTTGTTACGCAGCCAGGACAGGTGGACGTCGACGGTCTTGTCGGCGCCGCCGTAGGGCAGCTGCCACACCTGCGTCATCAGTTCGCGTTTGCTGACCACCTGGTCCGGCCGGGCCGCCAGGTAACACAGCAGGTCGAACTCCTTCGGCCGCAGGTCCAGGGGGCGGCCCGCCAGCGTGACGTGGCGGCTGCGCGGGTCGATGCGCAGTTCGCCCACCACCAGGGGCTGCGAGGCGTCGTCCTCCCCCTGCAGGCGGCGGAGCACGGCGCGGATACGGGCGTCGAGCTGGACCGCTCCGAACGGTTTGACCAGGTAGTCGTCGGCCCCGGCGTCCAGAACGCGGGCGATCTCCTGCTCGTCGTCACGGGCGGTGGCGACGATGATCGGCACCGGGCTGACCGCTCGCAGCATGCGAACGACCTCGTGGCCGTCGATGTCGGGCAGGCCGAGATCGAGGATCACCAGATCCGGACGATCCTCGACGGCCCTGTGCAGCCCGGACATGCCGGTGACGGCCGAGGTGACCGCGTGGCCGCGTTCGGTCAGAGCCCGCATCAGCGCGGAGCGTACGGCGGCGTCGTCTTCGACGAGGAGTAACTGTGCCATCACCTCCACCGTATGAGCATCGGAGGGCGTCGCGGCCGGTTCCTCCTTGGCGTTGAACCGGCGTTAGGCAAGCGTTAGGACTCGGCATGGCAGGCTGGCCGGGTGAAACGTCGCTCGCTTGCCGCGGTGCTCGGCTGGGTGGCGGTCGCCTGCGCCACGACGGCGACCACCACCTGGGCGATCGCCCTGCTGGGACAGGGGCTGAGCCGGCAGGTCGTCTCCCCGATGAGCCACGCCGAGATCACCCAGGCGCTCGCCGCGGCCACGGCGGCCGGGGAGACGGGCGGCCCGCCCTCTCCCTCCGAGGGAGCCGGGGGAGTCAGCCGGGCCTTCACCACCCCCGGAGGGTCCGTCGTCGGCACCTGCGTGACCGGCCAGGCGTCCCTTCTCGCGTGGAGTCCGGCGCAGGGGTACGCCACCGACGATGTGAGCGAGGGGCCGGGGCCCTACGCCTCGCTGGAGTTCGAATCCGAGAACGACAAGATCACCGTCAGGATCACCTGCGTCCGGGGCACCCCCACGATGACCCTCAAGGAGGACGGGGACCGCGACTAGGTCCCCGTCGATCTTGGCAACGTGGTCGTGACGTCACCAAGGATGTCGGCGGGGCCGGCCCGTGATCGATCCCACGCGTGGGTGTTTCCGCGCTACCGCAAGCACCACCGTCGGCCCCGCCGTGTGCCCGGCCGTGAGAGGCGAGGGTTAACGGTCCTGCCGGCCGTACAGCGTGGTGAGCTGGGCGGCCAGTTTCGTCAGCTCGTCCTGGACGGACCGTGGTTCCTCCACGACGACGAGGTCGCCCCAGCCCGCGAGCTGGCGGGCGATGTCCAGCGCGGTCGGGGCGGTGAGCGTGACCCGGACCCTCTCACCGTGGGAGATCACCTCGCAGTGGCGGCCGAAGCGGTCGCGCAGGACGCGTAGGTAGCGGGCCTCGACGGTCGCGGTGGCGGTGGTCGTCGAGCGTCGTGCCTCCATCGCGGTGACGACCTCGTCCCAGGCCGCCGCGAGGTCGAAGCGCTCCGGGCGTTCGGCCGGTTCCTCGGTGATCTCGGCGTCGGCGATCCGGTCGACGCGGAAGGTCCGCTGCCCGTCGGGGGTTCCGGCGATCAGATACCAGGTGTCGTCCTTGTCGACGAGGCCGAGCGGCTCGACGACGCGCTCGCGTCCGGAGTAGGTGAGGCGGGTCTTCCTGCGCCGGACCACCGCGTCCTCCAGCAGGTCGACGAGCACGGGCCGCGTACGGCGGTGCTCGCCCCAGCGGGCGGAGTCGACCACGACCGCGTCCGCCGCCGCCTCGGCCTCCTGCCGGAACGTCGTCGGCAGGGCGCGCACGAGTTTGCGCAGCGCCGCCTTGGCCTCCGGCGCGATCGCGGCGGCCGGGCCGAGCAGCAGGAACAGCGCCCTGGCCTCTGAGGCCTTGAGCCCGGACAGGTCGGTGCGGGCACCGCCGAGCAGTGCCCAGCCGCCGCCGCGTCCGGACTGCGGGTACACGGGGATGCCCGCGGCCGACAGGGACTCCAGGTCACGGCGGGCCGTGGCGACCGAAACCTCCATCTCGGCGGCGATCTCCGCCGCGGTCACCCGGCCACGTGACTGCATCAGCAACAGGACGGCCACCAGACGATCTGCTCTCATGCTTCGATCCTGCCAATAAAAGTGCTCATTCGGTGAGTACTTTGCCTGGCAGGATCGATCTCACAAGCCACCGAGCGGAAGGCAGCAGGACATGCTTCGCGGACTCACCACCATCAGCTTCTACGCGCACGACGTGGCCGCCGCCCGTGACTGGTACGCCGAGTTCCTCGGGATGGAGGCCTACTTCCAGCGGCCCGAGCAGGGCGAGCCGGTCTATGTGGAGTTCCGGGTGGGCGACTACCAGCACGAGCTGGGAATCATCGACGCGCGTTTCGCCCCGTCGGGCTGGAGCGCCGAGAGCGGCGGGGCGATCGTCTACTGGGCGGTGGACGATCTGGAGGCGACCTGGGAGCGGCTGCTGGAGATGGGGGCCGTCCCGTTCGACAAGCCGACCGAGCGCGGCCCCGGCTTCGTCACCGCCTCGGTCCGCGACCCGTTCGGCAACATCCTCGGCATCATGATCAACAACCACTACATGAACGTCCTCGCGAGCCGGAAGGGCTGACGCCGCCCCCTCCTGCGGGCGCTACCGCAGCTGGTCGCGGCGGCGGGTCAGGTAGGCGGTCTCGGCGGCGTTACCCGCCAGGTCGATGGCCCTGTCGTAGGCCGCGCGGGACTCCCGGCCGCGGCCCAGCCGGCGCAGCAGGTCGGCACGGGTGGCGTGGTAGGCGTGATAGCCGGCCAGCCTGTGCTCAAGACGGTCGACAATCGCCAGCGCCACCTCCGGGCCGTCGAGCTCGGCGACCGCGATGGCCCGGTTGAGGGAGACGACCGGTGAGGGGTCGAGGCGGACGAGCTGGTCGTAGAGGGCCAGGACCTGCGACCAGTCGGTGTCGCGCATGTCGCGGGCGGAGGTGTGCACAGCGTTGATCGCCGCGAGGATCTGGTAACGACCCGGTGCCGCTCCCGTGGCCGCGGCGGCGAGACGCTCGCGCACCAGCCGGTGCCCTTCGGCGATCAGCGCCGTGTCCCACGCCTCACGGTCCTGCTCGTCGAGAGCGACCAGTTCGCCGTCGGCCGAGACCCGGGCGGGCCGGCGGGCCTCGATGAGGAGCATCAGCGCCAGCAGCCCGGCCACCTCACCGTCGTCCGGCAGGAGGGCACGGATCAGGCGGGTGAGCCGGATCGCCTCGGCGGTCAGATCGTGACGCAGGGGATCGGTGTCGGGACCGGTGGCCAGGTAACCCTCGTTGAAGACGAGGTAGAGGACGGCGAGCACACCGGAGACACGGGCCGGGAGATCCTCGGCGGACGGCACGCGATAGGGGACGCGGGCCGCCTTGATCTTGGCCTTCGCACGGGTGATCCGCTGCCCCATGGCGCTCTCCGTCACCAGGAAGGCGCGGGCGATCTCGGACATGGTCAGCCCGGCGACCATACGCAGCGTCAGCGCCACGCGGGTCTCCATCGACAGCGCCGGGTGGCAGCAGGTGAAGATCAGCCGGAGCCGGTCGTCGTCGATGACGCCGAGAGGCTCGGGCGGGTCGCCGTAGGCCATCTGAGCCTTCCTGTGCTTGTCGTCGCGCTTGTTCTCGCGCCGGATCCGGTCGATGGCCTGGCGGTTGGCGGTGGTGGTCAGCCAGGCCCCCGGACTGGGAGGCACGCCGTCGGCCGGCCACCGCTGGACGGCGGTGGCGAACGCCTCGGCGGTCGCCTCCTCGGCGATGTCGAGGTCACCGAAGCGCCTGGTCAGGGAGGCGACCACCCGCGCCCATTCCTCACGGTGGGCCCGGGTGATCGCCTCACGGACGTCGATCCCGTTCACAGGAACGGCCGCACCTCGACCTTCCGGTTGCAGGCCTTCGATCCCTCGGCCGCCAGCTTGAGCGCCACGTCGAGGTCGGCCGCCTCGATGATCCAGAAACCGGCGAGATACTCCTTGGACTCCAGAAAAGGCCCGTCGGTGACCATCTCCTCGCCACCCCGGTTGTCGATGACGGTGGCCGTGCCGGGCGAGGCGAGGCCCCCTGCGAAAACCCAGTGGCCGTCGGCCTGGAGCCGGTCGTTGAACACGTCGATCGCGGCGTCCTCGTCCGGGGTGGCGAGGCCGGCCCGGTCGTGGATCACGGAAACCAGGTATCGCATCTGAAGATCATCTCCTGTGGTGTCGGGGCTGTGCGGTGTACCGGTCGGGAACTTCAAGGCGTCGCGTACCGCGGGCGTCCGGCGGGCCGGTAGACCTGGATCGCCACGCCCTTGGAGTCGACCCGCGACTCGACCAGGTCGAGCGCGAGATCCGGGCCGACCTCCGGGAACAACCGCGCGCCCTGCCCGAGAACCACGGGAACGACGATCAGGGTCATCTCGTCGACCAGGTCGTTCTCCAGCAGCCAGCGGATCAGGACGCCGCTGCCGTGCACCTGCAGCTCACCTCCCGGTTCGGCCTTCAGGTCCGCGACGGCGCTCGCGAGGTCGTCGGACAGGACGGTGGTGCCCGGCCACGCCGGATCGGTGAGCGTGGTCGACGCCACGTACTTGGGCCGTGTGTTCAACGCCCGCATGACAGACTCCCAGGCAGGGGCGTCCTGAACCGTCATGGTCCCCCACGAGCCGGCGAACAGCTCGTAGGTCCGCCGCCCGAACAGGAACGCGTCGGCGCACTGGTAGGTCTGGTTGATGAACGCGCGGGTCTCGTCGTCACCCTTGCCCAGGGCCCATCCGCCGCGCTCGAACCCGTTCCTGCGGTCCTCGTCCGACGCGCCGCCGTTTCCCTGCATCACTCCGTCGATGGTGACCTGAGTCATGGTCGTCAGCTTCATGATCGCGGTTCCCCTGCCCTGACTTGCCTTGGCACCGTCCCGTATGAACGGCCTTACCCCTGCTACGAACACCACCGCCCCGATCCGACACCGCCTCCGGGATTTCTTCGAAGAACTTTCCGGAACGCCGGTCGCCCGTGATCCGACAACACGGCTTCCCCAGGCATGCGGGGAGTCTGGGCGCGGAAGCCGGCGACGCGCTGGATCCGCCGGCTGAGGCCGAGCCCGCGTCGCGCAAGGCGGCCCGCACGACGGCCTCGGCGACGAAGACGCTTGTGTCACCGATGGAGGTGTGGAGGACGACCGAGCCGATCACCGGTTCACGGCGGTCGCCGATCCACCGCCGTCAGGCGTCCTGCGGACGGTGACCGAGCCGGAGGTCCCTGGAGAGGTGCGGCCTGGCGGGCGCTTCGCGGCCGGGCCATGCGATGTCGTCAACGGCGAGGAACGGCTCGCCGGCCACGGCCGCGGGGGTCGTTCCGGTGAACGCCATGACATCACGATGCAGATGGGACTGGTCGGCGTAGCCGGCGTCGGCTGCGACCTGGGCCGCGCCCTCACCCGCGACCAGGCGGTGGGCGGCATGGTCGAAGCGGACCAGCTTCACGGCACGCTTGGGCGGCAGGCCGAGTTGCGACCGGAACCGGGACCACAGCCGCTTGCGGCTCCACCCGACCTCGGCCGCGAGCCCGTCGACCCGGGTCAGACCACGGCTGCCGACGATCCGGTGCCAGGCCCAGGCCACCTCCGGATCCACCGGCGGCCCCGCCTCATACCGGCGGACGAGCAGTGCGTCCGTCAACGCGAAGCGATCCTGCCACGACGGGGCATCGCACAGTCGCTCGCGGATCCGTGACGCCTCCCGGCCCCACAGGTCGCCCAGGGACACGACGGCGCCGTCGAGGTCGGCGGGGGAGACGCCCAGAACGGCGCCTGCGATCACCGGGGACAGACGCACCTGCACGCACTCGACGTTCTCTCCCCGCGCCAGGACCGCGCCTCCGGACCCCAGCCCGGGCCCGGCGACGACGCTTCCCCGTTGCTGTTGCCCCGCGGCGCCGTCGAGGACGGGCGAGCCGGCGCCGAACTCCAGGAGCAGCGTCACGGCCGGGTGCGGGACCATCCGGAGCGTGTCCAGGTCACGGACACGGAACCCGGCCATGGTGACACCGGCCACCCGGCTGGGCTGTCGCGGGCACGCGACGTCCCAGACAGCCGCGCCATGCACGAACGTACGCACCGTCCCATGCTACGAGAGCCGGTTGAGGGGAACATTCGTCCAATCCACCGGCCCACGCCGGCGGAGACAGTGGGCCCATGACTGTTTCCGACGGCCGGCCGTACGCGAACGACGGCGCCGAGAGTTCGACCCTGTCGCTGGACGGCTGCGACATCCATGTGCCAGGACGGCCCCCGCGACGCCCCCGCGCTCCTGCTCATCCACGGGTCCGCGTCCTCCACCCGCTCGTGGGACCCGATGGTTGCGCTGCTGACAGGGTCCCACCGCGTCATCCGGATCGACCTGCTCGGGCACGGCCGGTCGGCCAAACCGGCCGACCGCGACTACGCGATCCCGGAACAGGCACGCCGGGCAGGCGCGGCACTGGACCGGTCGACCAGTGACCGGCGCATGCGCGCCGACCCGTTGGTGTGTCGTCCGTGAGACATTCGCTCGAACAACCGGTAGAACGTCGTCCGCGACGGCACCACCACGCCGTCTTGGCCGGCGAGCATCCCGACCCGTCAGTGGAAATAGCTCGCGGTGCGCGTCGATGCGCCGGTGGCCTCCTCAATCGCCTGCCGCAGCGTCTCGACCACGCGTGGCCCAGTTCGTCCGGTGACCGGCTGGAGGCGGTCATGACGGCCGTCGATCAGTCCGGCCAGGCCTTGGGTCTGGTAACGCAGCCGCTTGCGTTTGAGCGTGCGCGTGCTGACCTTGGGCGTCCCTCGGCGGCCGGTTCGGCGGCCTTGGCCTGCTCGCGCTGGGTGAGCGTCGTGGTGGCCGGGTCGAAGTGCGGGTGTGGTCTCGCACCGGCAGGCGCGTCGGCCCGGACGCCTGTGAGCACTTCCAGAACGTACTGCTCCCACCACAGCGCCTCCTGCCCGGTGGTTGTCAGCGGATTCTCGGCTGATCCTCAGCCGACTACCGGCACGGCACAAGCCCGGCGACCGTCGGCATGAGGGTCAGCTTTCGTTGGCGCGGTGGCGGTGGACCAGTTCCTCCAGCGCGGTGATCTCCTTTGAGAGTGCTACGCGGCCTTCCTTGGTAATGACGATCCATGTCTTCGGGCGCCGTCCGTCGTACCCCTTCTCCAGGGTGATCAGTCTGGCCTCCTCCAGGACGGCGAGGTGACGGTTGAGGTTTCCCCTGGTCAGTTGGAGCACCTCGCACAGGTAGGTGAACTCGACCCGAGACGCCTCGCTGGCGATGGTAAGGATGCCGAGGCGATGGCGCTGGTGGACGGTGTCATCGAGATTTCCGGTCGGGTAAGTCATGGGTGTGTCTTTCGCCGGACGGTCAGTCCGCCCACGAGGAGGATCATGGCCGGGAGCAGAACGGGACTGCCCTGGAGAAGACCGTAGGGCATCTCCTGCGGGGAGACGCCGAACAGGTGGAACAGGTGGTGGTACTGGTTTTGCACGTCATAGACGACGGCCGGGACGGCTGTCGCCGTGTAGAGGGCGGTGACGATCCAGAGATGGCGGCTGCGTTCGGCCCGGGCCAGGGCGATCAGGCCGAGGGCCGAAGCCAGGAGGCCGAAGGTGTCGCGAATGAAGAACGGCCAGAGGAGGAAGCCAACCAGCGGCAGGAGCGTCCAGACCAGCGGGGCCGCCCCAGCGGTGCTCCAGATGATCGTTGGGTTTCGCGGTGAGGTCTGAATGCCCGCCCGATGGCCGTGGCGGCGATACCACCACACGGTGAGCCCCGCCCCGGCGACTAGTCCGGCGAGCCAGACCATATCGATCCACTCTCCGAAAGGCCAGGTGAAGGTTCCTTCCGGACTTTCCCGCAACTCGAAGTCGATGACATAGAGCGGGGCGGTGGCCAAGGTGAAGCCTCCGAAGAACAGCAAGGGAAAGCGGAAGGCGTGCCGGTCCGTGCGGGCTCGGGCGCGCAGGACGTTTACTTCGTCGAGCAGGTTGCCGGCCTCATTGGCCGCGTTTTGCCTCATGACCTGACCTCCATTATGTCGGCTTCCCAGACATGTTTGCATCGCAGACATGATTGCCGCAAGCCGACCGATGAACCGGTGTGCTTACTTCAGACGACTTGCGGTATCGGAAGCGGACCCCTCGCGACTTCCGATACTTCGACGTGGCACGTCCAGGAGCCCAATGGCCCGGAGAGGGTCCGGCCTCTGTCAAACCAGCTTGGCGCCCGACACCAACCGGGCGCATGGTTACCGCTGCCAACGATCGGGTGCTCAACACCCGCCACATGCCACCTTCAGTGAGAGGCCGGGTCTCGATCGTCCTTCTCGTGCCAACTGTGTGAGACGGAACGCCAGGACGCGCCAATTTCACCGAGACAGGTGCCACCTTCGCTGAGACCGGACAACGCGCATGCGGGAAGACATGCCGCTGATGGGTCCCTGGAACAGTTCATGATCATCTCGGAGTAGGTTCGGACATAAGTCCGACTTACCGCCCATCGTCGCCGGTCGCGATGCATGGTCACCGAAAAAGGATGCACCGCGACCGGACACGGGAATGGCCGCCCGCACCGCCGGCATGTACGGCTCGCGGCGCCTCGGTGGCGCGCGGGCGTTGTTCCTGTTCCGGAGCGAGCGTGAACTCGACCACCACCACCGTGACGTGCCACGGCAGAAGGAGCTGCTGCGCGACGCGTTCAAGGGCATGCACGCCGACGTGGACCGCTGGCTGGAGGAGCTTGACCACACCCCGGCGTTCTACTTCGACTCGGTCACGCAGCTCCGCATGGACACCTGGACGCGGGGGAGGGTGACGCTCGTCGGCGACGCGGGTTACAGCCCCGGCCCGGCCGTAGGCGGCAGTACCAGCCTGGCCGTCGTCGGCGCGTACGTCCTCGCCGGGGAGCTGGCGCGGGCCGGCGGCGACCACGAACGCGCCTTTCCCGCCTACGAGCGGGCGATGGCCGAGCACGTGCGCGGCAGTCGCGCGGCCGCGCTGAGCGCGGCGAAGACCCTGGTCCCCGCATCCCGCCTCGGCGCGCTGGGACTGGCCCAGGGCGCCCGCCTGATCTCCGCCCTGCCCGCGGGACCCCGCCGAGCCCTCCTGCGCCTCACCACTAAAAGCGCACGCCTCTACAACTCCATGGCCGTCGACGACCACCCGCCGTCTGCCACGTCGGCAGGCCGGATCCGCCTCATGGGGAGCCTCGGGAACCGGCTCAAGTGCTCGTCCTGCTGCCGGCCCGGCCTGCGGAACCGGTGAGCAGCAGCCCGGCCGACGTTCAGCGAGCTTTTCCGTTCCGCAAGAGCTCCGCTCCGCACGCAGGTCGCTCCGTGGTCGGCTCTCCGCTCGGATCGGCACCACATTGAGCAGCAGGCGTGAAGCCCACGGGGCGCCGAGGTAGTCGCAGCTCGCTTCGGGGCAGGCCTCCCAGTAACCGCTCTCCACAGCCGCCTCGCGGACACCGTTTTCGGGACCGAAGCCGTGGTGAGCGATGAGTCGGGCGACGGAGTTGTCGTACCGGGCCGCAAGGAGGGCGGCTTCTGCGATCTTGTCGTGCCCCTGGGAGAAGAAGGAGCCGAGGCCGACCTCGGTTCCGCATCCACACCAACACGTACCTGTCGGGATCAGGCGAGGTTCGCTCTTAGGCCTACCTTCAAGGCAGATCCTTTAGAAGAACGACCAAGGATGAGCTTCTAGAAACGTTTCCAAGAAGTTCTCGATCGCGAGGCCCTGGGTTGCGATAACATGCCTTATCGCAACCCAGAAACATGATCGACCCGACCCCGCGGAGAACCCGGTGCCCGACCCCTCCGACGCCCTCTCCGCCCTCGAACCGGACCACGGTCCCGATGCCGGTCCCGAACCACTCGCCGGAACCGTGTTGCCCGCCCGGAGCCGTGAGACGCCCTTCGCGGCCGACGTCCCGGCGAGCCCTTCCGGGACCGACGTTGAGCGGGCGCTGTCTCCGGCGGCGCGGGTCCGGGTCGCCGACGGGTTCGCGGCCACCACCGGCCGCGCCTACGCCCGCGACTGGACCGCGTTCACCACTTGGTGCACGACGCACGGGCGCACCCCGCTGCCGGCCACCGCCGAGACGCTGGCGGAGTACGTCACCCACCTGGCCGCCACCCCCACCCGCACAGGGACGCTGCCCGCGCCGTCGACCGTGGAACGGGCGCTGGCGTGCGTCCAGTCCCGGCACAAGCTCGCCGGGCTGGCCGCCGACGCCCGCCCGGCCCGGCTGGCCCTGCGCTCCTACCGCCGCCAGCGCGCCGACGCCGGGCAGCGCACCCGCAAGGCACCCCCGGCCGAACTCGACATCCTGCGCCGGATGCTGGACGCCACCGCCCCAGACACCCTGGCCGGGCTGCGCGACCGGGCCGCTCTGGTGCTCGGGTTCGCGCTGATGGGCCGCCGCTCGGAGCTGACCGCGCTGAACATCGCCGACATCACCCTCACCGGCGACGGGCTGGAGGTGTTCATCGGCCGGTCCAAGACCGACCAGGACGCCATCGGCGAGACCGTGCCGCTGCCCTACGGCTCACACACCGAGACCTGCCCGGTCCGGGTGGTGCAGGCCTGGATCGCCGCGCTGGCCGAACAAGAGGTCACGAGCGGGCCGCTGCTGCGCGGCGTCGACCGGCACGGCCACCTCACCGGCACCGTCGGCGCGGCGGGCAAGGCCGTGAAGCGGATGAGCGGGCACGGCCTGAACCTGCTGGTGCGCCGCGCCGCCGTCCGGGCCGGGCTGCCCAACGCCGAGACGTTCAGCGCGCACTCGCTGCGCGCCGGCGGCGCCACCGCCGCGGCCAAGGCCGGGGCGCCGGTCTCGGCGATCGCCCGGCACGGCCGCTGGTCGGAGAAGTCCCCGGTGGTACACGGCTACATTCGCACCGCCGACAAATGGCGCGACAACCCCATGCGCGGCGTCGGCCTGTGACCCCGGAACCGGAGCCACCGCAGGTGTGCACGACACTGACCGTGACCGTAGGGGCATCGTGCTCCGTCCGCCGCCCGGGCGGATCGGGAGCGTGCCGGGCAGATTCAGGCGGGGCACGTCCATCGGTAGTCGATGCCGGGCAGGTAGCGTTTGCGCTCCTCAGGGGTGAAGGGCCGTAGGGCGATGGCGCAGATGGCCGTCGGCAGGTTGTCCGGCACGCTCACGTCCCACAACCGGACGATGGTGTCGAACGCGGCGCTGGCCAGCGTGCGGCCGTCCGGGCTGAACGCCACCTGCAGGCGTCGCCGGACAGGTTGACGAGCGGCTCTCCGAGTTGCCGTCCGGTCCGCACGTCCCAAAGGCGTATCGCTCCCAGGCTGTCGGTGCTGGCCAGTGTGCGTCCGTCCGGGCGACACCCTGTGCAGTCAGCTCTCATACGGAGGGCTTGACCTCGAAGAAGGCCGCTCGCTTGGGCTAGCGGTAGGGGTGTCAACGGCTAACCCGAGAACGGCAGCTGCGATAGCGACCCGTGATCATCGCTACCGCCAATTTCTGCACTCAGACTCCTCAAGGGCCGATCCCGCTCGACGACCCGCATGTCCTGGCCCTGGCCAGGGCTCGCCAGCGCCTGCCCGCGACAGGGCGCTCGCCCGACCTGGGAGGAGCTGACTGACAAGGAGAGGAGGGCTCTCTTCCCGATGCCCGGACTCACTCCGCGCCCGAACTCCAGCTAGATCCCGGGCACGCCTGCCTCCCACCCTCGGCCGCCACGACGGCCTCGGCGCAGACGCCGACGAACGCAACGGATTCTTGCGGCTCATGACACATTCGTTACCGGCAGGCCTTTTACCGTGGGATGTCCATCCCCACTGAGCGCGCCCAGCAGGCGCAGCCCGTCCTCGGTGGGGCTCCCGGGTGCCGCGGACAGCACCAGCAGCTCCATGCCCGATTCATCCGGCAGCGCAAAGTTCTCCTGATGCAGTTCCAGCAGTCCGACCAGCGGGTGCCGGTACGCCTTGCGTCCATGTGTGCGGGAGCGCACGTCCGCGCGGGCCCAGAGGCGGCGGAAGCGCTTGCTCCCCATCGCCAGCTCGCCGATAAGTGAGGCCAGGCGCGGGTCGTCGGGGTACTTCCCGGCCGCCAGACGCAGGTGCCCGACCACGTCTAGGGTGCATTTCTCCCAGTCGGCGTACAGGCCGCGCTCGGTCTCCTCAAGGAAGATGTGCCGGGCGGTGTTCAAGCCCGGCATCTCCCGGCCGTAGAGGAGCCCGGCGAGGCGGTTCCCTGCGACCACGTCCAGCCGGTGGTCCATGAGCAGGGCGGGCGCGTCGGTGACCAGGTCGAGTACGCGCAGCAGCTCCGGCCGCAGGCGCCCGCTGGGCGACTTCGCGCGGCGGCGGCGCTGCCGGGCCAGCCGGTACAGGTGCCCGCGTTCGGTCTCGTCGAGGCCGAGGGCGCGGGCGAGCGCGTCGAGGACCTGTTCGGAGGGCTGGGTGGCGCGGCCCTGCTCCAGGCGTACGTAGTAGTCGACGCTGACTCCGGACAGGTGCGCGACCTCTTCGCGGCGCAGCCCTTCGACGCGGCGGCGGCTGTCGGTGGGGATGCCGACGGCGGAAGGGGCGACCCGGGAACGCCGGGTGCGCAGAAAGCCCGCGAGATCGTCCATGCCCCCCAGTATGGCTCCGGTGACGCGCGTGAAGGTGGTCCTGCTGTTACCAGGAAGTCCCGTCCGATGGAAGAAGCGTCCCTGAACGACGAGGCCTCGGCGGCCGAGCATCTATGGCGACATACCTTGTTGAAGGGAACAGCCATGAAGACGCTCATTGTCCACGCCCACCCCGAGCCGCGTTCGCTGAACGGCTCTCTGAAGGACCTCGCCGTGTCCACTCTCGAAGCCGCCGGGCACGAGGTGCGGGTGAGCGACCTGTACGCGATGAACTGGAAGGCCGTGGTGGACGCGGCGGACTTCGGCGAGCACGCCACGAGCCCGCTGCGGGTGATACCGAGTTCGGCCGGGGCGTACGACGCCGGCGCGCTCACGCCCGACGTGGCGGCCGAGCAGGAGAAGTTGCTGTGGGCCGACACGGTGGTCTTCCAGTTCCCGATGTGGTGGTACACGATGCCGGCGATCCTCAAAGGCTGGGTGGACCGGGTGTTCTCCTTCCACTTCGCGTACGGCGTCGGAGCGCACGACGAGACCCGGTACGGCGAGCGTTTCGGTGAGGGGACGCTGCAGGGGCGGCGGGCGATCCTGTCGGTGACCGTCGGGGGCCCGGAGTCCCACTACACCGATCGCGGAATCAACGGCCCGATCGAGGATCTGCTGTTCCCGATCCACCACGGGATCCTGTACTACCCGGGCGTGGAAGTGCTGCCGCCGTTCGTGCTGTACGGCACCGACAAGATGACGCGCGGTGACTTCGAGGACGCCGCGAAGGCGTGGAAGGAGCGGCTGCTGTCGCTGGAGACAACCGAGCCGATCGCGTTCCGGCGCCAGAACTTCGGTGACTACGAGATCCCGTCACTGCGGTTGAAGGAGGGCCTGGAAGTGCCGGGCCGCAAGGGTTTCGGCCTGCACGTGCGGGATTAGCCGCCGGCGAGGGACAGGACGAGCGACCACCCGCATCAGAACGGCCGGTGACGATAACCCGAGCCCCGACGGCTCGCTAACGTCAGCCGATTAGTGTCCGTTGGAGCTGAAGGATCCGCAGGCCCTCCACGAGCGTCAGGGCCGCGAGCCACTCCACCACCGGGCGCAGATCCCCGAGATTCTCCAGCGCCTGGATCTTTTCGGCGTCGTGGTGGAGATGGCCGCCGTAGGCGACCGGCCCGAAGGTTTCACGGCAGCTGATGATCTGCTGGTTGAGCTGGAAACCGCCCTGCGTCATCCTCGTCCAGCCGTACCACAGGGCTCGGTCGGCCTGCCGAGTCGCCTCGTCCGGGGCGAGAGCGTCGACGATGCCCGAGATGATCTCGAAGTAGCAGTCTTCCGTGGGGCGACGAAGGCACGGAAGACCGTGAGCGCGGACCTCGGGTCATCGCTTCTCGTAGGAGGCCAATGGCCGGTGGCGGCCCCGAGGACCAGGGAGGTGCTGACGGGTCTGTTCTCGCAGTGCCCGGCAGGTTTCCGGCGGTTCTGACCTGCTTGACGAAGGAGGTCGAGCTTGTCTTGGTCAGGCCCGATTCGCCACCTTCGTAATCGTCGTTCCCATTCTGGTTGAGCCGTCAGCTTCGGTGTGTCCGTTTCACCTATACCGACCTGGAACCCGTCTTCGAGAATGCCCGACCGAGCTGGTGGGCGCGCTGGCCCTGGAGTACTCCCGCCCCGGCACCGCTTAGCGGGCCGGCGACTGCTAGAGCATCTCGCCCAGCAACCGCCGCACCTCGTCCCCCTCGACGACCGCCGACGCCTCCGGCCGCCCGCGGAACCGGAGCCGCGTGAGCACCCACAGTTCCGCGCGCCCGAGCTCCCCCCGGGCCTCCTCCACCAGGTTCGGAGGCAGGTCGTCCGGTTCGGCGGCCTGGTAGGCGACGAACAGATCCGGCACGGTCAATCCTCCTCCGTCCGGGGCGAACCGCTCCGCGAGATCGTCGGCCAGCCTGGCCCGCTCGCGCCCGGACAACGCATGCGCCGACAGCGCGTACTCGAGAAATTCCCCGATGACTCCATCGGGGTCGTCGGTGACACGGATGACCGGCCCGTCACGCAGGATGGCACGCATGACCGGCCAGCCTATCGACCCGCTCTGCGCAGGCCCAGCGTGGCCATCATGGAAGCGGCGGCGAGCCCGATCATGTCAAGGCGTTCGTGACGACGGTCATCCGGGCGTAGAGGACCTTCTCCGAGAGGGCACCGCCGTGGGGTGCAGGCTTGCGGACGAAGCGGAACATCGGCGCGGCTCGTCCCGGCTGAGAGCCGAGGTCATAGGCTCTGAGGGAGTTGATGAAGGCGGATGGAATGGGTCACCGGGCTGGACGTCGACATCGACGCCCACCGGACGAGCGCCCGCGCCGCCAAACTCCTCGCGCCCCGCCGCCGTGGTGCGATCCCCGTGCTCACCCACACCACCGAACTGTGCCGCCCCAAGGGCGTCGTCACGATCATCTCGCCGTGGAACTACCCGCTGAGCATGGCCGCCGGTGACGCCGTCCCAGCCCTCATGGCCGGCAACACCGTCGTCCAGAAGCCCGACACCCAGACGGCGCTCACCGCGCTGTGGGCGCTCGATCTGATGACCGAAGCCGGTCTGCCCGCCGGCGTGTGGCAGAGCTTTTGGAGATGGTTTTGATGCCGAGCTGTTCCACCAGCTTGTCGACCCTGCGGGTGGAGACCCCGAGCAGGTAGCTGGTGGCCACCACGCTGATCAGCGCCTGCTCGGCCCGCCGCCGACGCTCCAGCAGCCACTCGGGCAAGTAGGAGCCCGAGCGGAGCTTCGAAACGGCGAGTTCGACGGTGCCGGCGCGGGTGTCCCACTCGCGGGCGCGGTAGCCGTTGCGTCGGTTGGTGCGCTCGTCGCTGCGGGTGCCGTACTCGGCGCCGCACAGGGTGTCGGCCTCGGCCGGCATCAACGTCTCGGCCATGGTCTCCCGCCATGGATCGCAACAGATCCGGGCCCTGCTGGATCTGCTCCGCCAGTCACGTGGCGGGGTCCACACTGTTGTTCACAGCCATCGCTTTCTTCTCCTTCGATCTTGATGTCGCAGTCACGAAGGACCACGAAATGGCCGTCCTCATTCACGGCGCCATGCCATCTAGCTGGGGAAACTCATACACCACGTCCGTGGACGCAACCGGCGTCATCGCAGGTCAACGCTTCTATGGTGGCTCCCTCGCCGATTCGGTTCCGTGGACTGTCCGGCGCCAGAGCGCTGTATGACGGCGCACGCGTCGAGGAATGCGCCCGGCTGGAGACGATCGACGTCACCCTGACCGCCCGCACCGGGCACATACGCCTGCACGGCAAGGGCGACGAGGTCCGCACCGTCCCACTGCCGTCGGCCGCCCGCGAGCAACTGGCCGCCTGGCTGACCGAGCGCGGCCTGCAGGCCGGTCCGCTGTGGCCGGGCCAGCGCGGACCGCTCAGCGCCTCCGGCATCACCCAGGTCGTCCCGGCCATCGGCGACGACGCCGGACTCCCAGGCCTGCGCCCGCACCGGATCCGTCACACCTACGCCACCCGGCTGCGCGAGAGCGGCGCCGACCCTGCCCAGATCCAGGCCCTGCTCGGGCACTCCTCCATCGAGACCAGCGCCCGCTACTTCCGCGTCGGGGCGGCCGAGCAGGCCGCCGTCGTCGACCAGACTTCAAGCCGTAAGTGCCTGTTCCTCAATGCGGGAGTGGCCAGTTCTTGGTGAGGAACTCCTGGTGCTCGGCCATCCAACGGCGCGACTCATAGCCTCCGAAGGCGGCGTGGGCGGCGGCGGCCCGGCCCCGCCAGACGGCGGCCTCCGCGTGATCGAGGCGCAGGCTCGCCTGCTCGGCTGCCGCCCGCGCCCAGCGCACGGCCTCGCGATGAGCGCGGCGTCCCGCCTTGACCGCGTGCCGGGCGATGACCGCCACGTCGGCGCCGGGATAGGAGGACAGGGAGATCATTACAGCGTGGTGGATCTCGGCCGCACGCGAGGGCGGGATGTCACCGATGATCGTCTCCCTGGCCAGGCCGCAGGCGAAGGTCATGCGACCGGCCCGGAAGACGACCAGCCCGGCCCGGGCCGCCCGGTCCAGCGCGTCGCAGCCCGGTTCCCCCGCGATCTCGGCGACCAGCGCGGGGTCGAAGTCCCGTCCGATCAGGGCGGCGATACGCAGCACATCCCTGACCTGCGGACCCAGCGCGGCGAGCCACTGATGGACCAGCTTCGAGACCACGTCGGGCACCATGTCCGGCCGGCTCAGGACCTCGCGCAGGAAGAGAGGGTTCCCCCCGGTGCGCTCGATCAGCAGGCGCGCGGCCCGCTCGTCCACCGGCGTCCCCAGATCGGCCGCGAGCGCCCGCACCGCCTCGGTTCCCAGACCGCCGAGACGGATGCGGACCAGGTCGTACGCGGCCAGGCCGCCCAGGAGGTCGTGCACGGCGTCGCGGTGCGGAGAACAGCCGCGCAACGCGGTGACGACGGTGATGGGCGGGGGGCTGCCGGGCACGGCACGGGCGTGTACGAAGACCTCTCTGAGCGTCCTCATCGATTCCGGGTCGGCGCGGTGCAGGTCGTCCAGCACGATCACGAGGGGTTGCTCACGCGCGGCGGTGACCAGCCACCGGGCGACCTCCCGGGCTCGGCGCGGCGGCAACGGGTGCACGGCACCCGAATACGCCTGATCGTCCAAGGGGCCCTCCAACGCGGAGGGGTCGGGCGTCGGGCAGAGCCGCCGCAGTTCCTCCAGCACCTGAGTCCAGGGCTGCGACGGCCACGTCGTACCGCCGCCGTCGAAGGCACCCCACAGCACCAGACGGCCGTGCCGGGCGCAGCGGTCGCGGAAGGCCGTCAGCAGGGACGTCTTCCCGATGCCCGGCTCCCCGCTGACCACTCCGGCGGCCGGGCCGTCACTCGCCGTCAGCCTCATCAGCTCCGCCAGCTGCGTCTCTCGTCCGTGCAGCGCCTGCCGCCGCCGCGGGGAGCCCGTGGCGGAAGGGTCCAGGGCCAGGGGGACCGCGGCGGCGGGGACGTGCCCGAGCGAGTCGGCCTGCCGGAGGATGTCGGCCTCCAGCGCGCGCAACTCCGCACCGTGACGCGTCCCGTGCCGGCCGTCCACGAACCTTCGGGCACGGCGCAGCACGGCCAGCGCCTCGGCCTGCCGGCCGGTGCGATACAGGGCGAGCGTCAGCAGGCACCACAGCCGTTCCCGAAGCGGGTGCGCCTCCGTCTCCCCCTCCAGATCGAGGATGACCGCCTGCGGCCGGCCCACCTCCAGCAACGCCTGGGCACGCCGCTCCACCGCCACCGCACGCCTGTCCCACAGCCGCTGTACCTCGGCGGCAGCCCACGGCTCGTCGCAGAACTCGCCGTATGGGAAACCCCGCCAGAGTCCCACCGCCTCGTCGAGCAGGGGCAGCGCCTCATGGGGCGGGCGGCTGTCCGCGCGGTCCAGCAGCTCGCCGAAGCGCACGGCGTCCACGTCCGTCGCGGCCAGCGCGTATCCCATGGGTCGCCTCACCAGCAGCCGCGGCGGCGTTCGCGGAGCACGACCAGGCTCGACGGCGCGGCGCACGTTCGACACATACGCCTGTAGGGTCGCCCGCGCACGCGGCGGAGGCGCGCCGCCGAACACGTCGTCGATCAGTTCCCCTACCGGCACGGGCGCGCCGTACGCCGCGAGCAGCCTGGCTAGCAACGTCCGCTGGCGACGCCCGCCGAGGCCGATCGGCGTGCCGTCGCTGTCGCGGACCTCCACCGGTCCGAGAACGCGGAACCGCACCGCTCCCGCGGCGGCCAGGCCGTTGGACATGTACGTCCTCCAGGTGAGATCCGGCTATCGATCTCACCCAACAAGGACGGACTTGCTGACCACTGGGATCACACTTGGCGGCTGCTGGGAGCGGCTCCGGCGAAGCCGGGCGCCTGGTGCTGGTAGCGGACCAGGTCGGCGTAGTGACCGCCGTACGCCATCAACTCGTCGTGGGTGCCGGCCTCGACCAGCCGGCCCCGATCGAGTACGACGATCAGGTCGGCGTCCCGGATGGTCGACAGCCGGTGGGCGATGATGATCTGCGTCTGCCCGAGCCGCAGCAGGTTGCGGCGGATGCGTTCCTCCATGACCGCGTCCAGGCTGGCGGTCGGCTCGTCGAGCAGCAGGACCCGGGGGCGGCGGGCGAGCGCGCGGGCCAGCGCGACCCGCTGCCGCTGCCCGCCGGACAGGCGTCCCCCGCCCTCCCCGATGTTGGTGTCGTACCCCTGGGGAAGCCGCACGATCTCGTCGTGGATCTCGGCCAGCCGGGCGGCGTACTCGACCATCTGCCGGCTCACGGGGGCGAAGCCGGCGATGTTGTCCCTGATCGTGCCCGCGAACAGGTGCGGCTGCTGGGTGACCACCCCCACCTGCCCGCGCAGCCACCGCAGGTCGAGCTCCTCCAGCGGGATCCCGTCGAAACGCACCTGCCCCGCGGCCGGCTCCACCAGCCCGACCAGCACCCGGCCGAGGGTGGTCTTGCCGGACCCGGAGGCGCCGACGATCGCCACCCGCGCGCCGGGCGGGACGCGCAGGGAGACGTCCCGCAGCACCGGTGTGCGAGCGTCGTATCCGGTGCTGATGCCGGTCAGGGTGATGCCGCCGCGCAGCCCTCCGTCCAGCCGGACGCCTCCGGCGCGTTCCTGCTCCGCGCTGATCAGGTCGGCGATCCGGCCGATGTGCGCGGCGGCGAGTTGCAGCTGGTAGACGATGCCGAGCAGCGACGCGAGCGGCGCCGTCGCCGCGGCCGCCAGCGACACCAGGGCGAGCTGGTCACCCAGTGTCCGCCCGTCGGCGGTGGCGAACACGGCGACGAGCAGTCCCAGGTCGAGCGCCATGCCGAGGGCGTTGCTGGCTGCCTGCACTCCGGCCACGTGCCGGTTGCGCGCCGCCCCGGTGGTCAGTTCTTCGTCGTGGTGCCCGCGCCAGCGGGCGACGGCGGCCGCCTCGCCGCCGGTGGCTTTGATCGCCTCGATTCCGCCGAGGCTGTCCACCAGGGCGGACTGGGTGGCCGCGTTGCTGTGCACCGCGGCGAGGGCCAGATGGCGTCCGCTACGGGCCGTGGCCAGCACGACGACGCCTTGGGCGGCGGCGACCGCGAGCGTCAGCGACGCGAGCCCGGGGGAGGCCACGAAGAGCAGCGTCAGGTACGTCACCGCGGTGAACAGGTCGAACAGGAAGGTCAGCGACTGCTCGGTGAGAAGGTCGCGGAGCATCGCGACCCCGCTGAGCCTGCTCAGCAGATCGCCTCTCGACCGCTGCTGGAAGAAGCGGTACGGCAGGGCCAGCGTGTGGCCGACGAGCGTGCGCATGACCTCGGCCGCGACCGAGGTCTGCAGCCTGATCAGCGTCCAGGCGCGGGTCCACGCGATCAGCGCGTGCACGACGACGACGCAGCAGGCGGCCGCCGCGAGCGCCGTCACGTCGATCTGCACCGGCCGGTCCACCACGATCTTGGTGAACAGCGGTACGGCCAGGCCGAGGACCTGCGTGGCGAGCGAGGCCAGCAGCACGGCGGCCACCAGCCTGCGGTTCGCCAGCGCGGGGGCGACCAGCGGACGCAGCACTCGCCACGGCCGGGATCTGACGGCGGGCGTGAGCCCGGCGGGGGCGTCGGCGAGCAGCACCGTGCCGGAGTAGCCGGCCCTGAACTGGCGCTGCGACAGCCGCCTGCGCCCTCGGGCCGGGTCGAGGACGGCGACGCCGCGCGACGTCACCCGCTCGACCACCACGAAGTGGTTGTTCTCCCACAGGGCGATGAACGGCGCGGCCAGCTCCGCGATGGTGTCCAGCGGGGCGCGGCAGGCGCGCAGCCGCAGCCCGAAGCGGGCCCCGGCGCGGATCATCTCGCGCAGGCTCACCCCGTCGACGCCCTCGGCGAGGTGCTCGCGCACCTCCGCGAGGCCGGTGCGGCGCCCCAGCGCGCCGAGCACCATGGCCAGGCAGGCGGCGCCGCACTCGCTGCGGGTGAGTTGCATCCGCAGCGGCACCCGCCGTCTCATAGCCAGAACCATTTGATCTCGGATGCGCACCGCCGCTCGTCGAGCCATGCCTGGAACGCCGCGTCCCGGGCCGCGTCGAGCACCTCGGGCGACTCGGGGTCCGGCGGGACGACCTCGTACACCACCCCGGCCAGATGGCCGCCGTCGTACGGGACCGGCCCGGCCGCCGTTCCCGCCGGGACGTCGCGCAGGGGTTCGGGCAGACGAGGGGTGAGCGTCGCGGCGGCCTCCAGCCGTAGCCCGGCGGCTTCGCCAGGTGCCAGCAGAGTGGCCGTGACCCGGTTCGCGAACTCGGTCACCGGCCCGTCGAGCAGGGCCCGCAGCGGCTCGGGGCGCGGCCCGGTCACCCACGCCGCCCGCCGTACGGTGAACCGCTCCGGATGCCCGGCGAGGTAGCGCCGGGCCGGGTCACCGGCGAAGCGCTCGCGGACCCGGGCGATGCGCGCCTGCGTCTTGACGTGCTCCCGGAAGGCGTCCTCGGACAGGCCGCTGTCGGCGAGCCACTCCAGCGTCCGGGCGCGCGTGGTGAGCCCGCGCCGCCGGCGGAACTCGTCGGCGGCCTGCTGGGTTTCCGCGACGGTCAATGTGTCGTCCTCCACCTCGCCGAGGAGGATGCAGTGGTCCACGAGCCGTTCGTGCAGTTGCCGATCGCGTGCGCCGAGCGCCCGGATGGTGGAAAGCGCCGTGAAGATCGACAGCCCGTGCCCGTCGACGTTGACGACCTGCCCCGCCGCCCAGTGGGTGGAGTGGTCGACCAGCCACGGAACACCGTCGTCCACCTCGGCCGACAGCGCGACCGTGCCGCCCTCGGGGTGCTCGAGGAGCAGGTCGTACCCGACCCTGGTCGTTCCCGGCGGCTCGTCGACCACGAGGTCGGCGCGCAGCCACGGCCGCTCTGCGGCCCAGTCCCGCACACGCCGGTGCGCGTCGCGCACTGCGTCCCGGGCGGGCGGCAGGCGGCGCAGGAGCGCGACCGCGTCGGCGAGGTCCGTGGCGAAGGTGTTCTGGTCAATGGGCATCGGCGGGCTCCTTGACAGGGGGACGGGCGGTCGCGTCAGCGAGCCAGCCGGCGATCGCGTCGCTGATGGGCAGGCCGCTGAGCAGCTCGACGAAGGCCCACTGCCCGTTGACGTTGAGCTCCAGGAAGACGTACCGGCTGTCCGGCGTCACGATGAAGTCCAGGGCGCCGAAGGTCAGGCCGAGTTCCGCCACGAGCCGGACGCACCGGTCGGCGACGTCCCGCGGCAGATCGTAGGCGGAGTAGCCCACGTTGGGATCGTCGTAGTGCCGCCAGTCGACGGCGGTCAGCCGTGACGCCTGGGAATCGATGCGGGCCGCGAACACCCGCTCGCCCACGACGGTCACTCGCAGCTCGTACGCCTTCGGCACCTGGGGCTGTAGCATCGCGGGGCCGTACCGGAGCCGGTGCCGGCCCGACAGCCGGCGCCGCGGCACGACCGCCGTGTAGAGGTGGCCCTCCTCACCGCCCAGTTTGAACGGGCTGTAGTCGAGCATCTTGGTGACGAGACGGCCCTCGGCCCGGTTCCATGCCGGGGCGAGTTCGTCAGGGTCGTTCGTCACGACGGTGTCGGCCACGGTGAATCCGAGTTCGGTGGCGCGATGCAGGTGCAGCAGCTTGTTGTCGATCGCCCGGGCCCGCTGCGGCTGCGCCGGCATCCACCTCGCCCCCACCATGAGGTCGTACGCGCCGGCGAGCGCGTGCTTGGCCCCGTGCTCGGCGAACTCTCGCTGTGACGGCTCCCGCACGTCCGGAGCGGACGGCTTGTCGGGGCGGCGATACCAGACCGCGGTCACCGCCGACAGGTCGTGCGTCTCTCCTCGATAGGTCAGCCGCTGGCGCCAGCGACCGCTGATGAAGCTGGTGGTGAGGGTGGAGGACCCGGGATAGTCGGCCTCGTCCCACCACAGCAGCGGCACGCCGCGCTCCTTCAGCTTAGGCAGCACGGCGTGCACCGAGTCGTCGCGGGCGCTACTGATGATCAATAACACGGTCGGGATTCCTTCGCCGTCATACGTGGGGGGGGGAGCCGCCGTCCACGGACGTCGGCTCCCCGGTGTGAGGCGTGAGACCGGCCGCACCTGGTCAGGCGGTCAGCGCCAGGAGCAGGCCGCGGTCGTCACGGTCGGCTCATGCCGCCGGTCAGTTGTACTTGATGGTGTCGGTGGGCCGGCCGTAATTCGCGGTGGAGACGTAGGCCGTCCCGGGGCTCATGCTCGCCGAGATCACGGTGCCGTCGTCGAGCACGATGTCGATACCGGCGACGGCGTCCAGGTCCGCGCCCGCGAGCTCGGAGACGCCCGCAGGCAAGTCTTCGATCTTGAGAATGTCGCGCATGACAATCCCCCATCTGGTTGTGCCGGGCCGCGCTCTGCGGCCCGGCACCCATCCTGGGGGCCGGCGTTTGGGGTTCTCTTGGCCACTCTAGGCCTGGCTTGGTCCCTCTTGGTCCCTCTTCACGACCGCCCGGTCCCGCCACCAGGTCAGCCCGTTCTCGTCCGACAGCCGGGCCACCAGTGCGAGGTGCCGCCGTGCGGCGTCCGCGTCGCCCATGGCGCCGGCGAGCAGGGCCAGATACCAGTCGACCGGGCCTGTGCACATCACTCCCGACCAGGCGGAGACGCGCCCGCTGTAGGGCAGCAGCGCCGAGTAGGTCAGCCGGCAGGCGGAGACGTGACCGAGGGCCGCCTGCGCCGCCGCCTGGAGGCAGCTCGCGTTCAGCCACGACCAGTCCTCGGGCGGCGTGCGCCAGCCGTCCCGGGCGAGGTCACCCGCCTCCGCGGCCCGGCCCTGCGCGCACAGCTGAAGGATCCGGGCGGCCCTGCCCATGGAGGGGTGGAAGACGGCCGTGCGGTCGATGTACGGCCCCGCGTCCGCGATGGCATCCCGGTGGTAGTGCAGCATGACGCGCCCCATGGCGACGAGGCCGTCGGCGTGCCACATGCCGATCCGGTCCGCCTGGCGTCCGCGTCGCCGAACCGGCCGTCCAGCGTGAGCCGTACGGCTCGCCACATGGTGTGCTGGAAACGGGGCCACGGCAGCGGCAGCCGCTCCAGGACGGCGTCGCACCGGGCGGCGGCGGCATCCGCGCCGCCGACGTCGAAGGTCTCCAGCCTGACATTCGTGTACAGCAGTTGCGCGAGCAGCTCGAACCCGGGCGACTCCGCGCGCAGCGCCAGCGCGTGCAGCTCATCGGTGATGTCCCGCAGCTCGGAGACATGCAGCGGCTGGGGCAGGGCCAGGTGGCGCGCGTTGAGCATCCCCATCAGCAGGAGCGGGTCGCCCAGGCGGCGCGCCATCCGTACGGCCTCGGCGGACAGGGAGTCGCAGAGCGGGTTTCCGGTCCCGTCGTACAGTTCCTGGGCGAGGCCGCCGAGCAGCCGGGCGCGTTCGGGGCTGTCCGTGGGCGGCAGCATCCGCAGGCAGGTTTCGAACCGGTGGACGAGGCGCAGCTCCACCGCCTCGTAGGGGTCGCGAAGCGTCCATTTCGCGGGCGCGTCGAGCGCGGTCAGCGCCCGGGCGGTCAGCTCCGGCCCCGCCCCGGCCCGGTCGGCGGCGCGCACGGCCTCGGCTCTCGCCCTCCGGGCCCCGACCAGGTCTCCGGCGTCCAGAAGAGCCCGGACCTGACGGAGCAGCAGCTCGACGTGGTCGAGCGGATTTCCGGAGCAGGCGCCGTGCGCGTCGATCGCGCGGCCCAACCACTGGGCCGCCTCCTCGAAGGCCATGCGCAGGCCCGCCTGCTCGGCCGCGGCCCGGGCCCAGCGGACCGCGTCGCGGTAGGCCGCCGGCCCGGCCTCGACCGCGTGATGCGCGATCGCGGCCACGTCGCTGCCGGGGCGGGCGGCCAGCGCGGCCATCACGTCGCGGTGAAGCGCCGCCTTCCGCAGCGGCGGGATGTCCGTGAGGAGGGTCTCCTGAACCAGGTCGTGGACGAAGGCCATCCGTTTGCCCCGCTCGACGACCAGACCGGCCTGTGCCGCGCGATCCAGCAGGTCGTACACCTCCGGGCGGCCCACCTCCGCGACCACCGCGGGGTCGAAGGCCCGCCCGATCACTGCGGCGATCTTCAATGCCTCGCCGGTCTCCGGCGGCAGTACGGCGATCCGCCGACGGACCACGTCCGCCACCCCGTCGGGGAGCGTGTCCAGTTCCCGGCCCTGGGCGAGCAGCCGCACGCTCTCGCGGACGAAGAACGGGTTGCCTCCGGTGCGCTCGGTCAGCCGGCCGACCGTCGGCTCGTCGAGGTCCGTGCCCATCTCCGCCGCGATCGCCCGTACGGCGTCGGCCTCCAGGCCGGTGAGCCGGATCCGCAGCAGCTCGTATCGGGTGATGCGCCCGAGCAGTTCGTCCACCGTGAGGCCGTTCGTGCTTGTGGAGGGCGCGCCGGCGAACGCCGCGTCGCGGAAGGCCGTCACCAGGGTGACGGGCGCCGGTTCGGCCGCGCCCTCGGTGCACATGACCACGTCCCTGAGCAGTTCGAGCGACGCGGGGTCGGCCCAGTGCAGGTCGTCCAGGACGATCAGCGTCGGCCGGGCGCGGGCGGCCGACGCGAGCCATTCGGCGATGGCCTTGTTGCGCCGCAGCCGGGCGGCGTCGGTGGAACCGGCGGGCACCTCCTCGTCCAGGAGCCCGGCCAGCGCCGGCAGGTCGGGCGGGGGGCAGACGAGGGCCAGCGCGTTCAGCACCTGGAGCCACGGCCACAGCGGCGGCGCCCCCTGGGCCTCGTGGCAGCCCCCGCTGAGGATGAGGTATCCGAGATCGTCACAGTGCCGGCGCAGTGCGTCGAGCAGGAAGGTCTTCCCGATCCCCGGTTCACCGGTAACCGCGGCGATGGCCACCCCTCGGTGGTCCGCCCGGCCCAGCAGCGTCTTCAGCTCGGCCAGTTCCCGCTGCCTGCCGGTGGGGGCGGGGGCCGCCGGCCGGGACGGACCGGCCTGCCGGAGGATGTCGTGCTCCAGCGCCCGCAACTCGGGTCCCGGGTCCAGGCCGAGTTGCTCCAGTGCCTCCTTCGCCTGGGCCGCCGCGGACAGGGCGTCGGCGTGACGGCCGACGCGCGAGAGCGCGGCCGCGAGCAGACACCACAGGCTCTCCCTCAGCGGATGCCGCGCGGTCTCCGTCGTGAGCGCGTCGATCGCCGTGTGCGGACGGCCGAGATCCAGCAGCGCCCGGGCGCGCCGTTCGACCGCGATGAGGCGCAGTTCTCCCAGCCGGTTCGCCTCGCCGACCGCCCAGGGCTCGTCGGCCGTCTCCGCGTACGGCGAGCCACGCCACAGCGCGAGCGCCTTGTCGAGGCGGACCAGCACCTCCCCGGGCGGGCCCGACTCCGAAGCCCGCACCAGTTCGGCGAAGCGGATCGCGTCGACGTCCCTCGTGTCGAGGAGGTAACCGGGCGGCCTGGACAGGAGAAGCCGGGCGGGAGTGCGCGGCCCTCGCTCCGGCTCGATGACACGGCGGAGGTTGGAGATGTAGGCGTGCAGCGTGGCACGCGCCCCCGGGGGAGGCGTGTCGCCGTACAGGTCGTCGATCAGCGTCTCGGTGGGGACGACGGCCCCTCGCGCGGCCAGGAGCCGGGCCAGGACCGCGCGGGGGCGCTGCCCGCCCACGTCGACGGCGTGTCCGTCGTCGCCGCGCACCTCGATGGGGCCGAGAACCCGGAACTCCACCTCTGCTCCCACCTCTGGCCGTAGACCGTGCCGAACGACAGCCAACGAGTGTAGGGCGAACGCCGGTCAGGCCCTCGACAACCTGATCACGTTCCAGGAGACGGGCGGCAGCACGATCCGGAGCGGGTCGCTCCGGTGATCGGTGTCGGGGCGGGGCGTCACCCGTTCGGGGTCGTCGGCGCTGTCAGGGACCCCGAAGAACGCGATGGCGGCGTCAAGGTCGTCGACAACGATGAGGACGTTGTCCATCCGCTGGATTGTCATGCTGGGTCTCCTTGATCACGCGGCCGGTTCGTGGCCGCTGGTGTTCCTGGGACTAGGGCCTGTATCGAAGTCCGCTGTGGCGGCCCCGCCGCTCTAAGAGGGCGTCTGAAGAGCGAAGTTTGTGGTTGATTGCCAGTTACGCGTATCGCCAGTGGGTGGTTTAGCCGGTTATGCGTCGGGTGAGGTTGTCGATGGAGGCTAGGCGGATCATGGCTGCGGCGTGGTCTGGTCGTGTCTCGTAGTCGCGGGCCAGCCGACGGTGGAGCATGAGCCAGCGGCGTTTGGCGACGTGGAAGCCGGGCTGGTTGGAGCGCCGTGCGACAACCTCGACGTCGATGCCCAGGCGGGCACCGTGTTCGACGGCGGCGTTCTTGAAGCCGGTGTCCACCCAGGCCTTGGTGATCGTGGGATAGGTGCGGCTGGCTTGGGTGAGCAGGGTCTTGCCGATGGCGTTGTCGGACAGGAGTGATCGAGGCCACGGGCCGCGGCTGCCGTACGGTACTGGGTGAGGCGGCGGCTCAGGGTTCGCTGCTCTGCCTGGACAGGACGGACTGCTGTGAGACTCCGGCGGCCCCGTACCGTAGGAAGTTCATGGAGTCGGTGGCCACCTTTTCCCGGTCCAGGATCGAGTTGTGCACCGAGGGGTCGATGCAGCTGCCGCCCGAGGTCTCCGGTTCGATCGTCAGGTTGACGGCCCCGTCCAGGTGCACGCTGTCGGCGGCCACCTGCCCGTCATCGGTCCCGGTCGCATACGTCATGACGGTGTCGGGGGTGATGTGCGCATGGGCGTTCAGGTCCTTCAGGAAGTCGCTCTCCGTGCCGAACAGGGTGTCGCGCCACATGTCCTGGCACGCCTGCCAGGGGTGGCGGGTAGGAGACCAGCAGCATCCGGTTCCGTGGTTGGGGGTCGCCAGGGTGATGATCCGGCGGATCGTGGCGCCGTCCTCCTGGGCTTTCCTGGCCACCAGCCCTCCCATGGAGTGAGAGACCACGTCGACCTCGCCCAGCTGCTCGGAGGAGAGCCAGTCGGAGAGCCGTTTCGCGTTGTCGGCGATGTGGTCCTCGGTGGTTTCGCTGTAGTCGAAGGCATGCAGTCTTCCCGGCGGGAAGTCGCCCGCGGTGCCCTTCTCGAACCTCTCCTTCATCGACGACCAGACGCCCGGGCCCGCATGGAGCCCGTGCACGAACACCACCGGGCGGGTATCCCCTGCCCGGGTCTCGTCGGCGACGACTGAGGCCGCCCCGCTGACCGCCACACCGACACCGACCGCGGCGGCCACGGCGGCCGCCCGCATCCGAAACACCATGGGGAACCTCCATCGAGCAGCTCATCGCCGCTCGGGTAGGTGCGGCGGAGCGCAACAGGAACGGCCGGGATCACGGTCTGGGCCCCGGCCGGGCGCGCAGGGGTCCCCCCTTGGGTCGATCCCGTGCGCGTGCCATTGGCGGGCACTCCAGCGGCGCAGGCGTTTTCCTGGGCCGCCGGTGGCCGTTCAACTACCTCTTAGAGGCCCGGGTCGAAGCGGAACCGCTGGGAGAAGTCGCCGCTGCAGGTGTAGGTCCGGATGGGGGCGCTGTTGCCGGGGTCGCCGTTGGCGATGGTGAAGCACTTGTCCGAGAACGCCTTGATCTCGTACTCGTTGTTTCCGGCGGGAACGAGACGGAACCGCTGGGAGAAGTCACCGCGGCAGGTGTAGGTCCGGATGGGGACGCTGTTGCCGGGGTCGCTGTTGGCGATGGTGAAGCACTTGTCCGAGAACGTCCTGATCTCGTACTCGTTGTTTCCAACGGGGATGAGGGTGAACTGTTGAGAGGGGTCGTTACTGCGGCAGGTGTAGGTCCGGATGGGGACGCTGTTGCCGGGGTCGGTGTTAGCGACGGTGAAGCACTTGTCCGAGAACGTCCTGATCGTGTGGCTCTGTACGTCGCTCATGGCGGCCTGGGTGTGGGCGTCGAGGGCTACCGCGGCTTGGGGAGCGACCATCGCAGTGCCGGTGAGGGCGGCTGCGAGTACGGTCGCCGCCGCCAGCCGTCGTGCCGAGAGCCTGTGGGTGGGGTGGTTCATGGGTGTCCTTTCTCTTTGCTGAGGGGGACCCATCACAGTGTCGTTACTTAAAGTAGTAACACGAAAGCACTGTGTAACCTATGTGTGTGGGTGGTACGTCTGCCTTTCTTCGCTGGTCAGGAGCGCGTCGAGGAGCGCCCGGCTGGAGACTGCCGAGGTCACCCTGACCGCCCGCACCGGACAGCCGAGGCCAGCGCCCGCGCCGGGGCGGCCGAGCAGGCCGCCGTCGCCTACCAGACCTTCGAGCCGTAAGCGCTCGTCCCCGCCGGGGCGTCGGGAAGACAGTGATCAGTGACCGGCGACCTGGTGGGAGGGATGGAGAGCATTTCGGAGGTGTACGCCGCGCTGGCGACGATCGCCGCGGCGGCGCGAGCTGCCTACGCCGACGGCTCCAACCTCCGGGTCCGGTCCTCGGGCATCGTGCACGAGGTCGCCATGACGAAGTGGTTCGCCGACG
>NZ_JBHSBC010000030.1:0-31689 GCF_042650425.1 Streptosporangium jomthongense | reverse complement strand
CTTACCGACGAAAGCCACCCTCACGACGACGATCCAATCTGATCAGAACGCGTTGACTACGAACGTGCGATCAGGTTGCCATCGTCGGTCAATGCGGGCATACCCCGCACTTGACCATCATCCAGCGGTATGGCCGGGGGTCAGCGGTCGCGGCGGGTGACGAGCCGGGCGAGTGTCCTCAGCTCGGCGGCCGCCCGCGCGACGGGACGCGCCTCATGCAGGTGGCGCAGCGCTCCGGCCAGCAGTTCGTCGGCCTGCTCCTGGCTCCAGGCCCGCCCGCCGACGGCGTCGACGAGTTCGGCGGCGTGGGCCAGGTCGGTGTCGGTCAGCGGGTCTTCCTGGTGGTAGAGACCGGCCAGCTCACGCCCGGCGGGGGTCGGGGAGGCCAGCGCGGCCACCACGGGAAGCGATTTCTTACGGCTTCGCAGATCCGAGTAGACCGGTTTGCCGGTGACCTCGGGGTCGCCCCAGATACCCAGCAGGTCGTCGACCAGCTGGAAGGCCAGTCCCAGGTCGGCCCCGAAGGAGCGCAGCCGTTCGACCTGCTCCGGGGTGCCGCCGCCGGACAGGGCGCCGAGCGCGCAGGCGCACCCCAGCAGGGCGCCCGTCTTGCCCGCCACCATGGCCAGGCACTCGGCCAGCTCGACGTCCTTGCGCCCCTCGAAGGCCACGTCCGCGCTCTGCCCCTCAAGCAGTTCCTGGATCGTGACCCCGAAGATCCGGGTCGCCTCCTGGACCGCCGGATGCCCGCCCGCGGACAGGGCGTCGTAGGCCAGCGCCAGCAGGGAGTCTCCGGCCAGGATCGCCGGGCTGACCCCGAAGACGCTCCAGGCCGTCGGCCTGTGCCTGCGGGTCCGGTCGCCGTCCATCACGTCGTCGTGCAGGAGGGAGAAGTTGTGCGCCAGCTCGACGGCGACCGCCGCGGGCAGCGCGGAGGCGGCGGTCCCGCCGACCGCCTCCGCGGCCAGCAGGACGAGCGCGGGCCGGATCGCCTTGCCGCTGTCGGCCTGGGTCGGTCGGCCGTGCTCGTCCCACCAGCCGAAGTGGTAGCCGGAGATGTGCCGCATCGACGGGGGCAGCGTGTCGATCGCGGAGCGAAGGGCCGGCTCCACCGTGTCACGGCTCCAGCGGAGCACCTCGCCCGCCGTACGCCCCTCTCCTGCCTGTCCGGCGGCCGGGTCCCGCCTGGTGGCCGTCCCCGCCGACGGTCGCCGCCCGGTGACCACCGGCCGTTCCCCGGTGACGGACCCGGTCAGATCTGGCATGTCGGCCGTGGTGTCCGCCGTCTGGCCCCCGTCAACCGCCGTCATGTCTTCACGCCCTCGTAGCGGTCGGTCATGAGGTCGAACTCCTCATCTGGCGTGTCCGGGTGGGTGTGCGCGTGGAAACCCGCCCTTCATGGCGCCGAACGCGCGCGGGTCCCGGGTGAGCATGCCCGCCCGGTAACACCCGTATTCGGATGCTACCGGCCTGCACACCCATTTCTCGATATGCGTGAGCGCCATTCTCCGACGAGCTTCTCGGCTCCACGGACACGACAGGAAGAAAACCGGGAGCTCGAAAGACCGCGTGTCCGGTTCTCAGTGCCCGAGTTCGACGTCTTCCAGGATTCCGAGGGCGTCGGGAACCAGAACCGCGACGGAGTAGTAGGCGCTGACCAGGTAGGAGATAATCGCCTTCTCGTTGATGCCCATGAAACGGACCGACAGGCTGGGCTGGTACTCGTCCGGGATGCCCGTCTGGTGCAGACCGACGACTCCCTGGTCGTCCTCGCCGGTCCTCAGCGCGAGGATCGACGTGGTGCGGCTGCCGGTGATCGGGATCTTGTTGCAGGGGAAGATCGGGACGCCTCGCCAGGCCGGGACGGTGTGCCCGCCGAACTCGGCGCCGATGGGGTAGATCCCCCGGCGGGTGCACTCCTGGCCGAAGGCGGCGATGGCGCGCGGGTGCGCGAGGAAGAACTGCGTCCTCCTGCGGCGGCTGAGCAGCTCGTCGAGGTCGTCCGGGGTGGGCGGGCCGGTCCGGGTGTGGATGCGCTGCTTGAGGTCGGCGTTGTGCAGCAACCCGAACTCGGTATTGTTGATCATCTCGTGCTCCTGCCGCTCGCGCAGGGCCTCGATGGTCAGCCTGAGCTGCTGCTCGACCTGGTCCATGGGGTCGTTGTAGAGGTCGGCGACCCTGGTGTGCACCCGCAGCACGGTCTGGGCGACGCTGAGCTGGTACTCACGGGGGGCGAGCTCGTACTCGACGAACGTGCCCGGCAGGTCGGGCTCACCGCTGTGCCCGGCGGCCAGCTCGATGGCGGCCTCGCCGTACTTGTTCTGCGGGCCCTTCGGGGCCGTCTCGAATTGACGCAGATGGCCGCGGAGCGCCTCGGAACGGTCGGCGATCTCGCGGAAGGCGTCCCCGGGCAGGACCAGAACCGTGCCCGCGGTGATGGCCCTGACCGTGAACTCCCAGTCACCCCGCTGCCCGGTCAGCGTCTCGTCGCCGAAGTGGTCGCCCCCGGCCAGCACGGTCAGGACGACCTCGTCACCGTACGGCCCCGCGCCGACCTTGTTGACCTTGCCGTGCGCGACGAGCACCACCTCGTCGGCGGGTTGGCCCGCCTGGACCAGCACGTCCCCCGCGGAGAAGTCCCGCTGGGTGAAGCGCTCGGCGAGCGCCTGCAGCACCTCGGAGTCGTCGAAGTCGCGCAGTGAGGGCAGCTCACGCAGCTCAGCGGGCACGACCCGCACCTCGGAGCCGGTGCTGGTGAAGCTCACCCGCCCGTCGCCAAGTGTGTAGCTGAGGCGCCGGTTGACCCGGTAGGTGCCACCGGAGACCTGCACCCACGGCAGCATGCGCAGCAGCCACCGCGAGGAGATCTCCTGCATCTGCGGAACCGTCTTGGTCGTCGTCGCGAGATTTCGCGCCGCCTCCGTACCGAGGCTCAGCTGCGACCTTCCGGGATCGAGCTCCGTCACAACACACCATCCATCCGTGTCGGATCGAAAAGGGCCGGGGACCTGAATCAGAGAAAAGAGAGCGAGGGGATTGACCGCGATCGAATTCGAAGCGCCATTCCACCCCCTGACACGGGGGATCAGGCGCAGGCCGCCATCGCGGAGCGCTCCAATCCTGATGGTTCGTTAAATAGGTTGTCAAGCATTAAACATCATTCGGTGAAATACAAAAATCGCCATTGTCGGAAAATTCGGATCGAACGGCTATAACGGAATTTTTGGGTTGAACTATAAGTCATCATGCCCTGTATACACATAAGTGATCTTTTACAGGCCGCCGAGGACCCCCGGGCGGGCGGCGGCATGACGCGCCGCACAGCGCCGTACAGTGGCGAGATGGGCATGGTCGAAACGGTCGGACTGGTCCTGCATCCGCGCCGCGACTCGAAGACGGCCATCGACACCGTCATCGGGTGGGCGCGCGGGCGCGGCGTCACGGTGCTCGGCCTGCCGGAGGAGGTCGGGCGCATCGACTGCAGCGCGGTCGCGGTGGACGCCGAGACGCTCGTCGGCCGGGCGGACCTGCTCGTCAGCCTGGGCGGCGACGGCACCATGCTGCGCACCATGCGCCTCATCGCGGGCCGGCCGACCCCCGTCCTCGGGGTGAACCTGGGCAGGCTGGGCTTCCTGGCCGAGATCGACGTCGACGGGCTGCCCAGGGCGCTGTCGGCCATCGACGGCCACCGTCACACCGTCGAGCCCCGCATGGCGGTGCAGGCCTCGCTGCCGGGGACCGGCACGGTGACCGCGTTCAACGACGTCGCCCTGGTGCGCATCCCCGGTGACGGGCTGTCGGCGGTCGCGGTCTCCGTCGAGGGACACCCCTTCGTCCGGTACGCCGCCGACGCCGTCATCGTCGCCACCTCGACGGGATCGACCGCCTACAGCTTCTCCGCGGGAGGCCCCATCGTCTCCCCCACGGTCGAGGGGTTCCTCGTCGTACCGGCCGCCGCCCACTCGTCGTTCAGCCGGGCCATGGTGCTCTCCGCCGACGAGGAGGTCACCCTGGAACTGCTCCCGGCGAGCGGCACGCTGGCCGTCGAGGTGGACGGCGCGGTCGCGGGCCACCTGGCGCCGGGAGACCGGCTCACCGTCACCGCGCTGCGCGCCGCCGCCTGGGTCGTACGGCTCGGCGACACGACCTTCTACGAGCGTGCCCGGCGCAAGCTCCGCGTCAACGGCAGCGCGGAGGTCGAGGAGCGGGACTCACCGGTGTGACCGGCGGTCCCGCCCCGGTTCTCAGCCATGGGATGAGCCGTTGACGGTGAGGACGCGTTCCTGCTGGGTCTCGATCGCCGGGAAGGTGCCGGTGTCGACGATCCCGTGCTCCCTGAAGGCGGCCTCGATCAGCGCGTGAGCGCGGGGCTCCAGCTTCCACAGAGCGCGGTACTCACGGGCGGTGGCCAGCGAGATGCCGATCTCGTGAGCGATGTCGGACGCCCTGGGGACGAACTTGCGCTCGATCTGCTTGTCCCAGTACTCCCTGGCGGCGCGCAGCAGGGCGGCGCGCTGGGCGGTGTCCACGACAGGGGGCGGCGAGTCGAGCATCTCGACCTCGCCCTCGTCGTCGTCGTCCATCGCCGCCGCGGGCAGCGCGTGCGTCAGGCGCGGCGGCTCCTCGGCCTCGGGGGCCCACGGGACCGGCGGGGTCAGGTCGATCAGGGCGGAGGTGTTGTAGAGCGCCCCGATCTGGGACAGCAGCGCCTCCTGGCGGGTGCTGTCGACCGCCAGGCCGGTGTGCTCGACGGCCCGGTCCATCGCCTTGTCCAGCTTGGTGAGCGCGCCGCGCATCTTCCTGTCCGAGGCTCCCGCCTCACGCAGGGCGCGGGCGCGCTTGGCGGCCAGCGCGACCCTGGTCAGCCGCCGGTGGGCGTCCACCTCGCTGGCCGTACGGTCGCTGACCTCGGCGAGACCGACGCGGACCAGCATGCGCTCGGGGGTGAGCCGCCAGTTGATGCGGTGCCGCCCCGTGATGCGGTGCCGTTCGATCGCCATGCCCCGTTCCCACAGCCAGGCGGCGACCAGCGGGGCCGCCAGGCGGAAGACGGCCTCGGCGAGACTGCGGGCGTCCATGCTGGACAGCACCGCCGACAGGCCGGTGAGCGTCCACACCGCGATGCCGTCGATGCCCGCGGAGTAGTTCTCCCGCATGTTACGGCGGGCCCGCACCGCGCTGGTGATCACCGCGACCTCGATGAACGCGAAGAGCAGCAGCCGCAGCGGGCCGTCGAAGCCGAGCACGTCGCCGGAGAAGCGCCACATGCCCTGGGCGGACACGCCGGTGGCGATGCTGGCGGCCACGATGGTGAGGATGTCCTCGGCCGGACGGGGCGCGACGTAACGGTGGAAGAACTGGTTCGCGGCCCGGTAGAGGGCTCTGGCCGCGAGGTAGGCCACGCCGAGGAGTGCTAGGCCGATCACGCAGATGATGACCGTTACGACCGGTTTATCCGACGCGAAGGCGGTGATTTCGTCGATGGGGGGCATCTCACTCACTGTCCGTCAGTCTCGATCTCCGACAGGATATGAACGCGATCATTCCAGAATGTCGGCAGCTTGTTCGCCAAACAGAGGCCTACATCCGTGACGAGATCGAACGAGAGTGACGTTCGCGGCGTGTGTGGGGCCTCTCGCCCCCTGGAGGCCACTTCCTGCCGTGACGGCCCGAACAGGCGAAAGGCCGCCCCCGGACGAGAAGTCCGGAGACGGCCCTCAAGGACCGGTCAGCGGCCCTGCAGTGCCTTGACGTTGTCGCCGAAGCTCCAGCTCCTCGACCCGTCCCAGTTGATGGACCAGGTCATCAGGCCCTTGAGCTGGCCGTTGAAGGCATTCCAGCTCTGGGAGACCAGGGAGGGAGACATGTAGCCGCCTCCGGCGCCGGCCTGCGCGGGCAGACCGGGAACCTGCTTGTCGTAGGGAACCTTGATCGTGGTGCCCTGGATGACCAGACCGTTGTTCAGGCAGGTGGTCTGGGCGGTGAAGCCCTGGACCGTGCCCGCGGAGTAGGAGTCACCGGAGCAGCCGTACATGCTGCCGTTGTAGTACTGCATGTTCAGCCACCACAGGCGGCCGTTGTCCGCGTACTTCTTGATGATCGGCAGGTAGGCGCCCCAGATGGAGCCGTACGTCACGCTTCCGCCGGTCACGTAGGCCGTCTCGGGAGCCATGGTGAGGCCGAAGTTGGAGGGCATCTGGGCGAGCACGCCGTCGATGATGCGGATGAGGTTGGACTGCGAGGCCGACAGCTGGTTGATGTTGCCGCTGCCGGACAGACCGGTCTCGATGTCGATGTCGATGCCGTCGAAGTTGTACTTCTTCAGGATCGGCACGACGGTCGCGACGAACTTGTCGGCGACGGAGCTGGAGCTGAGGTCGATGCCGGCGGTCGCGCCGCCGATCGACATCAGGATCGTGGCGCCCGCGGCCTTGGCGTCGCACATCTCAGCCGGGGTGGAGACCTTGACGGTGGCGTCCATCCCGTCCTCCCACAGCACGGTGCCGTCGGAGAGGATGACCGGGAACGCGGCGTTGATCACGTTGTAGCCGTGCTGCTTGATGCGGGGGTCGTTGATCGGCGTCCAGCCGAACGGCGGGTGCACGCCGTTGATGGCGCCGTCCCAGTTCTCCCAGTAGCCCTGGATGACCTTGCCCGCGGGCCGCGACTTCACCGCGCAGGTGCTGCCGGTGGGCGTGACGGTCGGGGTCACGGTGGGCGTGACGGTGGGGGTCACCGTCGGGGTGACGGTCGGGGTCACGGTCGGGGTGACCGTGGGCGTGACGGTCGGGGTGACGGTCGGCGTCACCGTCGGGGTGGGCGTCGGTCCGGGCGGGCCGTCGACGCTGACGTCGTCGACGTAGTAGGTGCCCTGGCCGTACCAGCCGTGCAGGAAGACCACCGCGGTGGTCTGGTTGGCGCCGGTGGTGAGGGACACGCTGAGCTTCGTGTACGACGACGCGGAGGCGGTCCAGGTGGAGGAGCCGCCGTTGACGCCGAGGTAGACGTAGTTGCCGCGCACCCAGGCGCTGACCACGTAGGTCGAGTTCGGCTTGACCGTCACGGTCTGGCTGCACTGGGCGGTGTCCGAGCCGCTGGCCGCGCCGGCGAGCGCGCCGTTACCGGAGTGGACCGGGGTGCTGACCACCGAGCCGAGCCCGCCGGTACAGGACCACGGCGCGACGGAGCCGGCCTCGAAGTCCGGGTTCACGACGACGTTGTCCGCCTGGGCCGACGTCTGCGTGATGAGGACACCTACCACTGCCAGCAGGAATGACACTGCCAGCGCCAGTAGGCGGGGGGTTCGCTTCATGGGGGGTGACCCTTCTGTCGCCCGGCACGACAAGTCGCCGGGCATTGACGACGCGGCGGGTTACGGGCCGCGTTGGTGGGGGTTGCGAACAACAGGTACAACGAAACCGAATTATCGAGACAAATTCTGCCAATGTCTACGAAAAGTTCTATTTCGGCACTGATGACTTCATTTCGGCGCTGTTGACAAGCCGTTCCCCCACCATGGTGAAGTGCCCTCCGTCAGGCCTCCTCCGCCCCCTCGGTTTCCCCCTCCTCGGGCTCCCCCGGCTCCCCCGGTTCCTCCGGCTCCCCGGCGAGGACCTCCAGGATCTCCTGGCCGTACTTGGCCAGCTTGTTCTCGCCGACACCGCTGACCGTGCCCAGCTCCGCCAGGCTCGACGGCGTCCCGGCCGCGATCTCCCGCAGGGTCGCGTCGTGGAAGATCACGTACGCGGGCACCCCCTGCTCCCTGGCCGTGGCCGCACGCCAGGCGCGAAGCCGTTCGAACACCGGCACCGCCTCCTCGGGCAGGTCCGCCTGGGTCATCCGGCGGGACTTCGCGCCCTTGGCCCGCGTCTCTCCCCGGGCCCCCTCGGTCTCCGTCCGCGTCTGCCGCTGGGGCTGGGGCTGGCGCCGCATCATGACCTGCCGCCTGCGCCCGAGCACCTCCGAGCTTGCCTCGGTCAGCAGCAGCGTGCCGTAGTCGCCCTCGACCGTCAGCAACCCCTGGGCCAGCAGCTGCCGTACCACGCCACGCCACTCGGCCTCGCCGAACTCGGTGCCGATGCCGAACACCGTCAGCGAGTCGTGGTTGTGCTGGAGCACCTTGGGCGTCCGCCTGCCCAGCAGGATGTCCACGATCTGCCCGGCGCCGAACTTCTGGCGCCGCTCCCGCACGAGCCTGAACACGGTGGACAGGACCTTCTGCGCGGCGACCGTGCCGTCCCACGCCTCGGGCGGCGACAGGCAGGTGTCGCAGTTGCCGCACGGCTCGCCTCGCTGGCCGAAGTAGTCGAGCAGGCGCACCCTGCGGCACTGCACGGTCTCGCAGAGCGCCAGCATCGCCTCAAGGTGGGTGCCCAGGCGCCTGCGGTGCGTGTCGTCACCCTCCGAGGTGTCGATCAGCTTGCGCTGCTGCACGACGTCCTGCAGGCCGTAGGCCAGCCAGGCGGTCGAGGGCAGGCCGTCCCGCCCGGCCCTGCCGGTCTCCTGGTAGTAGCCCTCGACCGACTTGGGCAGGTCGAGATGGGCGACGAAACGCACGTCCGGCTTGTCGATGCCCATCCCGAAGGCGATGGTCGCGACCATGACCAGGCCGTCCTCCCGCAGGAAGCGCGCCTGGTTCTCCGCCCTGGTCCGCGCGTCGAGCCCCGCGTGGTACGGCAGCGCCTGGACGCCGTTGTCCGTCAGGAACTCGGCGATCTTCTCGACGGAGGACCGCGACAGGCAGTAGACGATGCCCGCGTCACCGGGGTGCTCGGTGCGGATGAGCCGCAGCAACTGCCGCCTCGGCTCGTTCTTCGGCTCTATGCGGTACTGGATGTTCGGGCGGTCGAAGCTCGCCACGAAGTGGCGGGCCTGACCGAGGTTCAGCCGGGAGGCGATCTCGGCGTGGGTCGCCGGGGTCGCGGTCGCGGTCAGCGCGATGCGGGGCACGTCGGGCCAGCGCTCGTGCAGCGTGGACAGGGCCAGGTAGTCGGGCCGGAAGTCGTGCCCCCACTGGGCCACACAGTGCGCCTCGTCGATGGCGAACAACGAGATCTTGCCCCGGTCGAGCAGCCTCAGCGTCGTCTCGACCCGCAGGCGCTCCGGCGCCAGGTAGAGCAGGTCGAGTTCGCCCGCCAGGAAGGCCGACTCGACCGCGGCGCGTTCGTCGAAGTCCTGCGTGGAGTTGAGGAAACCCGCCCGCACCCCGAGGGCCGTCAGGGCGTCGACCTGGTCCTGCATGAGCGCGATGAGCGGCGAGACGACGACGCCGACGCCCTGCCGTACGAGGGCGGGGATCTGGTAGCACAGGGACTTGCCGCCGCCGGTCGGCATCAGCACGAGGGCGTCGCCACCCCCGACGACGTGCTCGATGATCTCCTGCTGCCCCTGCCGGAACGAGGCGTACCCGAAGACACGCCGCAGCGTCTGTGCCGCCTCGCTCTCCCAGGCCTCGTCCTGCGGGTGATGGTCAGGACCGTTCTCGGAGGTGGGCACCGCGCCATTGTATGAGGACACAGTGCCCACACCGGTGGGAACCGGAGAACGGCCCCTCGGTCAGGCGTGCCCGAGGACGACCGTGGCGATCCGTTCGACGGCGCCGAAGTCACCGGCCGAGATCCGGTTCTTCATCACGCCGACGCTGAGGCCCGTCGCGGTGTCGGCGAAGGCCGCGGTCCCTCCGCTGCCCGCCATTCCGAACAGCGTCGGCGCGGCCACGGCCGGGGTCAGGCCGATCGAGTAGCCCAGCCCCCAGCTGGCCGGGGCGCCGGTCACCTCGTCCACGCCCGTCGTCGCCGGGGATGACAGCTCGCGGAGCCGCTGCGGGGAGACCAGCTCCCCGCCGAGTAGCGCGTCGTACATACGGGCGACCGCGCGGGCCGTCATCGTGGCCCCGGCGGGGATGTCGGAGCTCAGCACGTCGGCCCGGTTACTGAAGGCCGCGTCGGGCATCGCGGCGAGGGGCGCCGCCGTGTAACCGTCGACCACCCTGAAGAACGGGATCTGGGCCAGTGTCTCGGCGGGCAGCTCCATCGGGGGTCCCGCCTCCTCGATCCTGGCCAGCCTGCCCAGCTCGGAGGCGGGAACGCCGAAGAACAGCTCGCCGGCCACCCCGAGCGGTTCCGTGAGCTCCTCGCGGAGCACCTGCGAGACAGGCTTTCCCGTGACCCGGCGCACGACCTCACCGAGGATGTAGCCGTAGGTCTGTGGGTGGTAGCCCGACCTGGTTCCCGGCTCCCACCACGGGGTGGCGCCGGCGACGGCCGCGCACATCCGGTCCCAGTCGCACAGGTCCTCCGGTGTGGTGCCGACCGGCACCCCGGGGACACCGGTCGCGTGCGTCAGGGCGTGCCGTACGGTCGCCTTCTCCTTGCCGTGGGCGGCGAACTCGGGCCACACGTCCGCGATCGGGGTGTCGTAGTCGACGACCCCGCGCTCGGCCAGCACGTGCACGAGCGTCGCGGTCACCCCCTTGCCCGTCGAGGTGGCGTAGACCGGGGTGTCCGGGGTGAGGAGACGGCCGGTCTCCGGGTCGGCCACGCCGGAGACGACGTCGGCCAGGAGTTCGCCGTGGCGGTAGACGGCGACCTGCACACCGCGTTCGGCCCCCGACTCGACGAGTTCGTCCGCGACGGCCTGCACGTCCCGCTGAAGATCGGTCATGGTTGTTCCTTCCTCGATTGCTCCCCCGTATGACGAGGGCCGCGCGAAAAAGGAATCGGTCCCCTCCCCGGGTCAGAGCGAGGACGGTAGGCCGAACCTGGGGAAGACCCCGTCCCCGTAGGTGGTGATCTGGGTGACCAGGCCGTCCTCGACACGCAGGACGCCCATCCAGGAGGGCGAGAAGACCGTCTCGCCCGGTCTGCGGAGATACGCGGCGGCGGCAGGCTGCCGGTTGGCCCGGGTGGCGACCACCCGCCAGTCGCCCCACGCCTCCGGACCGACCATCGCGGGCGTCCACGACGCCAGAAAGGCCGTACGGCCGAGCAGCCAGATCGGGGCGGGCGGCATCGTCTGCCACACGTCGGCCCTCAGCACCTCGGCCAGGGCGGACGGGTCGGCCTTCTCCAGGGCCTCGACGTAGCGCCGCAGAACCGCCTGGTCCTCGGGTACCGACTTGGCGGGGGCGGTCCAGTCGAGGCGCCGTGCGGGCAGGTGCTCCCTGAGCACCGGCCTGGCACGCTGCAGGGCGCTCTTGACCGCCGCGACGGTCAGCTCAAGCGAGACCGCGGTCTCCTGCGCCGACCAGCCGAGCACGTCGCGCAGGATCAGCACCGCCCGCTGCCTGGGCGGCAGGTGCTGGATCGCGACGAGGAAGGCCAGCTCGATCGTCTCGCGGTCCACGACCTCCTCGGCCGCGTCCAGCAGCGTGTCGGGATAGGGCTGCAGCCACGGCACGGCGCCCGAGACGGGCGGCTCAAGTCCCGGATCCGCCTCGATCGCGGGTGCGGGGCGCGGCTGCGGGTGTCGCGGATGCGCCCTGAGGTGGTCCAGGCAGACGTTGGTCGCGATCCGGTACAGCCAGGCGCGCAGCCCGCTCTCCTCGCGGAGCGTCCCACGTCCGCGCCAGGCCCGCAGGAACGTCTCCTGCACCAGGTCCTCGGCATCGTCGAAGGAGCCGAGCATGCGGTAGCAGTGCACGTGCAGTTCACGCCGGTGCTCCTGCATCCGCTCGGCGAAGCCGTCCGCCCCCGTCGTCGTCAGGCCTCTCGGGCCGGGGGCCATGGGAGCACCGGTGCCGGTCATGAGCGGGATTCTAGGCGGCCACGACGGCAGCGGCGGAACCGCCGCCGCGGCCGTCGTGGCTTCCCTTTCCGAGCCCGGAGAGCTTCCGGAGCCAGAGAGCGTCCGGATTTAGGGAGCCTTCCGGGGCAGGGGAGCCGGGATCAGGATCCGGGCGCGGGGATCGGGGACTGCGGGAGCGGAGGCTCCGTCACCGTGGCGGTCGGCTCGGGGCCGGGGGTGGTCGGAAGGTCCGTGGGTGTCTCAGTAGGCGTCTCAGTGGGAGGCGCGGTGGGCGTCTCCGTCGGGAGCGCCGTGGGAGACGCCGTCGGCGTCGGGCAGAGGGCGGGGGTGTGCCGCCTGTCGCCCAGCCGCCACAGCGGAGACGACCACCAGTTCCCACGCCAGAGCTTCCTGCTCGGCCGTGACAGGTCGAAGACGTGGGCGGCCGTGGCCGTCTCACCTGTGGCCGTCGCGGTCACCGAAATCCAGTCCCCCTGCCTGATTTCGTTGCCCCGCCTGCCCGCGTAGACCTTGGTGGAGTCGTCGATCGCGTACACCTTCTCGAAGCCGTCCTGGCTCCGCACGGTGACCGAGTCCTCCGTCAGCGTGGTCGCCTCTCCCGTCTGGGAGAGCACCGTGAATCCGCAGCCGTCCTTCGCCGGCAGGACGAACTCCCCGTGCAGGACCTGCGGGAAGGCCACCCGGGGGACCTTGGGCGCCGGGGCGGCGGTCGGGAGGCCGGTCGGGGTCGGAGACGGGGGCGGGGGTGGCGTCGGAGTCAGAGTCGGAGTCGAGGTGGGGATGTCGGTCGGAAGAGGCTGGGTCGCCGTGGGCGTCGGCGTCTCCGGCCCCGTGGGAGCGGGGGCGGGCGACGCCGAGGCCACGGCTCCCCCGACGCCCCCCGACGCCACCAGCACGACGGCGGCCGCGAGGCTCAGCGAGCGCGGAACGCGCCGCCGTGTCTCATCTGGTCTGTCATCGTTCGTTGGCTTCACGTGTCCTCCATCGGACTTGACGGGAAGTGCTTCCACCGGCCCCACCGGGGACGGGCACGGCGGAGCATGGCCTTCCCCGATGAGGCGTGAGGAGACTTCCCTCTCTCATCCGCTCATATCGCCCCAAATCCCAATCGACCCTCCGAACCCAGCGTTCTCCCAGGTCATCCCACTCATGCAAAATATTGATAAATCAGGAAATCGGAACTTCCTCCAACGGGAGGCCGGAGCGTGACATGCTCGACGGGGGCGGTATGCCCGTGTTTCACACGAGCCGCTTCCCGTAATTCGGCCACCCTTTTTCCGGGGCCGGCTATACGACAAAAATATGGGAATTCATGGGGTTCTGCTCTTCGGCAACCGATGTCACCGTTGGGGCAGCCCTGGCCGGCCACGGCTCCTTGCGGACAAGGAGTCACAGCGAATGAACCCTAGAGCCCCCAAAGTCAAGGTGGGAGCGACCGCTTTCGTGACGGTCGTCGCCATGGGCACGTCGGCGTTGGCCGGTCTTCCCGCGCGGGCCGCGCCCGACGCCCGATCGAGCGACGCGCAGGCCCCGTCCGCGTTCGCGCCGCCCGGAGCCGAGGCCCGTGAACGCGCGGCCTCGGGCGTGGCGAGGATCCTGGCGGAGCGGGCCGGGGAACTGCGCGTGGGGCCGGGAGACGCCTTCGAGCCTCCCGTGATCACATCCGGTGTGCGGGGCCTGCAGTACCTGCTGTACCGGCGCACCCACCACGGGCTGCCGGTGTACGGCGGCGACGTGATCGCCTCCGCCGACAGCGGCGGCACCACCGTCGGCCCCGTGACCACCGGCCAGCAGGTCTCGCTGGAGGGCGTCGGCACCGTGGCCAGGATCAGCGCCGGCGACGCGGCCTCCGTCGCCAGGGCCCAGGGCAGGGCCGTACGCGAGGTGGGCACGCCCCGCCTGCTGGTCCACGCCACGACCACGCGTCCCCGGCTCGCCTGGGAGGTGGCCGTCACCGGCGGCACGGAACAGACCCCCGAGGTGCTGCGCGTCTTCGTCGACGCGCTCGACGCGAGTGTCATCGGCACCCACGACCAGGTCAGGTACGGCCTCGGCAACAGCTTCTACAACGGCAACCCGGTGACCATCCAGACCACGGGCTCGGGCGGCTCCTTCGTCATGCGGGACCCGACCCGTCCCGGGCTGGCCTGTGGCGGCCAGAACGGCACCCCCTACTCCAAGTCCGTCGACACCTGGGGCAACGGGACGGGCACCAACCTGGAGACCGCCTGCGTCGACGTGCTGTTCGCGGCGCAGAAGGAATGGGACATGCTGCGTACCTGGCTGGGACGCGACGGCCTCGACGGCGCAGGTCACGCCTTCCCGGCGCGCGTCGGTCTCAACCAGGTCAACGCCTACTGGAACGGCTCATACATCTCCCTGGGCCACAACCAGTCCAACACCCGGCAGGCCGCCTCGCTCGATCTGGTCGGGCACGAGTACGGCCACGCCGTCTACCAGCACTCGGGCTCCGACGACGGCGGCACCCCCGAGGCCCTGTCGCTCAGCGAGTCGTCAGGCGACATCTTCGGCGCGGCGACCGAGCACTACGTCAACCACGCGCCGCCCCTGGACCCGCCCAACTACCTGATCGGCGAGGATCTGGGCTTCGGCCCTGAGGCGGTCCACAACATGTACAACCCCTCCCTGCAGGGTGAGCCCAACTGCTACACCGCGCTCTCCACGAGTCCCGGGCCGCAGGATCACTGGTTCTACCTGCTCGCCGAGGGGACCAGCCCGCAGAACGGCCCCCCGAGCCCGGTCTGCGGCGGCCCGACTCCGCTGACCGGCATCGGCATCCGCAAGGCCACGGAGATCTTCTACAGCGGCCTGCAGTACAAGACCGCTCCCTGGACCTACGCCAAGGCGCGCATGGCGACCCTCAGAGCCGCCAAGGCTCTCTATCCGAAGAGCTGCGCCGAGTACAACGCGACCAAGGCCGCCTGGACCGCCATCTCCGTCCCCGCCCAGCGTGGCGAGCCCGGCTGCCTCTGACATCCGCCGGCCGTTCGAACGCCGATCATTCGAACAGGGTGTGCCCGTCGCCGCGCCGGTGGCGGCGGCGGGCCACCACGACCAGGTCGATCAGCGCGACCAACGCCAGCACGGCCAGCACGATCGTCGGCCAGGTCAGCCCCGCCGTACCGGCCAGGAACGCGAACACCCCGCAGACGACCAGCCCGAAGGTCGCCAGCGCCATCCTCAGGTTGAGCGCGCTGCGCGGCCGTTCCCCGGTCGGGGAGATCTCCGACCAGATCCTGCTCGGTCTGGCTTCGGGTTCTTTCCTCATGACGGCTGGACCTCTTCGGATCGCCTCGCCCCGTCAACCCCAGAACACGACGGAACGGTCAAAAAGGCCCTTCCCCCTCTTGTCCCTCCTACCCACACCGCCAGGAGTCAAGGGGCCATGGCGGCTCGCCCTAGGAGAACGACGTCCGGCAGGCGAGTGGTGCATGAGCGATGTGGCCAAGGCGCCAGACGACGTCAATGAAAAGACCCTGACCCTTGGTGCGGGTCAGGGTCTCGCTGTGGGCACTACTGGGTTCGAACCAGTGACATCTCGCTTGTAAGGCGTTATGCCATGAGCGACGTAGCCACCTGCATGCTCCCACCTGGGCAAAGAGCGAAAATGACAAAAGCGAGATGTGTCTAAAAGATCTTCAAATCGCGCCCCAAACAGGCTTCCTGGAGCCCTGTACGTCATTCAATAGTGAACAAACAGCAACAATCATGAACCCTGACAGGCGGCCACCCGCTCATGTACTCTCCGATGGCTGGTCGCCAGCAGGCGAGGGGCGAGCAGCCGCACGGTCATGCGGCCCATTCCCCCGGCGTTCCGCCGGCCGTGCGGCGAAAAGAGCGGGGCCCCGGTACAGGACTTACCGGGGCCCCCACCCTCGCGGAGAGTGTCCTGGTGACTCTCTCCGAGCTTAATGATCACTCAACGATCAGGGACGTCCTGTCTCCCGGAAGCACCTCGGGCTCCTCCCCTGGCCGTTCAATCACGAAAACGGGCACCCCTTCATCGAGGCTCATCGCGCGTCGTTCCGCCTCTGTGGGGATGCGGGTGGTGACAACTACACCTTTAGAGATTTCGACCATGGTGACCTCGCCTGGACCGCGAACGTAAGATCCGGCGCCGACGACGGTACGGATGGCGCCTTCGTGCTTGAGGACACGTAAAGCATCCCGCACGCTGTTGCGGCCAAGCCCGTAGATCTGCCCCAGCCGCTCCTCGCTCGGCAACCGCTGGCCGGGGGCGTATTCGCCGGCGTCGATCGCGGCTTTGATCAGCCGAGCGAGCTGCCGGTAGACCGGCGTATAGCTCGTCGGGTCGATGGTCACGATCATGGACCCTAAGCCGACCTGTTGGGAGAGGGGGCTGTGGGCCTATCCCAACAGATTTACGTCCAGATCTGCCCTGATAGGGGATGAATCACGGCGTGGCGGCTGGGCAGTTGTCCCTACACGGCAAAGACCCTGCACCGTAGCCTGAGGATGTCGAGTCGTCAGGAAGTGCAGGGTCTTATGAACGACGCTACCACGGGCCCCATGATCAGGCAGCAGCGCGAGCAGCGCGGCATGAGCACCACGGCCCTCGCCGCGCGAGTGGGCTGCACCACCCGGCACATCGAGCTGCTGGAGCAGGGCAAACGCACCCCCTCGCTCCCGCTTCTACGGCAGCTCGCTCTAGCCTTGGGTGTCCGCACCGCGGTCCTGCTGGGTGAGAGCCCCCGTGACTCGCATGAGCCGGGGCGCCCCCAGGTCGTCGACATCGAACGCGCGATGTTCGCCCGCAGAACAGCTGACCTTGAACCCCCGGACTTGGCTCAGGTCGCGGAGCGCCTCGCCGCGGCCCGCCAGTCCTGGTACAACTCCCCCGCCAAGTACTCCATCATGTTGCGGACGCTCCCTGGCCTTATCGGCGACGCGGAGGGGCTCCTCCTCGACGGCAGCGATCAGCAGGCTGCGCACCGCACCGCCGCGGACACGTACATCCTGGCGCGCGGAGTCCTCAAGCACCTCGGCCGGATCGACCTGGCGCACCTCGCTGCCGACCGGGCGATGCGACACGCGCAAGAGACTGCTGATCGGCTGATGATCGGGTGGGCCCACTGGAACCTCGGCCAAGGCCTCCTGTCCGACGACATGCACGACATCGCCTACGACGTCGCCCGCCACGGCATAGAGCAGATGGAGCCCGCCCTCCCCGACGGCGACGGGCGGCACCTCAGCGTCTACGGAGGGCTGCACCTGATGGCAGCCATCGCTCTAACCCGCTCTGGCGACGATGCCGGCGCGCGAGACCTTCTGCGTGGCCCCGCCCGTCAAATTGCTCAGCGCGTCGACGAACAGCGGCCAATGCTGGGCTTGTTCTTCGGACCAACGAACGTGGCAATTCACCTGGCCAGCGTGGAGTACGAGATGCGGCGCCCAGAGGCGGTCATCCGCCTCGCCGACGGCATTGACCTCACCCAGGTGGTCTCCACTGAGCGGCGCACCACCCACCTGTGCCAAGTCGCGCGGGCGTGCGAGGACTCGGGTGACGACGCCGCGAGCCTGGTGCACCTCCTGCGGATCGAGCGGGAGTGCCCCGAGGAGCTCGACCACAAGCGTTTGTTGCGGGACATGGTGCGATCCCTGGCCCGCCGGGCTCGGCCGTCCTGGGCGCCAGAGGTCAGGTACCTGGCAGAACGACACAAGATCCTCCTCTGACCCGTCTCCACCGCCCAGAACGGGACACAGCAAGCAAATTCGGGCACGTGGCGAACTGAAAGTTCGTCGTCACCGGTTCGGTTACAAGCAGTCACGCGGCCTTACGGTTCTAGTCATCAGCACCCCGGACTCCGGAGCGAGCGATGACTACGAGCACTCATGACAAGGTCATGGCGCGCGTGCTGGACCAGGCACGCCGCGAGTTCCCCAACGTCAGGTTCAGCCTCAACGGCGCCACCTGGACAGCGGCAGTAGGCTCCGGCGCCTTGACGGCCACCAGCGTCTCCAGACTGCTCGCCCAGCTTCGCCTCAAAGAGGAGCTAGCTGCCGACCATCCGGGGTGGAGCATCTGGATCTCCGACGGTGGGCGCTGGTACGCCACCCGCCGCACCGAGCTCACCAAGCGGGAGGCCGACGCTGGGTGCGCGAGGACAGTAGAGGCCGCGAGTCCCGCAGATCTCGTCGAAGGCCTTGCAGAGCAGGCCCGACGAGCCGAGGAGGCATCATGACCGACGACGACCGCACCCGCGAAATCGGCCAGCGGCATGCCGAGAAGCTGGGCATCCCCCTGAATATCTTCGCCGCCCTGCCCGGCGCGACAATCCCCGGCCCGGAGATGCTCAACGAAGCCCCTGACCGCGGCGGCAGTCAGGCGTAGAACTCGTGGGCGGTCGCGCAGGACCGCCCATGAGGCCGGGGCGCCAGGTTCTCTTTCTGGAGGGGTAAGAGGGCCACACGAAGGCGCCCCTCGCCTCGGCATATGGTGCCGAGGCAGGGCCTCCGTCGACACCGACGGCGGAGGCCCATCCGAGCTGGCCTGCCAGGAGGTCGCCCCCGTACCTCCTGGCAGGCCCCACGAAGGCCCCCGCCTTTCATCCCAGGCGGGGGCCTTTCGTCGCTTTTGCCGCCTTTAAAAGGATTAGTCTGCCTCTCTGCGAAAAGTCCATTTCTCCAATAAATGAATAGTTTTTGAAGAGACGTCTTCGAGCCAAAGCTCAGAGATCACTGATAATTTCGTCTCGGTTCGCAAGTGCCGCACCCGTTCTTCCCTCATCGTCTCAGTCGGTTTTCGGGGGATCGACTGGGAGGGCCGGGGTCATCCCCTAAGGGCATACCGGCCCGGAAGAGGGAAGCCGTGGCGAAGCACAGAACTGCCAGATCAAGCCGCCCCTGCTTGCGGTGTCTCCTCCTCGGAGGAGCCTCAGTAGTCATGGCAATCTGGCTGATCAGGAAGCGCAGGCCCAGCTAGCCACACCGGCCAGCTGGACCCGCGGAACGAGGCCCCGGCTGACGTTTTCCCCACGTGCCGGGGCTTCGTGCTGTGCGCAGACTTAGCAAATGCCGCGAAAACGTGGCACTAGTCGCGCGGCACCACAGTAGACGATGCACGTGGACTGTAGCGCCTCCATTGCATAACAGGTCGCAGATCGGTCACGTCGCGCATGGCACAGCCTCATAGCCCGATCGCCCTCGGCTGGAACGCCAACTACGCTCCTGAAACCCATGCGCCTTCTCGCCTTGCACGCCACGCTCAAATGGCCAAGAGAAAGGGCGAAGATTGTCATCCGACTACACCGAACCCAAGGGGCCGAGTGCTCCACAGGTCGTCGACAAGCACCAGCTCGCCGAGCTTCTCGGTCTGAAGGTTTCCTGGATCGAAGATCGATGCCGTCGACGACTCATCCCCCACTTGCTGATCGCTGGGCAGTACCGGTTCACCCAAGAGCACATCACCGAGATCCTCGCGATGCACGAGCGCCGCCCTGTCGCCGAGCCGGAGGCTGCTCCTCGGCAGCCCTCACCAGGCCTTGTGGCACCACTGCGCAATCGTGGCCTGCCAACGCACCGACTCAAGCATGCCCGTAGATGACAGTAGAAGATGGTTGCGAAGAAGCGGGAAACCACAGGAGGAGGTGGCAACGTGGACGCTAGAGAAAAGACCCGCCTGCGCATGACGTGCGACGTGCTACGCCTGCTTCGAACGCGGGACTTCCGAACCACCCTTTCCCCGCTTCGGAATGATGTGGAGTCAGCGGTCCTCGTCGGCTTCGGTGACGACACCTTGCAGTTTGTCATGGAGCGCGTCGGGCTCCTCGGCGGCAACGTGAACTTGATCGTGCCGATAGGGGGCCTCACGGCTTGGCCATTCCACATGGCGTTCCTCCGGATCACCAACGGCGGCAGCCCCGACGCTACGGCTGACGACGAGTGCCTGGTGAACGAGAACTCCGAGCTTGGAATGCTAATGGAGCTTCTGTGCCACCGCCGCCGAACAATGCGACTGCGCCTGCGCAGGCAGGAAACCGTCATCGAGCTGATGCACGACGGCGGGCTGCCTCTGCCTTGAGCGCCTCTACCAGAGGGACGCCCGGCTCGATCTTCGCTGCTTCGATCGCGTCGTGGTAGCCCGGCTGGTTCGCGGCGATGACGACCAGGTGCCAACGGTGCAGCAGCCTCGTGAGGTCCTTGTAGCGAGCGAGGTCATCCCTGGCGGCATCGACCGCCTGTCGGTACTGCCTCAGGAACTCCGGCCGTTCCCGGGCGGGCAGTCCGCGCAGGATCACCTGCGGGTCCTCCTCATCGAGCTGGACGCTCATGAGGCCACCGTACCCGCGAGAGGGGTGTCGCGGAAAAGGCCTGGCCATCCATCCTTGCGAGCTGGGCGCAGCAGGGGACTACGGTTGCACGCCCCTGAGGCCCAAACTGGACCCTCTACGCCGAACAGGCCGGACAGGCCGCCATGGTCATGGTCCGAGAAGCCTCGTTCACGCTCGCGACCTTCTTGTTTCCGAGGCAGTACCGGCACGGAAGCGCCGCCGCCACGACAGGATCCCGCCATACCCGATGCTCCCACGCGGCAGGCGGGACAGGAGACTCCTGCTCGTCTCCGCGTTCGGCCGGCTCGTTGTGTCCGCCGACCCAGCCGAGCCCGCCGCAGAACTGGCACGTCAGAAACAGGTCGGCGCCGAAGCGCTGCCCCTTGCGGCCCTGGCATTCCGGGCAGGCGATCGGATCCGTCACTTGCGGCCTGTCCCCTTGCAGGACTTGCACGCCACCCACACGCTCTGCTTCGGTCCCGTCCCGTTCCGGCTGATCCACTCTCCCTGTGCGCCCAGGCAGGTACCGCAGATCGGCGGCTCCTGGCTTTCGTCGTTTTCAGCCATGCCTCGACGGTACGACGCGGACGGGCCCCCGTCACGTGGGCGCCATAGCTGGGGTTCCACCACGCGCCAACTTGGCGGCGAGGACGATCACGTCGTCCCGGGCCGCGTCGTCACCAAGCCGCTGGCGGGCGAGGGCCATCAGGTCGAAGGCGTCCCCGCGCCGACTCAGCTCGGCACGAGCCGCGGCGACTTCAGGAGGCCCGTCAGAGGCTTCGCGGGGGCGCACGACGTGAACGGGCCCAACCGCGGACCTTCGGCGGCCCTGCGACCCCTGGATTCCTTGCAGGAGGGCCTTGGTGGCGGCGATGGTGGCGTCCCGCTCCTCGGGTGTGGTCTGCGGCGCCTCGTCAGGGTCGGGCTCCGGCTCGGGCGGCGGCGCTGACCGCCGGGCAGCCCGCTGTGCCGCCTCAACGCGGACGCGGTCGAGGAGATCGGACAAGTCGCCGTTCTCGGCCATACGAGCGACGTACGCAGCGAGGGATCTCGGCTGGTTTTCTCTCTTGATCAATCGAATGATTTCTCTCGTCTCGTCGACGGTCGACGAGACGGCGCTCATGACTTTCCGCTCAGCCGCGCTGAGATGAGAGTGAGTAAGAGAGTAGGAGGAGAGTGGACTCCGATTATCGGAGCAGCGAACATCAACTATCGGAGCAGAAGCTTCGACCATCGGAGCAGGACCAGCCCCCGCTCCTGCTCCGGTAGTCGGAGCATCTACTTCGATAGTCGGAGCAACTCCAGCACCTTCCTCTGCCTCGACCACCGGAGCAGTCTGCCCACCCTCTGCTCCGACCATCGGAGCAGATTCGGGGACGGCGAGACGGTACGTGATCGTCTTCCGGCGCATGGCCTTCCGCTCCACCTCGGACAGCGGAAGGCCAGTCTCTGGGTGCAGTCCCACGAGCCACCCCTTGCGAACTAGAGCGTCCCGCACTCGGCCGACCGTGCCCGCAGACCGGATCTTGCACTGCTGCATGAGGCGCCGGTCGGTGACCCAGGCCCGATCATGCGACGGCTTATGAGTGTGGTTGGCGTAGCACAGCGCCATCACCAGCTCGGCCTGAGTCAACTCGTCAGGGTCGACGGCCCATACGGCGTCGGCGTAAAGCTGTGCGGTAGTTGCTGGCCGCCGGGGCGGGGGCTCCTCAGCGCGCGAGGGGGCACCCGTCATGAGGCGTCACCGCCTGAACGCTTACAGGCGCGCGATATCGTGCCCATGGGTCTTCCTCCTGGTTGTGCAGGTGGTTGATCAAGGGCCTGTTCCGGTGCTCCAACACCGGGCAGGCCCGCTTGTTGTCAGGCCGGTCCCACGACCTGTTGATACTCCAGCTCATACAGGTGTCCGGGCTTGATCAATACGGACACTTCTACCGGCCGCCGACTGTCGCTGTAGACAGTCCGGAACTGACGCAGGATCGGCACTCCCTGCGGAATCTCCAGCGTCTCCGCTTCCTCCGCAGTGGGTGGCCGACACGAGATTCGATCGCTCCACTCCCGCTCTGGATAGCCCAACTCGGCCAGCACGGCGGGGGCGCCGCCTCGGATCTTCCCCCTCCCCGCCAGCGCCGTCCCTGCCGCCCAAGAAGCCGGATAGTACGACCGGGACAGTTCGACTGGAGTCTCCGCGCGAAGCATCAGCCGATGCCTCAGCACGGCTCGTTCCTCGCCGAGTGCGACCGCAATATCGGCAGGAGCCGGTCCTTCGCTTACGTCCAGGATCTTGTATGTCACTCCCCGGTCGGTCGGAATGAAGTAGGCGGCGGCCCGCACGGCGAACGGGTTCCCTTCGCGAACGTAGACGCCTGCCCCGGCACGGCTGTCCAAAAGCCCCTCCTCTTTGAGGATCTTGAATGCGCTCTGGATGGTGGCAGTCGAGACGCCGAACTCGACGGCGAGTCGTGGAATGGACGTGAGCTGATGGCGGGCAGGCAGGAGCCCCGCCATGATCTCCGCACGTAGAGAGGCTGCGACTTTCTCGACCTGAGGTCTGTTGTCCGGCTTCATGGCAGATCGTCTCCGCTCGTCGGTGGTCATACCACCCTATCCACGAGGCACCAAGGCTTACGAGGTCCACGCCTACACATAACCTTGTCACCATAAGCTTAAGGTACTACAGTCAGGGATGAACAAGTTCCCCCTGTCACCGCCTAGCCATCACCCGTCTTGTGTCCGATTTGGAGGTGTTTTGTGCGCACCCGTCCCGTCACCCAGTCCCCGCTAATGCGGGTTCCTGAGGTCGCCGAACTGTGCGAAGTCGACCCCGAGACCGTCAGGGTCTGGGTGCGCGAGGGGAAGCTTGCAGCCCGCCGAAACCCGGGCGGGCGAGTGATCATCTTCTGCCGGGACGACGTGTACACCCTGCTGGGCCTGACGCCCATCTCCGCCCAGAACGAGAACGGGCCCGTCATGGCGACTGCACCGCCAGACGAGCCCTAAGCCCACCCACCTGTCAGGAAGGAAGACCTGTGAAGCCTACCGCGATCACCGCCGAAACCCTCGAAACGGGCATCGACATCGAGACTGGCCGCGCCACCTGTAACGAGCACGGCATCGCACTGTGGGGTTGCGCCGCCCTCCACAAGCCCAAGGACGGCACCCAGTGACCGGCCGCACCGCAACCATCCGCATCATCCCCGGACTGAACCCCGGCAGCTTCCTGTACCTCATCACCTACGTCGAGAACGGCCAGAACGCCGGCCGGTCGGTCGTCCGCGCCGACCAGATCGGCTCGTGGAAAGCCGACCTCGTCTCCAACGGATGGACGATCGACGACCTGACCGTTCAGGGCGGTGAGGCGTGATGTCTGACGAGCAGCCGACCCTTCAGGAGCGGCTCGCCAGGCTCAACTCCTGGCAGTCCGGACAGGCCTCCACGGCGACGCCCTCCCCCACGGACGACTCCGACACCGAGGCCGAGAAGTAGCGCACTGTGCGGGTGCTCGCCCGGCCCTCCGGGTCGGGCGGGTGCCCGGAGCAGAGCGCTCCCACTCACTCCGGAGGTCGACATGAAGAAGAAGCCGGCGCCGTTCACCGACGAGGCGCTCGCAGCCCTCGCCGACACCGCAGCCCAGTTCCTCATCGCCCAGGCGGACGGTGACAGGGCCGGCGCCCAGGCCGAGATCAACAAGGCGGCCATCATCCGCGACAACCCCACCAGCCGCAAGAAGTAACCGAGGAGAACACCATGACCTTCACCGATAAGGGCGACACCTTCAACGGCCTCAGCGCCACCTGCGGCAGCTGCGGAACCACTTCCACCGCCGCCCACGGCTTCGCAGGACTGACCTGCACCTGCGGGCGAGTTCTTAGCGGTTCCGGCCGCAGCAACGAGCCTGACCTCAGCCGCCGCTGAACCGGTCCCGGGCCGCGACCTCACCGCGGCCCGGGACCTCAATCCCCAACCCCACCAGCGCAACCAGCGCAACCAGCAGGAGAGGACATGCCGAACCTTATCGACGAAGTCACCGCCTTCGCGTCGAACAAACCGATCGTGACGGCCATCATCTGCGTGATCGGCCTGACGCTCCTCGGCGTGGCCTACCTCGCAACCAGGGCCTTCTACCGGGCCGCGAACCAGTTCTTCCACCGTTACGTCGCGCCCCGTCCGGCCGAGGACATCCTCACCATCGTGGCCGCCAGCATCGCCACCGGCGTGTCCGCCCAGGGCATGTGGCAGTTCGTCGGCCGCATCATCACGATCCACTGGTCGCTTCAGGCGGCAGGGTTCGCGTTCATCGAGGTCGCGGTCATCACCAGCGCGGTGCGGGCCCGCCGCAACATGCGGGAGAACTACTCCGCGGGCATCGATGGCATCGCGGTGTGGGCCCTCACGATCCTGTCCGCGTGCCTGTCCGCCATGGAAGCCGCGTCCCTTCCCGAGGCAGTCTTCCGCCTGGCCGCCCCTCTCGTCGCGGCGTGGTTGTGGGAGCGCAGCATGTCCATCGAGCGGCGCCGCGCTACCGGTCGTAAGCGCATCAACTGGCGGTTCACCCCCGAACGCATGCTGGTCCGCGTCGGCCTGGCCGAGACGCAAGACCGAACCGCCGCCGAGGTTGACGCCCAACGGCGCCTCACGAAGGTCGCACTCGCCGCCGATGAAGCCCGCAGGCGCCGGGAGAGCGGCGCCTCGGACGGCAAGCAGCGCAGGGCTTTGGCCCGGATGCAGACCCTCTACTCCGCAGCGCACGCCCACACTGGGCTTGGCCGCGACGCCGACCTGCAGCGGGCTCTGGCCGCCGAGGTCGCCTCCCTAGGCTCCGCCCCGGCCCTCCTGAACGTCAAGCCCGCCTCCGCGTGGATGCCCGAGGCGGAGCCGACCGAAGACGACTTCAGCCGACTGGCCGACGAGACCCGGAACCTCAGTGACGCCCTCGGGGTGCGGGACGAGCTTCGCGCGATGCGAGACGAGGTGCGGGCCGCCGAAGCCAACATCGTCATGCTGACCCGGGATGTGACCTCTCCCGCGACTCGCGCCGAGGTCACATCCCGGGTCGCAGCCCCGGTCACGGAGTCGCTGACTTTCATACCCGAGGGGTGGGCCTCCGCCGCGCCCGCCGTGACCCCGTCCGCGACTCCGGCTGCGACCTCCGTCGCGGTCGCGGAACCGGTCACGGATGAGGTCACATTCAACATCACGGATGCTGCGGCGTACGACATCACGAGGGCGCTGCTCGACGGCTTCTCCGTGACCTCGACTGCGACTCCCGTCGCGACCTCCCTCGCGGTCGCGGGTCGGGTCACGAAGAAGCTCACCTTCCCGCCGAAGGCGGAGCGTCCTCTCCTACCGAAGACCGTGATCATGCGCAACTACTGGGACAAGGTCCGCCAGGAGGAGAACCGCTACCCCGGTCCGGTCGAGATCGCCAAGGCCGCCGGCGCCCATCACAGCCTCGCCTCCAACCTCCGCGCCGAGTGGGTGAAGGAGCTCTCCCCGTGGGAGCGGCGCAAGGCCAACTCCAAGAAGACCGGCGGAGCCAAGGCGTCCGTCTGAGCATTTCTTCCCCAGTCCGGCTAGCAGGCACGCCAGGTGTGAGCCCTGGGCGGACACACATCCCCGAACCCCACCTCAACTCGTGATCGGAGAACCGCATGCTGCTCCTGTTGACCGGGCTCACCGGAGCCGTGGTCGTGCTCATCTGGACCAAGGTCACCCGCTGGTATGAACTGCTCATCCTCGGCGGGCTCGGTGTGCTGCTCGGCGCCGCCCTCACCGGAGCCCGAACCTTTGATGCCCTGTCGTTCGCGGCGTTGTGGGCGGCGGTGTTCGGCTGATGAACGCCCAGGAGTTCGCTGCCCGCTGGTGGTCAATGAGGCCTGGCGCCGTCGGGGTGGCCGGGTTGACCACCGGCACGGTTCTGGTGATGGCCGTCACGGACTGGCCCGCGTGGGGTGCCGCGCTGACCACCCTCGGTGGGTTTGCCATCGCGACGGCAGGATTTGCCGCTTTGGAGGCGGCGAACGAAGCCGTCTCGCTGGCCGATGAGACGCCCCAGGACGTTGACGACGGGGACGGGGACGAGGGGCAGCCTGCTTTGCGTCCGGCCTTCGCCGTGGACGAGCCCGAAGAGGGCCGCTACGTCAACCTCAAGCTGTCCGAGGATGAGTCGTGACGGGCCTGGAACTGATCGTCGTGGTCGCGGTCGGTGGCGTCACCCTGGCCGCGGTCAAGCACCTCGACCAGGGTAAACCCCGGGCTGCCCGTAAGGGCCGCGGCGCTGCGCGGCAGTCCAAGCTCGTCAAGATCTACAACAACACCGGGGCCAAGCCCGTCGACAGTACAGACGCGGCCGGCGCCGCAGCTGAACTCACCGGCCGGGCCCTGGGCCGCGCCGCCCGCACCGGGTCTCGCCGGTGGCGGGCGGTGCGCACCGCCGCCAGCCGGGGCCGTGACCGGCTCGCCGACCGGGCAGCCCCCCGGTGGGAGAAGCGCCGCGATGCCCGCCCCGCCCCACTCTCTGAGCGGGTCAAGACAGTGCAGGCCACCCGCCGGGAACGCGGCTGGGGCGCCCTGCGCCCCTCCCTGGCCCGCGAAAAGGCCGCTCCGCCCGCCGAGGCGCCCGCCCCTACAGAGGCTGCTCCTACGGCGCCTTCACCAGCACCCTCACGGCATCTCACCGCCGTCCCCACCCCGTCAGCTCCGAAAGGCACCTCCGTGACCACTACCGCCGACCACGCCCCCATAGCGGCAGAAGCGATCCCCGCCCCCGCTGACTGGGCCGCCTTGATCGAGCGCATCGCCAACTTCGACCCCGAGAACGACACCGCGCTGATCTCCTGGATGAAAGGCGAGGCGGTCGGCGTCGTCGGCTACGCCGAAGCGCTCGAAGCCGTCCGGGAAACCTGCGTGACCTCCATCGGCCTGGACCCGTCCGCAGTGTCCGGCATCACCACCTACGGCGAAGCCGTCTCCGAGACCGCCGACCGGATGACCGCGGCACTGGCCCAGTTCCTCGCCGTATATGGCGAGGTCCAGCAGCTCGTCGAGGGCGGCACCAACCTGCCGTTCAACGGCCGCTGGTTCGGCGGCGCAGCCAGCTGACCTCCCTCACCCCGGCACGAAAGGCACCCTCCTCATGGCCATCGACACCCCCGACCTCCAGCAGGCCGAACAGGCTCCCCCGCGGCGCGGTTTGCTCCAGCACGCGATCAGCTGGGTGCGGTCCGACGAACTGCGCCGCGCCCCGCTGCTGCTCGCCCCGGCCATCTACGGGCTGGCCGCCGGCGCGCACGCGGTGGAGGCGCCCGCCTGGGTGGGGTTGCCGGTCACCGCCGCGGCGACCATCGGCGCGTACGCCCGCGCCATGAACCAGGTAGGAGACGCCTCCGACCCGGCCCGGGCCGCGCTCGCCACCGCCGCCACCGGCATGTGGCTGACCGCGGCCACCTGGTGGGGGGTGGCAGCAGGCCCGTACGGGCTCATGTCCTGGCTGGGCGGTGCGGCATGCGGCCTGGCGTACTGGGCCTACCGGCGCGACCCGGACGTCCGCCAAGCCATCGCCTGGCAAGCGGCGAGAACCGAGTGGCACCAGCGCGCCGCCTCCTACGGGCTGGCCGGGTCGCACCTGCTGGACTGGCGGGAAACCCGCCTGGGCGAGCAGATGGTCGTCGACACCCGCGGCACCGGCAAACGGGCCTCCCACCTGGCCGGTGCCGGGCTGGAAGAGCTGATCGCTGAAGAGGAGATGCTCCCCGCGTCCCGGGTCAAGGTGCGGCGTGGCGATATCGCGGGCCGGATCACGGTCAGCATCCGCTACAAGAACCCCTGGGCCCAATCCCTTCCCCACCCGTTGCTGGACCCCACCCCCGAGATTCCGCTGCCGGAGGTCGCCGACGGCCGGGAGCCGGTCATCATCGGCATGGACCCCGAGACCGCGAAACCGCTGCAACTGCTGCTGTGGGACGAGGACGGCGCCAAGCGGATCCTGGTCGTGGCGATCACCCGGGGCGGCAAAACCGTCGTGCTGTCGGACGTCATGGAGCGGGCGACCGCGGCGGACAACGTCTTCACAATCGGCATCAACGTCTCCAAAGCCAAGGAGATGCGGCGATGGGCGCCCGCCTTGGGGTTGTCGGCGTGCGGCCCGGCCGAACGCGTCAAGGCGCTGCGGATCCTGGAGCTTGTCCACGCCATCATCGACTTTCGGGCCGCCCAGGACACCGACGAAGTGACCGTCATCCCCCGCCGCACGCAACCGCTGATCGCAGTGTTCGTCGACGAGGCCGACACGCTCCTGGCCGAGTCCGACGCGTTGGGCATGGCCATCCGCAAGGAGTTCGGCTACCTGATGTCCAAGGGCGGTAGCGAAGGCGTCGCCGTCGTAGTCGCCGGCCAGCGCGGCACTGTCGCCCACCTGGGCAACGGCAACATCAAAAAGATGTTCGACTGGGCGGTGCTGCTGAAGTCCGCCGGGGAAAGCGAAGTGCGGCACGTGCTCGGCGACATCGGCCTGGCCATGCCGAACATGATGACTTACGGCGAAGGCAACCCCGGCGTGGCACTGGTCAGTGATCTGGCCGGGCATTGGAACGCCGGCCGGTCCTGGAAGCTCAAGGAGCTCACCGACATCGACCGGGTGGCCCGCGGCCGGAGCGCCTGCCCGCTGGAGCCGGAACTCATTCAGGCTCTCGCCGCCAAATTCGACGCGATCACCCGACTCGACGAGGCCGCCCCCAGGCGGGCCCGGCCTGCCACCGCCTCGACATCCACCCCAATTTCAGAAGAGGCACTCATGCCAGTTGAGGCGACAGACTCCGCCGAACAGGCGGCCCGCCACCGGGCCGCCGCCCGCGCCCGCCTGACCTCCCTCACCGTGCCCTCCGCGCCCGGCCTGACCGCTGGGGAGGCGCGGGCCGCAGCGATCGAGCGGCGCCGCCAGGCGGCCGAACAGACCGACATGAGCCCGGAGGTGCGGGAGCTGCTGGTGCGGCTCCTGACCCACCCGGACGGCACCACCACCAAGGCGGTCGAGGCCGCCATGCAGGACGAGCTCCGTCTGGAGGTCGGGGTGTCCAAGACCGGCGCATGGAGGTGCTTGGACCGGCTCCGCGTCGAAGGGGTGGCAGAGATTCGCGGCAAGGGCCGTGGCCGTCGCTGGCACCTCGCCGTACCCGCCCCCACACCTGAGCCCCTCCCTGAAGAGAGCGACGACTTCGATCACGAACGGATGGTTGAACTCATCGAGGAGGAGGCGGGCGAAGCGGTTCAGGAGGAGATCGCCGACCGCGAGTTTGAACACGCTGAGTGACATTTATCGTTCCGGCGCCCCTTCCGGATTATCGTTCCCAGCCCCTCCCCCGCCCCTCGTATAGGGGATCTGTCTGGAACAAGAAACGATTCCCCACCCGGCGCCACCACCATCACCGACCGTGACGAAAGTGAGCCCCCATGAGCTGGACAGCGCAGGCCGAAAAGATGAGCGACGTCGACGACCTCGGCATGGAAGCAGCGATGATCGGCGCCCGCTGCCGCTCCACCGGACTGGACCCGAAAGCCCTCGCCCCGATCACCGAAGCGACAGCCGCCCTTGGCCAGCAGGCGCTCGCCGGCGGCGACTGGCTGCCGTACGCCACCGACCACGAACTCGTCGGCGCCCTCGTCGATCTGCTCGACGAGATCGCCGACCGCTGGCAGGCCTACGTCCGGCTCCGCAACGCCGTAGCGACCGCCCGCGCCCGAGCACGGGCCTACCTGAACGCAGGCGCCACCGAGAACGAAGCCCTTCTGCGGGCCACGATCACCGACTGCACGACCGCCCTGGAGATCCTCAGCCACCTCGGCACCCGGCTCGGGCTGGCCAGCCGTCGCCTCCACGACGCCCCGGCCGCGCTCGGCGACACCTACGCTGCGGCCTACCGGCTCGTCCACGGCGGCCGGGTGCTGCCGCGCGACGGACGGTGGATCACCGGAGAGCCGGTGACAGCGTGAGCGGCAAGATGTGGCCACCCCGCCCCGACCCGGCGTTCACCTCCTCCTGGCGGGACTACGCCCTGTGCGCCGAAGTCGGCGACGTCGACGTCTGGTTCCCAGAGAAAGGCGAGTCCCCCCAGGACGCCAAGAAGGTCTGCTCCTCCTGCGAAGTGCGGGCCGCCTGCCTGGAGTACGCGCTGGCCACCCGCCAGCCTTACGGAGTCTGGGGAGGCCTGACCGAGCACGAACGCCGCCCCCTCCTGAGAGGCGAACTGCCCAACGAAGCAGCAGCGTGACATCCCATCCGCGATACCCCTCGCGATCGCATGATCCTCACCAAGCGCGCCCTTTCCTCTCCCAGACCAAGCAGGACCACATGCTTCTGACCGACCCAGACGAGCTGTTCGCCACCCTGGCCAACTTGCGCTTACCCCCTGGCTCCTATGTGATCTGCGGATCAGCCGCGCTGTACGTACGCGGCCTGCGCGCCCGCCTGGGCGACCTCGACGTGCTGACCACCGGCCCGGCCTGGGACATCGCCACCACGCTTGGCACCCCGCGCCCGGCCCCCTCCGGACACGGCCAGGTCATCCACCACCCGACCAAAGCGATCGAGTTCGTGGACCGGTGGACGCCCGGCTGGTCAAGTGACCGGCTGATCGCCACCGCCGACACGATTGACGGCCTGCCCTTCATGCGGCTGGGTGACGTCCTGGCCTGGAAGCAGGCCGCCTGCCGCCCTAAGGACCTGGCTGATATCGCCGCCGTTGACCGGCTCCAACGAATGTGGGCCGGCATGTAGTGCCCGCATCCCCGGCGGCCTGTCACCGGGCCGCCGTACGCTCACCCCACCCCCTCACCCAGGAGGACCACCGATGCACGACCCGAACACACACGCCCCCACCGCCCGGGTGGCCGTGCGAGGCGCCCTGCAGGCGGCGCTCGGCCTGGAGTACCACGACGAACGGCTGGACCCCGCTACCGGCCGCGTCCTCGACGAGCTGCTGGAGAACGGCTACACGGTCATCCGCCCGGCTCGCATCGAGTCCTCCCGGGTGGAGGACCTGCTTACCGCGGTCCGGCCGGTGTGGGATGGCGCCGAAGGCGGGGACGACGTCCGGCTGCGTGCGGTCGTGGCCGAGCTGGTGCCGCTCATCGCCTACCGGCTCGGCCACCACGCTGGCACCGTCACCGGCCACCACCAGGGCCGACGCTCCCGCTGACGATGCGCGATACCCAGCACGCCACGGCACCCCCGTTCTCCGTAGAGGCGGGGGTGTTCTGCTGCCTGCTGGCGTGGATCGACCATGCCGAGGTGGAGCCCCAGCTTTTCGTCAAGGATTCCTTGACGACCCCAGAGCGTCAAGGAATCCTTGACGTATGACAGATCAGCCTTCCGGCCTGGGATACACGTGGGCCAGCATGGCCCGCGCCCAGGCCCTGTCCCTCGCCGCCGACGCCGCAGCGATCGGCGAAGCCCTGGCCCGCCCCGCCAGCGACGGACCCGGCTCCCTGGCCGCCCTCGCCCACACCCTGACCCACCGCAGCACCGCGGCCCTGCGCCAGGCCGTCATCGCTGAGCGCCTGAGCGGAACCTCCTGGTCCACGATCGGCGCCGCACTCGGCGGGATCTCCAAGCAGGCCGCCTCCGAGCGCTACCAGC
>NZ_JBHSBC010000029.1:0-2796 GCF_042650425.1 Streptosporangium jomthongense | reverse complement strand
TTTCTGATGTGAATCCTGGTGTGGTTTGTTCGCCGGGTGGTGTGGTGTATGTGATTTATACGTCGGGTTCGACGGGGCGGCCGAAGGGTGTGGTGCTGGAGCATCGGAATGTGGTGCGTTTGTTGGAGGTCGCGGAGCGTCATTATGGTTTTTCTTCGGATGATGTGTGGGTGTTGTGTCATTCGTTTGCGTTTGATGTTTCGGTGTGGGAGTTGTGGGGGTCGTTGTTGTATGGCGGTGTTTTGGTGGTGGTGCCGCGGGAGGTGACGCGGTCGCCGGAGGATTTGTTGGGGGTTTTGGTTCGGCATGGGGTGACGGTGTTGAATCAGACGCCGTCGGCGTTTCGGGGTTTGGTGGGTTTGGCGGGGGAGGGGAGGGTGTGTCTGGATCGGTTGCGGGTGGTGGTGTTCGCGGGGGAGAAGTTGGAGTTGGCGGAGCTGGCGCCGTGGGTGGAGCGGTTCGGGTTGGAGCGGCCGGCGTTGGTGAACATGTATGGGATTACCGAGACGACGGTGCATACGACGTATCACCGGTTGGTGGCGGGGGATTTGTTGCCGGGTGGGGGTAATCCGGTGGGGCGTCCGTTGGCTGATCTTCGGGTGTATTTGTTGGACGCGTTTGGGTGTCCGGTGCCGGTTGGGGTGGCGGGGGAGATTTATGTGGGTGGTCCGGGGGTGGCGCGGGGGTATTTGAATCGGCCGTCTTTGACGGCTGAGCGGTTTGTGCCTGATCCGTTTGGTCCGGCGGGTGGGCGGTTGTATCGGAGTGGGGATCTGGCGTGTCGGCGTGCGGATGGGAGTTTGGATTTCCTGGGGCGTGTTGATGATCAGGTGAAGGTTCGGGGTTTCCGGATCGAGTTGGGGGAGATCGTCGCGGTGTTGCGGCGGGTGGAGGGAGTGGTTGATGCGGTTGTGGTGGTGCGTGAGGACGTTCCTGGTGATCGGCGGTTGGTGGGTTATGTGGTGGGGGAGGGGGTTGATCCGGTTCGGTTGAGGGAGGAGTTGTCTCGGTCGTTGCCGGAGTACATGGTGCCGTCGGCGTTTGTGGGGGTGGCGGCGATTCCGTTGAACAACAACGGGAAGTTGGATCGGCGGGCGTTGCCGGTTCCTGGTCGGGGGGCGTTGGCGGCGGGGGTGGATTTCGTGGCGCCTCGGTCGGTGGTGGAGGAGTTGGTGGCGGGGATTTGGCGGGATGTTTTGGGGGTGGAGCGGGTCGGGGTGCATGACAATTTCTTCGAGTTGGGTGGGCATTCGATCCGGGCGGTCGCTTTGGTGGGCGCCCTCCGCAAGAACGGCTTCGACATCTCGGTCCGTGACGTCTTCGAACACCGCACCATCGCCGAACTCATGGACCGTCTGCCCGGTCTCGGGTCCCCGCTGACCGAGACCCCCCTGGTCCGGCCCTTCGAACTGCTCGCCGAAGAGGACCGGGCGGCGATGCCCAGCGGTGTCTCCGACGCCTACCCCCTCGCGTACGTGCAGGCGGGCATGCTGCTGGAGCTCATGGCCGGCGACGAGCGGAACCCCTACCACAACGTCACCTCCTTCCGCGTCCGGGACGAGCGGCCCTTCGATCCGGAGGCCTTCCGCGCCGCCGCCCGGCTGGTGACCCGTCGGCACGAGGTGCTGCGCACCTCCTTCGACCTGGACGGCTACTCCGTCCCCCTGCAGCTCGTGCACACCGAAACCGAACTCCACGTCGAGGTGCGCGACCTGAGCGGCCTCGGCGAGGCGGAGGTCGGCCGATCACTACGGCGGTTCACCGCCGACGAGCGCGCCCGGTTGTTCGACCTGACCAGGCCGGGGCTGATCCGCCTGTTCGCGCACGTCTGCGACGACCGGTCCTGGTGGCTGTCGGTCACCGAGTGCCACGCGATCCTGGAGGGTTGGAGCCACCACTCCATGCTGATGGAGCTGCTGGAGTACTACCGGGTGATCAGGGACGGTGCCGTGCCCGACCCGGCTCCGCTGCCCGCCCTGCGTTACGCCGACTTCGTGGCCGCCGAACAGCGGTCGCTTGAGTCCGAGGACGACAGGGCCTTCTGGCGCGGCGTCGTCACCGACCACCCCAAACTGGCACTTCCGGAGACCTGGGGCGACCGGCCGGACACGCCGCGCGCCGTCCGGCAGGCGGTGGTCTCCTTCACCGACCTTGAGGACGGCCTGCGCGCCCTGGCCGCCGCCGCCGGGGTGCCGCTGAAGAGCGTGCTGCTGGCCGCGTACATGAAGGTGCTGAGCCAGATCACCGACCAGGAGTCCTTCCACACCGGACTGGTCCTGCACGGCAGGCCGGAGGCCGACGGCGCCGACCGTGTCTACGGCCTGTACCTGAACACGCTTCCGTTCCCCTACACCAGGGGTGCCCGTACCTGGCATGACCTGGTGAACGAGGTGTTCACCACCGAGACGGCCATGTGGCGGCACCGCCGGTTCCCCCTGGGGGCGATCCAGCACGAGACCGGCGGGCGGCTGCTCGACGGCATGTTCATCTACCTCGACTTCGACCAGGTCGACACCGAGCTGGTCGACTACCTGGCCAGCATCGACGACAGCCCGACCGAGTTCCCGCTGCACGTGTCCGTCAGGGTCGGCCACGTCGCCATCGCCGTGGACACCCACGTGATCGGCGAGAGGAACGCCGACCGCCTGGCGGAGATGTACCGGCAGGTCCTGGTCGCGATGGCCGCGGATCCGTACGGCGACGCCCGCACCGTCTTCCTGCCCGCCTCCGACCGCGCCCTCCTCGACGGCCTGACCGCTGAGGTGGGGGGTGTTTCGCGGTGTGTGCATGAGGTGT
>NZ_JBHSBC010000028.1:753-1125 GCF_042650425.1 Streptosporangium jomthongense | reverse complement strand
CACCTGGCCGCCGTCATCACCACCCCCGCCCACCCCTGGACCCTCACCACCGCCCAGGCCCCCGCCCAGGCCCCTGCCCAGGTCCCGGCCTCAGCCTCCGCCCAGGCCCCTGCCCGGGTTCCTGCCCCGGTTCCGGTGCTGGACCTGACGGCCGAAGCCGAGACGATCGCCGCCCAGCCGGACACCAACCCGGCACACCCGGCCGACCCGGAACGGGTCTTCTACATCCCCTACACCTCCGGCTCCACCGGCCGGCCCAAGGGAACCCTCGTCCCCCACCGGGCCATCAACGGCTTCTTCACCGACGTGCACTACGCCACCTGGGGACCCGACGCCGTCACCCTGCTGCACTCGGCCCTGTCCTGGGACGGC
>NZ_JBHSBC010000028.1:0-715 GCF_042650425.1 Streptosporangium jomthongense | reverse complement strand
GGTGCACACCGGAACCAACCGCGACCCCCTGACCGTCGCCGAAACCGTCCACACCCACCAGGTCACCCACCTGTTCCTGCCCACGACCGCGTTCAACACGATCGTCTCCACCAGCCCCCACCTCCTGGCCAACGTGCAGCAACTGCTGTTCGGCGGCGAGGCCGCCACCGTCCGCCACGTGCGCACCGCCCTGACCGAACTGCCCGCCACCCGGCTGGCGAACTGCTACGGCCCCAGCGAGTGCACCGTCTTCGCCACCGCCCACCTGATCACCCCCGCCGACCTCGACCGGCCCACCATCCCGATCGGCACCCCCATCGGCGACCGCACCGTCCACCTCATCGACCCCGACACCGGACAGGCCATCACCGAACCCGGCCAGACCGGGGAGATCTGCATCAGCGGCCCCAGCCTCGCCCACGGCTACCTCAACCGGCCCGCCCTGACCGCCACCCACTTCCGCCCCAACCCCGGCCTCACCCCCAACCCGGAACAAGAACAAGGACAGGGACAAGGGCAGGGACAGGGGCAGGGGCAGGGGCAGGGGCAGGGACAAGGGCCACGGCCAGGCGACACCACACCTTCAAGCGACACCACGGCCTCGGACGGCATCACGGCCTCAATCCAGGGCGGGCGGCTCTATCACACCGGGGACCTGGCCACCTACACCCACGACGGCCTCCTGCTCTTCCAACGCCGCACCGACACCCAACAC
>NZ_JBHSBC010000027.1:0-1038 GCF_042650425.1 Streptosporangium jomthongense | reverse complement strand
AGGTAATGGAAATTCCATGTCGCAGGCTACGGCTTCCTCACCTTCACGTCATATTACATAGAGTAACTTTATGATTGCTTTGAGTGCGCATTGTTGGGTGGATCGCGCAACCGATCCCACAACCCCGGAAGGGACCGATCATCATGTCGGAGTCGTTCATCCCGCGTCTGGCCGCCCCAGTCGAGCGCACCATCACCGGCGCCGCCGCCACCCAGACGGCGGGCGTCGACCAGTCAGGGCGCTGGAGCGTCGTGCGTCCCTTCGCTGACGAGGGCGAAGAGTAGCCGATGAAGCGGTGAGCGCCGGCGCACAAGCGCGCTGGCGCTCACCCTCAACGAACAAGAGCACGCCGGGACACACGGGAGCGGGTGCGGGATGGGCGAGGTCGCGGCGATCGCGGGACTGACGGAGCTGTGGCGGCTGACCACCGGTGACGAGCGGGTGACGGTGGCGGTGGTGGACGGCTTGGTCGAGCAGGACCATCCAGCCCTGACCGGGACGGCGCTGACCCAGCTGCGCGAGGTGTGGACGGGCGGGCCAGCCTCCGGCCGGGCGGCGGCACACGGCACAGCGGTGGCCAGCGTGCTGTTCGGCCGGCACGACGGACCCGTGCCCGGGATCGCGCCGGGTTGCCGGCCGGTCAGCGTGCCGGTGTTCGCCGAGGGGCGGCGCACCTCCCAGCTGGATCTGGCCCGCGCCATCGAGCTGGCCGCCGACGCGGGCGCTCATGTGATCAACGTGAGCGGCGGCCAGCTGGCCGACCCCGGAGAGGCGGAGGACGCGCTGGCCCGGGCGGTGCGCCGCTGCCGCGAGCAGGGCGTGCTGGTCGTGGCCGCGGCCGGGAACGACGGCTGCCTGTGCGACCACGTGCCCGCCACGCTGGACGGCGTGCTGGCCGTCGGCGCCTGCGATGAGGCCGGCCGACCGCTGGAGATGAGCAACTACGGGCCGGGCAGCCGCCGCCAGGGGCTGCTCGCCCCCGGCGCGAACGTCCTGGTGGCCGTGCCGGGCGGCGCCACCGGGCGGATGTCCGGCACC
>NZ_JBHSBC010000026.1:0-1290 GCF_042650425.1 Streptosporangium jomthongense | reverse complement strand
AGGTAATGGAAATTCCATGTTGCAGGCTACGGCTTCCTCACCTTCACGGCATATTACATAGAGTAACTTTATGATTGCTTTGGGTGCGCATTGTTTGGTGGATCGCGCAACCGATCCCACGACCCCGGAAGGGACCAATCATCATGTCGGAGTCGTTCATCCCGCGTCTGGCCGCCCCGGTCGAGCGCACCATCACCGGAGGGCCCCCGGCTGAGCAGGCCGGTGTCGAGCAAGCCGCGACGGGGCGCACCTCCCACTACCCGTTCGCCGATGAGGGTGACGAGTAGCCGACCGCTTCGGGGTGAGCGCCAGGCACTCGGCCGGCGATCACCCTCCTCCCCCTACGGCAACCCCGATATCTCGCTCTGATGAGCAGACAAGGAGAAACCACCATGGCGCAGACATGCATCCCGCACTTGGCCGCCCCGGTCGAGCGCACCATCACCGGCGCCGCCGCCACCCAGACAGCGGGCGTCGACCAGTCCGAGGTCGGGAGCTTCCGGTACCCCTTCGCTGACGACGGCGACGAGTAGCCGATGACGCGGTGAGCGTCGGCGCGTGACTATGTGTCGGCGCTCCACCCTCCACGAACGAGCACGCCGGGATACACGGGAGCGGGTGTGTGGGATGGGCGAGGTAGCAGCGATCGTGGGACTGGCGCAGCTGTGGCAGCGCACTACCGGTGACGAGCGGGTGACGGTGGCGGTCGTCGACGGCCTGGTCGATGAGGCCCATCCGGCGTTGTCCGGCGCGAAGCTGACCCAGTTGCTCGACGTCTGGCCTGGCGGAGCGGCCGCGGGGCGCAAGGCGGTGCACGGCACGGCGGTGGCCGGTGTGCTGTTCGGCCGGCACGACGGGCCCGTGCCCGGGGTCGCGCCGGGTTGCCGGGCGGTCAGCGTGCCGGTGTTCGCCGAGGGGCGGCGCACCTCCCAGCTTGATCTGGCCCGCGCCATCGAGCTGGCCGCCGACGCGGGCGCTCATGTGATCAACGTGAGCGGTGGCCAGCTGGCCGACCCCGGGGAGGCAGAGGACGTGCTGGCGCGGGCGGTGCGCCGCTGCCGCGAGCAGGGCGTGCTGGTCGTGGCCGCGGCCGGGAACGACGGCTGCCTGTGCGACCACGTGCCCGCCACGCTGGACGGCGTGCTGGCCGTCGGCGCCTGTGATGAGGCCGGCCGACCGCTGGAGATGAGCAACTACGGGCCGGGCAGCCGCCGTCAGGGGCTGCTCGCCCCCGGTGCGAACGTCCTGGTGGCCGTGCCGGGCGGCGCCACCGGGCGGATGTCCGGCACC
>NZ_JBHSBC010000025.1:0-38980 GCF_042650425.1 Streptosporangium jomthongense | reverse complement strand
CGGTGTGGGAGAGTAGGTCGCCGCCGGACAATCTTTTGTGGGGGGTCATCCTTTTGGGTGGCCCCCCTTTTTTTGTTTTTCAGGGGTGCGCGCGTAGGTGGGGGTGGCTGTGGGCCGCCCCCTGTTTTTTGTGTATGTTTGGCTGTTGGGGGTGTGCCCTGGTTGTGGGTGGGGTCGCGTTCCGGGCGGGGTGTCTGGGGTTGGGGGTGGCGAAAGCCGCCCCTTTTTTTGTTTCAGGAGCGGGGTGGGAGGGTGTGGGGTTCGCTGGACAGGATGGTTACCGCTCGTCCGGTCGGCTTTATCCGGTCTTCCCGGGGGTGTTGTGGTGGGTGGGGTTGCGTTCCAGGCGGGGTGTTGGGCGCGTTTGGGGTTGGGGGTAGCTGGGTGGCTGCCCCTTTTTTTGTTTGTGCCCGGCCTGGAAAGGTGGCGTGAGGGGTGGCGAGGCTGCCCCTTTCTCTGGTGCGGGGTGGCTTCGCGGTCGGGGCTGTTTTTTCTGTTTCAGCAGCGGCCTCCGGCAGCGGCCTCGGGGGCGGTGTTGTCTGCCGGCGGGGGTCCACGGGGTGGTCAGGTTGATCCTGTTCGCCCTGGTCGTGGACGACCCTGGCTGCGAACGATGAGGTCCCGGGTCGGGGGCCGGAGAAGGCCGAAGGGCCGCTCCTCCGGCGGCCGGTGTCCGACGGTCCCCACGGTCCCGGCATCGTGTCGGGAGCGAGCCGTACCTTCTCTGAAGGCGTGGTGAAGGGACCACAGGGCCGTGAGGTAGGGGGAGGGGAGCCAGGCCTGGGGGGGAGTGAGTCGGGTGCGAAGGAAGTCAAGATTTTGGGGACAGTGGGTGACGGTGGGTTGGGTGCGGTCGAAGGGGCGATACTCGCCTGACGGCCTCAACAGCCGGGCGATCACGGCCTTCGTGAAAGGCAGTGGTCCGGTGATCAGTTGTTCGGCGCGGTGTGGAGCAGCGGCTCGATTCGGTAGGGGACCTGGACGGACAGGGCGATCGTCGTGTCGGTGCGTTGCACTGCCGGCGAGGTCAGAATCCGGGCGATGATCTCCTGGAGGTCGGGTGTGCTCCGCGCGACGACGCGGCAGAGCAGGTCGGCCTGGCCGCTGGTGCCATACACCTCAAGGATCTCTGGGAGGGGGCGTAGGGCCTCTACGGCCTCGGCCAGCCGTCCCTGGGCGATCTGCAGGGAGACGAAGGCCAGGATGGGGTAGCCGACTCCCTCGGGGGTGACGGTTGGGCCGAAGTCGGCGATCACACCGCGGTTGATGAGTTTCTCGACGCGGGCTTGGACCGTGCCTCTGGCGACACCGAGCAGGCGGGCCAGCTCGGTGAGGCCTATCCGGGGGTTGGCTCGCATCGTCACCAGGAGGCGACTGTCAAGGTCGTCTATGGACACCGCATCAGACTAGGCGATATGACCAGCCATAGGTAGGTCTGACCATGCGATCTTGCGCGGATCGAGTAGTAAAACTGCTCTCTCTTGCCAACGTTTCTTGGGATTGCTGTCATTTTATGTATGTTCGAAGAAGCACAGTACTTCGCACCGGTGGCGACCCGTGACGACGGCACGGTGGAGGTCGAGCTGGCCGCCAGTCACCCCGGGTTCGCCGACCCCGTCTATCGTGCTCGGCGCAACGCCATCGCGGCGCTGGCGGTCGACTACGTGCCGGGTACGCCCATTCCGACGGCCGAGTACACCCCGCAGGAGCACGAGGTGTGGACGCTGGTCAGCCGTGAGCTGGCGACCAAGCACCGCGTGTACGCCACGGCGGAGTATCTGAACGCCGTCGAGAGGCTCGGTCTGCCCCGCGAGAGGATTCCGCAGCTCCAGGAGGTCAGCGAGCTGCTGTATCCGCTCACCGGCTTCCGTTACATCCCCGCCGCGGGGTTGGTGCCGCTGCGTGAGTTCTACGGTGTGCTGGCCGAGGGGTTCTTCCACTCGACGCAGTACATCAGGCACCACTCGACACCGCTCTACACGCCGGAACCTGACGTGATCCACGAGGTGATCGGACACGCCAACTCGCTGGCCTCCGACCGTTACGCGAGGCTGTACCGCCTGGCGGGTGGCGCGGCGCGTCGAGTCGAGAGCGACGCGGCGCTGGAGTTCATCTCGAAGGTCTTCTGGTTCACCCTGGAGTTCGGCGTGATGACCGACCAGGGTGAGCTACGGGCGTACGGCGCGGGCATCCTGTCCTCCTACGGGGAGATCGAGGAGTTCCGCGGGATGGACATCCGGCCGTTGGACGTCGCCCGTATGGGCACCACTCAGTACGACATCACGAAATATCAGGATGTTCTCTTCCGGGCTGACTCTCTGGACCACCTTGAGGACGTGGTCGGAGAATTCTGGGCCACATGTGACGACGAGTCCATCGCCAGGCTGGTAGCCGACGCCCGCTGAGGGACGGCCTCTCAGCGGCGATCCTCACCGTAGGCCGCCATCTGAAGACGGAAGGGCTGGAGGCCGGGCCCGCTCGCTGATCAAGGACTTGTCCACTCTTCGGGCTGGGTTTGCCCGCGCCGGCTTCCGTCCTCGTCCGGTGGGATAGACCTCGATCATGGACTGGGGAAGCCCCGATCTGACGACGAGGATGACACGCCGAGCCGCCGTGACGGTCGCCGTGCTGACAACCGGGCTGACATGGGGGTGCGCGCCCGTGGGCGTGACGTCCGCCAAGGCCTTTCCCATGTCGCGGTCGCCCGTTCCGACGGAGGAACCGGCGCCTTCGGGGGAGGCGCCGAAGGAGGAGCCGAGGAGGACGGTGGCCTCGCCGAAGGTCGTCGCCTCAAGGCTCACCCGGAAGCTCGACCGGTTCCTTTCGGGGCGTGGCGTCCGGGTCGCCGCCGCGGCGCGCGATCTCAGCACCGGCCGCTCGTACGTCTACCACGGTGATCTGCGGTTGCCGACCGCCAGCGTCTCGAAGGTCGACATCCTGATGGCGCTGCTGCTCGACACGCCCTGGCGCGAGCTGGACACGCGGACCAGGCGGGACGCGGAGAGGATGATCCGCATCAGCGACAACGCGGCGGCCGACCGGCTCTACGAGCGCATCGGACTGCAGGACGGTCTGGCGCGGGCGAACCGGAGGTTCGGGCTCGGCGCCACCTACGCTCCACCGGGCCGGTGCGCGGGGCTGTACTGCTGGGGCATCACGCAGACGGTCGCGGAGGACCAGGTCAGGCTTGTCGGGATCCTGGCCGGGCACCGGGACCTGCTGCCGGAAGGGGACCGTGAACAGGTGCTCGGGCTGATGCGAAAGGTGGTCGCCAGGCAGGCGTGGGGAATCAGCGCCGCGGTCTGCGACGGAGGCCGGGTCGCGTTGAAGAACGGCTGGCTGCACCACGTGGCCAACAGGCTCTGGGCCGTCGCCAGTGTCGGCCTGATCCGGGAGCCCGGTCATGACTACGCCGTCGCCGTACTCACCGAGGACGGGCCGAGTAAGGACGCGGGTATCGCGGTGGCCGAGGGGACGGCCAGGCGTGTGCTGGCGGCCTTCCGCGGTGGAGAGTGCGCGAACGGCGCCGGTCGTCCACCGACCGGCGCCGAGGATCAGGCGGCCTTGTCGACCAGCCGGTAACCGACGCCCCTGACGGTCTGGATCAGCTGGTCGTCGGTGTCGCCGAGGCGGGCCCGCAGTCGTTTGACGTGCACCGCGATGGTGTTGGTCGAGGTGGTGTCCGTGGAGTTCCAGACGTGGCGCATTATCTGCTCCCGGGTCACCGTGCGATGCGCGTTGCGCATCAGGTAGTGCAGCAGTTCGAACTCCCGCAGGGGCAGATGGACGGTCCGCCCGCTGACCTTGACCTGGTAGGCGTTGACGTCGAGTTCCACGTTGCCCACCACAAGCGTACGGCGCATGCCAGACTCTCCGGAGAAGGCGGCCTGTACCAGAGGAAGGAGTTCAGGCACGCGGTACGGCCGGGCCACACAGGCGGTGGCGCCGGCCGAGAGTGCCTGGACGGCCTGTTCGGCGTGGTTGTCTCCCACGCCCAGCAGGACGGGTACCGCCCGCGTCAGCCGTACCGCGCGGATGAACTCCACCGCGCCGATGACCGGCAGTGAGGCGCTGACGAGTACCACGTCGGGTTGGAGCGCCCCGGCCTGCAACAGGGCCTGGGCGCCGTCGGCGACGCCCATGACCTCGATTCCCTCGCGTTCGAGGGCGTTGGCCAGACCCTGGACCAGAGCCGATTCCGGATCCGCCACCAGCAGCAGGGGCGCTGTCCGGGTGTCCCCGCTCACCTCGGGTGCCGTCTGCGGCTGGATCACCCGGGTCCTCCTTATGGGGTTGGTTTATCCGAAGCGGCCGGTGATGTAGTCCTCGGTCGCTTTCTGGCTGGGGTTGGTGAAGATGCGGGACGTGTCGTCCATCTCGATCACTCGGCCAGGCTGGCCCTGACCTGCGAGGTTGAAGAACGCGGTACGGTCGCTGACCCGGGCGGCCTGCTGCATGTTGTGCGTCACGATGATGATCGTGAACTGGCTCTTCAGCTCGGACATCAGGTCCTCGATCGCCAGGGTGGAGATCGGGTCGAGGGCGGAGCAGGGCTCGTCCATCAGCAGGACCTCGGGCTTGACCGCGATGGCCCTGGCGATGCACAGGCGCTGCTGCTGACCGCCGGACAGGCCCGCTCCCGGCTTGTTCAGACGGTCCTTGACCTCGTTCCAGAGGTTCGATCCCTTCAGCGAGGTCTCGACGATGCCGTCCATCTCGGACTTGGCGTATCCGCCGTTGAGCTTGAGGCCGGCCGCCACGTTCTCGTAGATCGACATCGTGGGGAACGGGTTGGGGCGCTGGAAGACCATGCCGATCATGCGGCGCACCGAGACAGGCTCGACGTCGGGGGCGTAGAGGTCCTCGCCGTCGAGCAGGACCTTGCCGTCGACGCGGGCGCCGGGGATGACCTCGTGCATGCGGTTCAGCGTCCGCAGGAAGGTGGACTTGCCACATCCGGAGGGGCCGATGAAGGCGGTGATCGACTGAGGCTCGATCGTCATCGAGATGTCCTCGATCGCCTTGTGCTTTCCGTAGTACGCGTCGAGGCTTGAAACCTGGATCTGCTGGCTCATCTGCGACGTTCCTCCTTCCTATCGTCTGGCGGGCGAGCGCCACCAGCCGATGAGGCGCGCCACCAGGTTGAGCAGCATGACGATCAGAATGAGCGTGAGCGCTCCGGCCCACGCCCGGTCAATGGCGACGTCGGTGGGACGGGCCGATTGGTCGAACACATAGAGCGGCAACCCCATCTGCGGCCCGTTGAAGGGGTCGGTGTTGATGGAGTCGGTGAAGAAGACGGTGAGCAGCAGAGGCGCCGTCTCACCCGCGACACGGGCGATGGCCAGCATGACGCCGGTCACGATGCCGGTGAACGCGGTCGGCAGGACGACCTTGACGATCGTCCGCCACTTGGGCACGCCCAGCGCGTACGAGGCCTCGCGCAGGTCGTTGGGGACCAGCAGGAGCATCTCCTCGGCGGAGCGCACCACGGTCGGCATCATCAGGATCGACAGGGCGAGGGCGCCCGCGAAACCGGAGAAGGGCATCCCCAGGGCCAGGATCCAGAAGGCCAGGATGAACAGGCCGGAGACCACGGAGGGGATGCCGGTCATGACGTCGACGAAGAAGCTGATCGCCCGGCTCAGTCGTCCGCCTCTGCCGTACTCGACGAGGTAGATCGCGGTGAGCAGGCCGATGGGGATCGAGATGACCGACGCCAGCAGGACCTGCTCAAGGGTGCCGATGATGGCGTGGTAGGCGCCGCCGCCCGCGTCCCTGGCCCCGACGTTGCGCATCGAGTGGGTCAGGAACTCCATGTTGAGCCTGGCGAAGCCGTTGCTGAGCACCAGCCAGAGGACGGAGAGCAGCGGTACGACGGCGATGGCGAACGACAGGTAGACGAGCCCATGGACGATCTTGTCCTTGGCGCGTCTGCCTGCGGAGATGCGCCGGATCGCGGGCGCGTGCTGGATCGCGGTCATGCGGCTGCTCCGGAGAACTCCTTGCGGCGGGCGACGATCAGGCGTGCCGCCGTGTTGACCAGCAGCGTGATGATGAACAGCACCAGACCGGAGGCGATCAGCGCGCCACGGCCGACCGGACCCGCCTCGGCGAACCCGTTGGCGATGTTGGCGGCGATGCTGTTGCCCTCGGGAGCGAGGATGTGGAAGTTGATGCCGAACGTCGCGGGGAAGATGAGGGCGACGGCGATGGTCTCGCCCATGGCGCGGCCGAGGCCGAGCATGGAGGCGCTGATGACGCCGGGTCGTCCGAAGGGCAGCACCGCGGTCTTGACGACCTCCCAGCGGGTCGCGCCGAGGGCCAGCGCCGCCTCCTCGTGCATCCGCGGCACCTGGAGGAAGACCTCCCGGGAGATCGCCGCGATGATCGGCAGAATCATGATCGCAAGGATGATCGAGGCGGTCATGATCGAGTGGCCGCCGACCGATTCGCCGCCGAACAGCGGGATGAACCCGAGGTACTCGTTGATGAACTCGTAGGGCCCCTGGACGAGCGGGACGAGGAAGATGACGCCCCACAGGCCGTAGATGACGCTGGGTACGGCGGCGAGCAGGTCAATGACGTAGCCCAGGACGCCGGCCAGACGGCGGGGAGCGTAGTGGGAGATGAACAGCGCGACCCCGACGGCCACGGGCACGGCCATGACCAGGGCGAGGAGCGAGCTGAGCAGGGTGCCGAACGCCAGGGCCGCGATACCGAAGGACGGCTCGGTGTTGTTCGGCGTCCAGGTGAGGGTCCCCAGGAAGCTTCCTTGGTTGGCCTGGAGGGCGGGAACCGCCTCGACGATCAGGAAGACGGCGATGGCCGCCATGATCGCCAGCAGGAGGATTCCGGCACCCGTCGAGGCGTATCGGAAGGGGGTCTCACCTCGGCTGCGCCGCGAGGCGGGCCGGCCGGTGGCCGGCCCGCCGTCGCGAGTACGAAGTGACGTGGCCATCAACTTAGGAGATCGCCTCGACGGCGGTGCGGACCTTGGCGACCAGCGTCGCAGGCAGCGGGGCGTAGCCGAGGTTGGTCAGCGCCTGCTGGCCCTCGTCGCTGGCGGTGTAGGTCAGGAAGGCCTTGACGAGCTTGGACTGGTCCTCGGGGAGACCCTTCTCGCAGGTGATCTCGTAGGTCACCAGGACGATCGGGTAGGCGCCTGCGGCCTTGGTCGCGTAGTCGATGCTCAGCTTCAGGTCGTTGCCCTGGCCGGTGATCTCGGCGGCCTCGACCGTCTTGCCCGCGCTCTCCGGGGTCAGCTCGACGAACTCGCCGGAGCCGTTGGCGACCTTGGCCTTGGACAGGCCGGAGTTCTCGGCGAAGGAGAGCTCGACGTAGCTGATCGCGCCGACACCGGTCTTGACCGCCTGCGCGATGCCGTCGGAGCCCTTGGCGCCCTGGCCCTTGGCCTCGGCGGGCCACGCCTTGGCGGGCTCGTACGGCCAGTCGGCGGTCTTGGACAGGAACTTGGTGAAGTTGTCGCTGGTGCCCGACTCCTCCGAGCGGTGGAAGGCCTGGATCGCCGTCGAGGGGAGCTTGGCGTCGGGGTTGTCCTTCTTGATCGCCTCGTCGTCCCACTTGGTGATCTTGCTGTTGAAGATGTCACCGATGGTCTTGGGCGAGAGCTGCAGGTTGTCCACACCGGGCAGGTTGTAGACCACGGCCACGGGGCCGATCACCATGGGGAGGTTGATCGCCTTGCCGGTCTTGCAACGGGCGTCGGCCTGGGCGGGCTCGCCCTTGTCGTCCTTGAGGGCCGAGTCGGAACCCGCGAACGAGACCGTGCCCTGGATGAAGGCCTGGATGCCGGCGCCGGAGCCGCTGGGCTGGTAGTTGAGGCTGACCCCCGAGTTCGCCTGCTGGAAGTTCTTCTTCCACTCGTCGATGGCGTTGGCCTGGGCCGAGGAGCCGGCGGCGTTGATCGTGCCGCTGAGGCCACCGGAGCCCGATCCGGCCGACGAGGCGTCGGCGACCGGGGTGGAGCCGTTGGCGGAGCCACCGTTGTTATCGGTGCCGCACGCAGCGAGCGAGAGCGCGCCAACAAGGGTGACCGCGGCGAGCCGGCCTGCATACTTCACGGTTGGGTTCCTCCCACTAAGTCCTTCAACGTTCAGGAGAGTAGGGAGGCAAGGTGACTCAAAACCGGTAGAAAGATGAACGCAAAATGAATGCATCCGGTCGCTGTCGTGGCGATCCCTTGGGCCGGACTTGGAGCGCTCTCCGGGTGCGGTTGCCGGTGGCATACCCGCCGGACACCAGGATATGGGGGTGCTGAACTGCCCAGACAGGGCCTAACCGGATTGAACGGTTCCCGGGAGGTCGTGAACGATCGAACGGCCCATCAGGTGAACGGCCGGTGATCATCGAGCGAATGCCGGGGCGCCCGGCCGTACCGGGTGGGTTCACCGGGGGCCTGGAAACGGTCTCTTCGAATGGCTTGGCCTGCGGGGCCGAAACCCCGCAGGCGGCGTCACATGGGCAGGGTGAGCGGGCCGCCGCCGAGGCGCTTGAGGGCCTCGGCGTGCAGGAGGCCGTTGCTGCACACCAGGCTGCCGCCGTCCAGGCCGGAGGCTCCGGACAGGTCCGTCCAGATGCCGCCGGCCTCCTCGACGATCACCGTCAGCGCCGCGATGTCCCAGGGGGACAGTTCCGGCTCGGCGGACAGGTCGACCGCCCCCTCGGCGACCAGCATGTGTGACCAGAAGTCGCCGTAGGCGCGGCTGCGCCAGACCGCCCTGTTCAGGTCGAGGAACTCGGGGAGTCTGCCCGCCTCCTCCCACCCGCCGAAGCTGGAGTAGGAGAAGGAGGCGTCGTCGAGACGGGAGACCGAGGAGACCTGGCAACGGGTGGCCTTGGTGAGGCTCTTGCCCGTCCAGGCGCCGCTGCCGTGGGCGGCCCACCAGCGCCGGCCGAGCGCGGGGGCGGAGACCAGTCCGACGACGACCCTGCCCTGGTCCATCAGGGCGATGAGCGTGGCCCAGATGGGGACGCCCCGCACGTAGTTCTTGGTGCCGTCGATCGGGTCGACGATCCAGGAACGGGAGCCGTTCCCGGTGCTGCCGAACTCCTCACCGATCACCGCGTCACGCGGGCGGGCCCGGCCGAGTGTGTTGCGGATGACCTCCTCGACCGCCCGGTCGGCGTCGCTCACCGGTGTGAGGTCCGGCTTGGTCTCGACCTTCAGATCCACGGCCTTGAAGCGGCGCATGGTCAGGTCGTCGGCGGCGTCGGCCAGGACGTGTGCCAGGCGTAGGTCGTCGTTGTAGTCCGTCACGTTGGGCCACGCTATCGCGTCGCCGGTCGGTTATAGGAGGTGGAGGAAGATGCGGGGGGATTGCGGCGCGTCATGCGAATGGTCGGGAACATCGGGTGTTACCCGCGAGTAGCATGCGGTCATGACGTTCGACGTGGGTGCCTTCATGCTGCAGAGCGTTCCGTTCGCACGGACGCTGGACATCACCTTCGACAGGGTCGGGCACGGAATCGCGGTCGCGCGGATGCCCGACCGTCCCGACCTGCGCAACCACGTGGGCGGCCCGCACGCGGGAGCGCTGTTCACCCTCGCCGAGTCCGCCTCCGGCGCCGCGATGCTGTCGGCCTTCGGCGACCAGTTGACCCGGGCCACCCCGCTGGCCGTCGGCGCCGCGGTCCGCTACGTGAAGCTGGCGATGGGCGAGGTCGTCGCCGAGGCGCGCCTTTCGGCCTCCAGGGAGGAGGTCGTGGCCAGGTTGGACGCGGGGGAGCGCCCTGAGTTCGAGGTCGCGGTCACCGTCGGCACGGCCGACGGCACGCCGGTCTGCGAGGTGACCGTCACCTGGACCCTTCGTCCCAACCGCTGAGCCGTACGGGATCAGTCGTCGTCGGCGGCGCCCTCGCGGCTGGCGAGCAGGCGGCGCAGCGAGACGAGCCGGGCGGGGTCGGCGTGGCCCGCCTCGACCCAGGCGTCGAGGGCGCACTCCTCGCCCAGGTGACTGCAGCCCTTCGGGCACTCGACGGTGCCCTCGACCAGGTCGGGGAAGCCCGCCAGGACGGTCTCGACGGACACGTGCGCCAGCCCGAAGCTGCGCACGCCGGGCGTGTCGATGATCCACCCGCCCTCGGGGAGCTCAAGGGCGACGGCCGAGGTCGAGGTGTGGCGGCCCCGGCCGGTCACCGCGTTGACGTGGGAGACGGCCCGGTTGGCGTCCGGGACCAGGGCGTTGACCAGGGTCGACTTGCCCACGCCCGAATGGCCGACCAGCACGCTGACCCGGTCGAGGAGGCGATGCCTGATCTCGTCGAGAGGACCGCCCTTGTGCAGCACCACGTACGGCACGCCCAGCGGGGCGTAGAGGGAGACCAGATCCTCCGGTGAGGACAGGTCGGCCTTGGTGAGGCACAGCATCGGCTCGATGTCGGCGTCGAACGCCGCGACCAGCATCCGGTCGATCATGCGGGGCCGGGGCGGCGGGTCCGCCAGGGCAGTCACGATCACGAGCTGGTCGGCGTTGGCGACCACGGGACGCTCGATGCCGTCGGTGTTGTCGGTGTCGTCCGCGGAACGGCGGAGCATGGAGCTGCGGGGCTCGACGCGGACGACCCGGGCCAGCGTGTCGGAGTCGCCGGAGACGTCCCCGACCAGGGCGACCCGGTCACCGACCACGATGCCCTTGCGGCCCAGCTCTCTGGCCTTCATGGCGACGACGATCCGGCTGTCCTTCTTCGGCGGCTCGACCAGGCAGGTGTATCGGCCGCGGTCGACCGCGACCACGAAGCCCTCGACCGCGTCCTCGTGCGCAGGACGAATCCGCGTCCGGGGCCGGGAGCCCTTCCCCGGCCGGATCCTGACGTCGTCCTCGTCGTACTCCCGTTTTCTCAGTTTCGCCGCCTCGATCCGTCCATGACCCCGAAGACCCGGAACCCGGTCCTCAACGCGTCTCCCGCAGCATGTCCGCCCACATGGAGGCGAACTCGGGCAGGGTCTTGCCGGTGGTCGCGATGTCCTCGACCTCGACACCGGGCACCGCCAGGCCGATCACCGCGCCCGCGGTCGCCATCCTGTGGTCGGCGTAGGAGTGGAAGACGCCGCCTCTGAGCGGACGCGGCCTGATCTCCAGGCCGTCCGCCGTCTCGTTCGCGTCGCCGCCGAGTCCGTTGATCTCCGCGACCAGGGCGGCCAGGCGGTCGGTCTCGTGTCCGCGGATGTGGGCGACGCCGCCGATGCGGCTGGGCGAGTCGGCCAGCGCGGCCAGCGCGGCGATCGTCGGGGTCAGCTCGGCCACGTCACGCAGGTCGGCCTCGATGCCGTGGACGCTCCCGGTGCCGGTGACCGTCAGGCCGAGCGGAGTGTGCTCGACCGAGGCGCCCATGTCCGCCAGCAGGCTTCTGAGCTGGTCGCCCGGCTGTGTCGTGTTCGTCGGCCAGTCCGGCACGGTGACCGAGCCACCCGTGATCATTGCGGCGGCGAGGAACGGCGCCGCGTTCGACAGGTCGGGTTCGACGGTGAAGTCCCTGGCCGCGATCGGCCCGGGCTCGACCCGCCAGACGTCGGGCTCGGAGTCGTCGACGTGGACGCCGTACTCGCGCAGCATCGAGACGGTCATCAGGATGTGCGGCTGTGAGGGGATGGGCGGGCCCTGGTGCCGTACGGTGACGCCCTTGTCGAAGCGGGCACCGGTCAGCAGCAGGCCGGAGAGGAACTGCGAGGAGCCGGAGGCGTCGAGCGTGACCTCGCCGCCGGACAGCGGGCCGCGTACGGTGAACGGCAGCGCGTCGCCGCGCACCTGGGCGCCGAGGGCGCGCAGCGCGTCCAGGATCACCCCCATGGGGCGTTTGCGCGCGTGCGGGTCGCCGTCGAAGGAGACCTCACCGTCGGCCAGCGCGGCCACCGGCGGCACGAACCGCATCACCGTGCCCGCCAGCCCCACCTCGATGTGCGCCCCGCCGACGACCGGACCGGGGGTGATGGTCCAGTCGGAGCTTGAGGCGCTCTCGCCGGACGGGGTCATCGTGGCGCCGAGCGCCCGCAGGGCCTGGGCCATGAGGTCGGAGTCACGGCTGCGCAGCGCCCGCCGTACGGTGCCGGGGCCCTCTGCCAGCGTGGCGAGCAGCAGCGCGCGGTTGGTCACGGACTTCGACCCGGGAAGGGAGACGGTCGCGTGGACGGGAGAGGTCGCGGTAGGTGCGGGCCACAGCGGAGCGGACATGGGCAAAAGCCTACCGGGATGAGGGGCCCGCGCCTTCGAAGGCGTGGCAAGGTGGGGGATATGTGCGGGAGATACGCGTCCACGCGACCGAAGCAGGAGCTGCTCGAGGAGTTCGAGGTCGAACTGGACGGCGCCGCGGAGGAGGACCTGGGGCCGGACTACAACGTCGCGCCGACCAAGCCGGTCTACGCGATCCTCAGCCGCGTGCCCAAGGAGGGTCCGGGCGACCGGGCGGTACGGCAGCTGCGGATCGTCAAATGGGGACTGGTCCCGGCCTGGGCGAAGGACCCGTCGATCGGCTCGAAGATGATCAACGCGCGGGTGGAGACGATCGCGGAGAAGCCGTCCTTCCGCAGGGCGTTCGCCCAGCGCAGGTGCCTGTTGCCCGCGGACGGCTACTACGAGTGGGCGGTGCTTGAGGAGGGCGGGACGGCCAAGAGGCCGAAGAAGCAGCCCTATTTCATCCACCCCGCCGACGGCGAGGTCATGGCGATGGCGGGGATCTACGAGTTCTGGCGTGACAAGGGCAGGGCCGAGGACGATCCGCTCGCCTGGCTGACGACCTGCGCGGTCGTCACCACCACGGCCCGTGACGAACTGGGCGCCATCCACGAGCGGATGCCGATGCTGATCGAGCGGGACCGCTGGGCGCAGTGGCTCGACCCCGGAGTCCCCGAGGCGGAGGAGTTCCTGGTGCCCGCCGCCTCGGCGGGGCTGACGGCCTATCCCGTCTCAAGCGCGGTGAACTCGGTGCGCAACAACGGTCCCGAACTCGTGGAGCCGCTCCCCGAGGACCAAGGAGACGGTCAGGCGCTGTTCTGAAAGAGCCGGGAAAGGAAACCTCTCGGTAAACGGTGTGGAAACCCTCCGTAGCGGGCATCCGCTGAGGGAGCGATGCCTCATGGCGCCATCGGTGGGGCGTTCGCCCACAGACCTCATCGTCTTGCCGCCTGACGGGAGAAGTCGGGGAAATCCCTTCACAGGCCGCCCCCACCCTGCGGAGGTGCGGATTCGTGGACGCCGCGACCGTGCGCATGCGCCTGGAGAGCATGCTCGCCGAGCTCGACCGGTCCATCGGGGTTCTGCGAGGGGACCCACTGGCCGGATGGGAACGTTCCCTCGCGGACGCCGGATCCGTCCTGACCGACGCCGACCGGACCCTGGCCATGCTGGAGGCGGCGACCGTGCAGCGTCGCGCGGTCGCCGACGCGCTCAGACGTCTGGAGGAGGGGGTCTACGGTCGTTGCGCCGACTGCGGCCAGGCCGTACCGGAGGGCAGGCTTGAGGCGCGCCCCGAGGCCGCCCGCTGCGTCCGGTGTCAGTCGCGGCGCGAACGCCGCCGCTGAACGCTCCTCACACCCGTCTGGCGCTGGCCACCAGGTGGATGCCGACGGTGTCGTCGTCGTCCGGGTGCGCCTCAAGCTCGGTGTTGACCAGCCAGGTGAGCGCCCTGGAGTCGGAGGCCAGGACGTGGTCGACCGTCGAGGGGGACAGCACCGTGCGGGGCCGTATCCACTCGACCTCCAGCCCCGCGCCGGTGAGCAGCTCGCGGAGCTGGCCGCTGCTGAAGCAGCGGGTGATGCTGCCGTCCGGCCAGGGCACGAGCATGACCTCGTCCGTCTGGCGCAGGTGGGCCCAGTAGTTCTGCTCGGCGAGGATCGCCATCCCCAGCACCAGGGAGTCGACGCAGACCAGGGCCCGCCCGCCGGGGCGCAGCACTCTGGCGACGTCGCCCATCGCGGACTCGGCCATGAGCTCGACCGACATCGCGCGCTCCTCGGCGAGCACGGCGTCCATGCTCTCGTCGGGCAGGAAGCGCAGGTCGTCGGCACGTACCTGGCGGACCTTCGAGGCGTCGTGCAGCGCCTGTCCCTCGACGGCCCTGCGGAAGTCGACGACCTCCAGCACCCGGTGCCCGGCTCTGGCGGCCTGGGCGGACCAGCGGCCCCTGCCCCCGGACAGGTCGAGGACGGTCGAGGGGCTCTCCGGCAGCCAGCGGCTCAGTTGCTCGGCGGCTACGGCTCGGTAAAAGGTCCAGTACGGCCCGAGCGTTCCTGAGCCGTTCAGCTCTTCGGCCGGGATGGGCAGCACAAGCGGCTCCTGGCGTCTGGTTTCCGGTGGTCTCCAGTACCTACCGGTACGTATGGTTTTCCCCACACCGGGGTGTTCGTCACCTTCTATCTTGTGGGAACAGATGGCCGGGCGGGGGTGTTGCAGCGGACAACACAGATCCTTTCGGGAGGTTGGCCAGCCAATGCTCGCCTTGATCGAACCCGTCGTCCGCCCCGGTGATCGGTCATTCCCTGATGAGCGGGTATTCTCCGCTCAGTACGGCGTCCCGCGTCAGCAGGACTCCGGCGATACTAAGGGGGTGGGTCCGGTCCCTGCGACAGACGAGGAGACTCTGGAGCAGCGGAGCGCGCGGTTCGAACGGGATGTCATGCCCTATCTCGACCAGCTTTACTCCGCGGCCCTTCGGATGACCCGGAACCCGGCGGATGCCGAAGACCTCCTTCAGGAGACCTTCGCCAAGGCCTTCGCGTCCTTCCACCAGTTCCAGGAAGGCACGAACCTCAAGGCCTGGCTGTATCGCATCCTGACCAACACCTTCATCAACAGCTACCGCAAGAAGCAGCGGGAGCCCAAGCAGTCGGGCGCCGAGGAGATCGAGGACTGGCAGCTCGCCAGGGCCGAGTCGCACACCTCCGGCGGCCTGAAGTCGGCGGAGATCGAGGCGCTCGAACACCTCCCCGACAGTGACGTCAAGCAGGCGCTCGCCGCCCTGCCCGAGGAGTTCCGCATCGCGGTCTACCTCGCCGACGTGGAGGGCTTCCCCTACAAGGAAATCGCCGACATCATGGGCACGCCCATCGGGACCGTGATGTCGAGGCTCCACCGCGGCAGGCGTCAGCTGCGGACGCAACTTGAGGACTACGCCCGTGAGCGTGGTCTGGTCCCCGCGGAGGGTGCGAAGTGAGCGAGCACGGCGACTTCTGTGGCGAGGTGATCGCATGAGCTGTGGAAAGCCCCACGCCACCGACTGCCGGGACGTCCTGGAGAAGGTCTACACCTACCTCGACGGCGAGCTGGACGAGGGCAACTGCGCCGACATCCGCGTGCACCTGGACGAGTGCGGTCCCTGCCTGGAGGAGTACGGTCTCGAACAGGTGGTCAAGCAGCTGATCGCCAAACACTGCGGCTGCGACAAGGCCTCCGAGGACCTGCGTGCCAAGGTGCTCGGCCGGATCGAGCAGGTCCGCTCCGAACTGAGGGGCTGACCTCTTAGGATCTCTCGTACGGCTGTGCCAAACGAGAGACCTGGGGGTTGGGCATGCGGATACTCGTCACCGGTGGGGCCGGGTTCATCGGTTCCACCCTGGTCGACCGGCTGCTGGCCGACGGCCACGAGGTCACCGCGGTCGACGACCTGTCCGGTGGAGACCGGGGCAACCTCGCCGCCGCGGCCGAGAGCCCGCGCTTCTCCCTGCACGAGATGGACATCCGCGACCCGGCCCTGATCGGCCTGGCCGCCGAGGTCAGGCCCGAGGTGATCTGTCACCTGGCCGCGCAGATCAGTGTGCGCAAGAGCGTGGCCGACCCCGTCCACGACGCCAGGCTGAACGTCGAGGGGACCGCCTCGGTGCTGACCGCCGCCCACCGAGGTGGCACCAGGAAGGTCGTCCTCGCCTCCTCCGTCGCCGTGTACGGCAGGCCCGCCGTCATCCCGGTGCCCGGGGACGCGGCCACCGACCCGCGCTCGCCGTACGCGGCGTCCAAGCTCAGCGCGGAGACCTACCTGGCGACCTTCAGGGCGTTGTACGGCATCGAGTACACCACGCTCGTGCTCGCCAACGTCTACGGCCCGCGCCAGTCTCCGCAGGGGGAGGCGGGGGTGGTGGCCATCTTCACCGACGCCCTGCTCAACGGCACCCCCACGGTCGTGTACGGCGACGGCACCCAGACCCGTGACTACGTGTTCGTCGACGACGTGGTGGACGGCTTCGCGCGGGCCTGCGGGCAGGAGGGCGACGGCCGCAGGTTCAACCTGGGCACGGGCGTCGAGACGACGGACCGGGCACTGCACTCCCTGGTCGCCGCCGCGGCGGGGGCCCCCGACGCGCCGGACAGCGCGCCGGCCAGGCTCGGCGACCTGCCGGCGATGGCGGTCGACCCCACCCCGGCGTTCGAGGGCCTCGGCTGGCGGCCGGGAACGGACCTGGCCGCCGGGCTGAAGGTCACCGTCGACTGGGCCAGGGCCAGGCGTACGGCGCCGTAACGGGTGCGAGCCGTACGGGATGGTCCGTGATGGCGTGGGGTGATGGATTGGTTACGCTTTGCTTGCGATTCCACGTCTGCCGGTCTTGGCCTGTTCGGCTTCTGTAGCCTGAGTGGGAAATCGACATGGAGGCAGCGCATGTTGAAGGAAACGGTCACCCCCATCCGACTGGGGATCTCCTGGACCTGAGCACGCGCGCGTAGGACCCCAAGGGTGGCCGCTTTGCGTGGACTGCCGTGGTTTGCCAAGGTCTATTTGGTCGCTGTGATCGGAGTGGCGTGCGCGCTGCTCGGATACAGCGTGGCGGGAAGCGATCGTCTGGAGTGGCTCGACTGGTCGAACCTCCTGGTGCTGGCCCTGCTGTTCCTGGTGTGCGAGTCGGTGCCGACCCTGCTCAACGTCAAGCAGGCGGCGGTCTCGGTCAGCTTCTCGGCCGCGCTCGCCGCCGTGGTGCTCGTCGGGCCGCAGGGCGCCGCGCTGGTCGGCATGACGGCCGTCTTCAGCGTGCGTCCCGGGCTGCCGCTGGTCAAGCGCCTGTTCAACGGCGCCCAGTTCGCCATCTGCGGTTACGCCGCGGGCTGCGCCTACGAGTGGCTCGGCGGCAGGGCCAGGCTGCCGGACATCGCCGGGTTCGACGACCTGATCGTGCCGTTCGCCGGGGCCGCGGCTGTCTTCGTGCCGCTCAACTTCGTCCTCATCGCGATCGTCCTGGTCGTCACCGGGCAGGCCGACCAGGTGCCTCCGCTGCGGGGACTGGCCCAGTTCATGGTCTCCTACCTGGGTTACGCCACCTTCGGACTGCTGATCGCCGGGCTGTGGGCCACGGTCAACTCGATCTCCGCGGTGCTCGTGCTGCTGCCGCTCTTCGTCGCCCGCTGGGCCTTCGGCCAGTACCTCGCCCAGCAACGCTCCTACGACGCCACGATCGCCGCGCTGTGCCAGGCGGTGGAGACCAAGGACTACTACACCCGAGGCCACTGCACCCGGGTCTCGCTGGCCTCCGGGATGATCGCCCAGGAGATCGGCATGGGCTCCGAGAGGTTGCGGGCGATTCGCTACGCCGGGATGCTGCACGACGTGGGCAAGCTGGGAGTGCCGACCAAGGTGCTGCAGAAGGACGGGCCGCTCACCGAGGAGGAGTACGCCGCCATCCAGCTGCACCCGATGCGCGGACTGGAGATCGTGCGGGGCATCGACTTCCTCGACGAGGCGTTCGCCGGGATCATGCACCACCATGAGCGGCAGGACGGAAAGGGGTACCCGATGGGGCTGGCCGGGGAGGAGATACCGGAGTTCGCCCGGATCATCGCGGTCGCCGACGCCTTCGACTCGATGACCTCCGACCGCTCCTACCGGGGCGCCCGTCCCGTGGAGGTGGCCATGGCCGAACTGCGCAAGGGGGCGGGCACCCAGTTCGACCCGGAGATGGTCGTCGCCTTCACCAAGGCCGTCGACCGTCACGGCTGGGAGGCGCCGCGCAAGGTCGTCGCGCCCCCCGAGGACACGGCGGAGACGACCGCCAAGGACCACGACGATCCGACGATGCCCATCCAGGTGGTGCCCGAGCGGTGAGCAGCACCACCACGACAACCCTGGCCACCAGGACGTTCCGGCGGCTCGACTCCGGTCAGCTCCTGCTGATCTGCGCGGCCGGTCTGCTGGCGGTCGCCGGGGTCGCGCACACGGCCGCGACCGGTCTGACCGCCCCCAGCGTCGCCGTCGGGTTCGGCGCGCTGATCGCCGCGGGTGAGCTGGCCAGGCTCACGATGCCGGGCAACAGGGAGGTCGCGCCGATCGGCGCCGCCGCCGCCCTGGGCTACACGTTGCTGCTGGATCTGGGGGGCGTCCCGGCCCGGCACACGGCCCTGCAGGTCATCGCGGTGCTGACGGTCGGCATGATCGCCGGTGCGCTGCCGCATCTGGCGGTCGGCAGGCCGCCGAGCCCGGACGCCATGGCGCGCAGGCTGTTCACCGGCGCCCTGCTCGCCCTGGCCTACCGGCCGCTGGCCGGTCCGCTGTTCGAACTGGCCAAACGTCCGGAGGGGGGCTGGTGGCCCGCCCTCGGGGTGATGGGCCTGCTCGTCCTGGTGATGGTGCTGGTCGACGTGCTGCTGGCCGCCGTGCTGCGGGCCGAGCAGGTGCGGGCGGCCTTCGGCGTCGCCGTACAGGACGAGCTGCGGATGGCGGCTCCGCTGTGGGCGGCGGTTGCGGCCTCGGGCATCCTGCTCGCGCTGGCCTCGCACAGCATGGACATGGCCGCGCTGCTGGTCTTCGCCGCGCCCCTGCTGGTCACCCAGGTGGCCTTCCGTAAGTACGCCGGGATCAGGGCGACCTACCTGCAGACGGTCAGGGCGCTGGCGCGGGTGACCGAGGTCGGCGGTTACGTCGAGCCGGGGCACTCCCACCGGGTCAGCCGCCTGGCCGTGGCGACCGGCCGTGAGCTGGGCATGGCCGAGCCCGAGTTGCTCGACCTGGAGTACGCCGCGCTCATGCACGACATCGGGCAGTTGTCCCTGCGCGACCCGATCCCCGGCGGAGCCACGGTCCTCACCGAGCCCGAGCAGGCCAGGCGCATCGCCGAACTCGGGGCGGAGGTGATCCGCCAGACCGGGGTGCTCGACCGCGTCGCCGAGATCGTCCGGCGTCAGTGCGACGGCTGCGCGGAGAACCCGCCGGTGGCCAGCCGTGTCATCAAGGCGGCCAACGCCTACGACGACCTGGTCGGCGGGTCCGTCGACCGCGACCGGGCGGGGGCGGCGCTCGAACGGCTCCACCTCGGCGCGGGGGAGGAGTACGACCCCGAGGTCGTCGAGGCCATGACCCGCGTCGTCGGCAGGCTGGCCTGCCTCAACAGACTTTGAGCCGTACGGTTTCCTCGCACTGTTGTGGGTTTCCTACAGATCGTGTTGCCGTGATCGGTGGCTCAGACGAAGGGCCGAGTGGGGAAGCCGGTCATAAGGTGGAGCGGTCGAAAGGGGTCCACCACAGTGTTCGAGTCCGTTCTGGTCGCCAACCGCGGCGAAATCGCACGACGGATCATCCGTACGGTCCAGCGCATGGGCCTGCGGGCCATCGCGGTGTATTCCGAGGCAGACGCGGATCTGCCGTTCGTTAGGGAGGCCGACGAGGCGATCCTTCTGGGGCCCGCGAACCCGGCGCAGAGCTACCTCGACGCGGAGAAGGTCCTGCGGGCCGCCCGTGAGTCGGGCGCGCAGGCGATCCACCCCGGGTACGGCTTCTTCTCGGAGAACGCCGCGTTCGCCAGGGCCGTGGCCGAGGCGGGAATTGTCTGGATCGGCCCATCTCCCGAGGCGATCGAGCGGATGGGCGACAAGATCAACGCCAGGAACCTCATGGAGGAGGCGGGCGTGCCCGTCGCCGCGGGAACCCGTACCCCGGTCACCGACCTGGAGCAGGCGGTCGCGGCGGCCGAGGAGATCGGCTACCCCCTGATGGTGAAGACGGCCGGGGGCGGCGGCGGTATCGGCATGGGCGTCGCCCACGACGCCGAGGGGCTGGCCAAGGCGTTCGAACAGGCGTCGAGGGCGGCGGCCCGCTTCGGCGGGACACCCGCCATCCTGCTTGAGCACTACATCGAACGGGCCCGCCACGTCGAGGTGCAGATCCTCGGCCTGACCGACGGCACCGTCCTCGCTCTGGGCGAGCGTGACTGCTCGGTGCAGCGCCGTCACCAGAAGGTCGTCGAGGAGAGCCCGTCCCCCGGCATCACCCAGGAACTGCGCGAGCGCATGCTGGCCGCCGCGGTCAGGGCCGGCGAGGCGGTCGGCTACCTCGGCGCGGGCACCGTCGAGTGTCTGGTCGACGCCGACAAGCAGGACTTCGTGTTCCTGGAGATGAACACCAGGCTCCAGGTCGAGCATCCGGTGACCGAACTCGTCACCGGGGTCGACCTGGTCGAGCAGCAGTTGCGGATCGCCGCGGGTGAGCGGACCGACCTCGACGCCACCCCGCGTGGCCACGCGATCGAGTTCCGGGTCTACGCCGAGGACCCCAAGCGTTTCTTCCCCGGCCCCGGCAAGATCGCCGTCTGGTCGGAGCCGTCCGGTGAGGGCGTCAGGGTCGACTCGGGCTACACCGAGGGCAACACGGTCACCCCGTTCTACGACCCGCTGATGGCCAAGCTGTGCGTGTACGGCCAGACCCGGGCCGAGGCCCTGGAGCGCGCCCGCGGGGCGGTGGCGGACTTCAAGGTCGAGGGACCGAAGAACAACCTGCCGTTCTGCGCGGAGCTGCTGGAACACCCCGAGTTCGTTGACGGGAGCTACGACACCGGGCTGGTCTCCCGGATGAGGGCCTGAGTCATCCCGTCTGGCACAGTTGAATCACAGTGATTGATAGGAGTTTCCGGTGGCTGAAGTACACGCTGAGATGGTGGCCAACGTCTGGAAGGTCCTCGTCTCCGAGGGCGACACCGTCGAGGACGGTGACACCCTGGTCATCCTTGAGTCCATGAAGATGGAGATCCCCGTCATCGCCGAGGACGAGGGGGTCATCGCCCAGCTCAAGGTGGCCGAGGGCGACGTCATCCAGGAGGGCGACCTCATCGCCGTCATCGAGTAGACCCGCGGGGCGGACGGCGCGGCCGGGGGTCAGCGGGTGAGACCGGCGAGGAAACGCTCGCGGTCGACGATCACCCGCTCCACCGTGCCCGTCGCGACGACGGAGTCGCGGTCGCGGGCGGTGAAGACGAACGACAGGCGACGGCCCTCGACCGCGGTGAGCTCGGCGCTGATCTCGACGTGGGCGCCGACCGGGCTCGCGGCCAGGTGTTCCAGCGTGACCTTCGTCCCCACGGAGGTCTGACCGGGTCCGAGGGCGTCCCCGATCGCCTGGACGGTCGCGCGTTCTGCGAAGGCGAGCAGCCGCGGGGTGGCCAGCACGGGGACGTCCCCGCTGCCGACCTTCGTCGCGGTGTCGCTCCTCTCGACCATGATGAGCAGCCGGGCGTGCATACCGGGAGCGAGCGTCATGCGGGCCAGCATAGGGTCTGATCCTGTGACCCCCTACTGCGATCACTGCGGTCGTCCTTCGGATGAGGGAGACCACGCGGCCTGTCTCGCCGCCCGTGCCTTCGAGCCGCCCCGCTACTGCGCCCGCTGCCGCCGCCGAATGGTGGTTCAGGTGACTGTGCGTGGCTGGTCGGCGCGTTGTTCGGAACACGGCTCGCTGAGCGGCTGATCGCGACTGTCCTGACCTGCCGTTTTCTGGTCGTGACCGCCAAAGTGGCTTCGTCCCCCGGCGGGTAAAGCCACAATCTGTACAATTACCGCAAAGATTTTGAGATTTGTGCCATGCTACGGCACGCGCCTTTAACAAGCTGTCCGGCCCACAGGGTTTCGTGACTTCGCCGTGACGTTGCCGCGATACAAATCCGCTTTGTTGGAGAGCCCTGAGGCGGGAGCGGAGAGGGTTACGGGGGATTTTCATGGTGGCCCAAGGCACGACGCTGGCGGGGCGGTATCGCCTGGATACCCGCATCGGCGCCGGCGGTATGGGCGAGGTCTGGCGCGGCGAGGACATCGTCCTGGCCAGGACGGTCGCCGTCAAGGTGCTGTTGCCCGGCCGTACCGACGATCCGGGCTTCCTGGTGCGGTTCCAGGGCGAGGCCCGGGCGATGGCGACGATCAACCACCCCGGAGTGGTCGAGGTCTATGACTACGGGGTCCACGAGGTGCCCGGCGCGGGGGCGACGGCATACCTGGTGATGAAGTTCGTCGACGGGGAGCCGCTCGACCGGCTGCTCGCGCGTCTGGGGAGCATCGCGCCGGGGGCGGCGATGGAGCTCATCGCCCAGGCGGCCTCGGCCCTGCAGGCCGTACACGAGCAGGGCATCGTCCACCGCGACATCAAGCCGGGAAACCTGCTGGTCCGCTCGGACGGCACTCTCGTGCTCACCGACTTCGGCATCGCCAGGTCGGACGCCGCGAGCAGGCTCACCGACGCGGGCATGGTGCTGGGCACCGCCGCCTACTGCGCCCCTGAGCAGGCGGAGGGCGCACCCGTCACACCGGCCGTGGACATCTACGCGCTCGGGGTGGTCGCCTACGAGTGCCTGGCCGGGCAGCGGCCCTTCGACGGTGACACACCGGTCACCATCGCGCTCAAACACATCCGCGAGGAGCCTCCCGCGCTGCCGCCGCACATCCCGCCCGGGGTGCGGGCACTGGTCGAGCGGGCGCTGTCCAAGGACCCGGCCCGGCGTTTCCCGAGCGGTGCCGCGATGAGCGCCGCGGCCAGGCAGGCCACGGCGGCTCCCGGCCAGCAGGGTGGTATGGCGGGCACTCCGCCTCCGGCGGTGCAGGAGACCGCCTGGCAGCCCGCGCCGCAGCCGGGTCCGCCGATGACGGGGCCCGCGACCACGCCTCCCCAGGAGAGTTCGCCACGGAGCCCGGCCACCGAGGTCGCCGTCTCCGTCCCCGGACGTGGTCGCCGGGCTTTACGGAAGCCGCGGCGTAAGGGCGGGACGATCGCGGTGTTCGCCGTCGCGGGCGTGGCGTGCGCCGGGCTCGTCGGGATCGCGATCAACGCGATGGCCGCGGGGGAGACCGGCCCCACCAAGGACACCCAGGGCATGGTGGTCCCGACCGTGAGCACCTCCGCCGCGAAGCCTCCGTCCACCCACAGGCCGCCCAAGACGACCGCCCCAACGGTGAGGCCCACCCAGGACGACGAGCCGAAGCCCACCCCGACGCGGACCCCCACTCCGACGGAGACCGAATCCGACGAGCCGGAGGAGCCAACGGCAAAGCCGACGAAGACGGCTGACAACCCGAAACCGTCCTCGTCCCCGACTCACTCGCCGAGCGCGACCGCGACGCTGGTGGTGAAGAAGAAGGTGCCGAGCGTGATGGGCCTCAACGAGGAGGCGGCCAAGGCGGTGCTCAAGAAGGCCGGTTTCAAGGCGGCCTCAAGCATCGGCCCCGACGTCGACGTCACCCAGTGCATGAAGGTGGTCGAGCAGCGGCCCGGCGCGGGCACCATGTGGGACGCGAAGCGGCCGGTGGACATCACCCTGGTCAACGACGCCTGCCCGTCGAGCCCGAGCCCGAGCCCGAGCACCTCCTGATCTGGACGGCCCCGGCGATCCGGGGCCGTTCAGACCCCGGTCGTGTTGCGGGGGTAGGCGATCGCCGGATCGGTGGCGATGTTCACCATGTACGGCACGCCGGAGTCGAAGGCCCGGCGCAGCGCGGGACCGATCTCCGCCGGGTCGGTGACCAGCTCACCACCCCCGCCGAGTGCCGTCACCACCTCGTCGTATCGGCACTGCGGCTGCAACTCGGCCGCCACGTCGTAGCCGTACAGCAGCCGCATGGGGTGCTTCTCCAGGCCCCAGATGCCGTTGTTGCCGCAGATCATCACGACCGGCAGGCGGTGCCGGACGAGCGTGTCCACATCCATCAGCGAGAACCCGGCGGCGCCGTCGCCGAGCAGCAACGCCACCTGGGAGGACGGCCTGGCCAGGCGGGCGGCGATGGAGTAGCCGAGGCCGGTGCCCAGACAGCCGTAGGGGCCGGGGTCGAGCCAGTTGCCCGGCTGCCTCGGCTCGACGTACTTGCCCGCGTAGGAGACGAAGTCGCCACCGTCGCCGATCACCACGGCGTCGTCGGCGAGGATCTTGTTCAGCTCACCGTAGATCCGCATCGGGTGGATCGGGTCGGCGTCGGAGGCCAGCAGTTCGGCGTCCCCGGCGACCGCGGCGTCGGCGGCCTCCCTCAACCTCGACAGCCACGGCGCGTACGCCTTGGGGGAGACGCCCGCCTCGCCGCAGGCCGTACCGAGACCCCAGAAGACCAGCGACAGGTCACCCGCGGCGGCACCGGAGGGCTGCATGTGGGGGGTCAGCTGCGACGGCGCGTCGGCCAGGTGCACGACCCTGGCGAGCGGGGTGCCGTTCTTGCCGCCGAACCAGCCGTAGGCGAGCCGGAAGTCCAGCGGGGCGCCCGCGACGATCACCAGGTCGGCCTGGGAGAAGGCCAGGCCGCGGGCGCGGGTGACCAGGAGTTCGTGGCCCGCGGGAAGGATGCCACGACCCTGTCCGTTGGGGATGACCGGCAGGCGGAACTCCTCGGCGAAGCCCCTGGCGACCTCCTCCGCCCGGTCCATCCACACGTCGGAGCCGAGCACCAGCACCGGGCGTTCGGCCTCGGCGAGCAGGGCGGCGATACCGGCGAGCGCGTCGGGGTCGGGTTCGAGCGGTGAGGGGGTCAGGGTCCTGGTCGCGTGTTCGAGCGGGGGAGCCGGGGAGAACAGGTCGTCCATGTGGAAGTCGAGGAAGACCGGCCCCCGGTGCGGGGCGAGGGCGGTCCTGAAGGCCATCTCCACGTCCTCGCCGACGGAGTCGGGCCCGGAGCCGGTGAAGGCCAGTTTGGTGATCGGAGCCAGCAACGGCGGGTGGTCCATCTCCTGCAGTGCGCCGGAGCCCCAGCGCGACCTCGGCGCCCTGCCTCCCATGATCACGACGGGGGAGCCGTTGGCGTGCGCGGTCGCCACGCCGCTGACGCCGTTGGTGACGCCGGGGCCCGCGGTGAGCACGGCCAGACCCGGCCTGCGGGTCAGCCTGGCCGTCGCCTCGGCCGCGAAGACCGCGCTCTGCTCGTGCCTTACGTCGAGGATCGGCACGCCCTCGTGGACCGCCCCGTCGTACAGCGGGAAGACGTGCCCGCCGGACAGGGTGAACATGGTCTCGATCCCGTAGGCCTTGGAGACGGCGACCGCGATGTCGCCCGCGTGCTTTGGAGACTCCATATCGCGCAACCTACCAGTCAGTCACTTAGCCGGACAGTGATTGGAGACCCTGCCCAGATTCCCCCCGGCTAACGCTCTGACCACCTGTCACATGGGGGAACCCGCTCCTCGGACGGCACCGGGAGCGGGTTCCTCGGCTCACAGGGTCTCGGAGAGCGCCTTGATCGGCATCCGCAGGTCGGCCAGCAGGTTGAGGTCCGCCTCGGGGGTACGGCCAAGCGTGGTGAGGTAGTTGCCGACGATGATCGCGTTGATCCCGCCGAGCATGCCGTCACGGGTGCCCAGGTCGCCCAGCGTCAGCTCCCTGCCGCCCGCGTAGCGCAGGATCGTGCGGGGCAGCGCCAGTCTGAAGGTCGCGATCGTCCTGAGCGCCTCGGTACCCGTCAGCAGCGGGAACGACTCGAAGGGCGTGCCGGGACGGGGGTTGAGGAAGTTCAGCGGGACCTCGTCGGGCTGGAGTTCGCCGAGCTGTCCGGCGAACTCGGCCCGCTGCTCCAGCGTCTCGCCCATGCCGACGATGCCGCCGCAGCACAGCTCCATCCCGGCCTCGCGCACCATCAGACAGGTGTCCCAGCGTTCCTGCCAGCTGTGGGTGGTGACGACCTTGTCGAAGTGCGACCTGGCGGTCTCCAGGTTGTGGTTGTAACGGTGCACGCCCATCCCGGCCAGCTCGTCGACCTGCTCCTGGGTGAGCATGCCCAGGGAGCAGGCGACGTTGATGTCGACGGCCTGCCTGATCGCCTCGACCCCCTCGCGGACCTGGTCCATCAGCCGCCGGTCGGGGCCGCGCACCGCGGCCACGATGCAGAACTCCGTCGCCCCCGTCGCCGCGGTCTCCTTGGCCGCCTGGACCAGGGACGGGATGTCCAGCCACGCGGCGCGGACCGGTGAACTGAACTGCCCCGACTGGGAGCAGAAATGGCAGTCCTCCGGGCAGCCGCCCGTCTTGAGGGAGATGATCCCCTCGACCTCGACTTCGGGGCCGCACCACTTCACACGTACCTCGTGCGCGAGCGCCAGCAGGTCGGAAACTCGCTCTTCGGGTAACTCCAGACACCGCAGGGCCTGTCCGGCGTCGAGTCCTCTGCCTTCCTCAAGCACCTGGACGCGGGCGATGTCGAGTATGTCGCTCATGCTGCTCCACTCTGAAGGCCGTCGGCTACGGCTAGAGCCTAAATGTGGATCTGAAGGCTGAGGAGTCGAAGCCCCCTCCCAGCACGGGGGCCAGGCCCATGCGGGCCGTACGGGCGAAGGCCTCCCGGTCGAGGGATCCGGCGCCCTCGGGCAGCGCACCCGCCAGCGGCCTGGCGGCGAGCATCTCCAGATCGGCGACGTTGCACCGTTCGGCGAGGCCGGGTTCGGCGGGCCAGGAACCGATGATCACGCTCGCCAGGTCGAGGCCGCGTCCCGCCATGGCCTCCAGCGTCAGCGCGGTGTGGTTGAGCGTGCCCAGGGACGCCCGCGTCACCAGCAGCACCGGAGCGGACAACGCCCTGGCCAGGTCGGCCAGGGTCGCCCCCTCCTCGTCGAAGCGGACCAGGAGCCCGCCCGCGCCCTCGACGAGCACCAGGCGGTGGGAGGAGGCCAGATCGGCGATGCGGGCGGCGGCGTGGTCGAGGGAGACCGGGGGCAGGCCCGCGACCCTGGCCGCCGCCGCGGGGGCCAGGGGGTCGGGGAACCTGGACAGCTCGAAGGTGGTGGTCACCCCGGTCAGCCGGATGACGTCGTCCAGGTCGCCGGGGTCGAGCGCGCCGACCCCGGTCTGCGCCGGTTTCACCACCGCGACCGAGGCGCCCCGCTCCTTGGCGAGCGCGGCGACCGCGGCGGTGACGATCGTCTTGCCGACTCCCGTGTCGGTCCCGGTGATCACGAGGATGCTCATCCTCCACACCTTACGGACGTCAGGGGCGGCGAAGGCGGGTGACGAACTTGTAGCGGTCTCCCCGGTAGAGGGACTGGGCCCATTCGACCGGGTTGCCGTCGGCGTCGAAGGCGTGCCGGGTGAGCAGCAGCATCGGCAGACCCACGTCCACGCTCAGCACCTGGGCGTCGTACGGTGTGGCCAGCACGGTCTCGATGATCTCCTCGGCGTCCGTCAGCCGTACGTTGTAGGCGTTGTGCAGTGTCTCGTACAGCGAGGAGTGCACCTCAAGCTCGCGCCTGAGCCGGGGGAAGCGGCGGGCGGACAGGTGGGTGGTGTCGATGGACATCGGCTCTCCGTTGGCCAGACGGAGCCGGTGGATCCGCAGCACCCGGCCGCCGGGGTTGATCGCCAGGCGCCGGGCCAGCGGCTCGTCCGCGGTGATGTAGCTGATGTCGAGGATCTTGGTGTCGGGTTCGAGGCCGACGGTCCTGAGGTCACCGGTGTAGGAGGTGAGTTGCAGCACCTGGGCGACCTTGGGGTGCGCGACGAACGTCCCCTTGCCCTGGATGCGCACCAGCCGTCCCTCGACCACAAGTTCGGACAGGGCCTGGCGCACGGTGGTGCGCGACGTCTCGAAACGCACCGCGAGCGTCCGCTCGGGGGGCAGGGCGCTGCCGGCGGCCAGGCTCTTGGTGAGCGCGAGCAGGCTGCGCTTGACGTCGTAGTACTTCGGGATTCTGGGGGATTCCTCCGTCACGCCCGCACCTCGTCCGGAGGTTCGAGGGCGACGGGACCCGTGTCCCACCCGCAGGTCCGCTCGCTTCGCTCACTCACATGGTCACCTTCATCTCGGCCACGGCGGTGAGCGCACCCTTGATCACCGCTAGATCGTCGGAACTCAGATTGGCCCGCGCGGTCAACCGCAGGCAAGAGCGGCCGGCCGGTACCGAGGGCGGCCGGAAGCATCCGACCCGCACCCCGTGTTCCGCACAGATGACGGCGGCCCGAAGCGCCGTCTCGGGTTGGCCGAGCACGATCGGGACGACCGCACCCGCCGGATCGTTGGTCTCCAGACCGAGGTCGCGGGCCAGGGCGGCCAGCTCCTTCGCTCTGGTGAGCACGTGTCCGGGCAGTTCGGGCTGATTGTGAAGGATATCTAGCGCGGCGAGTGCGGCGGCCACGCTCCCCGGCGCGAGAGCGGTGTCGAAGATGAAGGAACGGCCCGTGTTTATCAGGGTTTCGATGACCTCGGGAGCGCCGAGGACGGCCCCGCCCTGGGAACCGAGGGATTTGGAGAGTGTGACCGTTCTCACAACGGTCCGCTCCCCGGCCAGGCCCGCCGCGTGCGCCGCCCCCCGTCCTCCGAACCCGAGGATCCCCAAAGAGTGCGCCTCGTCGACCACCAGCAGCGCGCCCTGCCGTACGGCCGCCGCGTGCAGTTCGGCCAGCGGGGCCAGGTCCCCGTCGACGGAGAAGAGCGCGTCGGTGACCACGATCGCGTGCTCGGTGTCCCGGCCGGCGAGCGCCTTCTCCACGGCCGTCACGTCCCGGTGCGGGGTGACCGTCACGGGGGAGCGCGACAGACGGCAGGCGTCCACGATCGAGGCGTGGTTACCCGCGTCCGAGACCACCAGGGCGTCGCGGCCGAGCGCCGTGACGGCCGCCAGGTTGGCCAGGTACCCGGAGGAGAACACCAGGGCGCCCTCCGCGTGGGCGAAGGCGGCCAGCCGTTCCTCAAGGCGGGCGTGCAGCACGGTCGAACCGGTCACGAGGCGGGAGCCGGTCGCACCCGTTCCCCATTCGAAGGCCGCCGCGGACGCGGCCTCGGCGAGCCGCCGGTCCCCGGCGAGCCCGAGATAGTCGTTCGAGGCCAGATCGACCAGGTCGTCGTCGGAGGCCCGGGCACGCAGGACCCGTCTGAGTCCCGCGGCCTCCCGCGCCACCGCGGCGGTTCGGAAGCGCGCCAGCGGATCGGGCCCATGTGTCATGGGGGCATTTTCCCAATGTGGTGTGCCCGATTCGCGTTCGGCCCCTCAAACCACGCATGATGCACGAGTGCCGACTCTAAGCGACCTGGCGGTTCGTCACACCGCGCTCGACGACGCGGACCTTGAGTGGATGCACTCACTGGTCTCCGACTGGCAGCTTCTGGCCGACCTGTCGTTCGCCGACCTCATCCTGTGGATCCCCCTCAGGGAGGGCACCGGCTGGATCGCGGTCGCCCAGATGCGGCCGACCACGGGCCCGACCGTCTATCACGACGACATCGTGGGGATGACGGCGGCCAAGGGCGAGCGGGCGCTCATCGACACCGCCTGGAACGAGAGGCGCATCTGCCGGGAGGGCGACCCCGACTGGTCGAGCGGAGTGCCGGTGCGCGAGGAGACCATCCCGGTACGGCGCGCCGACCACTTCATCGGCGTGATCCAGCGCTCGACGAACCTCTCCTCCGCGCGCACCCCGTCACGGCTCGAACTCACCTACCTGCAGAGCGCCTCCGACCTGGCCCAGATGGTCGCCGAGGGACGTTTCCCCTTCTCCGGCGCCGAACCGATCCTGGTCCGCTCCCCGCGTGTCGGCGACGGACTGCTCAGGCTCGACCGTGCGGGGCGGGTCACCTACGCCTCGCCCAACGCCCTGTCCGCCTACCGCAGGCTGGGGCTCAACGCGGACCTGGTCGGTGCAGAGCTCGGCCGTACCACGGCGAACCTGTGCTACTCCGACGAGCCCATCAACGAGAACCTGATGATCGTGGCCAGCGGCCGGGAACCGAGGGAGACCGAGGTCGAGTCGGGCGGGACGGTCGTGCAGCTACGGGCGATCCCGCTGGTCGTGGGGGGCGGGCGCATCGGCGCGCTGGTGCTCATCCGCGACGTGACGGAGCTGCGTCGCCGTGAGCGGGAGCTGATGACCAAGGACGCGACCATCAGGGAGATCCACCACCGGGTCAAGAACAACCTGCAGACGGTGGCCGCGCTGCTGCGGCTGCAGGCCAGGCGGTTGCAACTGCCGGAGGGGCGGGAGGCGCTGGAGGAGGCGGTGCGCAGGGTCGGCTCGATCGCGATCGTGCACGAGACGCTGTCCCACACACCCGAGGAACAGGTCGACTTCGACGACATCGCCGACCGGGTGATCGCGATGACAGGGGAGGTCGCCGCACCCGAGGCACAGGTGGTGCCGCGCCGGATCGGGACGTTCGGGGTACTGCGCTCGGAGATCGCGACGCCGCTGGCGATGGTTCTCACCGAGCTGCTGCAGAACGCGGTCCAGCACGGTCTCGCCCAGCGTCCCGGGAAGCTTCAGGTGATCGTCGAGCGAGGTGCCGACCGGCTTGACGTGATCGTCTCCGATGACGGCAACGGCCTGCCGGAGAACTTCGACCTGGAGTCGTCGACCAGCCTCGGCCTGCAGATCGTACGGACGCTCGTCGTCGGCGAACTGTCGGGCAGGTTGGCGATCGAACCTCGTCAGGGCGGTGGCACCGAGGTCACGCTGAGCATTCCCCTCCCCGTGGCCTGAGACCGTGGCATGGGGTCACGGTTCGAGCCCGGGGGGAGGGGCGCGCGGGAGTCGTCGCCTGGTTTGCTAAGGTTCTGTCGGATCGCTGAGATTCAGGCGCTGACACGGGTGCGGACGCGTGCCGTGCGACGCTTGAGGGCGCGGCGTTCGTCCTCGCTCATGCCGCCCCAGACACCGGCGTCCTGACCGGACTCCAGCGCCCACTTCAGGCAGGCCTCGCTGACGTTACAGGTGCGGCAGACCTGCTTGGCCTCTTCGATCTGCATCAGGGCGGGGCCGGTGTTGCCGATCGGGAAGAAAAGCTCGGGGTCCACGTCACGGCAGGCGGCTCGGTGGCGCCAGTCCATGCGTCCACTCCTTCGGATGAGGAGCCCTTGCTTCGGCTCCGGCGGTGTACTTTGTGAAGACTTTCACTAACCAGCGCGAACGATCGCCCGAGCCTGGTTCGGTTCGGGGTTGCGTTCACTAGATCGCCGGTGGCCCAAGAGCGATGTCTCCGCTCAAAGGTCCTACGTTCCGACGTCAATGTTGAGATTGTCAGCCACGCTCAGTACATGCAAGAGGTTTGGGAGAAGGTTTTGCCTGATATGCATGTCGGATGCGTCACACGATGACCGGATGTAACTGGTCATACCACCACTTGTAACGCCTTCGGGATGGAGCGGAACGTTACCCGCTCAACCTCTCCCAGATAGTCACCATCAAGCTGAAAGGCCACGGGGCGCAGGGCGCTCACCGTGAACTCCCGTTCGTCATGGAGTTGTACCAGGTGGCGGCCGGTGGGCAGGGTCTCACGCACCCCGATGATCTGGGGCATCAGATGGCACATCGTGACGGGGTCGAGCCGCTGCAACCCCAGCAGGTCCAGGCCGGTCTCGAAACTCGCCCACGGCGTCGGGCAGACCGGACGGGAGCCCACGTAGGTCCAGGGTGAGGTGTTGGAGACGATCGCCATGAAGAGGTCGTCCGCGGGAGGCACCTCGGGCCCCTCGACGCTCATGGGCGCCTGCCGCCTGTCCGTCGACAGATAGTGGTGCAGGGCCGTGTTCACATAGCGGGCGGGCGTGGCCTTGCGTCCCGCGCCCCGCAGCCCCTCGACGGCCCTGATCACCTCGGCGTCGTACCCGAGCCCGCTGCAGAAGGTGAAGTATCTGCGCCGGCCGTTCCAGATGGCATGGCCCAGTCCGACGGTCCTGCGTCTGTCGTCACGCAGGGCCTCAAGGATCGCGCCGACCGCCTCGACCGGGTCGTTGGGCAGCCCCAGCGCCCGCGCGAAGACGTTGGCGCTGCCGCCGGGGATCGTCAGCAGCGCGGGACGGTTCACCGCGCCCCCGCTCACACCGTCGTCCACGGCACCGTCATCGGACGAATCTTCCCGACGGGCCGTCTCGGCGTCGCCGCCCTCCACGGCTTCCCCGGTGATGTCGGCGATGCCAGGGGCGTCGAGCAGGCCGTTGACGGCCTCGTTGACGGTCCCGTCGCCACCGAGCACGGCGACCACGTCGAAACCGGAGCCATGGGCCTCGCGGGACAGATGGGCCGCGTGCCCCCGGTACTGGGTCTCCTCGACGGTCAGATCCACCGTCGCGCCCAGCGCCCTGATCAGCACGTCCCGCGTCCGCTGGTTCGTCGTGGTGGCCTTGGGGTTCACCAGGAGCATCGCTCGCATAACGCCAGCGTATCCGCCGCGACCACGGCCACGGCGGCAGAGAAGGGCGAGATGTCCCGGCGATAGGCTTTGGCTGTGTCGAACCCCGTGTCGAACCAGCGCCCGCTCACTCTCACCGTCGCAGCCGTCGTCATGGCGCTCGAAGGCGTCGTCACCGTGCTGCTCGGCGGTTACGTCGGAGTCGAGACGGTCATCGGGCAGCCCTCTGACGTGGTGAGCTCGGCCTTCGTCGCCGGTTTCGGCATCCTGCTCGGGGCCGCGCTGGTCTGGGTGGCCCTGGGCATGCTGAGGACCGAGCGATGGTCCAGGAGCCCCGGAGTGCTCGCCCAGATCTTCGCCGTTGTCGTGGGCGTCACGCTGATCCAGTCCGACCAGCGGACGATCGGCATCCCGCTGATCACCGTGGCAGTGATCGGACTGGTCGCGCTGCTGTCACCCCCGACGACCCAGGCGCTCTACGGAGAGCACCGGGACGGCGTCTAGTCCTCCGCCGTCAGCCCCTCGCGGAGCTGAGCCAGGGTCCTGGCCAGCAGCCGGGACACGTGCATCTGGGAGATGCCCAGCTCGGTGGCGATCTGCGACTGCGTCATGTTGCCGAAGAAACGCAGCAGAAGGATGCGCTTCTCGCGGGGCGGCAGCCGTTCGAGAAGGGGCTTGAGCGACTCGCGGTACTCGACGCCCTCAAGGGAGTCGTCCACGATGCCGAGGGAGTCGGCGACCGCGGGCGCGTCGTCGTCACCGGAGTCGGGCGCGTCGAGGGAGACCGTGGAGTAGGCGTTGGCCGACTCAAGCCCCTCAAGCACCTCCTCCTCGGTCATCTTCAGGAACGAGGCCAGCTCTCCGACGGTCGGGGCACGCCCCTCGCGCTGGGACAGCTCGCTGATCGCCTTGGTGAGCGAGAGCTTCAGCTCCTGCAGACGGCGCGGCACACGGACCGCCCAGCCCTTGTCACGGAAGTGACGTTTGATCTCGCCCACGATCGTCGGGGTGGCGTAGGTGGAGAACTCCACCCCACGGGCGAGGTCGAAGCGGTCGATCGACTTGATCAGACCGATGGTCGCGACCTGGGTGAGGTCGTCGAGCCACTCACCCCGGTTGCGGAACCGGCGGGCGAGGTACTCCACGAGAGGCAGGTGGAGCTCGACGAGCTCGTCACGGATGCGCTGGCGCCGTGAGTCGTCGGGGGTCAACTCCGCCAGTTCCGCGAAAAGCAGGCGCGCGCGCACCCGGTCGGGCACCGCGTGGTCGCTGGCGGCCATGGCACGAGTCCTTTCCGTCACGCCGGCCTCGCCGCGCCCCGGCGCTTACGTAGCACGATCGCCATACGGTCGGGGGAGTCGGTCACGGCATCCACGTCGTCGGCAAGCGCGGTGAGCACCATCCAGGCGAAGTCATCACGTTTCGGCGCGGCGCTGCCGACCGTGCTGACCTCGACGCTGACCTGCATCAGCTGCCCGGTCAGCTCGAACTCGGCCGTCAGGTCGGTGCCGGGAACGGCCTGGGTCAGCAGCATCGCGCACGCCTCGTCGACCGCGATCCGAAGGTCCTCGATCTCGTCAAGCGTGAAGTCCAGCCGCGCGGCCAGCCCGGCGGTCGCCGTACGCAGCACGGACAGATAGGCACTCGCGGCCGGCAGCCGGACGCTGACCACGTCACGGATTCCGCCCATGTCGACCGCGGGTGTCTCGGTGTGTTCGGTCACGTTCCTCCTCGCAGAGTCGCTGACTGCAACTTACAGCCCCACGGCGGTGGTTGGCCCGCTTGGACTCGCGATCCGGGTGATTTAGCACCTCAAGAACACTTTAAGACACCGAATGGGCTCTAAGAACAGGTCAGGCCCCGTGTGGTCGCACCCCACACGAGGCCTGGACGTGTCGATCACCGGGCTTTCTGGCTCAGGCGGCCTTGGTCGCCCAGAAGATCTTGGAGATCTCGTCGATCTTGGCCAGGAGCTCGTCCGCCTGGGCCACCTCGACGGTGCCCTTGCCGCCCGCGGCGCCCGCGAGCTTGGTGGCCTCCCAGAACAGCTGGTGCAGCTGGGGGTAGGCCTCCAGGTGCGGGGGCTTGAAGTAGTCGGTCCACAGCACCCACAGGTGGTGCTTGACCAGCTCGGCCCGCTGCTCCTTGATGATCAGTGCGCGAGTGCGGAAGACCGGGTCCTCGTTCGCGTTGTACTTCTCGATGATGGCTTTGACTGACTCGGCCTCGATGCGGGCCTGTGCCGGGTCGTACACGCCGCACGGCAGGTCGCAGTGCGCGGACGCGACGAGCCTGGGCCGCAGAAGTCGTGCAAGCATCGGAAAGTCCTTCCTTGATGCTGAGATCAACATGGTCCGTTACCGACCTTACTCGCCTTCAAATGCCGTATGGGATGGGGTTGAGATCCGTGAGAGTGCGTGTCGAGGGAGATTCCATGCTGCCCGTGCTGCGCCCCGGCGACTGGCTGTGGGTACGGCGTGGCGCTCCCGTCAGCGCCGGGGATCTGGTGGTGGCCAGACTCCCCTCGGACCCGTCGCTGCTCATCGTCAAACGGGCCGCCTGGCGTGAGGGGGAGGACTGGTGGCTGGAGAGCGAGAACCAGCGCGCCTCAGGCCGCAGGGACAGCTGGGACTTCGGCGCGGTGCCCTCCTCGTCACTGGTCGGCCGGGTGGCGCTGCGCTACTGGCCGCCGCCCTTCCTGCGGGCCCGGTAGGCGGCGACGTTCGCCCTGCTGGCGCAGCGCTCGGAGCAGTAACGCCTCGACCGGTTCGAGGAGGTGTCCAGGAAGGCCCGTCTGCAGGGGGCCGCCTGACAGAGGCCGAGCCTGCTCACCCCCAGGTCGGTCACCAGGGTGGCCAGGCCCATCACGGCCCCGGCGGCGTACTGGTCGGCCGCCCGGCCGCTCTCGGTGAGGTGCATGTGCCAGTGCTGGCCGTCGTGCCCGGAGATCTGCGGCTGTACGGGATGCCGGACCAGCAGGGAGTTGAGCCGGTCGACCACGTCGGCCTCGTCACCGGCCTGCGCTGACTCGAAGACGGCGGTCAGCTCCGCGCGCAGGTCCCGCAGGGCGTCGAGGTCGCCGCGGGTGAGGCGGCAGCCGGGCCGGTGACGCCCGCTCTCCTCCAGCAGCGCGCGCAGGCCGTCCAGACCGGCCAGCCGGTCCGGGCTGTTGATCAGTAGTACGGCCAGCTCGGCGTAGGAGGTCAGATCCATCGGACTGTTCCGTCGTGGTGGGTGATGACGACAGTCGTGGCGAGCGACGACGATCGGAGCCGCATCCTACAGGGGTGGCCGGACCGTCACCATGTAACGAAAGAGGCCCCTCGTCATGTAACGAAAGTGAGTGGCCCCTGTCCCCTGGTGGGAGGCCTCCCTGTGGCAGAATCGAGCAACGGGTGACCCCCGTACCCCTCCGACGGCCCCACGAGCAGGCCCCGAGCGACTACCGAAGCCGGGCCAGGCCCGCGGCGGCCGTCTACGAAGGACCAATCCGTCTGAGTCTGACTGAACACAGGGGTCGCTGTGGCTGTCACGCCATCTTCCATCTCTCTAGAATCCCTCGATCTCGATCCGGCCTTCGCCCTGCACCGCGGGGGCAAGCTGGAGGTCCGCTCGACCGTCCCCGTCCGCGACGCCGGTGACCTGGCCCTGGCCTACACACCTGGAGTCGCGAAGGTCTGCAGCGCGATCGCCGACGAGCCCGACCTCGTCAACGACTACACCTGGGTCTCCAACGTGGTCGCCGTCGTCTCCGACGGCACCGCCGTGCTCGGCCTCGGAGACATCGGCCCCGCGGCCGCCATGCCGGTCATGGAGGGCAAGGCCCTGCTGTTCAAGCAGTTCGCCGGGGTCGACGCGGTGCCGATCTGCATCAGCTGCACCGGTGTCGACGAGATCGTCGAGACCGTCGCCCGCCTCGCCCCCTCCTTCGGAGGCGTCAACCTGGAGGACATCAGCGCCCCCAGATGCTTCGAGGTCGAGGACCGGCTGCGCGAACTGCTGGACATCCCCGTCTTCCACGACGACCAGCACGGCACCGCGATCGTCGTGCTCGCGGCGCTGAAGAACGCCGCGCGGCTGACCGGGCGCTCGCTGGGAGACCTGCGGGCCGTGGTCGCGGGAGCGGGCGCCTCGGGGATCGCCGTGAGCCGCATCCTCCTCAACGCCGGCATCGGGGACATCGCGGTGGCCGACTCCAAGGGCCTCATCCACGAGGGCCGCGAGGGGCTCAACCCGGTCAAGGAGGCCCTGGCGCGGAACACCAACAGGGCGGGCCTGCGCGGCTCGACCGAGTCCGCTCTGGCCGGGGCCGACGTGTTCGTCGGGCTCTCCGGATCGACCGTCTCCGAGGAGGCCGTCGCCTCGATGGCGAAGGACTCCATCGTCTTCGCGCTGTCCAACCCGACCCCCGAGGTCCACCCGGAGGTCGCCAGGAGGCACGCCCACGTGGTGGCGACCGGCCGCTCCGACTTCCCCAACCAGATCAACAACGTGCTCGCCTTCCCCGGCGTCTTCCGCGGGGCACTCGATGTCCGCGCCACGGCCATCACCGAGAACATGAAGGTGGCCGCCGCCGAGGCGCTGGCCTCCGTCGTCGGTGACGACCTGTCCGCCGACTACGTGATCCCGAGCCCGTTCGACGAGCGGGTCGCCCCTGCGGTCATCGCCGCTGTCTCCGAGCAGGCCCGTCTCGACGGAGTGGCCCGCAGGTAGCGCTTTCCGGTTTCAGGCCCGTTTCGTCCGGGTCAGTCCTTCCATGTCCGTCGGCCGGGGTCTGCACAGGTCACCCCCTTCCAGATCCGCCGGTGGAACACCCTCGTGGGGACGCCTCTCGCCCGATCGGCGAGGGGCGTTTTTTGGTTTGCGAATCCATGAGCGATGTTCACGGAATGTGCTATAAAAATGGCGTTCCGTTACCTGCTCAGGTGAGAGGCATGCGGGGCGGTTGCCGGTGGCCGTCACAGACGGCCGTGTCTCCCATGCTCAGACGGTTCTCACGGTGAGGAGAGCAATGGAACGCGAGCCGAACCGCGCACTTCAGCGGCTCATCATCGAGTCGGGCTTCACCCACAAGGGGCTGGCCCGCAGGCTCAACGACCTCGGGGTGACCCGCGGTCTGTCCGGCCTGAAGTACGACCACAGCTCCGTGCTGCGCTGGATCGGTGGCCAACGACCCAGAGGCCCCGTCCCCATGCTGCTCGCGGAGATCTTCTCCCTCCGGCTTGGCAGGGCGGTCGGCGTCGAAGATCTCGGCCTGCCCGCCGTCTCCACCCCCACAGATCTGGGGCAGGAGTTCACTCACACGTGGCAGGAAGGGATCGCGACCGTGACAGCACTGTGGCGCGGGGACGTAGAAAGACGCAGGTTTCTGCTCGACTCCACCTTCGCGATCGGCGCGGGTTCGACCGGGGCTCTGCGCTGGTTGACCCTGCCCGTCGAGGAGCATCCCACGGCCAACGGTCCCCGCCGGGTCGGCATGGCCGACATCGCCGCGATCAAGGAGGTCACCCGGTCGTTCGGCGAACTCGACAACAGGTTCGGCGGCGGCAGGGTCAGATCGGCGGTCGTGAAATATCTCGACACCGCCGTCGCCCCACTGCTCGGTGAGGGTTCCTACGCCGAGACGACAGGCAGGGCGCTGGCGTCGGCCGCGGCCGAGCTGACCAGGCTCGCCGGGTGGATGGCCTACGACCTGGAGCAGCACGGCCTGGCCCAGCGCTACCTGATCCAGGCGCTGCGGCTGGCCAGGGGGGCCGGTGACCACGGACTGGGCGGAGAGATCCTCGCGGGAATGAGCCACCAGGCCCTGTACATCGGCCAGCCCGCCCACGCCCTCGACCTGGCCAGGGCCGCCCAGCTCTCGGCCCGCCGCGCCGGGGTCTACGCCCTGCTGGCCGAGGCCCACGTGGTCGAGGCCCACGCCCACGCACTCCTTGAGGACCGCCCGGCGTGCGGGGCCGCCCTGCACGAGGCGGAACTGGCCTTCGACAGGCGTGAGACAGGGGAGCGGCCCGACTGGATCGCCTACTTCGACGAGGCCTACCTGTCGGCCAAGTTCGCCCACTGCTTCCGCGACCTGGGCGACGGCGCGGCGGCCGTACGGCACGCGCGGCGGTCCCTGGACATGGACGGCCGCTATGTCAGGGGGCGGATGTTCAACCTGGCGCTGCTGGCGGCGGGACTGCTGCAGCGCGGGGAACTGGAACACGCCTGCGTCGCGGCGGCCGAGGCGCTGGACCTCGCGACGGGGCTGCAGTCGGCACGGACCCGGTCCTACGTGACCGACCTGCGCCGCAGGCTGGCCCCCTTCGCCGGGAACAGGACGGTCGCCGAACTGGACGTGCGGGCCGGAGATCTCGTCTCCGTCACGTGAGCCGAACCTGACAGGAACCCTGACAGAGTACGGTCGGCGAATTCATGCGGACTTTACAGCGGACATGACAAAGAGACCCGGCGTGCGCATCGCCGGGTCTCCCTGTGGTGGAACTGGGTGAGCCGGAGGGCCTGGACCCTCCGGCTCAGTGGATCATCGGATCCTTACGGCTTACTTGTAGAGCTCGCCGTTCGGGCCAACGATCCTGCCGGACCAGACAGCCGCGGCCTTCTTGTAGATGTCGGCGGTCTCGCCGTCGAAGTAGGCCGAGGTGATCAGGTCGTAGCGGCCGTTCTTGTCCTGGTCGCCGAACTGGCTGGTGACGCCGTTGACGTAGCCA
>NZ_JBHSBC010000024.1:0-58035 GCF_042650425.1 Streptosporangium jomthongense | reverse complement strand
CGGTGTGGGAGAGTAGGTCGCCGCCGGACAATCTTTTGTGGGGGGTCATCCTTTGGGGTGGCCCCCCTTTTTTTGTTGTGGGTGGTGTGTGGGGGTGGCTGTGGGCCGCCCCTTTTTTGCGTGGGGTTCCCCGCGGGGTTGGTTCTGGGTTCTCTGGGGTTTTTGGTGTGGTGGGGTGGTGTTCCAGGCGGGGCGTGGGGGGTGGTGGGAGCTGCCCTCCTTTTTTGTGTATGCCTGGCTTTGGGTGCGTGTGGGTGTTTGAGGGGCGGCGGTAGCTGCCCCTTTTTTGTTTCAGGAGCGGGGCGGGAGGGCGTGGAGTTCGCCGGACAGGACGGTTACCGCTCCGCTCGTCCGGTCGGCTTTATCCGGTCTTCCAGGGGTGTTGTGGTGGGTGGGTTGCGTTCCAGGCGGGGTGTTGGGCGCGTTTGGGGGTTGGGGTGGCTGGCGGCTGCCCCTTTTTTTGTTGTGCCCGGCCTGGAAAGGTGACGTGAGGGGCGGCGAGGCTGCCCCTTTCTCTGCTGCGGGGTGGCTTCGCCATCGGGGCTGTTTCTTTTCTGGTTCAGCAGCGGCCTCCGGCAGCGGCCTCGGGGGCGGTGTTGTCTGTCGGCGGGGGTCCACGGGGTGGTCAGGTTGATCCTGTTCGCCCTGGTCGTGGACGACCCTGGCTGCGAACGATGAGGTCCCGGGTCGGGGGCCGGAGAGGCCGAAGGGCCGCTCCTCCGGCGGCCGGTGTCCGACGGTCCCCACGGTCCCGGCATCGTGTCGGGAGCGAGCCGTACCTTCTCCGAAGGCGTGGTGAAGGGACCACAGGCCGTGGGGCAGGGGGAAGAGCGGCTTGTGGGTCAGTAGGCTTGAGGCGTGGAATATCGAGCGGTCGAACAAGCAATCATGGAACGTGGCGTCGAGTGGAACTTCGAGCCCACTCTCGACAGGATCGCCGCGCTCATGGATGTGCTCGGTTCCCCTCAAGACGCCTATCCGATCGTGCATGTCGCCGGCACCAACGGTAAGTCGAGCACGACGCGCATGATCGAGACGCTTCTGCGTGAGCGCAATCTGCGCGTCGGTCGCTTCACCAGTCCGCACCTGGTGTCCATGCGTGAGCGCATCTCGATCGACGGCCTCCCGCTGAGCGAGGAGCGTTTCACCGAGGTCTATCTGGACATCGAGCCCTACCTCAAGATGATCGACGCTCAGGGACGCAGGCTTTCCTTCTTCGAGACGCTCACCGCGATGGCCTTCGCGGCCTTCGCCGATGCTCCCGTGGACGTGGCGGTCATCGAGACGGGTATGGGCGGCAGCTTTGACGCGACCAATGTCGCCGACGGTACGGTCGCCGTCATCACTCCGATCTCCCTGGACCACGTCGACTATCTCGGCCCGGACGTCGCGACGATCGCCGGGGAGAAGGCCGGGATCATCAAGCCGGGGGCGACCGCCGTACTCGCTCAGCAGCAGCTTCCCGCTGCGGAGGTGCTGGTGCGCAGGGCCGTGGAGGCCGGGGCGACGGTGGCCAGGGAGGGGCTGGAGTTCGGCGTGCTCGGCAGGGAGCTGGCGGTCGGCGGGCAGCTGCTCCGCCTCAAGGGGCTCAAAGGGGTCTACGAGGAGGTTCTCCTCCCCCTGTACGGCGCGCACCAGGCGGGCAACGCCGCCTGCGCGCTGGCCGCCGTCGAGGCGCTGACAGGAGGGGAGGAACCCCTCGGCATCGAGCTGGTACGGCAGGCCTTCCTGAACGTCACCTCACCCGGAAGGCTGGAGGTCGTACGGCGGGGCCCGACGGTGCTCGTGGACGCCGCGCACAACCCGGGCGGGGTGCAGGCGACCCTGGAGGCCGTCCACGAGTCCTTCGGCTTCGGCAAGCTCATCGGTGTGGTGGCCATGTTCGCGGACAAGGACGTCCAGGGCATTCTCGAGCTGATGGAGCCCATGATGGACGAGATCGTGGTGACGAGGAACTCCTCGCCGAGGTCCATGGAGCCGGACAGGCTCGCGGCGCTGGCCGGAGAGATCTTCGGAGCCGACCGGGTTCGTCTGGCCGAACGACTCGACGAGGCGATCGACATGGGGATCGGCCTGGCCGACGAGGAGGGGGAGTTCGCCGGTGCCGGTGTGTTGATCACCGGCTCCGTGGTCACGGCCGGAGACGCGCGGTTGTTGCTGAAGGCGGAGGAGGCCACGTGAGCGAGAGGCGGGGCATGTTCACCGTCACGCCGGGTATGCGGCGGCTCTGTGCCAGTGTGCTGGGCATGGAGGCGATCGTCGTCGGCCTTTTCACGCCGGTGGCGATCAACACCCAGGGGGTCGAGCCCGCTTTCGCGGTGACGGTCGGGCTGGGTCTGGCCGTCCTCTGCGTCCTGGTGGTGGGTCTGTTGAAACACCCCTTCGCCTACATCGTGGGAAGCGTGATCCAGGTTCTGGCCATAGCCGCGGGTTTTCTCGTTCCGACCATGTTCTTCCTTGGGGCGATCTTCGCCGCACTGTGGATCACGGCGATATTCGTCGCTCGCCGTGTCGAGGGCGTGACTTCCCGCTAAAGTCGGCCAACATGGCCGTCCCTCCCATGCAGCCGGCCCGGGGGGTGGCCGCCGGGTCCGCTGACCTGGCGCGTCCTCTCCGTGCCTCGCTGATGCTCGACGTCATCCTAGGGCTGCTCGTCGCGGTGACCCTTCCGCTGGCGATCGTCGCCGTTCCCAACACGATCTCGGTGGTCGCGGCACTGCTGCCGCCCGACGTCTCCCAGGTCGAGATGGTCAGGGCACACGGGCTCGCCCTACCCGCGATGGTGCTGACCGTGCCGCTCGCCGCACTGTTCTTACGCCAGGTCCGGGCGGTGCCGGTCCTGGTCGCCGGACTGGCGTTGCTGGCGCTCGCGGACGCGGCCGGGGGCTACGCCGGGTCGGCGTCCCTGGTCGGGGTGCTGCGGGCTCTGCACGGTGTCGGAGCCGGGCTGCTGCTGCCCGCCAGCCTTGTGACGGTCTGGGAACGCTCCGCCGTCCTGCGTGCCCTCTGGGCGGGCATGCTGGCGGTGAGTCTCACGGCCGCTCAGGCATTGGCCCTGTGGCCGCTCAACGAGGTCAGGTCCTGGAGGGTCACGCTCCAGCCGTACCCCATGCTGACCGGAGTGGCGTTGGTGCTGGCCGCCGTCTATCTCGTGTTCTGGATAAGGAGCGGCGAAGGTTCCGCGAGTCCCGAGGTCATGCGGGGCGGTCGCCTGCCGGTCGCGGCGGGGTCGGCCGCGGCGGTGGCGACACTGGCCCTGGGCACGACGTTCGACTGGCCGCCGGGCCTGCTCGTTCTCGTCGCGGTGCTGTCGATCATCGGGCTTTTCCTCCTGGCTTCGGCGAGTGGGTTCGGGGAAGGGGCGGGCAGGGCTCCCGCCTACACGATGCTGGTGGTCGGCGTCGTCGTCCTGCCGACCGCGGCGCAGGTCACCAATGTCGAGCTGGGTGGGTTGAGTGGTCCCGGGCTCAGCGGGCTGTGGCCGGCGTTCCTGGTCGCCGGGGTCCTCGGACTGGCCGCGGCCGTCGCGGTGAGCAGACTCGGAGAGTCCACCGCACCGCTGTGCGCCGCAGGTGGCCTGGCCGTCCTGGTCGCCGGGCTGTGCGCGGTCAGGGCATTGCTGCCCACCGCGGAGGGGCTCGCGCTCCTGTTTCCCTTCGCACTGCTCACGGCGGGTGCCGCCGTGGCCCTGACAGCGGTGCTGCGTCCTTCGGGAGTGGGAGTGGCGCTGTTCGCTCTCTCGCTGTTCCTGCCGGGGATCCTGTCCGGCTTCTTGCTGGGGACCGGCGTCCAGCTCACCATGCTGAGGCAGGCGGAGACCCCGCAGGCGATGGTGGACGCGTTCGTCGGGGCGCTGCATCTGTGGGCGCTCGTCGGTGGCGGTCTGGTGGTCGCCACGATCGTGCTCGGCGCCGCGCTGGCCCGCCGTACGGTCGTGGTCGGTGCCGGGGCCGTCGAAGACGAGGCGTCGCAGGAGGGGGCGGCGGGGAACGAGAGGAGCGTTTCGGTCCCGGCGCCCGCGCCGCCGGTCGACTCGGCCCCATCTCCGGTGGGGTCCGCGGGCGATGACCGATCCGCCGAAGAGGCCGAGGAGGAGGGGCCCGACGGGGCCGTTCCCGAGACCGGTCCCGGGCGAGATCCGGGAGCGGCGGGCGCACCCGAGCCGGGGACGTTGCCGGTCGTGCCGCCGCCGACTCCGTCCCCGGAGGGGGCGCTGGGAGACGGGGCGGACCGCCCATGACGTCGCCGACCACGGGGAACCGGGCCGAGGGCGATAAACTTCGCGCGTTCCTCGCAGTCCGCGAGTCATCCCCGTTCAAAGGAGAACCTCAGTGTCCGAGCGCACTCTTGTCCTGATCAAGCCCGACGGTGTCGCGCGTGGTCTCATCGGTGACGTGATCGCCCGGATCGAGCGCAAGGGCCTGAAGGTCGCGGCGCTTGAGCTGCGCACCCTGGACGTCGACACCGCCAAGGCCCACTACGCCGAGCACTCGGAGCGGCCGTTCTTCGGCGAGCTGGTCGAGTTCATCACCTCCGGCCCGCTGGTCGCGCTGGTCGCCGAGGGTCCTCGCGCGGTCGAGGCCTTCCGTGCCCTGGCGGGTCTGACCGACCCGGTGAAGTCGGCTCCCGGCACGATCCGTGGTGACCACGCCCTGGAGATCGGTGAGAACGTCGTGCACGGCTCCGACTCTCCCGAGTCCGCCGCCCGCGAGATCAAGCTCTTCTTCCCGGACCGTTTCTAGGTCTCCGGCTTCGCGGAGCCCCGTCGCCTGGGAGGGTGACGGGGCTCCGCGTGTTTGAGACGCTCTAAGATTTTCCCGGATCTGGTGGGCTCATTGCGCTCAGTGGTGGGTACGTCACGTTACGATTCGAGTGCGTTCTGTAGTTTTCGCCGACGACCTGACGGAAGGAGGCCGCCTTCCTCATGAGCAGCAAGCTTGCATTTCTCGGCCGCGACATGGCGGTCGATCTCGGCACCGCCAACACTCTCGTCTACGTGCGGGGCCGCGGTGTGGTTCTCAACGAACCCTCCGTCGTCGCGATAAACACGACCACGGGAAAGATCGTGGCCATCGGCATCGAGGCCAAGCGCATGATCGGCAGGACACCGGGGAACATCATGGCGATCCGCCCCCTCAAGGACGGTGTGATCGCCGACTTCGACGTCACCGAGCGCATGCTCCGTTACTTCATCCAGCGGGTGCACCGGCGCCGTCAGTTCGCCAAGCCGCGCATCATCATCGCGGTGCCGAGTGGGATCACCGGGGTCGAGCAGCGGGCGGTCAAGGAGGCCGGCTACCAGGCGGGGGCCCGGGGGGTCTACATCATCGAGGAGCCGATGGCCGCCGCGATCGGGGCCGGGCTTCCGGTGCACGAGCCCACGGGCAACATGGTGGTCGACATCGGCGGCGGGACGACCGAGGTGGCGATCATCTCGATGGGCGGGGTCGTGACCAGCCAGTCGATCAGGATCGGCGGTGACGAGCTGGATCAGGCGATCATCACCTTCGCCAAGAAGGAGTACTCGCTGATGCTCGGTGAGCGGACCGCCGAGGAGATCAAGATGGCCATCGGCTCCGCCTGCGCGCTTCCCGAGGAGGGGCACGCCGAGATCCGGGGTCGTGATCTGGTCACCGGCCTGCCCAAGACGGTCGTCGTCTCCGCGGCCGAGATCCGCAAGGCCACCGAGGAACCGGTGAACGTGATCGTCGACGCGGTCAAGACGACGCTGGACAAGTGCCCGCCGGAGCTCTCCGGAGACCTGATGGACCGTGGGATCGCGCTCACCGGGGGCGGCGCGCTGCTCAAGGGCATGGACGAGCGGCTCAAGGACGAGACGGGCATGCCGATCCACCTGGTGGACAACGCGCTGGACTCCGTCGCGCTCGGTTCGGGTAAGTGCGTCGAGGACTTCGAGGCGCTGCAGCAGGTCCTGGTGTCGGAACCGCGACACTGATGAGGGACACGCGCCGGGCACGGATGAGTCTGGGAGTGCTGCTGGCCGCGGCGCTGGTGCTCATGACCGTCGACCACCGGGCGGGGGCGAACTCCCCGCTCAGCCCGCTCAGAGGAGTTGGCGCCGAGCTGTTCGGCGCCGCGGAGAACTTCGGGGCGGGGCTGGTCCGGCCGGTCGGGCACTTCTTCGAGACGATGGCGGCCGCACCGGACGCGCAGCGCCGCATCGACGTGCTGCGCGCGGAGAACCAGCGACTCAGACGGGACCTGACGGCGCAGGCGCTGGATCGTGGGCACGCGCAGGAGCTGAGCCGTCTGCTCGGTGTCGCGGGGGCCGCCAGATACCGGCTGGTGCCCGCCCAGGTGATCGCCCGGCGTGGCACGCCCGGCTTCGAGGAGGCCGTACAGCTCGACGTGGGCAGCGCCGACGGGGTGCGCTCCGAGATGACCGTGCTGAACGGCGACGGCCTGGTCGGCAGGGTGGTGCAGGTGGGCACCTCGACCTCGACGGTGGTGCTGCTCAGTGACCCGGCCTCCGCGGCGGGGGCGCGCCTTGAGGGGAGCAACGAGATCGGGCTGGTGCACGGGATCGGGCAGAACGGTCGTCTGCTCCGGTTCCGTCTGCTCGACTCCTCGGCGCAGATCGTGCCGGGACGCCGCATCGTGAGCTTCGGCTCCCAGCGGGGCGCGCCGTACGTGGCGGGGGTGCCGATCGGGGTGGTCGAACGTGTGGTGGCGACTCCGGGGGAGCTGACCAGGGTGGCCTACGCGCGGCCGTACGCCGATCTGACGGCGCTGGACGTGGTCGGGGTGGTGGTGCAGGCGCCCCAGCGTGCCCCGCGGGACACCGTGCTGCCGGCTGTGCCACGGGGAAAGGCCCCGCGTGGGGACGGGCCGCGTGAGGAGGCGGAGGGTGAGCCGTGACCTGGGGGCCGTCGCGGTGCTTCTGCTGGCCCTTGTCGTTCAGGTGACGTTCGTGAACCGGATTCCGCTGCCTGGCGGGGCCGCGCCCGACCTGGTGCTGCTCACCGTCGTGGGGTACGCCCTGGTCCGTGGCGCGGCCGCGGGGGCGGTGATGGGGTTCGGCGCAGGGTTCGCCGGTGACGTGCTGCCGCCTGCCGCCCATGTGCTCGGGCAGTACGCGCTGGTGCTGTGCCTGATCGGGTTCGCCGCGGGCAGGGCGGGGGAGAGCCGTCCCGACGCGAGGCTGCCGGTCGCGCTGGCCTGCGCCGCGGCGGGGCCGCCCGCCGTCGCGGTGGTCAGCGTGCTGCTCGGGGAGCCCGGTGCGGGCGGGGACGTGCTGGCCTCTCCGCTGCCCTGGGCGATCGGCTACAACCTGCTGGCGGCGCCTCCGATGGTGTGGTTGGTGATGAGGATCGTCAAGGGGCCGCGCGAGCGGGAGTTGCGGCCGGTCACGCATCTGGTTCGGGGACGTAGATGAGCGGACGGCGAGGCTGGGGCGGGACGCCGGTCCCGGCCCGCGGGAGGCGGGCATGATCAGGACACGGACCAGGCTGGTCGTGATCCAGGTCCTGGTGGCCTCGCTGCTGGCGTTGCTCGCCGTACGGCTGTGGCAGGTGCAGGTGGTGCGCGGGGCCGAGTTCGTCGAGGCGGCGACCGAGACGCGGACCCGTGACGTGGTCGTGCCCGCGGTGCGTGGGCAGATCCTCGACTCGGCGGGGCGTCCGCTGGTACGCAACCGGACCAGGCTCGTGGTCTCCGTCGACCGTACGAGCCTCAACCGGATGGAGGGCAACGGCAGGGAGGTGCTGCAGCGTCTGGCGGCGGTGCTCGACCGTAAGCCGTCGGAGCTGCGCATGCGGATCAGGGCGTGCGGGCCGGGGGTCACCAGGCCGTGCTGGCCGGGCTCGCCGTACCAGCCGATTCCGATCGACGACGACGTCACGACGCGTGAGGCGCTGCAGATCCTGGAGCGGCAGGAGGAGTTCCCCGGGGTGACCGCCGAGGTGCAGGCGGTCAGGGAGTATCCCGGCAACTCGGCGGGGGCGCAGGTGCTCGGTTACCTGCAGCCGATCACGCAGGAGGAGATGGAGAGGCGCGACGGGTTCAAGGCGGTCTTCTCCGGGGTCGACCTGGTGGGCCGTGACGGTCTTGAGGCGGTCTACGACAAGGAGCTCCGAGGGGTTCCCGGGTTGAGACGGGTGCAGGTCGACCGGCTCGGCAAGGTGATCGGGGTGGAGCGGCAGGTGCAGCCGACTCCGGGTGACACGCTCATCACCAGCATCGACGCCAGGGTGCAGGCGGTGACGGAGAAGGCGCTGGCGGAGGCGATGAAGTCGGCGCCGTCCGCGGACGGAGCGGCGGGGGTCGTGCTCGACGTGCGGACCGGCAGGGTGGTCGCCCTGGCCAGCGCGCCGACCTACAACCCGGCGGTGTGGACGGGAGGCATCTCGGAGCCCGAGTACCAGCGGCTGCTGTCCGGCAAGGCGGGCAGGCCACTGGTGTCCAGGGCGATCAAGGGGGAGTTCGCGCCGGGCTCGACGTTCAAGATCTCCTCGGTCTCCGCGATGCTCAGGGACGGGTATCCGCTGCACGGGCACTATGACTGCCCGGGGTCCTTCATGGTCGGCAGCAGACCGTTCAACAACTTCCACGGCATCGGGATGGGCACCCTGACCCTGCACACGGCGCTGGTGAAGTCCTGCGACACGATCTTCTACCGGGCGGCGTACGAGCAGTGGTTGCGTGACGGGGGGCTGCGGCCCAGGGGCAAGACGAAGGAACCGATGGCGGTGATGGCGCGGGCCTTCGGATTCGGCAGGCCGACGGGGATCGACCTGCCGGGGGAGTCGGCGGGGCGCATCCCCGACCGCGAGTGGAAGAAGCAGCTGTGGGACGCGACCAAGACGGAGAACTGCAGGCGGGCCAAGAGCGGATATCCGGAGGTCGCCAGGTCAAGTCCGTCGCGGGCGGCCTTCCTCAAACAGCTGGCGTACGAGAACTGCCTGGAGGGCTACCAGTGGCGGCCCGGAGACGCGGCCAACTTCTCCATCGGGCAGGGTGATGTGCTGGTGACTCCGTTGCAGCTCGCCGCGGCCTACTCGGCGCTCGTCGGTGACGGCAAGCTACGCAGTCCCCGTATCGGCTGGGCGCTGGTACGGCCGGATGGCACCATGGTCAAGGAGATCAAGGTCCCGGTCGTCGGCAAGCTGCCGCTCTCCCAGGCCGAGCGGTCCTACATCAGGGGGGCGCTCAGCGAGGTCGCCTCGGACGGCACGGCCGCCGGCGCCTTCGGCGGGTTCCCCATGGACAAGGTCAGGGTCGGCGGCAAGACAGGGACCGCCGAGGTGTACGGCAAGAACGACACCTCCTGGTTCGCCTCGTTCGCCCCGGCGCAGAAACCGCGTTTCGTGATCGTCGTGATGGTCTCCCAGGGCGGGATGGGCGGTCAGACCGCGGCTCCGGCCGCGCGGAAGATCTACGAGGGCATCTACGGCATCGCGCCGCAGGACGGTCAGGGCAAGGGAAAGCCGGTGCGCGCGGCGCTGCCCGACCACCGGCCCGCGACCAGGTTGCCGATGATCGAGCGGGACGGGACCGTGGCCCGATGAACCGCACGATGGCCGTGCCGGCCGGTGGTTCCCTCACACGCAGGGCGGTCGCGGCCTCCTCCGCGGTGCGCAGGATGGACGGGGTGCTGCTGGTCGCGGTCGCCGCGCTGACGGTGATCGGGACGTTGCTGGTCTGGTCGTCGACCAGGACCTGGGCGCCCGGCTCGACCGGCCTCGTCAAGAAGCACATTCTCAACGTGGCCATCGGGATCGCGCTGACCAGCGTGGCGGTGATGGTCAACCACAGGTCGCTGCGGGTCTACGCGCCGCTGGTCTACGTCATGAGCCTGGTCGGCCTGGTGCTGGTGATCACGCCGCTCGGCTCGACGGTGAACGGCGCCCACTCGTGGATCATGCTGGGGGGTGGGTTCGCCTTCCAGCCCTCGGAGTTCGCCAAGCTCGGGCTGGTGCTGATGCTCGCCATGCTGCTGGCCAGACCGGTCAGGGGCACCGACAGGCCCCGCACGCTGGACATCGGGCTCTCGCTCGGGGTCGCGGGGTTCACCATGGGGCTGGTGATGCTCCAGCCGGATCTGGGCACCACGATGGTCCTCGGCGTGATCACGGCCGGGGCGCTGGTGATCGGGGGCGTCAGGAAGCGGTGGATTCTCGGGCTGGCGTTGCTCGTGGTCTGCGGGGTGGTGGCCGTCTGGTTGCTCGACGTGCTTGAGCCGTACCAGATCGCGCGGTTCACCGCTTTTCTGAACCCCGCGAGTGATCCGCGGGGGGTCGGCTACAACAGCACCCAGTCGCTCATCGCGATCGGGTCGGGGGGGCTCTTCGGCAAGGGGTTGTTCGAGGGGGGTCAGACGACGGGGCGGTTCGTGCCGGAGCAGCACACCGACTTCATCTTCACCGTCGCCGGGGAGGAGTTCGGCTTCCTCGGGTCGGTCGCCGTGGTGGCGTTGATCGGGGTGATCCTGCTGCGCGGCATGAGGATCGCGCGGTTGTGCGACGACCGGTTCGGGACGCTGGTGGCGGGGGTGATCGTCTGCTGGCTCGCCTTCCAGGCCTTCGTCAACATCGGGATGACGATTGGAATCATGCCGATTACAGGTCTTCCGCTGCCGTTTGTCTCGTATGGTGGTACTGCGACCTTCGCCAATATGATCGCCATAGGCCTGCTCCAGGCCATCCACATTCGCGAGCAACCATTCTGAATCGGCGAACATGAGAGCCGTCCGCATGTTCGCACCCCTGGATTCTCACTGGATTTCCGTGCGTCAAGCGAACATTCTGGGAACGATGACGGAACTCGCGATGACGGAGGGGCCGTGACATCGGAGCTCGCCGAGCGGCAACGGGCACTGGAACTGCTACGTACCGCGTTCCCCGATTATCGGATCGTGTTCAGCAAGGGTCGCTGGGCCGCTGTTTCGGCCGGGAATCCACCTGCGGTATGGTTCGCCGAAACTCCGAGCAGCCTGTGCGGGCAGCTGTTCCAGGCTCAGCTGCGCAACGGTGGGACGGTGGTTCCCTTCGGCGGTAACGGTTCATGAGGGAGAAACTCCCCTTAACCGGCGAAATGCTCTCAGGTCCACCCGATGTCGATCAGACCACTAGCGTGGGGGCGACCCCATCGGGAAAGGGCCGAAAAAGCCTATGACCCAGAGTTCGAGGGGCGGAGACCGTGCCGCCCTCGCCTGCGCCACCATCATCCGCAACCGTACGCTCGCCGCTCTGCCGGGACCGCCGTCCGCGGCCGTCATACAGCAGATGGTCGAGGAGATCCACAGCTGCTGCCCGCAGCAGAGCCTGTTCAAATGCCGCAGGCTCGCCCACGGGTGGACCGTCGAGGAGGCCATAGAGCACTTCCACGCCCTGTGCGACAGGGAGGGCATCAAGCGACGAGGCCTGACCGAGCGTTCGTGGCGGGAGTGGGAGGCGGGCGCGCGACCCGACCGTGACTACACCGATCTGCTGTGCAGGCTCTTCGAGACCGGCCCCGTCCAGCTCGGCTTCGCCAACGACTACACACCTGAGGGGCTTCGGGCTGTGCCGTCGGCGCCGCCCGCCTTCGACATGATCACGGTCGCGGCCGACGAGGCCGGTGCGCACGCGGAGGAGGCGGAGGCGAGCGAGTTGGGCACGGGCGCGCTGGAACGGCTGCGGACACAGGTCATCTGGGTCGGCAAGCGCTACGTCGCCGAGGCGCCGCTGCCGCTGTTCGTCGAGATGCGCGAGTTGCAGGAGCGCACCAGGAAGGCGCTGGACAAGCGCATCCACCCCGGGCAGGCCAGGGAGCTGTACTTCCTCACCGGCGCGCTGTGCGGGCTGATGGCCAACGTCAGCATGGACATGGACCGCCGTATCCCCGCCGACACCCTCGCCCGGGCCGCGTGGACCTACGGCAAGGTGGCCGGGCACATCGCGCTCATGGGCTGGGCGCGTGGCATGCAGTCCTCCGTCGCGCTGTGGGACAGACGCTACGGCGACGCCGCCAGATACGCCGAGGAGGGCCTGAGCTACCTGCGTGCGGGGTCGGGCGCGGCCCGCCTGCACATGCTGTGCGCCCGCTCCTACGCCATGCTCGGCCGCAGGAGAGAGGCCGCCGACCAGTTGCGCAGGGCTGAGGACGCCAGGGCGGCGGGCTCCGACGAGCTGCACGACGAGATCGGCGGGGAGTTCGCCTTCCGCCCGGCCAAGGAGCGCTACTACGCAGCGGTCACCCACCTGCACCTCGACGAGCCCGCCTCGGCCATCGAGGCGGCCCGCGAGTCGCTGGCGCTGTACGCCGCGGGGGAGCCGGAGAACCGCTCCTACGGATGTGAGTCCATGGCCAGCGCGCACCTGACGGTCGCCCACATCATGGAGGGCGACGCCGCGGGAGCCGAACAGGCGATGGAGCCGATTCTCGCGCTCGCGCCGGACAGACGCATCAGCAGCCTGGGCGCGACCCTCAGCACAGGTCGTGAGCTGCTGGCATCCCGGCCCGGCGGGCAGCAGCTGGCCAGGCAGATCGAGAGTTTCTGCGCGGTGGGTCTGCCCCAGCGGGCCCGCCACGCCATTTCAGACAGGAGTGGACGATGACGATTGCCGCGGAGGGCTCGCTCCTCACCAGGGCAGCCATGGCACTCAACGAGGCATGCCGGAAGGCCGATCTGGACGCGGACGGGGTCACGCTGCTGCGTGACTTCGCCAACACCGTCTACCACCTGCCAGCCGAGCGCGTCGTCGTACGGCTGGCGCAGGCGAACACCCCCGGGAAGTTCGACCGCCTGGTGACCTCGGTGAAGGTCACGCGCTGGCTGGTCGAACAGGGCTTCCCCACGATCAGGCCGCTTGAGATCAAGCAGCCGATCGTCGCCGAGGGGTTCCTGGCCACCTTCTGGTACCACGAGGAGCACATCGGCCCCCCGCCGGACCCGGCTCAGCTCGGGCCGCTGCTGCGGCGGCTGCACGACCTTCCGCCGGTGCCGTTCGAACTGCCGACCCACGACCCGTTCGGCACCGTGCGCAGGTCGATCCTGGCCGGTCTCGCCCTCGGGGAGGCCGACCGTGCCTGGCTCCTGGAACGTTGCGAGGCGCTGGCCGAGACCTACTACGAGCGGCTTGAGTTCGCGCTGCCGTACGGGCTGGTGCACGGGGACGCCCACCGGGGGAACATGATCCGCACCCGTGACGGGTTCCTGCTGTGCGACTGGGACGGGGTGTGCGCCGGGCCGAGGGAGATCGACCTGATTCCCACGCTCGCGGGCGTGCGCTTCGGGCTGACCGAGCGCCAGCGGAGCAATTTCAGCCAGGCCTACGGCTACGACGCGACCAGGTGGGAGGGGTATCCGGTGCTGCGCGACATGCGCGAGCTGCAGACCCTCACCGCCGTGCTGCGCAACGCGCACCGCGACGAGACCGCCTTCGCCGAGCTTCGGCACCGCCTCGACTCGCTGAGGGCGGGCGACGATCGCCAGTGGCACCCTTTCTAGGCGGATAGTCTTGGCCTATGCCTGTCGAGTCGTTGTTTCCCCGCCTGGAAGCGCTCCTGCCCAGGGTGCAGAAGCCGATCCAGTACGTCGGAGGTGAGCTCAACTCGACCGTCAAAAGCTGGGACGAGGCGACGGTCCGCTGGGCTCTGATGTATCCGGACGCCTACGAGGTGGGCCTGCCCAACCAAGGCGTGCAGATCCTCTACGAGATCCTCAACGAGATGCCGGAGACCCTGGCCGAGCGGACCTACGCGGTCTGGCCCGACCTGGAGGCGCTCATGCGGGCCGAGGGGGTGCCCCAGTTCACCGTCGACGCGCACCGCCCCGTGCGGGCGTTCGACGTGTTCGGGATCTCCTTCTCCACCGAGCTCGGCTACACCAACATGCTCACCGCGCTCGACCTCGCCGGCATCCCGCTCGACGCCGCCGACCGGGGCGAGGACGACCCGATCGTCCTCGCCGGAGGTCACGCGGCCTTCAACCCCGAGCCGATCGCCGACTTCATCGACGCCGCGGTGCTCGGGGACGGCGAGCAGGTCGCCATCGCGATCACCGAGGTGATCCGCGAGTGGAAGGCGGAGGGCTCGCCCGGCGGGCGCGACGAGCTGCTCATGCGCCTGGCCGAGTCCGGCGGGGTCTACGTGCCCCGCTTCTACGACGTCGAATACCACCCCGACGGCAGGATCCAGCGGGTGGCGCCGAACCGCTCGGGCGTGCCCTGGCGCATCCACAAGCACACGGTCATGGACCTCGACGAGTGGCCCTATCCGAAGAAGCCGCTGGTCCCGCTGGCCGAGACCGTGCACGAGCGGTTCAGCGTCGAGATCTTCCGCGGCTGCACGCGCGGCTGCCGCTTCTGCCAGGCAGGGATGATCACCCGCCCGGTCAGGGAGCGTTCGATCACCACGATCGGCGACATGGTCGAGGCCGGGATCAAGGCCTCGGGCTTCAACGAGGTCGGCCTGCTCTCACTGTCGTCGGCCGACCACTCCGAGATCGGCGAGGTCGCCAAGGGACTGGCCGACCGCTACGAGGGCACCAACACCTCGCTGTCGCTGCCCTCGACCCGGGTCGACGCCTTCAACATCGACCTGGCCAACGAGTTCTCCCGCAACGGCCGCCGTTCCGGCCTGACGTTCGCCCCCGAGGGCGGATCGGAGCGGATGCGCAAGGTGATCAACAAGATGGTCACCGAGGAAGACCTGATCAGGACCGTCACCACGGCCTACAGCCAGGGCTGGCGGCAGGTGAAGCTCTACTTCATGTGCGGCCTGCCGACCGAGGAGGACATCGACGTCCTGGGCATCGCCGACCTGGCCAGAAAGGTCATCAAGGCCGGTCGCGAGGCCACCGGGTCGCGTGACGTGCGCTGCACGGTCTCCATCGGCGGGTTCGTGCCCAAGCCGCACACCCCCTTCCAGTGGGCGGCCCAGGCCTCCCACGAGGTGGTCGACCACAGGCTCAAGGCGTTGAAGGACGCCCTGCGCGGCGACAAGGAGTACGGCCGCGCCATCGGAATGCGCTACCACGACGGCAAGCCCTCGATCGTCGAGGGGCTGCTGTCCCGGGGCGACCGCAGGGTCGGTGAGGTCATCCGCGCGGTGTGGCAGGACGGCGGCCGGTTCGACGGCTGGAGCGAGCACTTCTCCTACCAGCGCTGGATGGACGCCGCCACCAAGGTCGGCATCGACGTCGACTGGTACACCACGCGGGAGCGCGAGGAGAACGAGGTGCTCCCCTGGGACCACCTCGACGCGGGCCTCGACCGCGAATGGCTCTGGCAGGACTGGCAGGACGCCGTCAACGACGTCGAGGTCGAGGACTGCCGCTGGAGCCCGTGTTACGACTGCGGCGTGTGCCCGACCATGGGCACCGAGATCCAGATCGGGCCCACGGGGAAGAAGCTGCTGCCACTGACGGTTGTCTGAGATAGGCCGTGCGTGAGCACGGCCCGCTGACAAAGGCGACCATCACGACTTGGGAAGGACGAAACCACTCTGAAACCCGTTCCCGATGGGCCGGCGCCCGCGCCGGTCGCGCAGCGTCTGCGCGTCCGATACGCCAAGCGCGGCCGTCTGCGCTTCACCAGTCACCGTGACATCTCCCGGGCGGTGGAACGTGCCGTCCGCCGCGCCGACGTGCCGGTGGCGTTCAGCGCGGGCTTCTCACCCCACCCCAGGATCTCCTACGTGGGCGCCGCCGCGCCGACCGGAGTCGCGAGCGAGGCCGAATACCTTGAGATCGCCGTGACCCGGCGATGCGACCCCGACCGGCTGCGCGCCGCCCTGGACGACTCGCTCCCGCCGGGCCTCGACGTGCTGGCGGTCGTCGAGGCGGCCGGGGAGAACCTGTCCGACCGGCTCGAATGCTCCGCGTGGGAGGTACGGCTGCCGCAGGCGGATGCCGCCCTCGCGGCCGTCGCGGTCGAGGAGTTCAAGGCCGCCGAGCGCGTCGAGGTCGAGCGCCTGACGAAGAAGGGGCTGCGCCGCTTCGACGCCCGGGAGGCGGTGCTGGGTCTTGAGACCCGTGAGGCAACTGAGGGAATTGGGACAACAGCAGGTCAGGGGTCCAGTCAGCCATGTGTCATACTTCGCATGGTTGTACGGCACGCTACTCCTGCCGTTCGACCCGACGACGTTCTTACCGGACTGCGTCTTGTGGCTGGCTTCGCGCCGCCGGTGCCCCCCGAGGTGACCAGGCTGGCGCAGGGACCGCTCGACGTGATGACCGGTGAGCCCGCCGATCCCTTCGGCCTGGACCGCGACACCACGCGCGGCGGCGAAACGGAACCGGTGGGCGGGCACGTCGGCGGCGACCTATAGGACTTGGCGCCGGACCCGCGGGCCCGGCGTACAGCGAGAGACGAGAGCTCCCGCGCGGCGCGGAGACGCGCCCGGGAGCTGACGGGAGAACGCCCGCATGCTCGACAACGAGCCCGGAACCGGGGCCACAGGCCCTGGCGGGGACACAGAGGAACAGCCGAAGCAGGCACCGCGCAGGCGGGCCGCGAGCAGGCCGGCGGGCCCTCCGCCGGAGGAGCCGGAGACCGCCCCGCCGGTGGTCGTGGTCACCAGACCCGAACCGGAGCCCGAGCCCGTAGGGGAGCCGGTCGCCACGGCGGCGCCTGAGGTGACGGCGCCCGAGCCGGCTCAGGAGGAGGCGCCCAAGCGCGCCACCAGACGAAGGACGACCGCGGCGACGGGTACGACCACGCGGCGGAGCCGTACGAAGAAGACGGCCGAGGAGACGGCGGAGCCGGTCGCCGCGGCTGAGGAGAGCGCCCAGGAACCGGCGCAGGAGGCCCCCGCGCCCGCCAGGCGCAGCCGTACGCGGAAGAAGGCCGTCCCGGAGGAGACGCTCCCCGAGCCGGTCGCCGAGTCGGTTCCGGCTGAGGAGGCTGAGGAGGCCGAGGAGGTCGCCGAGGGGCTCCTGCTCGCGATGCCCGCCGACGAGCCGCTGGACGACGAGCCCGCGGGCGAGGACGTCGCCGAGGAACGCCCCGGTCTGTTCGCCGACCCGTTCGGCCTGACCGCACAGGAACGTTTCGAGGTTCCCACCGTCACCTTCCAGGCGCCCGCCGCGGTGTTCCAGCCGCTGTTCCAGGCGCCTGACCCCTACCGTGCGGAACCGCCCGCCCGCCCCACCGCGCCGCAGCCGCCCGAGCCGCCGCAGCCTGAGCCCGAGGCCGTGGAGGATGAGGCGGAGGGCGCCGAGGAGCCCGAGGACGACGACTCGGAGGGGGACGAGTTCGAGGGCAGCCGTCGCCGTCGCCGCCGCAGGGGCGGCCGGGGCCGGGGCAAGACGCGTGAGCTCGACGAGGCCGACGAGGACGACTCCGAGCAGCGGCAGCCGCAGGAGGAGGAGACCTCCGCAGAGGCCGTCCAGGAGGAGGAGCAGGACAGCGGCGGCACCTCCCGCCGCCGCCGCCGTCGCCGCCGCAGGGGCGCCGACGACGCGGGTGAGCTCAGCGACGACCCGCCGAACACGGTCGTGCGCATCCGCGCGCCCAGGGCCGGTCGCAGCACCTCCGCCGACGAGGTGCAGAGCGTGCGCGGCTCGACCCGCCTGGAGGCCAAGAAGCAGCGTCGCAGGGAGGGCAGGGAACTCGGCAGGCGGCGTCCGCCGATCATCACCGAGTCGGAGTTCCTGGCCCGCAGGGAGTCGGTCGAGCGCGTCATGGTCGTGCGCCGCACCGGTGGCCGTACCCAGATCGCGGTCCTTGAGGACGGCGTGCTGGTCGAGCACTACGTCAACCGTGAGGCGAGCCAGTCCTACGTGGGCAACGTCTACCTCGGCAAGGTGCAGAACGTCCTGCCCAGCATGGAGGCGGCCTTCGTCGACATCGGCAAGGGCCGTAACGCGGTGCTCTACGCCGGTGAGGTCAACTTCGACACCGTGGGCCTTGAGGGCCAGCCGAAGCGGATCGAGGTGGCGCTGAAGTCGGGCCAGTCGGTGCTGGTGCAGGTCACCAAGGACCCCATCGGGCACAAGGGCGCGCGGCTCACCTCACAGATCAGCCTTCCCGGCCGTTACCTGGTCTACGTGCCCGACGGCTCGATGACCGGTATCAGCCGCAAGCTCCCCGACAAGGAGCGCACCCGGCTCAAGGGCATCCTGAAGAAGGTGATGCCGGAGAACGCGGGCGTCATCGTCCGCACCGCCGCCGAGGGGGCCTCCGAGGAGGAGCTCGGCCGCGACGTGGCCAGGCTGTCGGCCCAGTGGGAGAACATCCAGCGCAAGGCCAAGTCGGCCAGCGCGCCCGAGTTGCTGTCGTCCGAGCCCGACCTGACGGTCCGGGTGGTCCGCGACGTGTTCAACGAGGACTTCACCTCACTGGTCGTCGCGGGTGACGACGTGTGGGAGACGGTCGACGAGTACGTCCACTATGTGGCGCCGCACCTGGCCGACCGGCTCGTCAGGTGGCAGGAGCAGGGCGACGTCTTCGCGGCCTACCGGATCGACGAGCAGATCGCCAAGGCGATGGAGCGCAAGGTCTGGCTGCCCAGCGGTGGCTCGCTGGTGATCGACAGGACCGAGGCCATGACGGTCGTCGACGTCAACACCGGCAAGTTCACCGGCCAGGGCGGCAACCTTGAGGAGACCGTCACCCGCAACAACCTGGAGGCGGCCGAGGAGATCGTCCGTCAGCTCAGGCTGCGGGACATCGGCGGCATCATCGTCATCGACTTCATCGACATGGTGCTGGAGAACAACCGGGACCTGGTGCTGCGGCGCCTGCTTGAGTGCCTGGCCCGCGACCGGACCAAGCACCAGGTGGCGGAGGTCACCTCGCTCGGCCTGGTCCAGATGACCCGTAAGCGGGTCGGGCAGGGGCTGCTCGAGGCCTTCTCGACCGTCTGTGAGTGCTGCAACGGCCGTGGCCTGCACGTCTCGACCGAGCCGGTGGAGAGCAAGCCCGAGCCGCGTGGCACCCAGGGCAAGATGGCCGTGGAGAAGGCCGTCGCGGAGAAGCTCGTCAAGGACGGCCACGCCGTCGCGGCCAGCGAGGTGTCCGGCCGTGATACGGTGACCGATGCGCTTGATGACGTCCGAGGTGAGGACGCGCAAGCCGTACAGGCTTCGGGCCGGGGGCGGCGACGCTCCCGTAAGGCCAAGACGGCCGACTAGACCCGTTCCACAGGATTTCCACGAGGGACGGGCCTGGCCCGGCCTACCGACGTTCCGCCCGGTTCGACCAGGAGACCGGTAATCCGGTACCCTGGTGAACCGGTGCGCTCATGGCGTGCCCTGTTCGCGCGCCTACCTGGTTCGTCGGTCACAATCAATGCCCACGGCCGGATGCGGGGCGCAGCATCCAGCGAGCAAACAGTCAGAAGAAGGGTTCCGCGGTGTACGCGATCGTTCGTTGCGGCGGCAGGCAGCAGAAGGTCTCCGTCGGTGACGTCCTTGAGGTGGACAAGGTCGCCGGCGAGGTCGGTTCCACGGTTTCGCTGCCGACGGTGCTCGTCGTCAACGATGGCGATGTGACCACCGAGGCGGGCAAGTTCACCGTCGCCGCCGAGATCCTCGGCGAGACCAAGGGTCCGAAGATCCGGATTCTCAAGTACAAGAACAAGTCCGGCTACAAGAAGCGCCAGGGTCACCGCCAGCGTTACACGCAGGTGAAGATCACCGGCATCAACCAGGCCTGAGTTTCGGGAGTTTTGCGAGATGGCACACAAGAAGGGCGCGTCGTCCACTCGGAACGGCCGTGACTCCAACGCCCAGCGGCTCGGTGTGAAGCGCTTCGGCGGCCAGCTGGTCAACGCCGGTGAGATCATCGTTCGCCAGCGTGGCACCCACTTCCACCCCGGCGACAACGTCGGCCGTGGTGGCGACGACACGCTGTTCGCGCTGGCCGCGGGTCACGTGAAGTTCGGCGTCAAGCGCGGTCGCCGCGCAGTGAGCATCGTCCCGGTCGCGGAGTAGATCCGCACCGACAGACGTCAACGGCAGGGGTGGATCGCATAGGCGGTCCACCCCTGTTCGCGTTTTAAAACGGGTATTTCCGCATATGGGGGTAGGGAGCAGGCATGCCGGACTTTGTGGACCAAGTGGTCCTGCACATCAAGGCCGGTGACGGGGGACATGGCTGCGCCTCTGTCCATCGGGAGAAGTTCAAGCCGCTCGGCGGCCCCGACGGAGGCAACGGAGGCCGCGGCGGCGACGTGATCCTTGAGGTCGACGCCAACACCGCGACGCTGTTGGACTACCACCGCCGCCCGCACCGCAAGGCGGCCAACGGCAAGCAGGGCCAGGGGTCCAACCGTGACGGGGCGAACGGTGACGACGTCGTGCTGCCCGTCCCCGACGGCACCGTCGTCAGGAACGCGACGACCGGCGAGGTCCTGGTCGACATGATCGGCGCCGGCACCCGCTACGTGATCGCCGAGGGCGGCCACGGCGGGCTCGGCAACGCCGCCCTGGCCTCGACCAAGCGCAAGGCCCCCGGTTTCGCGCTGCTCGGCGAGGCCGGCGACGAGCTCGACGTGATGCTGGAGATGAAGAGCGTCGCCGACGTCGCCCTCGTCGGCTTCCCCAGCGCGGGCAAGTCCTCGCTCATCGCCGCCCTCTCCGCGGCCCGACCCAAGATCGCCGACTACCCGTTCACCACGCTGATCCCCAACCTCGGCGTGGTCACCGCGGGCGACACGATCTTCACCGTCGCCGACGTGCCCGGCCTGATCCCGGGGGCGTCCGAGGGCAAGGGGCTGGGGCACGAGTTCCTGCGGCACGTCGAACGCTGCAACACCCTCGTGCACGTGATCGACTGCGCGACCATGGAGCCGGACCGCGACCCGATCAGCGACTACGAGGCGATCGAGGCGGAGCTGAGGGCGTACGGCAAGCTGGAGGACCGGCCACGTCTGGCCGTGCTCAACAAGGCCGACGTCCCCGACGCCCGCGAGCTGGCAGACATCGTCAGGCCGATGCTTGAGGAGCGGGGCATGCGGGTCTTCACGATCTCCGCGGCCACCCACGAGGGCCTCAAGGAGCTGACCTACGCGATGGGCGAGATGGTCGACGCCGCGCGGAAGGCCGCGCCGGTGGTCGAGCCGACCCGCCTGGTCATCAAGCCCAAGCAACTCGGCGACACGGGTTTCACGGTGCGCCGGGTCGACGACAACACCTTCCAGGTCACCGGGGCGAAGCCGGAGCGGTGGATCCGCCAGACCGACTTCACCAACGACGAGGCCGTCGGTTACCTGGCCGACCGTCTCGAACGGCTCGGGGTCGAGGAGGAGCTCACCAAGGCGGGTGCGAAGGCGGGCGCCGAGGTGATCATCGGCTCCATGGAGAGCGGCTACATCTTCGACTGGCAGCCGACCCTCAACGCCGAGGCCGTGCACCAGGGGCCGCGCGGTACGGACAACAGGCTCGGATAGCCTGCTGTCCGGCGGTGATCTCCGCGGCCCCTCCGACTCCGGGAAAGGTGAGCGTTTCGTGGACTCTGTGCGCGATCGAATCCGTACGGCCTCGCGCCTCGTCGTGAAGGTGGGTTCGTCGTCGCTCACGACCCCGCAGGGGACGATCGACGTCGACCGGGTCGACGCCCTGGTCGACGTGCTCGCCGCGCGCCGTACGGCGGGGACGCAGGTCGTGCTGGTCTCCTCCGGGGCGATCGCGGCGGGTCTCGGCCCGCTCGGTCTCTCGGCCAGGCCGCGTGACCTGGCCACCCAGCAGGCCGCGGCCTCGGTCGGCCAGGGGGTGCTGGTCGCCCGCTACACCTCCTCCTTCGCCCGCTACGGCCTGCGGGTCGGCCAGGTGCTGCTGACCGCCGACGACATGATGCGCCGCTCGCACCACGTCAACGCCCAGCGCACGCTGAGCAGGCTGCTCGAACTCGGCATCGTCCCGGTGGTCAACGAGAACGACACCGTGGCCACCGACGAGATCCGCTTCGGCGACAACGACCGGCTCGCCGCCCTGGTCGCCCATCTGACGCGGGCCGACGCCCTGGTGCTGCTGTCCGACGTGGACGCGCTCTACGACGGCGACCCGCGCCGTCCCGGTGCCAGCAGGCTGCGGGAGGTGCGCGGCCCGCAGGACCTGGTCGGGGTCGAGCTGGGCAAGGGCGGCGCCGTCGGCACCGGTGGGATGGTCACCAAGGTGCAGGCAGCCAGGATCGCCACCGGTGCGGGCGTGCCGGTGGTGCTGACCGCGGCCGCGCACGCCGCGCAGGCCCTCGCGGGCGCCGACATCGGCACCTGCTTCCACCCCGACGGCCGTCATCCGGGCACCCGCCTGCTCTGGCTGGCGCACGCGACCACCGGGCGGGGCAGGCTCCACCTGGACTCGGGTGCGGTGGACGCCGTGGTCGGGCGCCGCAAGTCGCTGCTGCCCGCCGGGGTCACCGCCGTCGAGGGAGACTTCGCCGCGGGTGACCCGGTCGATCTGTGCGGGCCGCTCGGCGGGGTGGTCGCCAGGGGACTGGTCAACTTCGACGCCGTGGAGATCCCGGACCTGCTCGGCCGTTCGACGCGTGAGCTGGGCGCCAGCCTGGGTCCGGAATATGAACGCGAGCTCATCCACCGTGACGACATCGTCATACTGGAGTCCCACCACTAGTTCTTTTGGAGCGCGACATGTCCGAGGACTTCCTGAAGGTAGCCCTGGCGGCTAAGGAGGCCGCCGCCGAGCTGGCCCCGCTGCCGCGGGCCCCGAAGGACGTCGCGCTCCGCGCGATCGCCGACGCCCTGGTCGCCAGGTCGGCCGAGATCGTCGCCGCGAACGCGCTCGACGTCGAGCGGGCGGAACAGAACGGCGTTCAGGCCTACATGATCGATCGGCTCAGGCTCGACGAGGGACGGGTCGCCGCCATCGCGGACGCCGTACGCCAGGTCGCCGACCTGCCCGACCCGGTCGGTGAGGTGATCCGGGGCGGCACGCTGCCCAACGGCCTCGAACTGCGCCAGCTCAGGGTGCCGCTCGGCGTGATCGGCATCATCTACGAGGGCCGTCCCAACGTGACCGTGGACGCCGCCGCGCTCTGCCTGAAGAGTGGCAACGCGACCCTGCTGCGCGGCTCGTCGAGCGCCTACGAGTCGAACACGGTCCTGGTGAGGATCATGCAGGAGGCGCTGGCGGGCACCGACGTCCCGGCCGGGGCCGTACAGCTGGTGCCCGGGCAGTCCAGGGAGTCGGCCAAGGAGCTCATGCGGGCCCGTGGCCTGGTCGACGTGCTGATCCCGCGCGGCGGGGCCTCACTGATCAACTCGGTGGTCGAGGAGTCGACGGTCCCGGTCATCGAGACCGGTGTCGGCAACTGCCACGTCTACGTGGACGCCGAGGCCGACCTCGACCTCGCCCTGGAGATCCTGGTCAACGCCAAGGCGCAGCGCCCCTCGGTGTGCAACGCCGCCGAGACGTTCCTGGTGCACGCCGACGTCGCGGACGCCTTCGTGCCGCGCGCACTGGCCGCGCTGGCGGCCGAGGGCGTGACGGTGCACGGCGACGCCAGGATCGCCGCCCACGGTGACGGCGTGGTGCCCGCAGGGGAGGAGGACTTCCTGGCCGAGTATCTCTCGCTGGACATCGCCGCGGCCGTCGTGGACTCCCTGGAGGAGGCGGTCGCGCACATCAGGAGGTACGGCTCAGGCCACACCGACGCCATCGTCACCCGCTCCGTCACGGCCTCCCGGCGGTTCGTCGCCCTGGTCGACTCGGCCGCGGTCGCGGTCAACGCCTCGACCAGGTTCACCGACGGCGGCGAGTTCGGGTTCGGTGCCGAGATCGGCATCTCCACCCAGAAGCTGCACGCGCGCGGGCCCATGGGCCTGCCGGAGCTGACCTCCACCAAGTGGGTCTACACCGGTGAGGGGCATCTGCGCACCGGTGCGGGCACGGTCATCGCCTCCTCGGGTGCTACGAACGGTTAGAGCGTGTCGCTCCGGGTGATCGGGGCCCAGGATGGTTTGACTGGGCCCCATGGAGACCGTGATCGCGTTCCTGTTCGTCGTCGTCGTGCTGGTGTGCCTCGACCGCCTGATGCTGTGGCTTGAGGGCAGGGGGCATGTGCGCTGGCGCCGTACCGGAAGGCGGGACCTGTCGGCCGAGCCGACGGCGGAGCTGGACAGCCTCCTGGAGGACTCCCGCCCCTGAATCGGCACGGATCTTTCCCCTCGTACGGCGCGCCTCCGGAAAATCGTCATATTCGCCCGCTAGGGTGAGGACTCCTATGGCTGGAGAGCAGGGAAGCACGGGCGAACGTGCGACCCGGTAGGCACAGCGGTCCCCCAGGGCCATGTGGCCGACGCAGGAGGTCACGTGGGTCGTCTCGGGCGCGTCGGCTCCTACACGTTGGTTGAGCGCTTAGGCCGGGGCGGCATGGGTGAGGTCTACCACGCGACCAACAAGCGTGGTGAGAGCGTCGCCCTCAAGATGCTCCACGACGCCGTCGACGCCGACGCGGAGTCGCGGATACGCCTCGAACGCGAGGTGCGCGCGCTGCGCCGGGTCGAGAGCCCCTACGTCGCGCGGGTCCTCGACGCCGACCTCGCCTGTGAACGCCCCTACCTCGTCATGGAGTACATCGAGGGAGACACCCTCCTCGACCGCGTACGGCGCGGCGGCCCGCTCGGAGGGACGGCGCTGATCAACCTGGCCCACGGCCTGGCCACCGCCCTGTCGATCACCCACGCGGCCGGGATCGTCCACCGTGACCTCAAGCCCGCCAACGTCCTGATCAACGTGGAGAACGACCCGGTCCTGATCGACTTCGGCATCGCCCAGGTGCTGGACGCCACCCGGCTCACCCTGACCGGAACCTTCCTGGGCACCCCCAGCTACGCCGCTCCCGAGGTGTTCGCCGACGAGCCCGTCGGCGAGCCCGCGGACGTGCACGCCTGGGCGGCGACCGTCGCCTTCGCGGCGACGGGGCGCCCCACCTTCGGCAGGGGACCCGCCGAGGCGCAGATGTACGCCATCCTCAACGGCCAGGCCGACCTGGCCGGTGTCCCGGCGGCGCTGCTCCCACTGGTGCGGGCGGCCCTGCACCGGGAGGCGGCCAAGCGCCCGACCGCGGCCCTTCTCACCGCCCGTCTCAGCCGCCTGGCCAGGGCCGCGGGAGCGGAGCAGCGGCCGCGCGGCGCGACGCGGCAGGTTCCGGTGGCCGCCGCGGCGGGTGCGGCGCGCAGAGCGGAGGCACGCCCGCGTGGGACGGGCACCAGGACGGAGGAGCCGCCGCGGGCCGGACGGCCCGTCCAGGGGCACGAGGGGGTCACGCGTCAGCCCGTGACCGGTGAGCCGTCCGGGGACAGGCCCGTCCGGCGGATGGTCAGGAGGCCGCGGGCGGGAAGCACAGCAGAGGACTCCGCGCCCGGCAGGCCGTCCCAGAAGGGCAGTGCGGCGCTGGGGTTGCTGCTGGCCGTACTGGCCGTGCCGTGTGTCGTGGCGACCGTGATCTGGCCGGTGGCCACCTTCGCCGTGACGGGGGCCTGCGCCGCGCTGGTCCGTTCGGTCTGGGCCGGGCACCGGCTGGCGCGCGGACGCAGGACGGCCAGGTCGCGGGGTGTCCTGCGGGCCGCGTCCTTCCCGCCGGTCTTCGCGATCTCGCTGCTGACCGTGCTCGCCTGGCCGGGGGTTCCCGCCGCCGCGGCGGCCTGGGTGACCCTGTGGCTGGCCTGCGGGGGTTCACCGCCGCCTGAGTGGTGGTTGCAGCCTGCCCCGGTGATCCTCGCGGGCGTCGTGTTCGGCGTCCTCTGCGGCATGATCGTCAACCGGGAGGTGGAGCGGGTCGGCGCGAGGTTCCCCGAGCTTCACAAGGAGGGGCTGCGCATGCTCGCGTTGCTGGGCGGGTTCGTCGCCCTGTGCGCGGCCGCGGTGCGCGCGCTCGCGTTCCTGATCTAGCCTCCGGAGCGCCTCACGGGGCCTCCGGAAGGGGTGGCCTTCGGAAAAGGCCCGGAAGGCGGCCTTCCAGACCTTTTCAGGGAGCCACGCCCTCAGTTGCCGTCGCGGCGGGCGAAGCGGTTGAAGATGCGCTCACCCGCGTTGACCGCGCCCTCGGCGACGTCGCGAAGGACGCCGATGAAGGGGTCCTGCGACTGGGACCAGGACTCGCGGTAGGAGCGGGCGGCGGCCCTGACCTCCTCGGAGATCTTGGCGTTCGCGTCGTCGGCCCGGCGGGGGTAGTCGCCGGAGAGGATGGTCTCGTACTCGCCGCTGCGGCGCCACTTGTCCAGCTCGGCCACCCGGGAGACGGCGAACGGGTGGGTCGTGCCGAGCAGGTTGAGGACCTTGAGCAGGCCGTCGCGGACGTCACCGGCCGTGTCGTACTCGCGGGCCTGGTCGAGGAAGGCCTCGATGTTCATCTCGTGCAGGCGGGAGCCGCCGGCGAGCTTCATCAGCGCGCGCAGCGCGGCCTCCGGGTCCTGGCCGCAGAGCAGACCGCCGCGGTCGGCCGACAGCTCCGACTTGCGGTGCCACTCCTCAAGGCCGGCGACGATCGCGCGCAGCCCGATGTAGCCGAGCGGGATCCAGGCGACGCGGGTGGCCAGACGGGTCAGGATGTCCAGCATGGTGCGGTAGACCGCGTGGCCGGACAGGATGTGCGCGGTCTCGTGGCCGACGACGAAACGCAGCTCCTCGTCGTCCATGAGGTCGAGCAGGCCGGTGGTGACGACGATGAACGGGTCGTCGAACCCGATCGCCATGGCCTGCACCTGCGGGCTCTGCTGGACGTACACCTCGGGAATGCGGTGCAGGTCCAGGGTGTAGGCCGCGTCACGGCCCATGTCGTGCAGTGTGCGGAACTGGGTCTCGCCGGTGCGCACCGCGGAGGCGAGGTAGATCAGGCGCAGGCGGCGCTCACTGATCAGGCCGGACATCTGCTTGAGAACCGTGTCGAACCCACTGAGCGAGCGCAGGGCTACCAGCGCGGACCGGTCGGCGGGATGTTCGTAGGCACGTGAGCTTACGCCGGGAAGCTGCACGCGATTGCGATCCGGGGTGGTGGTCATGTCCGGCATGCTACGTCGGGCCCGCCGGGCATGCGCGGGGGGTGATTAAAAGCCGGGTACGGCTTACGCGTATGGTCCGTTTCATGATGAAAGCGGCCAACGGCACGGGGAAGAGACGCCTGGGAGTCATGGGCGGCACCTTCGACCCCATCCATCACGGGCACCTCGTCGCCGCCAGTGAGGTCGCGCATCACTTCCACCTCGACGAGGTGATCTTCGTGCCGACGGGGCGGCCGTGGCAGAAGGCCGACAGGACCGTCTCGGCCGCGGAGGACCGCTATCTGATGACGGTCATCGCGACCGCCTCGAACCCGAGTTTCTCGGTGAGCCGGGTGGACATCGACCGCCCCGGGCCCACCTACACCATCGACACCCTCAGGGAGATCGCCGCGGCGGGGGGAGCCGACGTCGAGCTGTACTTCATCACCGGGGCCGACGCGCTGTCGCAGATCCTGGGCTGGCACGACGCCGACGAGCTCTTCACCATCGCGCACTTCGTCGGGGCCACCCGGCCCGGTCACATCCTGCGCGACCCCGGGCTGCCCGAGGGCAAGGTGAGCCTGCTGGAGATTCCGGCGCTGGCCATCTCGTCGTCGGAGTGCAGAGAACGTGTCTCTTCCGGACAACCCATCTGGTATCTGGTCCCTGACGGTATTGTGCAGTACATCAACAAACGCGGCCTTTACCGTCATGTGCGCTCTTCGCCGGACCATCAATCCGTTTGCGACGTGGAATCGGGTGGCACACGATAGGCGTTGTACCCGAAGGCGGCTCTTCGACAGGCGTTCGATCGGGCACCCTGATAGGTGACAGCGCCGACTACTGGAGGACTAACCGAAACCGTGACCGCAACCGACAGATCCGTCCAGCTCATCAGGATCGCCGCCGAGGCCGCGGCCGACAAGCTGGCCGACGACATCCTCGCCTATGACGTGAGCGACCAGCTCGTCATCACCGACGCCTTCCTGCTCTGCTCCGCCACCAACGACCGTCAGGTCCGCTCCATCGTCGACGAGATCGAGGAGCGGCTGCGCGTCGAGGCCCACGCCAAGCCCGTCCGCCGTGAGGGAGAGCGTGAGGGCCGCTGGGTTCTCCTCGACTACGTCGACATCGTCGTGCACGTCCAGCACGAGGAGGACCGCACCTTCTACGCCCTGGAGCGGCTGTGGAAGGACTGCCCCGCCATCGCCCTGCCCGACAGCGTCGCGCAGGCCGCCGCCCAGCGTGCCCGCCCGGCGGTAACTGAGTGAGCCGCCGTGTCGTCTGCCTGAGACACGGCCAGACGCTGTGGAACGTCGAACACCGCTTCCAGGGCCACAGCGACATCCCGCTCGACGAGACCGGCGTCGCCCAGGCGGCCAGGGCCGCCTCGCTGCTCGCCGCGCTCCGCCCCACCATGATCGTTGCCTCCGATCTCCAGCGGGCCTACGACACCGCCTCCGCGCTCGGCCGTCTCACCGGTCTGAGCGTGTCGGTCGACAAGGACCTGAGGGAGCGGGGCGGCGGTGAGTGGGAGGGGCTCACCCGCGAGGAGATCTCCGCCGGGTGGCCCGAGCAGTACGCCGCCTGGGAGGCCCCCGGCGGTGAGGAGGTCGCCGACGTCGCCGCGCGTGTCTCGGCCTCCATCCGCAGATGGGCCGAACGGCTCGACGAGGACGGTCTGCTGGTCGTCGCCTCCCACGGAGCGGCGATCCGGCTCGGCATCGCCCACCTGCTCGGCCTGCCTGAGGATCTCTGGTCCGCCCTCGGCGGCCTGGGCAACTGCTCCTGGTCGGTGCTGGAGGAGGGACGCAGGGGCTGGCGCCTGATGGAGCACAACGCCGGAACCCTCCCCGAGCCCGTCCAGAGCGACGACAGCCCCGAGGTGACGCAGAGCTGACCCCTCGTACGGCTCACGCCCGGTGAAGGGCGAGAGCCGTACGGTCGTCGATTAGGTGAACCCCCGGGTGTCCTTGTATGCTTCCCAAGCGCCGCAACGAGAGCACTCGGAGCGGTGACCAGGGGCTATGGCGCAGCTGGTAGCGCGCCTCCATGGCATGGAGGAGGTCTGGGGTTCGAATCCCCATAGCTCCACAGGACCGGCGAGATCCCGTCCGATCAGCTGATCGGGCGGGATCTCGTGTTTTCTGCAGTTCTCCGGCGGTGGGCAGACAGGCCTGAGATGCCCTGATCCGTGGGGCGGGGCCGGCGCACGATAATCGATGACATGTGGTTCGGCTTGCTCGGCGCGACGGAGATCAGGGACGCCGAGGGCGGCCCGGTCCCCGTCGGCGGGCCCAGGACGCGCGCGCTGCTGGCGCTGCTGGCCCTCGACGCGGGCCGGGTGGTGACCGTCGAGCGGCTGATCGACGGCCTCTACGGTCAGGAGACGCGTGGCAACGCCGCCAACGCGCTGCAGGCTCAGGTCTCCCGGCTCAGGAGACTGCTCGGGCACGCCGGGACGGTCGAGTTCACCCCCGCCGGTTACCGGCTCGCGGTGAGCCCGCAGAAGGTGGACGTTCACCGGTTCGAGGCACTGGCCGTCCGGGGACGGCGAGCCCTGGAGGAGGGGGACGCCCCGCGCGCGGCCGGCCTCCTGCGCGAGGCGCTGGCCCTGTGGCGGGGGCCCGCGCTGTCCGACGTGGACGGTGCCCCGTTCGCGCGCGGGCAGGCCGTACGGCTTGAGGAACTGCGGCTCTCGGCCGTGGAGGAGCGGGTCGAGGCGGAGCTCGCCATGGGCGGGCACCGGGCGCTGGTGGCCGAGCTGACCGGCCTGGTGGCCGCGCACCCGTTGCGGGAGCGGCTGCGGGGTCAGCTGATGCGGGCGCTGTACGGCGGTGGCAGGCAGGCCGAGGCCCTGGCCGTCTACGAGGAGGCCAGAGGACTCCTCGCCGAGGAACTCGGCGCCGATCCGTCGGCGGAGCTGGCCGCCACGCACCTGGCCGTGCTGAGGGCGGACCTCTCCCTTCTCTCCGGGCCGGTGGTGCCCGCCGCTCCGGAGAGGCACGCGCTCACGGCCCAGCTCACCAGCTTCGTGGGCAGAGGGCGGGAGCTTGAGCGGGTCGGCGCGCTGCTCGAACGGGCACGCCTGGTCACCGTCACCGGGCCGGGAGGGGCGGGCAAGACCCGGCTGGCGGTCGAGGTGGCCACCCGGCACCCGGGGGAGGTCCGATTCGTCGACCTCGCGCCGTTGAGCCGGGACGCGGAGGTGCCCCAGGCGGTCTTCGACGCCCTCGGGCTGCGCGAGGCGTGGCTCACCCCCGGACTCGGCAGACCGGGAGGCGACGCGGTCGAGCGGATGGTCGCGGCGCTCGCCGCACGGAGCGTCCTGCTGATCTTCGACAACTGCGAGCACCTCGTCGAGGCCGTCGCGGCGCTCGCCGGGCGGCTGCTCGGCGCCTGTCCCCGGCTGCGGGTCCTCGCCACGAGCAGGGAGGCGCTGGGCATCACCGGCGAGAGCCTGTGCCCGATCCCCGCGCTCGCGGTGCCGCCGAGGGGAACCCCGGCGCGGGAGATGCCCGGTTACCCGGCTGTCGAACTGTTCGCCGACCGGGCCGCCGCCGTGCTGCCCGGGTTCACCGTCGGGGAGGACAACGCCGAGGCCGTGGGACGGATCTGCCGGGCACTCGACGGTCAGCCCCTGGCGATCGAGCTGGCCGCGGCCAGGCTGCGTTCCCTGCCGGTCGGCGAGGTCGCCGCCAGGCTGGACGACCTGTTCGGGCTGCTGTCGCGCGGCAGCCGTACCGCGCAGCCGAGGCACCGCACGCTCAGGGCGGTGGTCGAGTGGAGCTGGGACCTGCTGGGGGCGGAGGAGCGGGCGCTGGCCGGGCGGCTGACCGTCTTCGCCGGGGGCGCGACGCTTGAGGCGATCCGCGCGGTGTGCGGGCTGCCGGACGGCGGCACGGTCGAGGCGCTCACCGGCCTGGTGGACAAGTCTCTTGTGGAGGTCTCGGGAACCCGCTACCGCATGCTCAACACGATCAGGGCGTTCTGCGCGGAACGGCTCGCTGAGGCGGGGGAGACCCGGCGGACGCGGCGCGCGCACGCGGAGTACTTCCTCGGCCTGGCGGTACGGGTCGAGCCACGCCTGATCACCGCCGAGCAACTGGAGTGCCTGGCCGCGCTGGACGCCGAGCGCGACAACCTGCACGCCGCGCTCCGCCACGCCACCGAGGCGGGGGAGGCGGAGCGGGGGACGGCGCTGCGGCTGCTGGCGCGCCTGACGACCTACTGGTGGCTGCGGGGACTGCGCAGCCAGGGGGCGGCGCGGGCCGAGGAGCTCCTGCGCGGGATCGGCCCGCATCCTCCGGAGGGGCTGGAGGAGGAGTACACCGTGGGCGTCCTGAGCATCGCCTCCGGCGGGCCGCGCGGCGAGTTCGACGCCCATCTGGGCAACGCCGTCGCGACGATGCTGGCCGGCGGCCGTCCGCCCAGGCAGCCCTTCATGACCATGTTGCTCGGCATGGCCATGGGCATCCCGGAGGCGCACACCGCGAACCTGGACGACCGGTGGTACGGGCTGGTCGGCACCGACCCGTGGAGCCGGGCCCTGAACCACCTCGGCGAGGGGCTCGTGGCGGCCTACACCGGGCGGCTCGGTGAGGCGGAGGACAGCCTGTCCGCCGCGCTGGCCGGTTTCCGGGCGGTCGGAGAGAGGTGGGGGACGTCGGTCGCGCTGTCCGAGCTCGCCAAACTGGCCTCCTGGCGCGGAGAGGCCGAACGGGCGTGGGCGTTGTGCGACGAGGCCCTGCGGACGGCCCGTGAGCTCGGGGCCGAGGAGGACGTCGCCGGGACCCTGTGCCAGCGGGCCGGTGTGCGCCTGCAGACGGGGGATCTCCGGGGGGCCGCGGAGGACGCGGAACGGGCCGCCGTGCTGGCGCGCCGTACGGGGGCCTCCGAGGTGTTCGCCCTCACCCGTCACGTGCTGAGCACCGTCGCCAGGGCGCGGGGTGAGACGGCACGGGCCAGGAGCCTGGCCGAGGAGGCGCTCGCCGGGTGCCCCTCCGGGTGGTTCGGCGGTGAGGAGGCCCGGGCCACGATCATGATCGGTCTCGGGCTGACCGCCGAGGCGGAGGGCGTCGCGGGGGAGGCGCTGGCGTGGTACCGCCGGGCGCTGGCCTCCACGGCGGACCTGCACAACGTGACGATGACGGCCCTGGTCGTCGAGCTGATGTCCGGGGTCGCGCTGCTTGAGGGTGACCCGGCCAGGGCCGCCCTGCTGCTGGGCGCGGGTACGGCGGTGCGTGGAACCGCGTCGGCCGGTGACGTGGACGTGGTCCGGCTCGCCGGGGCCGCCAGACGCGCGCTCGGCGACCGGGCCTACGAGGAGGCGTACGGCCAGGGCGCCCGTATGACACGTGAGGAGGCGTTGGCGATGACCGGGGCCGGTGTTTCCGGAGAACCCGCCTGACGGCGCGGGTCAGTCCTGGGCGTCCTGCGTGGCGTCCTTCCTGCGCGGCCAGCGTCTGGCCTGGGGGCGCCGGGCCGTACGGAAGAGGGGCTCGTACTGGTCGGTGCGCAGCCACAGCTGCACATGGGCGCCGCCGAGGACCGATGAGTCGATCCGCAGCGCGCCACCCGAGCCCTCGGCGAGCCTGCGGGCGATGTCCAGACCGAGGCCGGTCGAGCCCGCGCCGCTGGCCCCGCGCCGCAGCGCCGCCTCGGGGTCGGCGATTCCGGGGCCCGCGTCGGCGATCAGGATGCCGACCGCGTCCGGTCCCTGGTGCAGCGTCACCGTGAACGCGGTGCCCTGGGGGGTGTGCCGGAAGACGTTGCCGAGCAGCGCGTCGACGACCGCGCTGAGCTCGGTCGCCGCGACCGGGATCCTGACCGGCTCCGTGGCGCCGATCAGCTGCCAGGGCCGTTGCTGGTCGTCGGCCAGCGCCGACCAGAAGGTCAGCCGCTCACGCAGTACGTGGGCCGCGTCGCAGTGGACGAGGGCAGGGGCCCGTGAGGGCTGCCTGGCGGCCGCGATGATCTCGTCGACCTCGGCTTCGAGACGGCCCAGGGCCCGGCGGCTCTGTTCGGCCTCCGGGCCCAGGTGGTCCAGGCTGAGACGTAACGCGGTCAGCGGCGTGCGGAGCCGGTGCGAGAGGTCGGCCGCCATCTCCCGTTCCGCGGCGAGCAACTGGATCACCCGGTCGGCCATGGTGTTGAACGCCTCGCCGACCGCGACCAGCTCCGTGGGCCCCTCGGGGGCGATCCTGACGGTGAGGTCACCGGCTCCCAGGGAGGTCGCCGCGTTGCCGAGACGCTGGGAGGCACGCACCAGCCGGGCCCCCAGCCGGTCGGCGACGAGCACGGAGCCCGCCATCAGCACCAGCGCCACCCCGGTCAGCACCGCCCAGGAGACGGCGACCCCCCTGGTGAGTTCCTGGACGGGTACGAAGATCTCGATGACCGCGGTCCTGCCGTTCTCCAGGGTGACGGGGCGAAGCAGCAGGGAGTCGTCGCCCAGCTCGTCCGAGGTCGCGGCGCGGGTCAGCCGGACCGCCGTGGCGACGGTCAGCGCCGAGGCCCTGGGGGTGCCGATCTTCCTTCCGTCGGGCAGGTGGAGCGCGATGCGCTCCGGCTGGCCCGTGCTGGCGACCGCGCGGGCCAGCCGGGCCGGCGTGGTGGTGATGGCCAGTACCGGGACCAGCGCCGAGGCCTGCCGTTCCGCCTCGGCGATCGCCCGGTCGTGTGCGATGTCCCTGACGATGATCCCGAACGGGACCAGGAAGGCCAGGGCGATCATCGAGGCGCCGGCGAGGGCGAGCAGGGCCAGGGTGCGTCTCACGACGGTGTGATCAGCATGACGCCGACGCCGCGCACGGTGTGCAGATAGCGGGGGGCGGAGGCGCTCTCACCGAGCTTGCGCCGCAGCCACGACAGGTGGACGTCGATGGTCTGGTCGTCACCGTAGGACTGCTGCCACACCTCGGTGAGCAGCTCCTTGCGCGGGACGACCCGGTCGGCGCGGGCCGCGAGGTAGGCGAGCAGGTCGAACTCCCGCCGGGTCAGCGAGAGAGGCTCCCCGCCCAGGGAGGCCTCACGCCGGTTGAGGTCGACCGAGAGCGCGCCGACGCGCAGCACCGGGGGCGGCCCCGCGGCCCGGGCCCTGCGCAGCACCGCGTCGAGCCGCGCGTTGAGGTGGTCGCCGGAGAACGGCTTGACCAGGTAGTCGTCCGCGCCCGCCTCCAGCAGGCGGACGATCTCCGCCTCGTCGTCCCTGGCCGTGGCCACGATGACCGGAACGCTGGAGACGCTGCGGACCATCTTCAGCGCCTCCGACCCGTCCAGGTCGGGCAGGCCGAGATCGAGGATCACCGCGTCGGGGGGATTCTGGGTGATCTCCCGCAACGCGTCGAGCGCACGTCCCGCGCTGCGCACGGCGTGTTGGCGCCTGCCCAGTTCCTGGATCATCGCGGAGCGCACGTACTCGTCGTCTTCTACCACGAGAACCGTCGCCATACGACGTAACCGTAGTGAACAAAGAAGCACATGAGGTAATAATTCACCGCATGAGGCAAACCTGGGGATTCGTTGTGGTCTGGTGTGCTGCCACGGTCCTGGCTGCCGGGATCACCTGGCTTGGTGTCCGTGACGTGCTGACCAGCCAGGTTTTCGACGACGCGAGGGTCGAGTCCCTGGACGCGGAGCTGTCCCGGATAGGGGCCGTCGCGATTCCCTCGAAGCCGCCGACCGGCACGGCCGTCGTGACGGGCCCGCCGAGCGCCTCTCCCCAGGGCAGGCGCACCCCGGGGGCCTACGTCTCCCCCCTGGGCCGCCGCGGCACCTCCCACCCGCGGGCCACCGGTCTGCCGAAGGGCGACACGAAGGGGTCGGTCGGATCCAGGCGGATCTCCGGCCACGAGCGTCAGACGGACGACTCCCCGGCCAAGCCGACCGCGACCGGAACCCCGACCCGGACCACGACCAAGCCCCCGGCCAAGGCGCCGACCGCAACGCCCGAGCCGGAGAAGGCCTCCGCCACTCCCAGCCCCACGCCCCACCTCGCGGCCGAGGGCGGGACCAAGACGGTGAGCTCAAAGAACGGCTCCGTCGCCTTCAGTATCGAGGGGGGCGTGTGCCGGGTGGTCTCCGCCAACCCCAACCCGGGCTACGAGGCCAAGGTGACCCAGGCCGAGGGATGGATCAGGGTGGACCTGGTCCAGGGGGAGCACGGTTCGGCGATCTACTGCGTCGGAGGGGAGAGCCGCACCGACGTGTGGGAGTACTGAGAACGCCTCAGGATCGCGACAACTCGCGCAGCCGTACGGCGGCGGCGGGAATCCTGTCCTCGCCGAACACCGAGACGCCGTGCTGTTCGAGCAGGGCGGTCGTGACCCCGGCACCGGCCAGCCGCCCGCCGCCGAAGGTGCCGTCGTGGATGGTCAGGCTTCCGCAGGAGGGGCTTGCCTCCTTCAGGATCGCCACCCGGGCACCGCAGGAGAGCGCGGCGGCGAGCGCCGCCCGCGCCCCGGTGAGGAAGGCCTGGGTGACGTCGGTGCCGTCGGCCGTGAGCACCCGGGCCGCCCCGGCGAGCACGGCCGCGCCGCCCGCCCCGCCCTCGATCTCGGCGGGAGGACGCGGCACGGGCAGGCCGCCCTCGACCTCGGGGCAGAACGGCACCAGCCGTCCCTCGGCCCGCCAGGCGGCCAGCAGCGCGTCACCGCTGGTCTTGGCGGCCCCGTCGTAGCGGACCCGCCGTCCCATGAGACAGGCGCTGACCAGGATCGTCTCCACGTGTCCAGGGTATGCGGAAGCGGAGAGGAGGGCGGCGGCACCGGGCAGTAACCTACTGCCCATGCCTCCTGCCACGGTGATGTCCCGATGATCGGCCCGCTCGCGACCGCCCTGATCATCCTGGCCCTGGTCATCGTGCTGTCCGCCATCGTGGCCGCGGGCCGGAACAGGCCGATGGGCACCGTGCTGCTCGTCATGCTCGCGCTGCTCGAACTCGGCCTGCTCGTCCAGGCGGGCTTCGCGGTCGCCGGGGTGATCGGGGGCAGGGGGCCGGCGGAGACGGCGACCCTGATCGGCTACCTCGCGGGGACGCTGGTGATCCCGCCAGGGGCGGTCTTCCTCGGCCTCGCCGAGCGTTCGCGCTGGGGGTCGGCGGTGGTCGCGGTCGGCGCCTTCGCGGTCTGCGTCATGGTGGGACGGCTGCTGCAGATCTGGCAGGGGACGGCATGAGCGAACCGGTGATCGGCTCGGGGCCGGGACGCGCGCTGGTCGCGGTCTACGGTGTCTTCGCCCTGGCCGCGGGCGCGCGTGCCGCGGTGCAGATCGCGACCCGTTTCGGTGAGGCGCCGCTGGCCTACTCGCTGTCGGCGTTCGCCGCGCTGGTCTACCTCGTGCTGGCCGTGGCGCTGGTCAGGGGGAGGCGGAGCCTCGCCCTGACGGCCTGCGGCGTCGAGCTGGCGGGCGTGCTGGTCGTCGGCACGCTGAGCCTGGCCGACCCCGAGGCCTTCCCGCACGCGACGGTCTGGTCGGGCTACGGCAGCGGTTACGTGTTCATCCCTCTCGTGCTGCCGCTTGTAGGCCTTTACTGGCTTTTGCGGCGTAAGTAGTTATGTCCGCGGATCGTCGGGCAGGTCGGCCTACCGAACCCACGAGAGGGAGGCAGACCTGTGAGCACGATCGAACAGTCCGTCGATGTGAACGTCCCGATCAGGACGGCCTACAACCAGTGGACCCAGTTCGAGACCTTTCCCGAGTTCATGGAAGGCGTCGAATCGGTCAGGCAGCTGAGTGACACCCGTACGGCCTGGGCCGTGGAGATCGCGGGCGTCCACCGTGAGTTCGAGGCCGAGATCACCGAGCAGCACCCGGACGAGCGGGTGGCGTGGAAGTCCCTGGACGGCCCGCACCAGGCGGGGGTGGTGACCTTCCACCACCTGTCCCCGGAGACCGCCCGTGTCACGCTCCAGATGGAGTACGAGCCGGAGGGCTTCGTCGAGACCGCGGGTGACTGGCTGCAGCTCGTCCGGCTCCGGGTCCGGGGCGACCTGGAACGCTTCAAGACGTTCATCGAGTCGCGCGGCGGGGAGAGCGGCTCCTGGCGCGGTGAGGTCCCCGCGCCGCACGACCGTCCGGGCGGTTACGGCGCCGGCGGTGGCGCGACCGTCACCGACAGGCCGGAGGGCGGCGCTGGGAACGGCGGTTACGGATACGACGATCCGGTTCCGCCGCGCACGGTCGGCGGAGAGTACCCGCCGTCCTCCCCGCTCGCTCCTCCCGGTGGCGGCCCGCTGCCCGGAGCGGGCAGGCGGCCGGGCGAGGAGCCGCCCGCCATGCCGGGCCCGCGCGTCTGAGCCGGTCATCGCCCTGAACTGAGGGAAGGAAGCCGGATCACGCCCTGTAAAGGAGGGCGTGATCCGGCTTTCACAGTGTCAGGGCTTCGGGCGGGGCGCGCATTGCCAGGAACAAACCAAGTTTTAGGTCCTGTTACAGTTGGAGTCAGCCAATCATCCTACGATTGGGTGAATCGATTGAAGGAGGACTGAACCCCGCATGAGCGTGCTAACCCATCAGACTCGGGGCCGCACCGGTGGAACGACGGGATCTCTCGCCTGGTTGCTCGTGCTGGGAATCGTCCTCGCCGCACTGAACCTGCGCACCGCGGTCACCAGTGTGGGACCGGTGCTCGACCGCATCTCCTCCGGCCTCGGCATGTCGGGCGTCGGAGTCGGGCTCCTCACCACACTACCCGTTCTCATCTTCGCCTCAGTCGGCGCCGTGACACCGGCCCTGGCCAGGAGGATCGGCGAACACCGGCTGCTGCTGACCGCCCTGGTCGCCCTGGGCTCCGGACTGCTCATCCGCGCGATGGTCGGCTCGGCCGAGGTCTTCCTGTTCAGCAGCGCGCTGGCGCTGTCCGGCGGCGCCGTGGGCAACGTGCTCATCCCCACCCTGATCAAGCGCCACTTCCCCGGCCGGGCCGGGACCATGACCACCGTCTACACCACCGCCCTCGCGGCCGGCACGATGCTCGCGGCCGCCGCGACCGTCCCGATCGAACGGGCCGCCGACGGCAACTGGCACGTTGCCCTCGGGGTGTGGGCGGCGCTGGCCGCTGTCGCCGCCATTCCGTGGCTTGCGCTGTCGCGCAGTGAGCCGGAGCGGGACACGGGCAGCAGCGATCTCGGTCCCCGGAGCCTGGTCAGGAGCAGGCTCGCCTGGGCCGTCGCCGCCTACTTCGGCACGCAGAGCATGGTCGCCTACATCATGTTCGGCTTCCTGCCGAAGATGCTCATCGACGGTGGCTACACCCCCGGCCAGGCCGGGCTGACGCTGGGCGTCTTCACCGCGATCGGCATCCCGGTCTCCATGGTGGTGCCGTGGATCGCCTCGAAGTTCGCCGACCAGCGGCCCGTCGTGGCGGCCTTCGTGGTCTTCTACACGATCGGCTTCCTCGGCCTGTGGCTCGCCCCCGTCAACCTGGCCTGGCTGTTCGCCGTACTGGTCGGGATCGGGATGGGATCGTTCCCGCTGGCGCTGACCATGCTGGCCCTGCGCACCCGGACCCCCGAGGCCACCGCCGCTCTGTCCGCCTTCGGACAGAGCGCCGGATACCTCATCGCGGGCGCGGGTCCTCTGGTCGTCGGTGTGATGCACGAGGCCAGCGGAGGCTGGACGCTGTCGTTCCTGCTGCTGTTCGCGGTCGTCGGCGTGCAGCTGGCCACCGGCTGGTACGCGGGCAGGGCGCGCTATCTGGAGGACGAGAAGGGCGTCCCCGCCCTCTGATCCCCCCTCCCTCCGCCGTATGGCCCGTGCCTCCTCAGGGGTGGCTCGGGCCATACTCGTTTGGCTGAGATGATGAAGGAACCAACAGGGGCAGAAGGGGGAAACGGTGATCGAGGGATCGACGCTTGTCAGCTATCCGGCGGGGGAGACCGGGGGCCGCTCCACAGTCGTGGCGAGGGTCCCCGTGGGGGAGGAGCACGGGACGGTCGTGGCCGAGACCCCCTTCCATCCGCTCGACCACACCTGGCCCGACCAGCCCGCGGACCGGGGGACCATCGCCGGGATCGCGGTGACCGACTGCGTGACCGGGGCGGTGGCCGACGGCGAGCAGCGGATCCACCTCGGCGAGGACATCCCGGTACGGCGCGGCAGCTCCGGGTGGAGCTGGCTGGTCGTCCACGTCACCCGGGAGCCGGTCCCCGACGGGGAGGTCGAACTCGCCGTCGACGCCGAGTACCGTCACGCGCTCTCCACGGGGCACACCGCCTGCCACCTCGCCGCGCTCGCGCTCAACGCGGCGCTGGCAGACCGGTGGCGCAAGGAGATCTCCGCGGACGGCCTGGGCAACCCCGACTTCGACCAGACGGCCATCGCCTCCTCGCGAATCCTGCCCGGGGGCAGCCTCGACGTCTATCGCCTCGGCAAGTCGCTGCGCCGCAAGGGCTTCGTCACGGAAGGGCTGCAGGAGAGCCTTCCGGAGATCACCGGGAAGGTCTGCGACACGCTGAAGGAGTGGGTCGCGGCCGACGCCGAGGTCCGGATCGAGAGCCCCGGGCGCGAACTGACCGCACGCCGTACCTGGCGCTGTGGCCTGCCCGAGGGAGAGGTGACCATTCCGTGCGGCGGCACCCACCTGCCGAGCACCTCCCGGCTCGGCGCCGTCACCGTGTCCTTCGAACTGTCCCAGGACGGCACCGAGCTCACCATGCGCACCACCGCGGGCTGAAGGCGGCGCTCCCCGGGAGTCCACGGACATGGCGCCCAAGGCGTATCACGCCACCCGTGACGCGACATGACCCAGTAGATGACGTTTTCTGACGAGCATTTACCATCTCATTGCCGCAAGCCGATGGGAAAAGAGGGGGAGCATGGCAGGAGTGGCCGTCGCCGGATCCGGTGCCGCGATCCGGAGCAGACAGCTCTGGCTCACCCTGCTCGCCCTCTCCATGGCGGGAATGGTCGTCTCCGTCCAGCAGACCGTGGTCATTCCGCTGCTGCCGAGGATGATGGCCGGCTTCGGCGTCTCGGTCGACGAGGTCGCCTGGGTCTTCACCGCATCGCTGCTCGTCGGCGCGGTGGCCACGCCACTGCTGTCCCGCCTGGGGGACATGTACGGCAAGAAGCGGATGATCCTGTTCACCGTCGGTCTGCTCGTCCTGGGCTCCGTGATCTGCGCCGTCTCGCTCACGCTGCCGGTGCTGATCGTGGGCCGTGCCCTGCAGGGAGCCTCCGCGGCGCTGATCCCCCTGGCCATCGGCATGATCAGGGACAGCTTCCCGGCCCAGAAGGTGATGACCGCGATCGGCGTGGTCAGCGCGACCATGGGCATCGGCGGCAACCTCGGCATGATCGTCACCGGCGTCATCGCCGACCGGACGCCCAGCCACCACCCGGTCTTCTGGATCACCGCCGGACTCGGCGTGGTCGCGATCGTCCTCATCGCCCTGAGCGCCCACGACAGCGGGGCTCGCGCCGGGGGCCGCCTCGACCTCGTCGGCGCGTTGCTGTTGTCGATCTGGCTGGTCTGCCTGCTGCTCGCGGTGTCCAAGGGAAACGACTGGGGATGGGGATCCCCCCAGGTGGTCGCCCTGTTCGCGGCCACCGCGGTGGTCTGCGCGGTGTGGGTGTTCAGCCAGCTCAGGCTCAGGGCGCCGATGGTCCGTCTCGACCTGCTCGTCGGCCGCCGGTCGCTGCCGGCCAACCTGGCCGCGCTGCTGCTCGGCTTCGCGATGTTCGGCTCCTTCACGCTGGTCTCCAGCTTCGTCCAGACCCCCTCCTCGGCCGGGTACGGCTTCGGCGGATCGGTCCTCGACGTCGGCCTCTACGCCCTGCCGAGCACCGTCACCATGCTGGTGTCGTCCTTCATGGCGGGACGGATCTCCGGACGCCTCGGCCCGGCGCGTTCCCTGGCCGTCGGCGCGGCCATCACGGCGGCGGCCTTCGGCTGGTTCGCGATCTTCAACGCCTCGGTCTCGGACCTGATCGTCGCCAACACGCTGCAGGGGCTCGGGTTCGGAGTCGCCTACGCGGCCCTCGGGGCGCTGGCCGTACAGCATGTGCCGATGGACCAGAGCGGCATCGCCAGCGGGGTCAACTCCCTGGTCCGCTCCATCGGAGGCAGCGCTTCGGGGGCGGTGACGGCCGCGCTGCTGACCTCGATCACCGTCGCGGGCACGGCCGTCCCCGCCCGCGGCGCCTACGTGCTGTCCTTCACGATCGTCGCGGTGAGCGCCGTCGCCTCCGTCCTGGTCGCCCTCGTCGCCGCCGCGATGGCACGAGGGGTCCCGGAAGTCGGCTAAGATTTCTTCTGCACCACACAAGGGGCTATGGCGCAGCTGGTAGCGCGCCTCCATGGCATGGAGGAGGTCTGGGGTTCGAATCCCCATAGCTCCACAGCGAAGTGGTCGACGAAGATCCCGCCTGATCGGTCCGATCGGGCGGGATCTTCGCTTTCCGGGACGGCGAGGCCGTCGAGGGGCGTTTCGCGGTCCGGTGGTGACGGTCCGCCGCTGATCACGGCCGCGGGAGCCGCCCGGCTCTCCTGCGGACGGCCACGCCGAGGATCCGGTCGCCGGAGTACAGGCCGACCTGACGTGAGTCGTGACTCTCGCCGGCGTCGCCGAACACGATCAGCGAGTTCTCCGGGACGGTCTCCCGGCCGTCCGACGCGGCGCGCGCCGACACCGGGATCCGGTCGCCGGGCAGCGCCACCACCCGTTTGACCTTCCACCGTGTACGCGGTCGTGCGGGCGCGACGACGACGACGCCCCTTGGGTGAACCGGGCGGGGCGGCTCCAGGACCACGATGTCGCCGACCTTCAATCCGGTGATGCGGCACCGCCGTACCAGGAGACGGTCTCCCGGCTGGAGGGTGGGCGTCATGCTGGTGCCGCTCACGGTCACCAGCACCCAGCGCCGCCGCAGACGGGCGAGAAGGACGGCGAACGCGGCGAGGACGGAGACCGAGGTGAGAAGTCCGATCACGAGGAGACCGCCTGCGGTTCCTGCCCGGTGTCGTAACCCAGCGCCTGCAGGAGGAAGAGCCGGGCGTAGTCGCCGTCCACGGTCATCAGTTCCTCGTGCGTGCCCTGTTCGGTGATCCGGCCGTCGGCGAGGACGACGATGCGGTCGGCCATCCGGACGGCGTTCAGCCGGTGAGAGATGATCACGCTGGTGGCGCCGTGCCGGTGCTCGACCAGCCGCCGGTGGATCGTGTGCTCCGCCTCGGCGTCCAGGCCCGAGCTGGGCTCGTCGAGGACGAGCAGATCCCGCCTGCCCCGCATGAGGCCGCGCGCGAGGGCGAGCCGCTGCCACTGGCCGCCGGACAGTGTCACACCCGCCGTCCTGCCGTCCGACCGGGAGTTCATGAAGAAAATCCTGCTCAGGAGCGTGTCATATCCGTACGGCAGGCCCGAGACGGTCTCGTGGGCCTCCGCGGCGGTCGCGGCGGCGCGGATCCTGTCGCGGTCCTCCAGCGCCGTCAGGTCGCCGATGCCGATGTTCTCGGCGGCGGTGAAGTCGTAGTTCATGTGGTCCTGGAAGACCGTGCCGATCCGGTCACGCAGTTCCGCCACCGGAATGAGACGGATGTCCACCCCGTCCCAGGTGATCGTCCCGCGCGTGGGCTCGTACAGCCGGCACAGCAGCTTCACCAGGGTGCTCTTGCCGGCGCCGTTCACGCCGACCACGGCGAGCAGGGCACCGCGGGGGATGCGCAGATCGACGCCGCGCAGCACCCACGGCTTGTCGGCGTCGTAGCGGAACCAGACGTCCTTCAGCTCGATCGCGTCCCTCAGCGGCAGGGCGGGCAGCGGGGAGTCCGGCCTCGTCAGGTCGGGTCCCGCGTTCAGGACGGTGAGATAGTGGCCGAACTGCAGGAGCCCCTGGTGCCCGCTCGCCAGTAACGTGATCAGCCCGGACAGCCCGGACTGCACACCCGCGACCGCCGCGACGAAGACGACCACGTCGCCCGGGGTCAGCTCGCCCACCCGGGCCAGCTGGACGGCCCAGACCAGCCCGCCGCCGGACACCGCGGCGGCGAGCGCGGCCAGGCCCACCTGAGCGCGGAAGGCCCGCCGGTCGAGTTCGTGCTCCGCGCCGTTGACCTGTCGTAGTTCGGCCAGCATCCGTTTCCGCATGAAGTCGCCCAGGCCGAACAGCCGGATCTCCTTGGCCGCCGCGCGGTCGGTCATGAGCTGGGAGTAGAACAACTCCCGGCGCGCGTTGGGGCTGGTCGTCCAGAGCATCTCACCGCGCCTGCGGCTCAGGGCCAGCTCGGAGACCACGGCGGGCACGGCCGAGAGCACTACGAACCCCGCCATGACGGGACGCACCGCCAGCAGCGTTCCGGCGAACCCGATCATGGTGACGGCGGCGCGTACGCCTCCCAGCGCCGCGTCGAGGACGATCTGCGGCGCCGTCCCGCTCGCCTGCCGTGCCAGGCCGATGCGGTCGTGGAACTCGGGATCCTCGAACCGGGCCATACCCTCGAAACGAGACAGCGCCTCATACAGCCGGTCCCGGGTGCGGAACCGGATGCTCCGGCCAAGCTCCGCCTGCACGTACCGGGAGAGGAACGGCAGCGTCGCCGTGAGCAGTCCCAGGCACGCCAGCAGGACGGCCTGTGTCACCAACCGGCCGACGGGCACCCGCTCGGCCGACAGCCCGTCCAGAACGTACTTGGTCAGCCAGGCGACGCCGACCGGCGCGGCGCCCGTGACGAGCGCGGCGGTCAGATAGGTCAGCAGCAGGGCCGGTCCGGCGTGCCACGCGACGCCCAGGGCGGCGACCGCTCTCTCCCGCCAGGTCGCCTCACCGCCGACGTGGCCGGCGGTGAGGCCGAGTCCGCTCGTCACCGCGCGGGGACCTGGGGTGAGGCCAGTTCGCGGACGCTCACCGCGCTCGTGCGCACGGTGCCGTCCCGGTCGAGCAGGACGAACGTGGGTGAGCCCTGTACGCCGAACGCGCCGGTCACCGGACCGTCCTGCGGCTCCACGACCACCCGCGCCACCCGGCCTACGGCGTCGATGATGTCGGCGCCCTGTTCCAGGGTGCCGGAGACGACCACCAGTTTCCGCTCCGGGCCGCCGGGCATGGCGGCGGCGTACTCGACGAAACGGGGAACCTCCTCCCGGCAGGACGGGCACCCCGTGGAGAAGAAGCCCGTGAACAGGGGAGTTCTCAGATCGCGCAGGGACACGGTGGCGCCGTCGAGCGCCGTCGCCTCGAAGTCGGCGACGCGGTATCCGGACTCCGGCGACGACCTGCGCTCCACGAGCCGGTCGAGGCCGGCCCGTGCCCATTTCGCCTCGTGGTCCCGTAACCGGCGCAGGACCGCGAGCGACAGCAGCAAGTTGAGCAAGCCCAGAAAACCGACGACGACCACAGCGGCGATCAGTACGGCATCCATCGACACTCCCAGCCTGAGAGGACCTGCAAGAGAATTCAGCGGACGTTCAGCGGACAAGGATCAGCGCCACGAGGTCGTCGTAGGCGATGACCAGCGTGGCCAGGACGACGGCCACGAAACCGGAGAGGAGCATGGCGGTCACGTCGAGTCCGCCGGAAGCCAGGAGGGTCCCCGCCATGCCCGCCGCCGCGACGGACAGGAGGATCACGTTGCGCACCACGTGCCGCACACCCAAGGGCTGATCGGACGCGCCGAAGCACCGGCAGCTCGTCGTCGCGCCCCGCCGTACGGCCGAGCCGATCGCTCCCGTGAAGGCCGCCAGCAACATCGCGGCGAGTCCCAGGCCCACGGGAGCGGTGGCGTCGATCAGCATCAGCGACGCGGAGACCAGTTCGCCCGCGATCACCGCACCCGAGACGGCGGAACTCCAGCGCGGGGCCACACCGAACTCACCGACCGCGGCGCGGAACCGCGCCAGATCACCTCGCCCGCGTAACTTACCGGCGACGGCGGCGAGGAGAACCAGGGCGAGAGACAGGCGGCATATGAAACTCAAATATGCCACCGATATCACGAGCCTCCCGCTGAACGGGGGCGGTGTGATTGCGGGAACATTTCAGAGGAAATGCGTGCCGTCACGGGATTCGCCGTTCAGCAGAACCACGGTCCGTGATCGCAGCCTCCGGCGGTACACGTCCCGATGCGGTACCAGTCGCTGCAGCCGCCGGGGCCGCAGATCTGCTGCCAGAGTTCGCAGTTCTTGCAGGTGCACCGCAGATATGTCGGGTCGGCGGACGCCTCGGCCCGGGGGGCGGTCAGGGAGAGGAGTGTGTCCCCGACCCTGTTCAGCAGACGAGTCATGTGAACCTCCAGGGGTTTGAGCTGGGTAAACCTCAGCAGGAGTAGACGCCGGTCGGCTTGGTGCACCCTCCGGCGAGGTACCAGTCGCTGCAGCCGCTGGGGCCGCAGATCCGCTGCATCAGCCCGCACGTGTCATTGCAGTAACACTGCAGATATGTCGGGTCGGCGGACGCCTCGGCCCGCGGCGCCGCCATCATGAGCATAAGATCGCCCGCGGCTCTGAACATACGAACCATTTCGCTTCCCTCGGGTCGGTGATTTATCGAAATCATAATTATGTGCGACCGGCCGATCCAGGAGCTTTTCTGCCATACATGGACGGTCGGCTGCCAAATCCGAACCCGAAGTATTTCTCCGGCCGTAGCCGGGCGGGGGAGCGGTCATGTGGTCGATTTCGAGTAATCGTGCGGTGGCGACGACGTCCGGCAGGGCGTGTGCGAAAGACCGTCACAGTGGTCGCAGGCCGGGCACCGGGGGGTTCGGGGCCGCCGGACGCTCAACCAGCGCGGTTTCGGAGGCGAGCCGAGCAAGGAGACCGGTGCGCCGGGGCCGCCGTCTCGCTGGGACCGCCGCGAACCCCGGGGACGATCTCACGGATCGCTCCGCCAAGCGTGAGCCGGTAGGACCCGGTCGGGCCGTGTTCAGCCTCGGCCCAGGGCGGTTCGAAGGGACTGGCGGGGTCCGGGGTCACCCGCTGATCGGTTCGTAGGCGCCTCCCCACTCGTTGAGCAGGACGAAGCCGGGCGATGCCACCGTCTCCATGAGGAGGGTCAGCGCGTCCGTCGTCGACGGGAGGCGCAGCCCGAGCAGTCCGGTCAGCGAGGTACGGCACGCGTCGAGGTCGATGTCGTGGTCGGCGTACTCCTCCTCCAGCTCCGGAACCACCGACGACATCGCTTCGAGCCCGCCGGAGACGCGCCAGACACAGTCCCTCCAGTACGGGACCCGCACGATCAGCTGGATCGCGGAGGTCAGGTCACCGCCGATCAGCCCGGCCTGCCCCTCGGAGTCGGCGTAGAGCACCGGCCGCCGCCCGGCCGCGTCCCCGCAGAGGAAGTACGTCCCGCCCGCGCCGTCACCGGCGACCGCCTCAAGGGTCTGTCCGGACTGCAGCGTCACCTTCTCGACGTGGTCGGTGCGGGAGACGTCGAAGTCGAACGGCCAGGTCAGCAGTTCGGCGGCGGCCGGAGTGCGGTGGATGAGGCCGAGCAGGGGGTCGGGGTGCGTCATGGGGAGCACCGTAACAGTCGTTCGCGGGGCGAACCGGTCATCCCAGTCGCGCGTCTACTGATCATGAGATTGCTCCCGATCGCGCTGCTCGTCGTGCTCGTGACGGCCTGCGGTCCCGGACACGCGCCGGTCACCGACGACGAGTTCGCCGCCCGTGCCCGCGAGGTCGTCGAACACTGGCGGGGCTCGGCGGAGCGGGAGGCCTGGGTCTCGGGGTTCGTCCCGCTGCGGAACCTGACCCTGGAGCCGGACTGGAGGCGCACACCCCGCTGGGTCGGACGGAGCGCGATCAACAGCGTCTGGAGGCTGGAGACCGAACCGCCGTCCGGGACGCCCGCCCCGGCGAGGTTGCGCTGGGCCGACGGAGGCTCGCTGGAGGTGCCGGTCCTGACGGCGGAGGCCGCCTACGCGGGGCTGAGCAAGCCCAAGTCCTTCGCCGACGAGAAGTGCCCGGCCGAGGGCTGCCGGCCGTTGAGCGTGGTCGCGGTGGCGCGGGGCGAGGCCACGGTGCCCAGCAGCAGGGGAGAGGTACGGGTTCCGACGTGGGACTTCACCGTGCGGGGCGTGCCGGAGCCGTTCCGGCGGGTGGCGGTCGACCCGGCCGCGATGGGCGGGCCGCCCCGGCCGCTGGACGACGGGATCCAGGAGGTGGACACCTACGAGGCGAGCGCGCCGACCGAGCTCCGGCTGAGCTACCTGCACGGCGACTGCGACACGACGTACGGCTCGCGTGTCCACGAGACGCCCGAGGCGGTGGTCGTGGACGTCGACGTCCGGGACGACGACGACGTGAGGATCTGCCCCGACGTCAACAGGGCCGGCCGGATCGACGTCACGTTGCACGAGCCCCTGGGGCGCCGGGTGGTGCTGGACTCCGGCAGCGGGGTGCCCCTGCTGCCGGAGAGCAATGTCCGCCTGATCGAGTTCCGGAACTACGACCCACGCCGTTCCTAACGGGAGTTTCGGCCGTTGACATGCGCTGATTTGCCGAAACGGACACCCATACATACCCTAGGGGGTATGGAGCTGACGGAATCGATGGTGGGCGACGCCGTGACACGGCTGCGCCGTGCCCATGGGCAACTCGCGGGTGTGATCTCGATGATCGAGGCGGGGGAGGACTGCGTGAAGGTCCTGACCCAGCTCGCGGCCGTGTCCAAGGCGCTCGACCGGGCGGGGTTCAAGATCGTGGCCAGTGGCCTGAAATGCTGCCAGGACGCCCAGGCCCGTGGTGAGGAGGCTCCGATGAGGGTCGAGGAACTGGAGAAGCTCTTCCTGGCCCTGGCCTGAACCGAAGGGCGGCGAGCGGTTGGGGCACCCGCTCGCCGTGTGTCCCGCATATACCCCCGGGGGTACCTGGCCCCTCTCATGTCTCACTGATACCCCCTGGGGTATTTACCAAAGGAAGGACCACGATGGAGGTCATCTCGTTCCGCACGCCCGGTCTCGGCGACCAGAGTCACCTGCTCGTCCACGAGGGGCGCGGTGTCCTGGTCGATCCACAACGCGACATCGGCCGCTTCCTGGACGTGGCCGCCGAACGCGACGTCGAGCTGCGCTTCGTGCTGGAGACCCACCTGCACAACGACTACGTCTCGGGAGGCGGACAGGCGGCGCTGCGCACCGGCGCCGAGCTGGTGCTCCCGGCGGCCGCCGCGGCGGCGTACCCGCACACCCCGGCCTTCCATCTGGAGGACATCGACGGTGGGGGCGGTCTGACCATCCGCCCGATGCACACGCCCGGCCACACGCCGGAGCACACCGGCTATCTGGTGCTGATCGACGGCGAGCCCGTCGCGGTCTTCTCCGGCGGCAGCCTGCTGGTCTCCTCCGCAGGGCGGCCTGACCTGCTCGGACCCGAGCGCGCCCGCACTCTGGCCAGGCTGCAGTACGGCTCGCTGCACCGGCTGGCCGCGCTGCCCGGTGAGGTGGACCTGTTCCCGACGCACGGCGAGGGATCCTTCTGCAGCGTGTCCGGCGTCGGCCGCCACACCTCCACGATCGCCGACGAGCGACGGGACAACCCGCTGCTCGCGCTGCCCGACGCCGAGGCCTTCGCCGACGAACTGCTGGCCGCGCCGATGCCCATCCCGGCCTTCTACGCCCACATGGGACCGGCCAACCTTCTCGGAGCGCCCGCCATGCCGGCCCTGCGTCCGCCGGAGACAACGGTCGAGGAGATCCCCGAAGACGCGCACGTCGTGGACGTCCGCCCGCGTGCGGTGCAGGCGGCGGGGTTCCTGCCGGGATCGACCGGCATCGCGCCCGGCGACGACTTCGGCAGCTGGGCGGGCTGGCTGGTGCCGTACGGAGAACCGATCGTGCTGGTGGCGGAACCCGATCAGGACGTCACCGAGGCCCTCACCCAGCTGGCCAGGATCGGCGTCGACGACGTGCGCGGCGTCGTCCGCGACCTCGGCGGGCACGCGAGCGCCGGCTTCGAGCTGCTCGGCCTGACCGACTTCCTCGAAAGGATGCCCGGAGCCCGGGTGCTGGACGTGCGCATGCCCGGTGAACGGCGGGCCGACCCGCTGCCCGGCGCCGTCGAGCGATTCCTGCCGGACCTGCTCACCCAGGGTGTCCCCGAACAGCTGCGGGGCGAGCGGCAGGTGCTGGTCGTCTGCGGCTCGGGCCGCCGGGCCTCGATCGCCGCCACCGTCCTCACCCGCCACGGCCTGCACCCGGTCGTGCTCGGCGACGCGGGCGCCTCGCAGGTGGCGGCGGCCCTGGCCGGAAAGGGGGAGGCGCGGTGAACGCCGTCGACGTGGCCACCGTCCGGGCGCTGACCGCGGCCCGGGAGACCGAAGGCGCCGTGCTGCTGCTGGACGTGCGAACCCCCGCCGAGTTCGAGAGCGCGCACATCGACGGGTCCGTCAATGTGCCCCTCGACCGGCTGGAGGCGTATCTGCCGCAACTGGCCGGCGCGATGACCGGCCGGAGCGTGCTCGTCTGCCAGTCCGGCGGACGAGCCAGGACGGCCCAGGACAAGCTCACCGCCGCCGGGCTGCGCGGGACGGCCGTCATGACCGGCGGGCTGAACGCCTGGATCACCTCGGGAGCGCCCGTCAACCGGGGACGGCGCCGCTGGAGCCTGGAGAGGCAGGTCCGCCTGGTCGCGGGGCTGCTGGTCCTCGGCTCCGTCACGCTGAGCCTCTGGTGGGCACCGGCCCTGTTCGTCACGGCGTTCGTCGGCGCGGGGCTCGGCTACGCGGGAGCCAGTGACAACTGCATGATGGGCATGCTGCTGGCCCGCCTGCCGTACAACAGGGCCGGTGCCGGTGATCCCGCCGCCGCGCTCGCGCGGGCCTGTCGGCGATGACTCTCACCGTGGCCCTGGTGCTGGCCGGCGCGGTGGTCGTGGGCGTCAGCCTGGGACTGCTCGGCGCGGGTGGCTCGGTGCTGGCCGTGCCGGTGCTGGTCTACGGCGCGGGCCAGCCGGTGGCGGTGGCCGTCCCGACCTCGCTGGCGGTTGTGGCGATCTCCAGCGTGGGGGCGCTCGTCCCACGCCTGCGCCGGGGACAGGTCCGCTGGAGCGTCGCGGCGGTGTTCGCCGCGGGAGGCGTGCCTGCCGCCCTCGCCGGGGCGGTACTCGGCCGTGGGCTGCCCGGCGAACTGCTGCTGCCCGCGTTCGCGGTCATCATGGTCGTGGTCGCCGTGCGGATGCTGCGCGACGCGGAGTCGACCGGCGGTGCCTGCCGTACCACGGCGGGGCGGGTGAACCGCCGCCGGTGCCTGCCGAGGGCGCTGGCCGCGGGAGGCGGTGTCGGGGTGCTGACCGGGGTGTTCGGCGTCGGAGGGGGGTTCGCCGTCGTCCCCGCCCTGACCCTGCTCCTCGGCCTGACCGCGACCGATGCGGTGGGGACCTCGCTGGTCGTCGTCGCGGTCAACTCGGTGGCGGGGTTCGCCGGGCACGTGGGCACGCGGCTGGACTACGGCCTGGTGCTGCTCTTCGCCGGTGGGGCGCTGCTCACCTCGCTGGTCGCCGGGCGCCTGGCCACGCGGCTGCCCGCCGACCGGATCCGGCGCTGGTTCGCCTGGACCGTCCTGGCGCTGGCGCCGCTGGTCGCCGCGGGCGCGTGGATCTAGGACCGGGATCGGCGTCACCGTGGAGAAGGGGATCCGTCCAGGTGGGCGACGAATCCCCTTCTTGGACGAACCGGGTCAGGGCTACCCGGCCGCCACGGCGAGCTGGATCTCCGTCACCCATTTCTCGTGGTCGGCCGGGCACTCAAGGCTGATCTCCCTGGCCAGGCCCAGACTGCGGTAGCCGTGCTCCTCGACCCAGTGGGCCAGGATCTGGTAGGTCGAGTCGACGTGGTCCATCGACCCCCGGTGGACGATGGTCGCGGCCGTCCCGATCTCGGGCAGGTCCACGATCTCGAAGTCGTGCCCCGGGGACGGCTGGGCCGTCACCTCGACTCCGGCGTGCACGACCACCGAGCCGTCCTGGACGGGTTCGTAGTGGGCGATGCCGTACCCGGACGGTGCGACCCCCGCCCTTTCGAGGCGCTGGAACAACTCCTCGTACAGGGGCTTGATGACGGGGCCGATCTCCTCACTGTCGTAGCTCGCCGCGACGGCGCTGACCTCCGCCAGCCGCACCGGCGGGACACGCTTGACGACGACCTCTTCGACGGCCATGTGGCCCTCCCTCTCCATCGTCCGGAGCCTCGCCTCGATCCGCAGCAGCCGCGCGGTGTCCGCGGCGATCCGCTCCTCAAGCTCCGCACGGCGCAGCCGTACCATGCCGTGGAGTTCGGCCACGGTCACCTTCTCGTCGAGGATCGAGCTCACCTGCTGCAGGGTGAGGCCCAGGTCCTTCAACGCGATGACGCGGTTGAGGCGCGAGAGCTGCGCCGCGTGGTAGAAGCGGTAGCCGCTGGCCGGATCGACGTGGGCGGGCCGCAGCAGCCCGAGCGCGTCGTAGTGGCGCAGCATGCGTACCGAAACGCGGCCGAGCTGGGCGAAGTCTCCGATGCTGAACATGATGGTTCCAGGTGTACGGGCTCACACGGTGTCAGGGTCAAACGTGTCAGGTGAGGGCGGCGAAGGCCCCGGCGCCGACGAGGGCCACGGCCCAGGCGAGGTCGAGGTTGAACCACGCCTTGCGCAGCACCGCCACCCCCAGTTTCTCGTAGACCAGCAGGGCGACGGCCGTGACCGTCGTCAGCATCGCAAGGGTGTGGACCGCCGTGGCCAGCAGACTCTGCGAGGCCAGTACGGCGGCGCCGTGGCCACCGCGCAGGGTGACCGGGAGCACCATCAGGCCCGCCCCGTGCGCGGTGGCCATCAGGAACGACCACCCGGCGAGCTGCCACCGGTTCACCCGCATGCCGACCCAGCGGGGGTGGCGCCGCCGTACGATCCGCCAGATCCCGAACCCGCACACCACGGCCGCCACGCCGTAGGAGACGGCCCTGGGAGGCACGGCCAGCCGCGCGAGGGACACCAGCGCGAGCGTGACCAGCACCGAGCCCGCGTGGCCGAGCACGATGGGCGGCAGGGCGCGCAGCACCGCGGAGCGCGAGCGTTCCTGCAGGCCGAGGGCGACGGCGAACAGCCAGCCCATGGCCGGGTTCAGGCCGTGGAAGGCGCCGAGACCGGCCAGGACCAGCACGGACGTCAGGTCCATCTCGCGCGCTCCGTCCTGTTCTTCGGGGCGGGGCCCGCAAGAGCGTTCATGGAGGAGGCCGACTCCTTTCTGCGGTCGTCGCGGGGATCAGGAGGGGAAGCAGTAGGAGTCGGAGGAGGAGTCGCCTCCCTGCAGCCTGATCTGGTGTGCCCGGCGGCCGTCGGCGGCGAAGTCGACGAAGAAGCCCTCGTCGAGGGAGAGCGAGCCGTCGTCGCCGATGTCCACCTTGGCGATCCAGCTGGAGATGCCGTCGGGGTAGAAGACGTCGTCCCAGGAGCGGTAGAGCGAGTTGGAGAAGTAGACCCGCCGGCCGTCCCTGCTGGCCTCGACCATCTGCGGGCCGCCGTTCAGCGCCCGTCCCTGGCGCGCCGGGTGCGGGGTCCTGCCGACGATGCCGCCGAGGCGCACCGAACCGGTCTCGCGGGGGGAGAACGGGTCGGAGACGTCGTAGGCCTTCAACTCGCCCGTGCCCCAGCAGGAGACCAGCAGGATGCGGTCGTCGAGGGTCAGCGAGATGTCGGTCACCAGCGGCGGAACCGCTCCGAACTGCTTGAGCGGCTCGGGCAGCAGCTCGGGCTCGGCGGGCTCGGCGGGGATGGTGATGACCTTCTCCGCCTTCCAGACCCCGTTGTCCTGGTACCACGTGAAGATGCCGGCCGACAGGTCCTCGACGCTGATGACCGTGTTGACGAAGCCGTGGGTCTTGGACGGGTCGTGCGCGGGACGCAGTTCGAGGGCCATCTGGTGCTGGTCCCCGAGGTCGATCTCCTGCAGGTGCCTGCGCTTGGTCAGGTCCCAGACGTGCAGCTTGTGGCCGTACTTCCTGCCGACCAGCAGGTCGAGCGAGGGGCCCGCCTCGATCTGGTTGGGGGTGCCCCACTCACTGGTGATCATCGTGTCGTGGCCGAGGTGCCACCAGAAGTCGTAGTGCAGCTCCTGCGGGCCCCGGTCGACCTCCCAGCGGCCCTTGGGCTCGAAGGTGTCGTGGTCGAGGGTGAAGACGCCGCCGGGCGCGTCGCCGTCCACGTTGCCGAGCGCGCTGACGTAGATCGCGTCGGTGCCGCAGTGGACGGTGTGCGGGCGGCTGTAGCCGGTCTTGTCGAATACGGTCTCCGGCTCGATCGTCTTGACGAGCCTGGGCCGCCGGGGGTCGTCCTTGACGTCGAACACGTAGATCCTGCTGGAGCGCAGTCCCGGCAGGACCAGGTAGCGCCGCTCGACGTGCGGGTGCGGGGCGTACGGGCACAGGGCGGCGCTGCAGACGTTCCACCCGAAGTGGTGGAGCTCGTCGCCCGCGTGGGGCATGTCGCCGACGCTGACGATCGACCCGTCCGACAGGTCGATCGTGGCGAGCCCGTCGGGACGGCCCTGCCCTTCGGCGTCCAGCAGGGCGACGTAGGCGAGCTCCTCCCGAGGCGCCTGCATGGCGTCACGGGCCGACGGATAGAAGGTGGGATCGGGCTGAATGAGTGCCACGGGAACTCCTAGGCCGAGATCAATATCCCACTAATGTTGTAGGAAAACTCTCCGCTGTCTAGGGGTGATTTTACGTAGCCGGGTCAGGAGGGGACCTGGACGTGGATCTCGTCGAGTCCCTCGGGGGCCTTGCCCGGGTACGCGCCCGACAGCATCGTGGCCACCGTGTAGAGATGCCAGACCTGGGCGGGCTTGGTGACCACGGGCGCGGCGAACAGCTTGCGGACCTCGTCGGGGGAGACGATCGGGGCCAGCAGGTCGAGGTGCTCCAGGATGTGGTCGCGCAGCACGCCGCTCAGCGCCTCACCCGGGCTGGTGCGCCAGCTCCAGCCGCCCCCGGTCTTCGGAGCCGTCAGGAATCCCGGCTTACGCTGCCAGGGGTAGTAGCGCCTGTCGGCGGTGAAGCGCCACGGCTTGCCCTCGATGGGGATGTGGCGAAGTTTCGGGGCGAAGGTCGTGATGAGCTCGTGGACGACCTCCTCCGACAGCCGCCACGCCTGGTCGAGCCCGAGGGCCGCGCGCACCACCCGGTTGTCGAGGAAGGGCCAGACCGGGTCGCCCCGGCGCTGCGATCCCGCCCTTGAACCGGCCTGCCAGCGGCCGATCCGGTAGAAGACGTACATCTGGTCGAGGGCCTCGACCCCCTCGCGCTCCTGCCAGGGGCGGGCCAGTTCACGGGCGTGGTCGTTGGCCTCGGCGCTGAACAGGGCCTTGTCCCGCATGAAGGTGGTGTCGATCCGGCGCCGCAGTGCCTTGGGACTCAGGTCGCTCTGGAGCAGCAGGAAGCTGCCCGCGCGCAACACCTCCCCGCTCTGCCCCGACATGGTCGGCCTGGCATTGTACGGCAGGTAGCCGACGATCGACTCGTAGGCCGAGGTCATCCCCTCGCAGGTCCGCAGTGTCTCGTAGGTCCTGGCGAGCGGGTGCTCGACCAGGACGGCGTCCCTGCGCTCGGTGCGCGCCGGGGGGATGACCGTGTGCTCGACGCCGAGCGCCCCGGCGATCCGCCCGGCGAGGATCACGTCGGGGTGGCTGTCGAGGCCGTTCGTGGTCGCGCGCAGCGGAATCCCCGCCGCGTGCAGCACCGCGGCGGCCAGCCTGCTGTCCCGGCCGCCGGTGAGGGCGAGGTTGACCGGCTCGCCCGCCGCGCGCAGCGGCTCGACCGAGGTCAGCAGGGCGTCGGCCAGCCCCCCGATGAGGGCCCTGCGCCGCCTGGCCGAGGACGGCGCGGCGACGGCGACCGGCAGCGGCGCCTCGGTGACCGTACGGCTGCCGCCCCTGACGGTGACGGTCGAGGAGGGCGGCAGCGCGCTGACCCCCCGGTAGGGCGTCTCGTCGGACAGGAAGTAGCCCTGCCGGATCATCGACTGCAGGGCGAGCACGTCCCACTCGATCCGCTCGCCGAAGGCGGCCAGGCTGACCAGCAGAGCCCTGCTGCCGATCACGTGCACGTCCGGGGTCTCGGCGTAGTAGACCGGGCAGACCCGGTGGATCGCGGTCGCGGCGGCCAGTTCGGTACCGGTCGCGCGGAAGACCGAGAAGCAGCCGCCGACCGCCTCGGCGCTCAGTTCGGGGGCGCCCGCGAGCCGGTCGACGTCGCCGGGCACGGCCAGGTTGCCGTTGACCCCGGTCACCCTGTCGTGGCCGGTGGCCAGCAGCGGGGGAGTCCGGGAGTCGTCGGGCTCGTTGGTCCAGGCGAACAGGCTGACGCCGGGCCTGTGCCACTCGCGGGGTCTGATGACCTCGGCCGGGACGGGGAAGGCGGTCTCGATCGAGGCGCGCACCGTGTGCAGCACCGCCTCGGGAATTCCGGCTTCGGGACGCTTGGCCGCCAGTCCGAGATACACGCGCATGATCCCGAATCCTATGTCCCCTTTTTTCCGCACGAAGCCTGATTAATGAGGAAAACGTGTGGTCACTTGAGGTGTCGAGCGGGGAGAGGCCGATCACGCGCCGGGCACGGTTTGCGCTCGCTTGGGTCAAGCGCCAGGCCCAGGTCATGAGGGGGTCGTCGTACGGGATGGCGCGCGAATCCCGCGAGTCCCCGTGAATCCATGCAAATCCAGATAAATCACGGCGAATCCCTGTGAATCTCTGTGGAGGCGAACATGAAACCACGCACGCTCGCCGTCGTCCTGGCCGTCCTCGCCCTGTGGGTCACGGCCGCCTGCGGGAGCTCGGCGAATAGGTCGCCCAGCACCCAGCCCAGGGGCGACGCGAACGCCCAGGCACCCGAGGAACGCGAGAATGACACCGGCACGTCCAAGGACATGAACGACACCACCGTCGACCAGATCTCCACCTTCGCCCTCGACGTGGACACCGCCTCCTACGACTACGCCAGACGCGTCATCGGGGAGGGCAGACTCCCGGAGCGGGACAGGGTGAGACCGGAGGAGTTCGTCAACTCCTTCCGCCAGGACTACCGGGAACCCGAGGACGACGGTTTCTCCGTACAGCTGGACGGCGCACGGATGCCCGGCAACGGTACGGCGCTGCTCAGGGTCGGTCTGCGCACCCGTCAGGCGCAGTCACGGGAACGACGCCCGGCGAACCTGACCTTCGTGGTCGACGTCTCCGGCTCGATGGGCGAACCCGGCAGACTCGACCTGGTCCGTGAGGCGCTGCACCGGCTCATCGGACAGCTCGGGCCCGGGGACAAGATCTCCATCGTCGCCTTCAGCGACCAGGCCCAGGTCGTGCTGTCCATGACCCCCGCGACCGAACGGCAGGAGCTGGACGCGGCCGTCGAGCGGCTGGCCGTACAGGCCTCGACGAACCTGGAGGCGGGGCTGACCACCGGGTATCAGGAGGCGGCGAAGGCCTTCAGGCCGGTGGCGACCAACCGGGTCATCCTGCTCTCCGACGGCCTGGCCAACAACGGCGACACCAGCTGGCAGGGCATCCTGGACCGGGTCGAGGAGTACGCGGGCAAGCAGATCACCCTGCTGTGCGTCGGGGTCGGCCGTGACTACGGGGACCAGCTGATGGAGCAGCTCGCCGACAACGGGGACGGCGCCGCCGTCTATGTCAGCTCGGTCGACGACGCGCGCAAGGTGTTCGTCGAGCAACTCGCCGCCACCCTCGACCTGCGGGCCCGCGACGCCAAGGCGCAGGTCGTGTTCAACCCCGCCACGGTCGAGTCCTACAACCTGATCGGCTACGAGAACAGGCGGATCGCGGCCGAGGACTTCCGTGACGACAGCAAGGACGGCGGCGAGGTCGGCCCCGGTCACACGGTGACGGCCCTGTACGAGGTACGGCTGCGCCAGGGCGCCTCCGGCCAGCTCGCCACCGCGACCGTGCGCTGGCAGGACCCCGACACCCGCGCCCCGGGTGAGGTCAGCGGCTCCATCGGACGGGCCGACCTGGTCTCCTCTCCGTGGGAGAAGTCGTCGCCGCGGTTCCAGGTGGACGTGGTCGCCGCGGCCTTCGCCGAGTATCTCCGCACCGGAAGGCCGGTCGCCGGGGTCGAGACCGAGGAGCTGGCCGGACACGCCGGTCGTCTGGCGGCCTCGACGGAGGACCCCGCGGTGTCCGAGCTGGCGACCCTGATCACCCGCGCCCTGTCGCTCGGCTGACCGTACGGCCGCCGGGGCGGGCCTGTCCCGGCGGCCTCGACGGTCACCTCGCCGGTTACGGAGCAGGGTGCGATGTCCTATACACTGGCGTGGTGCCGCTGGGCGGTGCGAAACGCAAGGGGCTATGGCGCAGCTGGTAGCGCGCCTCCATGGCATGGAGGAGGTCTGGGGTTCGAATCCCCATAGCTCCACAGCGACAGCGTGTTGACGAGATCCCGTCCGATCGGACGGGATCTCGTCGTTTTCCGGCCCGGATGACCTGCCTGCGTCCCCACCCCGCGCGCCCCGCAGCATGGCTGCGAAACCGTGGACCCGGCAGTGGAGGCCGGCCGCCGGCGGACCACAGGGGTGGTCAGCCGTTCGGGAAGAGCGTGTGAAGGAGCGTGTGGCCCGGCATGGCCCGGGCCGGGAGCACGCCCACGGCGAACATCTCCGGGGTGTCGAACACGGGCTCCCCGCCGGGGCGGCGCGCGTAGGGGACCCGGCCGTAGTCCACGCCGTCGCCCTCGTGGAAGCTCATCCAGGTGATCGTCTCCTGTTCGCCCTCGCGGAGCGGGTGGTTGGACACGGCCCGGCTGTAGACGGTGCCGGAGGCGGTGACCCAGACCAGGGGGACGGCGAGGACCCATCGCGTCGCCCTGATCTCCCGAGCCCTGGCGGCCGCCCGCGTCTCGAACGAGACGGCCGACCGCGGGTCGCGGAGATAGTCGTAGTCGCTGAGCACGAGCCGCCGCTCGCCTTCGAGGGCCGCGACCGCCGGGCAGTGGCGGGCCGCGATGCTCCGCTGGAGACGTTCGACCACCTCGAAGAGCAGCGCGGCCGTCTCGTCGTTCATCGTGTCCTCCGGAACTCACGGTACGGACCGGTACGCCGGGCCCGCGCCGGAGAGGAGGCGCGGGCCGCGTGCGCGAGCCGTCAGATCTCCTCGACGCTGCTCGGCTCGCGCCGGGACAGGTCGATGCCGAGTTCTTCGGCGGCGCGGAAGACGTCCTCGTCGGTGTCGCGCATCT
>NZ_JBHSBC010000023.1:172615-209631 GCF_042650425.1 Streptosporangium jomthongense | reverse complement strand
AAGCCACCGCCATCCGCCGGGAACTGGCCCGGACACACCCCGACGCCCACCTGCCCAACCTCGCCACGAGCCTGAACAACCTGTCGGTCCGCCTGGGAGATCTGGAGCGGCGTGCGGAGAGCCTGGCCGCCATCGAAGAAGCCACCGCCATCCGCCGGAAGCTGGCCCGGACACACCCCGACGCCCACCTACCCGACCTCGCCACGAGCCTGAACAACCTGTCGGTCCGCCTGGGAGATCTGGAGCGGCGTGCGGAAGGCCTGACCGCCATCGAAGAAGCTGTCGCGATTCGCCGGGACCTGGCCAAGGTCCGGCCCGCGTTGTACCAGGCCGCACTGGAGCAGTCCCTAGCTGTCATGGAGTGGTTGCTCGGAACGTAGCGGCAGTGATCACCGGCCCGCCGCAAGCGATCAAGCACACGCGTTCGCTCAGGTCAGCTGCCGCCTTCCTGGCCATCGCCGCACTCACCCGCAATCTGCGCGCCCGGGGTTGAGTGGCACCACCTTCACACATCTCCTGATTAGACACACCTCTAATTTGACATGCCTCTAAGTGTTCGGGCATCCTGCCGACGAGGCTACTTAGACAGGCTTCAAAGCAGTGCGGACCGGTACGGCCCGTGCGAACGATGAGGAGAGGCACCATGAGTGGATGCTGCGGTCCCACCACCGTCGAGTTGGAGCCCGGCCGCCAGGCCGTACGGCTCGATGACCTGCCCGTCGTGGTCATCGGCGCGGGGCCGGTCGGGCTGGCCGCGGCGGCTCACCTGGCCGAGCGGGGCCTCGACTTCGTGGTGCTTGAGGCGGGCGAGCGGGTGTGCGCGTCGGTGGCCCGGTGGGGTCACGTCCGGGTGTTCAGCCCGTGGAAGTACGACATCGATTCGGCCGCGCGCCGTCTGCTGGAGGCCAGCGGCTGGAGCGCCCCCGACCCGGAGTGGCTGCCGACCGGGGCTGAGCTGATCGAGGACTACCTGGCGCCGCTGGCCGCGTTGTTCGGTGACCGGGTCCGCACCGGCGCGAAGGTGACGGCGATCAGCAGGCTCGGCTACGACCGGGTCCGCACCGCCGGTCGTGAGCGGGCGCCGTTCCTGGTCCGCCTGGCCGACGGCGGCGAACTGCACGCCCGCGCCGTCGTCGACGCCTCCGGCACCTACGTCACCCCGAACGTGCTCGGCGCCTCCGGCCTGCCCGCGCACGGCGAGGCCGACGCGGCCGACCTGGTCGACCACGCGCTGCCCGACGTGCTCGGCGCCGACCGCGACCGCTACGCCGGTAAGCATGTCCTGGTCGTCGGCGCCGGTCACTCGGCCGCCACCACGCTGCTCGCCCTCGCCCAGCTGGAGGACACCCCGATCACCTGGGCCATCCGGGCGGGCGACGCCGTCCGCGCGTACGGCGGCGGCGAGGCGGACGCGCTGCCCGCCCGGGGAGCGCTCGGCACCCGCCTGCACGCCCACGTCGAAAGCGGCCGCATCCGCCTGGTGACCGGTTTCTTCACCCACGCCGTCGAACGCGACGGCGAGCGGGTGCGGGTGATCAGCCGTGACCCGTCCGGCCACGAGCGGAGCGTCACGGTGGACCGGATCGTCAGCGCGACCGGTTACCGCCCCGACCACACCATCGCCGGTGAGCTGCGCCTCGACCTGGACCCGGTCCTGGGCTCCACCCGGGCCCTCGCGCCGCTGATCGACCCGAACGCGCACTCCTGCGGCACGGTGCCCCCGCACGGCGCCGACGAGTTGGCCCACCCGGAGGACGGCTACTACGCCGTGGGGGTCAAGAGCTACGGCCGCGCCCCGACCTTCCTGCTGGCCACCGGCTACGAGCAGGCCCGCTCGGTGGTCGCGGCGCTGGCCGGCGACTGGCAGGCCGCCCGGGACGTCCAACTCGACCTGCCCGAGACCGGCGTGTGCTCCTCCGGCCTGGCCGAGGCCCAGGAACAGCGGGTCGGCCTGGCCACCGGGATCAGCGGCGGCCTGCTGTCCACCCCGCTTCCCCTCGCCACCGTGAGCGCGACCGCCGGAGCCTCCCAGGGCGGCGGCTGCTGCGGCTGACCCGACCGTCCCCCGCCGTGGATGGCGTGGGGTTCCTACTCGGCGTGCTCGACCGTGGTTTTCGGGAGGGCGAGCATCACGAGTGCCGTGACCAGGTAGAGCGCGGCGGAGACGATCAGGACGACGCCGAGCGCGTGGCCGTACTCGGGCAACCCCGGTGCTCCGGTGGCCGAACCGGTGACGGAGGTGAAGAAGACCGTGCCGAGTACGGCGATGCCGACGGCGCCGCCGATCTGGTTGACGGTGGACAGCACCCCGCCCGCGGCGCCCGCGTCGCGGCCGGGGACGCCCGCGAGGACGACGTTGACGAGAATGGGCGCGGCGAGACCGAGCCCGAGGCCACCGATGAGGAGCGCGAGGGCGAGCAGCCAGTACCCGGGATCGTCGCCGTCCCTGACGAAGGACCACAGGACGAGCTGGGAGGCCGCGACGGTGAGCGAGCCGGTGACCAGGAGCGTTCTGCCCGCCCTGGCGGCGAGGGCGACGCCGAGGCCGGAGGTGACGATCGAGCCGAGCGCGTACGGAAGGATCACCAGGCCGGTCTCCCACGCGGTTCGGCCGGTTCCGTTCTGGAGGTAGACCGAGAGGGTGAGGAAGTACGACCCGATGCCGCCGAAGAAGAGCACCGAAGCGGCCAGACCGACCGTGAAGGCGCGGATTCGCAGCAGAGCCGGGTCGAAGACGGGTTCGTCTCCGCGTCCGGTGAGGCGGCGCTCGTGGACGAGGAAGATCACGAGCACGATGGTTCCGGCCGCCAGGAGGGCGTAGCTGACCCAGGTCCATCCCCATGCCTCGGTCTGGACGATCGGCAGCAGCAGGAGAAGGATGCCCGTGGCCGCCAGGAGCGCGCCGGGGAGGTCCAGCCGGGCGGTCGAGGCGGAGCGGGACTCCGGCAGGACCTTCGCGCCGACGACGAGCGCCAGGATCGAGACGGGCACGTTGATCCAGAAGATCGTGCGCCAGCCCAGGCCGAACAGGTCGGCGTCGACGAGCAGCCCGCCCAGCAGCGGGCCGGCGACCGAGGCGAGGCCCTGGACCGCCCCGTAGGCGCCGAACGCCTTGGCACGCTCAGCCGGGGCGAACGACGCCCGGATGATCCCGAACACCTGCGGGACCATGATCCCGGCGGTCAGTCCCTGCCCGGCCCGCATGCCGATGAGCGTCCCCGGATCGGCGGCCAGCGCGCACAGCGCCGAGGTGACCATGAACCCGGCCAGTCCGATCATGAACAGCCGCCTGCGGCCGTACCGGTCACCGAGCCGTCCACCGGTGATCAGGCCCGCGCCCAGGGCGAGGGCGTAGGCGGCGATCGTCCACTGGATCTGGGCGTCGCCGGCACCCAGGTCCTCGGCGATCGCCGGGGCCGCGACGGTGACGATCGTCGCGTCGAGAAGGTCCATGAAGGAACCGAAGAGCACCACCAACAGCGCGGCGCCGGAGACGGGTGCCGGAGCGGCCCCAATGGTGCGGACGCCCTTTCGGGGGCTCGGGGAATGGGTCATGTCGACCACCGTCGTCGGCGTAGTTGCCATCGAGTGGCCGCTATCGGGGGGAGAATCGAAGAATCATGGCCACCACCTCCGCGCGGGCGCTCAAGCTGCTGTCGATCTTCGGGATCGGCGCGACCCTGACCGCCGAGGAGCTCGCCGCCCGGCTCGGGGCGTCGGTGAGAACCGTACGTCGCGACATCGAAACGCTCCGGGACCTCGGGTACGAGATCGAGGCCGTCCGCGGAGCGGGTGGCGGGTATCGGCTCGGGCACGCCACCCGCCTGCCACCGGTCGTCTTCGACGAGGACCAGGCCGTCGCCGTGGCCGTCGCGCTCCAGACCGTGCCGACGGTCCTGTCCGGCATCCGCGAGAACGCGGCCCGTGCGCTCGCCACGTTGCACCAGGCGATGCCCGCGCGCAGCCGCCTGCACGCGGAGGCGTTCACCGTCTCCTCGGCTCGCAACTACTGGGAGTTCCCCGCGCCACCGATCGACGCCGAGATCGTCCGCGCCGTCGGCAGCGCGATCAACCGGCGGCACCTCGTCCGCGTGGACTACACCGGCGACGGCGAACCCGTCACGCTCACGCTGGAGCCGCACGACCTCGTGGTCTGGGCCGCACGCTGGTACCTGGTCGCCTTCGACCCGGACGCCGACCGATGGCGCGCGATGCGCGTGGACCGCTTCACGCCGCACACGCCCACGCACACCCCCTTCGTCCGGCGTGACATCCCGCACGGCGATCCCGTCGCCTTCGTCATGACCGCGCACGACCGTGGGGACGCCGCCGCCGAATGGCAGTGCCGTGGCTCGGCCGTCCTCGCCCTGCCCGCCTCGACCGTCGCCAGGTTCGCCCCCGGTGGATCGACGGTCGAGTACGACACCGAGAACACGTGCCGGCTCACCCTCGGCGCGTGGTCATGGCCGGGGCTGGCGGGGCTGCTCCTCACCTTCGACGCCGACATCACGGACATCGAACCGGCCGAGCTCCGGCAGGCCCTGCACTCCCTGCGCGCCCGGATCGGCAGAGGGCTCGAACCCGCCGCCCCGCCTCGGCCGGGGCGGTGACGTCGCGGGGCGGGGTACTCGAAACGGGCCGCCCGCGATGCGACAGTTGGACCGCGCGGCATCATCCGTAGGCGACGACAGGGTGGCCATCATGCCTCTTGAGGGCGAGTACGGGCCGAGTCCGGCTCAGTGGATACGCGAACAGGTCGAGCTGTACGAGAGTTCGGACGGCACGCGGGGGACGACGCTCTGGGACACGGGGCTGCCCGTCGTCATCCTCACGACGCGCGGAGTGCGGAGCGGCAAGCTTCGTAAGATCCCGCTGATGCGCGTGGAGCACGAGGGGCGGTACGCGGCCGTGGCCTCCAAGGGTGGCTTCCCGCGCCATCCGGACTGGTACTTCAACGTCAGGTCCGACCCACGCGTGGAACTCCGGGACGGCGCCGTACGCCAGGACATGACGGCCCGTGAGGTCACCGGGGACGAGCGGGCCGAGTGGTGGGAGCGCGCGGTCGCCGCGTACCCGGCATACGCGGAGTACCAGGAGAAGACAGACCGGGTGATCCCCGTCTTCGTGCTGGAACCGGGTACCTGACACCGGGAGGGCGCGTCCCGTTTTCCCAGGTCGGCATGTTCCCTACGTGAGCCGGACACGCGGATTTCACGCGCTCGTGGTCCTGGCCGGGGACCGTTCGACCTATGAGCGCCCTCCTCGCCTCCGCTCTGCTCACCTCCCTCCTCTCCCCCGCCGGCGCCGTCACGAGCCCTCCCGCCAACGCCGTCACGAGCCCTTCCACGGACGCCGTCACGGGCGCCGCCGGGGAGTGCTCCGGGGTCGCCTCCGACTTCGACGCCGACGGCCGTCCCGACACCGTGGTCGCCGCGCCGTACGCCACGGTCGGCGGGGTTTTCCGCGCCGGTGAGGTGACCGTCAGGTACGGCACCGGCAGGACCGAACGGCTGTCCCAGGGGAGCCGGGGCGCGCCCGGCGCCGCGGAGACCGGTGACTCGTTCGGCTCGGCCGTCGCGGCCGGTGACTTCGACGGGGACGGATGCGCCGACCTCGCCGTGGGGGCGTCGGAGGAGTTCCTCGACGCCAGGAGGCCCGGGGAGGACGGTGACGGGGTGGTGCACCTGTTCCACGGCTCGCCCCGGGGGCTGCGCCCGGGGAAGGCGCTGGACGTCACGGGGTTCGGGCGGCGCGCGGCGGGTGACCGGTTCGGCGCCGCGCTCGCGGTCGGGCAGCTCGACGGCGACAGGGCCGACGAACTGGTCATCGGGGTCCCCGGACTCGGTGTCGGGGGCGGGATCGGCGTCTACGGCGTCAAGGGGCACCGGCCGTACACGCTCACCAAGGAGACCCCGTGGATCGCCCAGGACGCGTTGAGCACCGACGAGTTCGGGGCGACGGTGGCGGCCGGTGACTTCGACGGCGACGGCCGTGACGAGGTGGCGGTCGGCGCGCCGGGGGACGGCGGGCAGCGTTCGGGGGCCGGTTCGGTGACGATCCTGGACCTGGCCGCGCGGCAGGCGGGGGCCTACACCCAGGAGAGCCCGAACGTGAAGGGCTCGGCGGAGAAGTGGGACCACTTCGGGGCCGCCCTCGCCGTGGGGGACTTCGACGCCGACGGCCGCGACGACCTGGCGATCGGTGTGCCGGGCGAGGATCTCGACGCGAACGTGCGCGCCCTGGACTACGGCGCGGGCGCGGTCCACGTGCTGTACGGCTCACGCCGGGGGCTGAGCGCGCTCGGCAGCGAGATGTGGACCCAGAACACCCGGGGCGTCGTGGGCAGGGCCCGCTACGCCGACCGGTTCGGCACCGCGCTCGCGGCCGGTGACTTCAACGGGGACGGGGACGACGACCTGGCGATCGGCGTTCCCGGCGAGAGCGCGGTCCAGGTCCTGGCGGGGACCCGCTCCGGCGGGCTGACCAGGCACCACAACGTCCTCATCCCGCGTGGACGCGACGGTTTCGGCGCCTCCCTGGCCCCGGTCAGGCGGGCGGACGGCTCCCCCGACGATCTCCTCGTGGGCTCCCCCGACCACGGCACGGTGGTCCTCATCGGCGGCGCCGTACGCAAGGGCTCGTATCCGGGGCTGTCCGCCCGGCGGCTGCGCCCGCACGGGTCCGGTCCCGCCGGGTCGCTGTACGGCTACGCCCTCCTGCCGTGAGAGCACTCGGGGGCGTGCGTACGATCGAAGGCGAAGCACCCGTTTCCAGTAAGGATGTGTCATGGCTGGTCTGGGAACCGGCGAGATCCTCATCATCGCCCTCGTCCTGGTGGTCCTCTTCGGATCGAGGAAGCTGCCCGACATGGCCAGGTCCGTCGGCCGGTCGCTGCGCGTGTTCAAGGCGGAGACCGCCAGGCCGCACGCGGACGACGAGTCCCGGCCCGTCCCGGCCGCCTCGCTTGAGGAGCAGGCGCGCCTGCTTGAGGAGCAGGCCGCCCGCCTGCGCGCCCAGGCCTCGAAGGCCTAGGGTCACAGGACCGTCAACCCCCGGTCGGTGAGGATGGCCGCCGCCTGCCCCGAGGTGATGACGGCCCCGGCGAGGGAGCGCAGGTCGCGGTCGTCGGGCTGACCGAGGTCGGTTCCCCGCAGGTCGGTCCTGGTGAACGTGGTGTTCACCAGCCGTGCCCTGATGATCCGGCAGTCGGTGAGGACGGCGTCGGTGAAGTCGCAGCCGGACAGGTTGGCCTCGTCGAACCGTACGCCCTCGATCTCCTGCTTCCTGAAGGAGCAGCCGGACACGTCGGCCAGGGTGAGGTTGGAGCGCGAAAGGGTGAACGGGGTCCCCCGGGTCCCGGTGAGGGTCGCGCCGATCATCCGGCAGCCGGTGAAGCTCACGTCGGTCAGCAGGGCGTTGCCGAACCGGGCGCTCGACAGGTCGGCGTTGACGAAGACCGCGTCGGTCAGCTCCGCGTTGAGGAACCTGAGGTCGGCCCCTCCCCCGCCGTCGAACCTGGCGCCGTCGAGGTCGGCGCCCCGGAAGTCGGCGCCGTCGAGCGCGCACCGGTCGAACACACACCCCACGAGGACGGCCTCGCTCAGGTCGGCCCGCCGCAGGTCACAGTTGACGAACCTGTACGGCTCGGCCGCCAGCACGTCGGTCAGCGCCATCTCCGAGAGGTCCAGCCCCTCCACGTCCCGCTGGGTCGCGAGCAACTCCGTGACGTCCATGCGTAGACATCCAACCAGAGCCTCAGCCGACCCTTGACGAGATCGCCAGAGCAAAAAGAGAGCACTGCTCTTGACTTCCACTCCGCAAGAGGGCACGATTGACCCATCGAGAGCGCCGCTCTCGAAAACAACGAGTGCTCACGGAGGAGACATGGAAACCCGGTTCCTGCAGGTCGACGGTGGCCGGATCGCCTACGACGTCGAGGGTGACGGCCCGCTGGTGGTCATGATCCCCGGCATGCTCGACAGCCGTGAGTCCTACCGGTTCCTGCGCCCGCTGCTCGTGCGGGCCGGATACCGCGTGGCGACCATGGACATCCGCGGCTGCGGGGAGTCCTCGGCCGAGTGGGCCGATTACTCCTACGAGGCCCAGGGCCGCGACATCGCCGCCCTGGTCGGGCACCTGGACGCCGGGCCCGCCGTACTGGTCGGCAACTCCTACTCCGCAGGGTCCATCATGTGCGCCGCCGCCGAGACCCCCGCCCTGGTCGCCGGGGTGGTGCCGATCGCGAGCTTCGTCCCCAACCTGCCGACGGGGCCGGTCAAGAGGGCGCTGCTGGCGCTGGTCGGCAAGGCCCTCGTGGCCTTCCCCTCGGTCTGGGGCGCCTACCTCAGGTCCGCCTACCCCAGCGCGCCGCCCGCCGACTTCGCCGGCTACCGCGCCCGGTCGGTCGCCGCCCTGCGCACCCGCAGGAACGCCACCCGCGCCTACGTCTCCGCGCCCCCGATGAGCGAGGCCTGGCTTGACCGGGTCACCTGCCCGGCGCTGGTCGTCATGGGCACCGCCGACCCCGACTTCGCCGACCCCGTGGCCGTCGCCGAACTCCAGGCGGCCAGGATGAACGCCCCGCTCACGCTGGTCGAGGGGGCGGGCCACTACCCGCACGCCGAGTTCCCCGAGGTGCTCGCCGGCTCCCTGCTGCCCTTCCTCGCCCGGGTGCACGCCCGGGTCGCCGTGTGACCCGGGGACGCCGAAACCACGGATACCGGACTGCCGGAATTCCCACGAAGTGCAGTAATAGAATGAAATGACCGAAATCTCGTCCTATTTCTCTCCAGACAGGAACCTTTCCCACCGTTCACGCGTCTGTTATCGCGGGGAGAGACGATAGGAGACAAATGCCCGAAAAGCCGGGGTTGCTGACACGTGTCATCGCGGGATTCAAGGGTGAGGTGCCCGCGACCACCCTGGAGGCGTTACAGAAGGCCGGGATAGGCGTCTACCAGGTACTCGACGAGGTCGAGGTCCTGCGCAGGGGCATGGCGGTCGAGGGAGTCGACCCGTGGAGCGCCTCCGAGGCGGTCGCCGCGCAGCAGCTGTACTCGTGGAACGCGTTCGTGCTGCAGACCCTCGGCGACAAGATGATCGAGGCGGACTACCGCGCCGACGCCAAGACGGTCGGCTACCTGCCACAGGTCACCGCCGAGCAGGTGTGGGCCTTCTTCGGCCAGGTCGAGGGATGGCTCTCGCTGGCCCGCCAGGCCGCGGCCAACCCCGGATTCAAGATCGCCGACCCGCGTGAGCTGCCCGCCGACCTGCCCGGCTGGGTCGAGGTCCAGCCCTGCCCGCGCGCCCACCTGGAGGCGATGATCGCCGCCGCCGCCGCGATCAAGGAGCACGCGGAGCTGGCGCTCGGCCTGCTCGAACAGGCGGGCGTCCCCGACGAACGGCTCGCCGACCGCGACCGGCTGCGGCAGGTCGCCGCGCGGGCCGCGACCGCCGCGGACTACGCGATCAACATGTACTCCCCCAACGCGGACACGCAACTGCACGAGCTGATCGAGGAACGGCTGCGCGGCGCCCTGGAGACCTACCACCACCTGGGACAACTGGTGGCGATGCCCACCCTGCTCAGGACGTACGGCCAGAGCGGCGCTCCCACGGCCCCGACCTCGACCGCTTCCGCGCCCCCGCAGCAGCAGCGCAGGAAGCTGCCGCGTCCCGGCCAGCCCGGCTTCGACCCGTGGTGCCTGACCGACCCCAAGACGCTGAACCGGTGGACGAAGGACGCGCGCGCCCGCGAGTCGATCACCGAGCTGTGGCGGCACGACCCCAACCCGGCCCAGACGTTGCGTTTCCAGGAGGACATCAACGACGGGATCGAGCGCGGCGACGTCTCGGTGCTGAGCCAGCACTACTACTGCTGCCCGTGGGCGCCGATCTACCGGGCGAACAAGCCGATCCTGGTCGGCGACCGGCGGCTGCAGGCGGGGCAGGAGTTCACCTACGAGGCCTCCGCAGAGGAGATCTTGGAGACCGGGCGGTTCGTCAGGAAGATCATCAATGGTCCGTTCACCACGACGAACCAGGTCGACTACTGCAACCCCGGCGACTTCCACGACGACTGACGGACCTTCGGACCTGCGGGGAAAAGCCGCGTTCGCCTTTCAGAAAAAAAGACTCTTTCCCAAATGCCGTCAGACGGTTAGGTTTCCATTCAGTGTCACGTCGCGATTCTCACCGGTGACACGTCAGGAGATTTCTCCGTAATTCTGAGCAGTGGAGGAGTCCAGATGCGCACAAATCTGCGCAGAAACGCGATCCGGCTCGTCGCCGTGGCTTCGGCTTTCGGCCTGCCTCTCGCATTGGTCCCACCGGCCCAGGCCGATCCCGGGGTGAGCGCCGTACAGAGTCAGCTGGTCAAATCTGTGACGGCGCCCCTGGTCAAGAACCACCTGCGGGCGCTGCAGAACATCGCGAACGCCAACAACGGGACCCGCGCCGCGGGGACGAAGGGGCACGACGCCTCCGCCGAGTACGTCGCGGCGAAGCTGCGCAAGGCCGGTTGGCGTGTCACGCTCCAACCGTTCGAGTTCGGCTACTTCACGGAGAACTCGGCCGCGACACTGGCCCAGATCTCCCCCGACCCCAGGACGTACACCCCGACCGAGCCGGGCAGCTCCACCCTCGGTGACTTCTCGACCATGACCTACTCCGCCTCCGGCGACGTCACCGGGACCGTGCAGGCCGTGGACCTGACGCTGCCGCCGTCCCCGGCCCCCAGCTCAACCTCGGGCTGTGAGGCGTCGGACTTCGCCGGATTCACCAGGGGCAACGTCGCGCTGGTCCAGCGCGGCACCTGCGACTTCGAGGTCAAGGCGCGCAACGCCCTGGCCGCGGGCGCCTCGGCGGTCATCATCTTCAACGAGGGTCAGCCCGGCCGTACCAACACCGTTCTGGGACGGCTCGCCGGCCCCGGTGTGACCATCCCCGTGCTGGGGGCGAGCTTCGCCGTCGGCGAGGACCTGGCCTCCCCCGCCGGCACGGTCGTGCACATCAAGACCGACACCACCAGCGAGAACCGCCTCACCCACAACGTGATCGCCGACTCGCGCTGGGGCGACCCGAACAAGGTCGTCATGATCGGCTCGCACCTCGACTCGGTCGTCGACGGCCCCGGTATCAACGACAACGGCTCGGGCAGCGCGGCCGACCTCACCGTCGCCGAGGCGCTCGGCAGGATCCCCACGACCAACAGGCTCCGCTTCGCCTGGTGGAGCGCGGAGGAGCTCGGCCTGCTCGGCTCCCAGTACTACGTCGACAACCTGCCCGCCGACCAGCGCGCGAAGGTCAAGCTGTACCTCAACTTCGACATGGTCGCCTCCCCCAACTACGCGCTGAAGATCTACGACGGTGACGACTCCGACCAGACGGGCTCGCCCGCCGGTCCCGCCGGTTCCGCCGAGATCGAGAAGCTCTTCGAGAAGTACTTCGACACCCTGCGCCAGCCCCACAACGGCACCGACTTCGACGGCCGCTCCGACTACGGACCGTTCATCGAGGTCGGCATCCCCTCCGGTGGCCTGTTCACCGGCGCCGAGGGCATCAAGACGGCCGAGGAGGCCGCGCTGTTCGGCGGCGTCGCGGGCCAGCCGTACGACGGGTGCTACCACCAGGCCTGTGACACCATCGCCAACATCAGCGACAAGGCCCTCGCGCTGAACACCGGCGCGATCGCCACCGCCGCCGTGGTGTACGGCTTCAGCAGGAACCTGCCCGGTTCCGGGGCTCCGGCCGCGGCCGCCCCCCAGAAGAAGTCCCTGGCCGCCGTGGCCGCCGACGGTCGCGTCAGCGGCTGACGACGGGCACGCCCCCGGCGAGACTCCTGACGGCCCCCGGTCACCCGACCGGGGGCCGTCCCGCGTCACGGCCCGGACCGGCCGCACCCGCTTCGCCGTCTCACTCGACCGAGACGTCCCCCAGGGACTCCAGCAGCACGCGGAGCGTCCCGGCGAGCCGTTCACGATCGTCGAGGTCCAGTGCGGCCAGCAGCCGTGCCTCGTTGGCCACGTGCAGCCCGACCAGTTCCTCGACGATCTCCCATCCCCTGGGCGTGAGCCGTACGGGCACCAGGCGGCGGTCCCTGACGTCCCTGACCCGCTCGACCAGGCCCCTGGCCTCAAGCCTGTCGATCCTGTTGGTGATCGCCCCCGAGGTGACCATCGCCGCCCGCAGCAACGCCACCGCCGTCAACTCGTACGGCGGGCCCGCCCTGCGCAGCGTGGCCAGCACGTCGAACTCCCAGTGCTCAAGCCCGTGTGCGGCGAAGAACTCCTTCAGCTCGCGCTCGAACAGCCGGGAAAGGCGCGAAATCCGGCCGACGATCCCCATCGGCCACACGTCAAGGGTCGGCCGTTCCCGCTCCCACTGGGCCAGCAACGCGTCCACCGCGTCACCCATCGCACCTCCCGGCCAGAGCGCCACGGCCCATGTCTTCCCGTCGGCAAGGGTAGCGGCGACGGGCCGTACCGGTGCGCGCCACCGGATCACATCGTGACAGGTCGTGCCGGAGGGGCCGGGAGGCGGCCTGAGGCTAGAGCTTGAGCAGGCCGAGGTCCACGGTCTCGGCCATCGCCTGGGCGCCCGCGTCGTTGAGGTGCGTGTGGTCGCCGCTGTCGAACTCGGCGCGCAGGTGGTCGGGCCGCTCCGGATCCTGCACGGCCGCCGCCACGTCGAACACCCCGTCGAAGACGTCCGTGCCGCGGATCCACTCGTTGACCGTCCGCCGGATCTCCCGCACCTCGGGCGAGTCCAGCCCGGGGTAGGTCGAGTCGGCGAACGGGCCGATGGTCGCCACGAGGATCCGCAGGCCCGCCTCGTGGCTCCTGCGGGCCAGTTCGGTGAACCCGGCGACGAGTTCCCCGGCCGTCACGGGCGGCTGCCCCCACATGCCGGGCAGACCCAGGTCGTTGATGCCGAAGTTGACCAGCACGTGGCTCACACCCGGCACCTGGAGCACGTCGCGCTCGAAGCGGGCCAAGGCGTGTTCGCCGATCCCGTCGGCCAGCAGGCGGTTGCCCGCGATGCCCTGGTTGACCACCCAGCCCCGTTCCAGCCGCCGGTTCAGCAGGTTCGGGGAGCGCCGGTTGGCCCCCGTGGTCGTGCCGACCCCCTCGAACCAGGAGTCACCGAAGGCGACGGCGACCGTGGTGCCCTCGGGGGCGAGCACGTCGACCCCGGTGACGTAGAAACGCGCGCCGACCTCCCGCGCGCCGGCAAGCGTCGTCGCCGAGACGGCGTCGCCCTCGACCACGTAACCGGTCTCGGCGGGCTGGTGGGAGAAGGTGGCCAGGCCCGTCTTCTCGGGGAGGTACAGGCTCAGCACCAGGTCGGTTCCCGCCTCGACCGCCAGCTCGACCGGGTCGCTCACGACCTCGCCGCCCGCCGGGACCGTCGTGCCGTCCCGCCCGTCGAAGCGGAGCCCGGTGTCGGTCTCGGGGTCGATCTCCCCGCCCCGCCCACCGGCGGGCCGTACGGCGACGCGGGCGGCGGCGACGCTGAGCGGGTCGGTGCCGTACCGGTTGCTGAGCCGTACGCGCAGGGTGGTTCCCCCGCCGTCGAGGTGGAGGATCTGCCGCAGGGTCATGCCCGTGAAGGAGAGCGGCTGGTTGAACGAGAACTGCGAGGGGTCGATCACCGCGGACCTGAAGGCCGCCACCCATGTCGTGGTCACAGTCGTCCCAACCCATGGTCAAACAGCCATATTCCATCCAGGAGGCCGTGCGTCGCCGAGCCCTGGAAAGGTGAATTGATTTCCGTCCGGCATTCGCCCGTCAGGTGAATTCCGACGCCCCCGGATTTACCGGAGACCCGCCCCCGGCGGGGTATTCGAACTGATCTGCGACAAGCCGGAGCCCCGTCCCCGCCGGGGATGGCGGGCGAGATGAACCCTTCCCTACAGGCATGAAATGTTCTCATCCCGCAATCTCCTCTCCGCCCCCTTTGCGTGAAGTCGGCATATGATCGACAGGCTCTATAGCTATATGACTCGATGTCGAGCCAAAGACCGGAGGATCATCCTTGTCGGGAAACTTGGACTGGTCCAGACTCACGCCTGACAGCGCGAAGCCTGTCGACCTGCGCACCAACCAGCCGCACTCCGCCCGGGTCTACGACTACATGCTGGGGGGCAAGGACAACTTCGCGGCCGACCGCAAGGTCGCCGAGGAGGTCATGGCCCTGTCGCCCTACCTGCGGACATCCGTACGGGCGAACCGGAACTTCATGATCCGCGTCGCCCGCCACCTCGCCTCGGACCTGGGCATCACCCAGTTCCTGGACATCGGCACCGGGTTGCCGACCTCGCCGAACCTCCACGAGGTCGTGCAGCAGGTCAACCCCGACGCCCGGATCGTCTACATCGACAACGACCCCATCGTGCTGCAGCACGCCCGCGCCCTCCTCGTCGGCACCCCGACCGGCAGGACCACCTACATCGACGCCGACATCCACGACCCGCAGGGCATCCTCAACGCGGCCGAGACCCAGGACACCCTCGACCTGAGCAAGCCCGTCGCCCTCTGCCTGATCGCCATCCTGCACTTCATCCCCGACGAGAACGAGGCGCACGAGATCGTCAGGCAGCTCATGCGGCCCCTGCCGTCCGGCAGCGCCCTGGCCCTGTCGACCATCGCGATCGACGCCGCCCCCGAGCGCGTCACGTCGGCGGTCAAGGCCTTCAACGACCGCGGCATCGCCTCCAAGACCCGCACCAGGGCCGAGGTCGACCTCTTCTTCGAGGGCCTGGACATCGTGCCCCCCGGCCTCGTCCCCGTGCACCACTGGCACCCCGACGACGAGGCGCGCTCCCTCAGGGACGACGAGGTCTCGATGTACGGCGGCATCGGCGTCAAACGCTGAGCCCCCGGTCGCCCCGCCCTCCCCGGGTGGGGCGGCCCGTGTCGTGGCATGCTGGCCGGGTGACACCCGAGGACCTCGCCCACCTGCGCCGGGCCCGTGACCTCATGGACCGTGAGTACGCCCGCCCTCTCGACGTTCCCGCGCTCGCCCGCGCCGCGTTCATGTCGCCCGGCCACTTCTCCCGCAGCTTCAAGGCCGCCTACGGCGAGACGCCGTACAACTACCTCATGACGCGCCGCATCGAGCGGGCCAAGGCGCTGCTGCGCCGGGGCGACCTGTCGGTGACCGAGGTCTGCGTCGAGGTCGGCTGTACCTCCCTCGGCTCGTTCAGCTCGCGCTTCACCGAACTGGTCGGCGAGAGCCCCAGCGCCTACCGGGCACGCGACCACAGCGGGAACGCCGCCATGCCCGGCTGCTACGCCAGGATCATCACCCGGCCGAGCAGAATCCGAGAAGCCCCCGTTGAGGACGCCTGAGTACGGTTTCCCCCATGGCACTCATGCTCTCCCACGTCTTTCTCGAAGTCCGCGACCAGGACGAGGCCCTCGCCTTCTACCGGGACGTTCTCGGCCTGGAGGTCAAGTCCGACGTCGTGATCGAGGGGTACCGCTGGCTCACCCTCACCACCCCCTCCCAGCCCGACGTCGAGATCGTCCTGAACCAGGTCGGCACGGTCTACCCGACCGACCGCGAGCAGCTCGAAGCCCTGCTGGCCAAGGGGGTGCTGAACGGCGTCTTCTTCAAGGCCGACGACGTCGACGCCACCTTCGAGAAGATCCGCGTGTCCGGGGTCGAGGTGCTCCAGGAGCCCATCGACCAGCCGTACGGCGTCCGCGACTGTGCCTTCCGCGACCCCTCCGGCAACATGATCCGTTTCTCCGGACCGCAGCTTCGCCGGTCCTAGGGTTCCGGCTTCCACTCCTGGGCCAGGAGACCGAGCAGCACCTGGTCCAGGAACTCGCCCATCACCCAGGCCGAGGAGCGCAGCACGCCCTCGCGGACGAAGCCGTTGCGCTCGGCCGAGCGCAACATCGCGGCGTTGTCCGCCAGCGTCTCGATCTGCAGCCGTTGCAGGCCGCGCACGACGAACCCGTAGTGACACAGCACCGCGACCACGTCGGTGCCGTAACCCCTGCCCCGGGAGGACGGCAGCAGCCCGAGCCCGACGTGCGCGGACCGGTTGTGGGTGTCGATGCCCCACAGCACCGCGGAGCCGGCCAGCACGCCGCCGTCCAGCTCCACCACGGAGAAATGGACGTTCTGCTGGTTGGTGTCGTCCACCACGAACTGTGAGTCCTTCGAGCCGGGCGTGATCGGCCGCCACGGATGGCCCATGGCCCGCGAGGTGTTGACCACGTCTCCGTGGAGTTCGGCCTCCAGGACCGGAATGTCGTCCTCGTGCCGAGCCCTGAGCCCTACCTTGCTTCCCCTTAGCATGCGAGTTTCCTACCCGACCAGCCCAATATGCGGCAAACCAATAAAAGTGATCGATTTCGGGTGGCCATCCGCAGGGCACTAGGCTGGCCGCATGGCGGAGATCTTCGTCCCGGACGGGTCGTGGACATTCGACGGCGAGACCCTGAGGATCGTCCCGGGTGGCGACAAGAACATCCATGAGCTGCGCAAACTCGTCGGCGAGCTGACCATACCGCTCGCCGCGATCAGCAGCGTCTCCTTCGAGCCCGCACGCAAGGGCGGCAACCTGCAGCTCCGGCTGCGGCCGGGCACCGACCCGCTCACCGACGTCGCCGCCGGACGGCTCACCGACCCCGCCGACCCCTACCGGCTGTCGATCCCCAAGGACCGCACCGGGGCCGCGGGCTACTTCGCCGACGAGGTGCGCGCCTACCTGGAGGTCGGACGGACCCCGGAGGCGCTTCCCGAGGGGTTCCTGCTGCCCGGGCCCGCCGTACCGATCTCCGCGACCGCGGGTGACGGCACGGTGAACTTCGACGGCCACACCGTCTGGCTCGACTGGACCGGCTTCGCCAAGACGGCCAAGCAGTCCGCCGGGTCCCGGATGTTCCCGCTGCGGGAGGTGACCGGCGTCGAATGGGCCCCGCAGTCGGGCATCGGCTACGGACGACTCCGCTTCCACCTCAGCGGCGTCCCCTCGGGGAAGTCCCCGGAGGAGGACCCCAACTGCATCTCGTGGGGGGTGCAGCGCTACGGCGGCTCGACCGTCCTGGTCGCCGCAGCCGTGCTCGCCCGGCTGCCACGCCGTACGGCCGTCGCGCCCACGCCGGCCCTCGACCCGAAGGACGAGCGGGAGAAGCTGGTGCGCCGGGTGGCCGAGCTGGAGAACCACGACGCCATCCTGCGCCGCCTGGGCGAACTCGGCGAGCTGCGCCGTTCCGGCGTGCTCACCGAGGACGAGTTCACCTACGCCAAACAGGCCCTGCTGGCCCGCCTCAACGAGGAGTGACCCCTCAGAGCGCTCCGAGGTAGACCCAGGCGCCGCCGTGCCTGACGAACCGGCTGTTCTCCTCCATCTCCCCCGGCACGCCCCGCTCCAGATAGTGGGCGCGGAAGCGCACCGTCCCCTCGGTGTGCACGGCGCTGCCGCCGGTGGTCTCCAGGATCTCCAGGCGCACCCAGCGCGTCCCGCCGCCGAGGTCGAGATGCCCGGGACGGGTGCTCGGGTGCCAGGTGCGCAGCAGGTAACCGGCGTCCCCCACGCTGAAGGCGCTGAACCGGGAGCGCATCAGCGCCTCCGCCGTGCTCGCCGCCGCCTCCCCCCGGTGCAGCGGACCACAGTGGTCGCGGTACGGCACGGCCGCCCCGCAGGGACACGAGGTGGCGGAGGGGCGAAGCTGGGTGCGACGTGACATTCCCTCATTGTGCCTGGCCGATTCCGCGTGTGGTTCAGCGCCGGATCGTCCAGTCCGGCACCCAGGTTCCGGCGGCTTCGTGACCGGCCGCCGTGGCGGCGAGATACGCGCGGAGGGTCGCCAGCGCGGGGTGGGGGTTGTCACGGCGCCACAGGAGCGAGTGCGGGTAGACGGGCGTGGGATCGGTCACCGGGATGCGGCGAAGACCGTGGTCGGCGGGCCAGACGAGGCGGGTCCGCTCGCTCATGAAGGTGGCCAGAGCCGGGGTGTCGGCGACGGTGTCGATGAGCACGTCGGAGCCGAAGTTCGGGCCGGTCGCCTCGATGGTGAGGCCGAACTCGGCGACGAGGTCGTCGTAGTAGGCGCCCCACTCGGTACCGGGGACGATGCCGGGCATCCAGATCCGGTGCCCGACGAGCTGGGCCATGGTCACCGAACGGGCGCCCGCCAGCGCGTGGGCGGGGCCGGTGAGAAGCTGGAGCGGCTCGTCGAGCACCCGGACGGACTCGACGTCCTCGGGAAGGGGTCGGCCGGGCATGGCGACGGCGCGGAAGGACGCGTCGATCACGCCGGACCTGATCGCCGCGACGGCCTGCTCGATGTCGAACAGCATCACCACGTCGAGTTCGATCTCGGGATGAGCCTGGTGGAAGCCGCGCATCAGGCCCGACGTCGCACCCCGTGAGGCGATCACGTCGACGCGCAGCGGACGGCCGCCGGGACGCACGGACGCGACCGCGCGTTCGGCGACCCTGAGCAGCTCCCGCGCGTGGGGCAGGAACGCCTGCCCGTCGATGGTGAGCTCGGCACCACGCGGCGTGCGGGTGAACAGCCGAACGCCGAGGTCGCGCTCCAGCGTGGCGACGCGCTTGGAGACGGCCTGCTGGGTGACCGCGAGCTCTGCCGCGGCCTCCTGGAACCGCCCCGCCTCCGCAGCGGCGACAAAGGTCCGGACGGCTTCTAGATCCATGCCGACACCCTAGTGACACAACCATCGGTTGTGGCCTGATGGCCTTCCGGTTGTTTGATCGCAGGGTGTGACTCTCGCTTTGATACTCCCGATCGCCGAACGGTTGTGCGACGGCGACCTGAGAGACGGGCGGCGGTTCGGATGGCCTTGAGAGACAGACACCGGCTGGGACGGTCGTTCGGATGGCTCTGGGGGGCGTACGGCACCAGCGCGCTCGGCACCTGGCTCGCCTTCGGCGCGTTCCCGCTGATCGCCGTCCAGGTGTTGCACGCCGGACCCGCCGAGGTCGCGGCGCTGTCCTCCGTGGGGGCGGCGGTCGGCGCGGCCGTGGCGGTGCCGCTCGGCCCATGGGTCGAGTTCCGCCGCAAACGGCCGGTGCTGATCGGGATGGACCTGGCGCGGTTCGCGGCGCTGCTGACGATCCCCGCCGCGTTCGTGCTCGGCGTGCTCACCTTCGTCCAGCTCCTGCTGGTCTCGGTCGTCGTCGCGGCGGCCGACATCACCTTCCGCGCCGCCTCCGGTGCCTACCTGAAGACGCTGCTGCCCGCCGAGGACCTGCTCGTCGCCAACGCCCGGTTCGAGTCCACGACCTGGACGACCACGATCGTCGGCCCCCCGCTCGGCGGTGCCGCGATCGGCCTCCTCGGCCCGGTGGCGACGGTACTGGCCGACGCGATCAGCTACCTCCTCTCAGCCCTGGGCATCCACCTCTCAACCCCGAGCCGCCTGTCCTTCCTGAGCAGTCGTTCCTCCACCATGGACCGCCGCCTTGACACCCCAGACGACCGCCCCTCCGCTTCGGGTGACCGTACGACGGACGGTCGGGAGCCACGGCCCGGACGCCGGGAGGTCTCACGGGCCGGGGACCTGCTCGACGGCTGGCGGTACATCCTCGCCGACCCGGCGCTGCGGCCGCTGTTCCTCAACACCGCCCTGTTCAACGGCCTGGTGATGGCCGCCGACGCGCTGCTGGCCGTCCTGATGCTCGGCCAGCTCGGGTTCACCCCGTGGCAGTACGGCCTCGCCTTCGCCGTACCCGCGATCGGCGGGCTGGTCGGCTCGCGACTGGCCCGGCCCCTCGTCACCCGGTTCGGGCAGCACCGCGTCCTGGTGGTGGCCGGGACACTACGCGCGCTCTGGCCCGTCGGGCTCGTCCTCCTCGGGCCGGGCACCGGAGGACTGCTGCTGGTGATGGGCGTCGAACTCGGGCTCATCCTCTGCTGCGGGGTCTTCAACCCCGTCTACGCCACCTACCGCCTCGAACGCACCGCGAATGACCGGATCACCCGCACGCTGTCCGCCTGGGCGGTGACGACCAAGGCCTCGACGGCGCTCCTGACGGCGATCTGGGGCGTACTCGGCAGCCTGCTCGGCCCGCGCACGGCCATCGGCCTGGCCGGCGCGCTCCTGCTGGTGACCCCCCTGTTCCTTCCCCGACGCCCCGCGGCACCCCGCACCGAACCGCTCCCGTCGCTCACCGAAACGCCCACAGAAACACCTGCCGCAGCCCCCACCCGAACGCCCGTCGAAGGCCCCGCCGGATCGCCCCCCGAAGCCCCCGCCCAAGCGTCCACCGAAACGCCCGTCGAAGCCCCCGCCCAGGAGAGAAGATGACCGACACGACCCCGACGCTGGACCCCAGGACCACCGCGCTGCTCGTCATGGACTACCAGCGGGGAATCCTGGACGCGCTCCCCGACCCCCAGCCGCTGCTGTCACGGACGGCCGACGCCATCGCCGACATGCGGGCGTACGGCGCCGCCGTCGCCTACGTGCGGGTCGGGTTCACCGAGGCCGACTGGGCGGCGATCCCGCCGGCCAACAAACCCTTCTCCTTCCTCGGACGGCAACGCCTCATGCACCACGCGGACGCCGCGACGGACATCCACCCCCGGCTCGCTCCCGAGCCCGGCGACATCGTCGTCCGCAAGACCCGCTTCGGCGCGCTGTCCACGACGGACCTGGACCGGCGGCTGCGGGATCGCGGAGTCACCACCCTGGTCATCGCGGGCGTCACCACCGGCGGCGTCGTGCTGTCCACCGTCACCGACGCCGCCGACCGCGACTACCGGCTCCACATCCTCTCCGACTGCGTCGCCGACCCGGACCCACAGGTTCACCGGACCCTGATGACCGGCGTCTTCCCGAGGGTGGCCCACATCATCGACACCGCGGAACTCCGCTCACTCCTGCACACGAAGTGACCGTCCCCTTCCCGGAAAGCCTTTCCCCAGGACCCTTTTCCCAAGGCGCTTCGCTCCGAGGCGTCCCTGCTCGGGCAGAGGGCCAGGGAACCATCCCTGCATGCGCGGGGAGCGCCCGTCGGAATCGCTGAGCGCGAACCTACCGTGGGGACCATCCCCGCGTGCGCGGGGAGCACAGCAGCCATGTGCCGACATTCGCGAACGCCGTGGGACCATCCCCGCGTGCGCGGGGAGCACCCTCGGTGACCTGCGGGTTCATGGCGGGGCGGGACGGATTTTTATTACTTTCGTTGAGTCGGACATTTCAGACATCCCCAGACCCCGATCGACAACCACCGTCACCGTCCATAGCGACGACGTTTGGAGGCCTTGCTCCAGCCCTTCGGGGCCTCCGTGGTGGCCGAGGTGATCGCGGGTCGTTCCTTGGGGCGGCGGATCAGGACGAGTCCCTCGTAATCGATCGGGTGCCACTTGTGGTCGTACGTCGCGAAGGCGAAGCCCTGCTCGGGACCATCCCCGCGTGCGCGGGGAGCACGGCCGGTGTCCACGTACTGCGCCACCTCGGCCCACAGCGCCTCCCGAACCCTGGTCGAGGGTCTCCCGATGAAGACACCCGGGGAGATCTCCATCAGCCAGCGGGTCAGGAATCCCCGAAGGCCGGCGGGACAACGGGTGAGCACGATGACGGTCACCAGGGCACTCCGTCATCGTGGTTGTAGCCTGCCTCCACCTCGACCCCGTCGTCACTCTGGAGCATCACCTGGTCCATGTCGTCCTCGACGGGGACCTCCTGCGCCTCGCCCAGCAGTACGAGGTGTTTGATGTCGTTCACGCAGCGCCGCAGCAGGCCGAGTCTGTTGACCTCGTCCCGGATCGCCCGCCGGGTACGGGGGCCGATGTCCTCCTCGCTCTCGGCCACCACATCGAACGCGACGGGAATGGCGATCTCCGTCTTGTAGAGGTCGGCGATGTCCAGCACGAACGCCAACTCGTGCCCCGAGTGGACGAAGCCGAGCCCCGGGGCACAGCCGAGGGCGGAGACGGCGGTCTGGGCGATGCCGTACATGCACTGGGCGGCGGCGGTGACGGCGCGGTTGATGGGGTCGCCGGAGTCGAAGTCTCCGGGGACGTAGACCCGGCCGTTCCAGGAGACCCCGGTCCGGCCGGACTCCCTGCGGTAACAGTCCTTGACCCTGCGTCCTTCCCTGCCGAGGAGCTCCTGCCGGGTGAGACCGGCCGGGTCCTCCTTCGGGAAGCGCATGCGGTACATCTCGCGGGCGACGTCGAGTCGAGTACGGCGGTTGGCCCACCTGGCCGTCTGCGCCTCGACCAGGTTGGAGGAGCGGTTCAGCGATCGGCCGCCCGCGTAGAAGCGCACTCCCTGCTCCCCGACCCACGCGACACCCGCGCCGCTGTCGCCCAGCACGCTCATCGCCTGGTGCGTGACGCGTACCCCGGGGCCGAGCAGGAGCGTCCCGATCGTCGCGGACGGGATGTGGGTGACGCCCTCGGCGTCCTCCGCGGTGAGGGCGTTGTCCTCACGGTGCAGAACGCATCGTTCGAGGTAGACGAACGACAGCCGGTCGCCCATCCGGGTGAGTTCACGCGGCGAGGAAGCGCCGCGTCTGCCGACCGTGGTCACGTCACACCACCGCCAGCGTCATCAGGCCGCAGCCGTACGCCTTGGCCCGGCCGAGGCCGTGGGTCAGAGTACGGCGGAGCGCGTCCGGGTCGGTCACCTCAAGGCGCCCGTCGAACGTGACAGTGGTCAGCGTCACCGGTTTCCGCTGCCCGGCCTTGGTGAAGGAGAGCTGTCGCTGTTCGTGGACGACCAGTTCGTACCGGTCGCCCTTCGGCGTCAGCGCGTACTGCTCGTCCTCCGGCAGGAGACGCCGTTCCTGCGACGTCTCGATCACTCTGAACCCCGCCTTCTCCTGGTGGGTCAGCAGCCAGCCCGACTGGTGGCGTCGGCCGACGTGCGCGGTGACCTTGGTCGGTTCCTCCGAGGAGCGGCGGATGCTGTGGACGGGGTTGGCGGTGAGCCGGAAGGCCCACTGGTCACCCTTGGCAAGCCGGGCCAGGAAGGACTCGTAGTCACGGGTGTCCCACCGGCCTGTCTGGGGCCAGCCCGCCTGCTCGACCAGATGGGTGAGGTCGGGTTCGCCGGGACTGGCGATGTAGAGGAAGGTCTCGGCCGCCCCGCCGCGATCGAGTCGCCACAGCACCCTCGGACCTTCGCCGACCTGTGGAACCCTCGCGAAGGAGGACATCACCGCGGCGTGCAGCCGCTGCGGTGACGCCAGCAGTTTGCGGGCACCGATCCTGGCGGTGTTGAGACGGAACCTGGTCAGATACATCAGACGCTCTCCAGCGCGGACATCGGATCGTGGCCGGGCCGTACGACGGCGCCGGGCACCTGCATCCGCACCGGTGGCAGGTGCCGGACGCCGCGCAGGGCGTATCGGCGGTGCAGTGGGTCGAAGCTGAGCGGCTGGTCACGCAGGGTGTCCTCCCCCGGCCCCTCGACGAGGATCTCCAGGTTGACGGTGTCGCGCTGCCGCCGTTGGTACCACCGCGCGGCCCGCCACTCCTCCGCCCGTAGCGCCTCCTCCAAGGTGAGGTCGTGACGAACCCCCAGCTCCACCGGCCGGGACGGCGGGCAGGAGCGGCGACCGAGATAGAGCGGGAAGACCGGTTCCCGCAACGCCCGGTACAGCCCCTCGACCGTCTCGCCCTCCCCCTCGACCCCGGCGACGAAGACCGCGTCGGCCAGGTAGAACCGCTCGGAGACCGGCATGGCCTCGCCGCCCGCGAAGTGGTGTGCGGTGTGGAAGTCACGCAGGAGCGTGCCACGCTGGTCGACCCGCACCCCGAAGCGCAACGCGGCCAGGTCGTCGATGTCGTCGGTCCGCAGCCGCCCCTCCGCCGCCGCGAGCAGTCCGATGACGCCGCTCTTGGTCGGAGCCGCCTCGGTCGTACGGCGCGCGAAGCGCGAGGACGCTCCCCATGACTGCAGAGGACCGGCCAGCTGCATCAACAGGACGCTCATGCCCCACCCTGTCGCCGGACGACCTCGGCGCCGACCGCCTTCACCAGTTCGTCGAGGGACACCTCCGTGGCGAGGCCGGACAGCGCCTCGGTGCTGCTCCCGATCCGTAGCAACCACGCGGGGTCACCGCCTGCGACGCCGTACGCCTTCTCGACCTCAGGGACGTAGGACGCCAGCGCCCGTGCCGCGTGCCGGACATATCCACCGGTCTCCGGTTCCGTACGGCACGGCTCCTCGAAGGCTCCGGCGAAGCTGACCGGCCTGGTGGAACGGACCTTGACCAGCACCGCGTCCGGCAGCGTGTGGTTGGCGAAGGTGTTGATCTTCCCGGTGGGCATCGAGGTCAGGAAGCACCGGGTGAACGCCTCGACGGCCCGCCGTACGGGCTCGGTGGTCCGCTCGTCCTCCCGCAGACCCTCCCCGAGGTTGCGGCGCAGCAGGTCGACGTCCACGGCGGCGTAGCGGTAGAGGGTGGCGGAGTTGAACTCCACGGTGCCGATCATGCCCGCGCCCGCGTCGTCGTCCTCCCGCTCCTTGTAGTCGTCCACGGCCGTGTAGTAGTCGGACTCGTTGTCCGCCCGGTGCACGCTGATGGCGTGCGCGACCTGCGCCGCAGCATCGACGTTGATCTCGGCGCCGTCGGCGACCATACGGCCGAACAACGCGATGTCCACCGAGTGCCTGCCGCCCGCGAGCTGCCTGGCCAGCTCCTTGGTGGTCTTGTCCTTGAAGTAGTCCTTGCCCGCCCCGTGCCCCTTGGCCGCGATCTCGGCCAGCCCGTCGAGCTGGTGCGCGCTGAGGAACAGCAGGTACTTCGCCTCGGGCGCGACCGCGGCCTCCTGCCCCTCCTTGGCCCTGCGCTTGGGGGTCTCGACCTTGCTGCCGGTGGCGAGCTGGACCGTCTGCGCGGCCAGGTTCCACGCCTCCGCCTCCGCGATCGTCCCGTCGATCCGCCCGATCCGTACGGCCAGCAGCTCGGCGATCCTGCGGGTACGGACTCCCAGCTCGGAGGGGTCGAGCAGCTCGTGGAACTCACGTCGGGTCGCGCGCTTCCACGCCTGGCTGGAGACCCGGGCACGGCGCACCCCGCCGTAGACGGCGGTCTTGGGGGTTCCGGTGTCGTCGCGGTTCAGACAGCTCGGCGGAACGGTCTGCAGCACGTGGAAGTCGAGGATGGTGCGGGTCATCGGGGGTCCTTGTCGGTGGAACCGGCGTCGCCGGAGTCGGTGGAACGGTATGCGTGGAAGCTGCGCCCCCACCTGGCACGGACCTGACGCATCCCCTCCGGGGTCTGGGCCAGGTAGAGCTGCTCGGCCAGCAGGGCGTAGTCGAGCGGGATCGACTCCCTGCGCAGCAGCGAGACGATCTGGCGTAGCCGCTCGGCCAGCGCCGCGCGGGTCTCGGCGGCTCCGACACGCCTGAAGTGCTTCAGGACCGGCTCGTCGAGGTCACCGGGCGGCATCAACCGCCGTACGGCGGCGCCCAGCTCGGTCCCGCGCCGGTGCATGCCCTCCGTCGAACGTGATTGTTGGTGCAACGCGTAGAGGGTGACGGCCAGGAAGAGCGCGGCCTCCGCCCTGATCTCCTCGGTCTCGGAGAGCCCTCCCTCGTCGTAGAGTCCTTCGGCACCGGTCAGTCCGACCAGGTCGTGCGCCTCTTCGGGGAGTTTGCCCGCGCCACCTCTGAGCTGGGCCAGAGCCGCGACGGCCCAGCTCTCGTCGTTGAGGTAGCCCCGCTGCAGGGCGCCGACACGCGCACCGACGGCCTCACTTACCCGTTTCGCCACGGGCTGCCGGATGGTTGGGGTGGTCATGCTCATGCCTCCGTATCCGGCGACTCGCCGCCATCCGGGGAATCGCCGGTTTCGTCGTCTGGGGAACCACCGGCCGGACGGCCCGTGCCGGGCAACGCCTTGCGCAGCCGGGTGCGAAACACCAGGTCGGCCCGTGAGGTGTTCAACCAGACCTGCTTGCCGTTCCACGTCTCGACGCGCCCCTGCCAGGCGTCCTCCCCCGCCTGTTTGACCAGGTCCTCGCCCAGGTTCCTGACACACCGGTGCGCCTCGTCCTGCCAGGCCGCGCGGGGATCCGCGGGAGTGTCCTCTGAACCGAGCGTGGCGAGCCAGTCGCGGAACACTCCGTCGAGGGTGGCGAAACCGAGGTTCCTGGCCGTGGCCTTGGGAGCCTCCATGTCAGCACCGGCCGCCCTGGCGAGGTCGGCGGCCAGGTCGCCCAGCAGGGTCACGGCCCGCTCCGCGTCGGCCACCGCGTCGATCGCCGTCTGACCGAGCCGCCGGTCGTCCTGTCTCAGCAGGACGAGCCGCATCTCCACGGCGTCGTCCACGATCTCGTCGATGACGGACTGCTGCGTGCCGTACACCACGCCGAACAGCCGGGCGCGGATCAACAGGTCGGCGGGCAGGTCGCCCTCGACGGTGAGGCGGGCGACCCAGTCGAGGACGCGCGGCCGGACGATGGCCGCCGCCTCGCCCCGCTGCTCGCCTCCCTCGGCCCGACCGGCGATCAGTGCCCCGAGCCCTCGCCACGCGCTGCGGCTGGGGTCGTGCTCGCGCGGGAGATACACCTGAGCCAGGCCCAGCTTCTTCTCCTGCGCCGGGCTGCGCCGCCAGCCCGTCATCGGCTCACGGGTGTGTTTGTTGTGCGGGGTGAGCGGATCACCGTAGGTCAGGACGACACCGTGCACGCCGCCGGCGTCGAAGGCGAGCCTGACCCGCCTGGACTGCCAGGTGTACAGGTCGCGCGGCCCGTTGGGACGGGTGCTCAGCTCCAGGGGTTTGAGCTGACCCGGCTTCGACGGACCACGCCGCCAGGCGGGCAGGTCGTCATGGGCGTCGATCCGCAGACCGGGGGTGTCGAAGGCGACCAGGTTGAGCAGCAGCGTCTCGGCGAGGCTGTCCTCCTCGGCCAGGACGCCACCGAGGGTGCCCGCCCAGGCGACCCCCTGGGGGTAGGTCTTGCCGCCCTTGACCCGGTCGTCGCCCTTGACGCCGGTCTTGATGCCGGAGGTGTCGAAGGCGTGGGCGTGCACCAGCCATCGGGCGGCCTCAGCGAAGCCGAGCCGATCGACGCCCCTGGCCCGCATGGTGAAGAAGGGCCTGCCGTTGGGAACATCGGCGACCAACCGGTCCAGCGCGCTGACCTCCCCGGACACGGCGCTCAACCCGGCCGTCTGGAAGAACGGCCGCTCCGGGTGGAGAAGGTCGAACCTGTCGCGGTGCTCGTCCAGATATTTCGTGATCCGATCGACGGGCAGGCCGTCGTCCCACAACTCCTGCCAGTCTTCGATCTCCTTCGGCCCGTCGATCGCGTCGTGCAGGATCGCCAGCAGCAGCCGCAGCAGCGCGAACTCCTGCGTCGGCACGTCTCCCACGATCCGCCTCAGATCAGCGGCCTGCACGAAGACGTCCCGCAGGGAAAGCTCATCCGCGCTGCCGTCGCGGCGCCGTACGGGCAGCCACCGCTCACGGGTCAGGTCGAAGGACAGATCACTCGGCACGGGTCACCTTCAAGCCGTCGTCGGGGGTGTAGTGCAGGTCGTAGCCCGCCAGCCGGGCCCGGCCCTCCTCGTCGAGCACAAGCAGCAACTCCCCGGCCAGCCAGGGGCTCTCCTTCGACTGCCAGGCCGGGATGTAACCGGCCTCAAGCTCCTCGATCGCCTGGTCGATCACCCCGGGATACGAGAAGTGATGCGGCAGCCGCAGGCCACACGAGGCGACGACGCGGGCGAGGCCCGGCTCGGGTGCCGTGTCCACCGGGAGTTCGAGCCCTCCCCGGTCTTTGTCCAGCCACGGCGGCGTGACCAGGGAGCCGTCCGCCTGGCGCTGGACCACCAGCACCTCCACGGAGTCGCGGCCGTCCCTGACCTGCGCCCGGCCCCTGGGGCTGTCGTCCGCGTCGCCGACTCCCGCCTCGATCCAGCCGAGCAGCGACCGCCCCGCCCTGGCCACCGCCGCGAGCTGGAAGCCCTGCGCCTTGTCGTGCTGTTTGCCCCGGTGCAGATCATGCTCCTCGCGGGCACGGGCCAGGGCCTCCTGCCAGCCGTCCGGGCCGACCTGCTCCGGCCCGTAGGCCCGCTGTACGAGCGGACTGATGTCCTGCGGCAGCCGTACGGCGTGGCCCGTCGGGGCCGTCCCGGTGAGGTACGGCTCAAGCACGGCGGCCGACCGCAGCAGCGCGTACGACCCGTAGACGGCTCGGGAGCCCTTCACCGGATCGATCGGCGTCGCCGTCCAGTCGGCACCGGCCACCAGGCAGCGGGCCGTACGCAACGGCTCGGGACGGTCGTCACGCGCATGCCGGTGCAGGCGGCCCATACGCTGCAACAACAGGTCCATCGGGCACAGGTCGGACACCAGCAGGTCGAAGTCGATGTCGAGGGACTGCTCGGCGACCTGGCTGGCGACCACGATGTGCGGCCTGCCGACGGGCCTGCGCCCCTCGCTGCGCTCAGGAGGGCCAAAACGGTCCAGCAGGCCGGCGTCCTTGGCGGCCCGGTCCAGGTCGACGAACCGGGCGTGCGCCACGGTGACGTTCTCCGCGCCGAACTCCTCCCGCAGGCAGCCGGCCGTCTCCAGCACCCGGTCAACGGTGTTGCGCACCACCAGCGCGCAGCCGCCCTGGGCCAGCTCCTTCGCGAGCCGCTCACGCAGTTCGTCGAGATCGTCGTCCAGCCGTTCGAGCAGAACCTCGGTCTCCCGGCCCGACGCCGCGACGGGCTCGCACGCGGGCTCGCCTCCCGGCTGGACCGTCGTCAGCAGCGGGTAGCCCTCCGCGACCTCCAGCTTCGCGAAGCTCTCGCTGCCCTTCGCCGCCCCGGCATACGCCTCGGCCAGCTCACGCCGCCGCGCGGCCGGGAGCGTCGCCGACAGCACGACGACCGGCACCCGGTAGGTGCCCAGCCACGTCAGCACTCGGTCGAGGTAGGAGTTCATGTAGGCGTCGTACGCGTGGGCCTCGTCGATCACCACGACCTTGCCCGCCAGGGCCAGGTGACGCAGCGCGAGGTGACGGCTCTTCAGCCCCATGAAGAGCAGCTGGTCGATCGTCCCGGTGACGAACGACGCGAGCATCCCCTTCTTCGCGCCCCGCATCCACCGGTGCGCGACCAGAACGGTGGAACGTTCCCCACGCCGCCGCTCGCCGTCCTGGTCGATCGCACGCATCCCCCGTTTACCGGCCCGCATCAGGTCGGCGTAGTCCTCGTTCAGCGCCGCCTTGGAGTGCGCCAGCAGCACCGAACGCCGCTCGCCGGGAAGCCTGCGCAGCCACTTCAACAGCCGGGGAAACATGGCGCTGCCCGTCGCCATGGTCGGCAGCGCGACGAAGCAGCCACCCGCGCCCGACCTGGCCGCGAAGATCTCGGCGACCGCCAGCGCGGCCTCGGTCTTCCCCTCTCCCATCGGGGCCTCGATCACCATCAGACCGGGCACGTCCATCTCCCGGGCGAGCCGTACGGCCTGCTCCTGAACAGGGCGAATCTTCGCCCCGGCGGGGAACTCGAACCGGGAGGCGAAAAGATCGGCCGCCTCCCCCATGGGTTCCGTCGCCCGCCACGGCTCGGGAAGATCCAGCCCACGCCACGCCGCCCTGACCCGCTCCTCGTCGCTCTGGTTGGCCGCATCGGGGAAATAGGGGAACAGGTCGGAGTTACTGGCGATCCAGTCGGCCACGATGACCAGGCCGGTCAGCAGCACCTGCGCGGGCTGGGTGAGTTTGACCTCCCGCCACGCCGTGAGCCGGCCCTCGACCTCACACGCCCGCGCGCACCGGTCGAGGAGCTCCCATTGCACGTCCTGCCACCGGTTCGCGCAGCTCGGGGTACGCAACAGCTCGGGACGATCGTTCAGGTTCTTGACGTCCAAGCTGGTGGGCGGGACGCCGTGGTGCCCACCCGCGACGATCCCGAACGGCAGGGTCGTCGTCTTCGCCCAGCCGTACCGCTCGATCAGCCACTCCTGGAGCAGCACCAGCCCGGCCAGGCCGTGCGGAGCGAGACGACGGTCGGTCAGCCGCTCACGCACGGGCATCTCCAGCCCGGCCTCGCGCATCTTGTCGCCCAGCGACTCGACCTGGCAGGCGAAGGCCGGGGTGGCCTTGCCGATGTCATGGGTGGTGGCCATCCAGACCGCCAGCCTGCGCGCGTCGGCCTCCCCCTCGGGAAGCGCCTCGGCGATCAACCTGCGAACCTGCGCGGGAAGCCAGTGATCCCACAACAACCCGGCGACCGCACCGCTGTCCGCCATGTGCCGCCACAACGGAAGCCACCCGTTGGCATCGTGATCGTGCTTGGCCCACACCTTACGGCCGGCCTCAGAAAGCCCCTGAGTGAAGGGCTTGTTCGACCTTGTGTTCGACACGGGAGTTAATTAAGCACACACCCGCCGAACGTGTCTCGAAAATTTCGAATTTCCCCTGCCCCTGATATTCAGGGAGGAAAGATCATCCTATTGAGTATGAATTCCTTCCATTTGCGTCCTATATATCCCACTAAAGGACTTCACCCTAGAAAATCCCCGCGTGCGCGGGGAGCACCGGTCCACGGACTTCCATTTGTCAGCGTTGATGGGACCATCCCCGCGTGCGCGGGGAGCACCTCGCCGACCTGCGGGTTTACCAGCGCAGAGAGCCGAAATTCATCACTTTCATCGACTTGGACATACCGGACACACCATCAAGTTCACTGAGACAGCGCCGACCACAGGCTAACGTGCGACACAACACAAAACCCCCTGATCCACAAGCACGCCCCAAGACGAGAAACCCACCCACCAGAAAGCCACGCCGCCACCCTTGCCTTCAGAGCCCTCCACACCCGCCAAACAACATGCCCGAAATGTCTAACTCAACGAAAGTAATGATTTTCAGCCCTCACCGCCGACAAACCCGCAGGTCGCCGAGGGTGCTCCCCGCGCACGCGGGGATGGTCCCGCCGCCGCCGCCGAAGAAGACCTGCCCCCCGGGTGCTCCCCGCGCACGCGGGGATGGTCCCTCCTCGTCCGCCTCGATGGCACGCTCAAGGTGGTGCTCCCCGCGCATGCGGGGATGGTCCCGGCATCTACCGCTTCGACGATGAAATGCTGATGTGCTCCCGGCGCATGCGGGGATGGTTCCCGACCCGCCGCCGTCGCTCTGGTGCCCCCTGCGCTATGGCCTTCGCGGTCCCACCCCCTGTTGCGCGCCGTACTCGGCCCGTTCAGAGGTTCACCGCTGACGCGGTCTCCTTCAACTCCGTCTCGTCCATGTGCGCGACCCGGCTGGTGAAGAACCAGGAGTGGCCGAAGGGGTCCTCCAGTTCGACCTGCAGGTCGCCGTGGAACTGCATCTCCACCGGCCGGATGACGCGTGCGCCCGCGGCGACGGCCCGTTCGGCGAACGTCTCGACGTCCGTCACGAAGACCATCAGGTTGATCGGGGTGCCACCGATCGTCTTCGGGCTGCGGAAGCGGTATTCGGGGTACTCGTCGCGCAGCATGAAGACCGCGTCGCCGATCCGGAACTCGGCGTGGGCGACCTTGTCGCCCTGGCGGGGGATCTCGATGCGCACGTCGGCGTCGAAGGCCTCCTTGTAGAAGGCGATCGCCGCCTTGGCGTCGTGCACGTTGAGGTAGGGGACGCCGCCCCTGTACTCCTCGGGGATGGGGTTCTGCTTCGTCGTTGTCATGACTCCATCCTTGGCACCGCGCCGACCTGCGACAACGACGAGATCCGAAACGGTCGCTAACCCCTGGGTTATCGATCGAGCCCGGCCAGGAGAAACGATTGGCGATCGAGTTCGGCCAGGAGGAGTGCGAGGAAGGACCGCACCCTGCTGGTCTGGCCGCCGACCGGCCAGACGGGCCCGTACTCGATCGGCGGCATGCCGACGATGGGCACGTAGACGATGTCGGGCCGGGCGTGGTACCGCGTGGCCTGGCCGCCCACGACGGCCATTCCCGCACCGCCGCTGACCAGCGTCAGCAGTTCCTGCCGTGAGGTCAGCACCTTCTCGCGCTGGATCGGACGCCCGCCGGGGGTCTGCGGCGGGATGAGCGTGTCCAGCAGGTAGGCGGGGGCGTCGGCGGGCACGAGCACGGTGTCCCTGGCGAGGTCCTCCACGGTGACGCTGTCGCGGCGGGCGAAGGGGTGCCTGGCGGAGACGGCCAGCATGCGGGGGTCGCGCAGCAGCGCGGGCCCGCTGGACAGGTCGTTCTCCTGGACGGGCAGCTCGGTGATCTGCAGGTCGAGTTCGTCGTCGCGCAGCGCGCGGAACGCCTCCGACAGGTGCACCTCGCGGATGCGCACCTCGCAGTCCGGATGGCGGGCGCGGAACGTCTCTCCGGCGGCCATGATGGCCTCTCCGACCAGGGGGCTGGAGAAGCCCACCCGCAGGGTGCCGGTGAAGCCACGCCCGGCGGCGACCGCCTTGGCGATGCCCTCCTGAATGCGTTGGTATCCGGCCTGCACGTCCTCTCGCAGCGCGTTGCCGACCGGTGTGAGCGCCACCTGACGGCTGGTCCGCTGGAACAGCGCGACGCCGAACCGGCGCTCCAGCTGCTTGATCGTCTGACTCACCCGGGCACCGCTGACGCCCAGCCGCTCGGCCGTACGGGCGAAGTGCAGTTCCTCGGCCAGGGTCAGGAAGATCTCGATGTCACGCCGTTCCATAACCCACAGGTTAGCGATCGTTGCGAAAGCCGTCGTTGTCGCAGGTCAGGGCAGCGACAAGGCTGAACACCATGAAGAACACGGCACGGGTGGACATCACCCTCGACGTCATCTGCATCTGGTCCTACCTGGCCTTCACCCGGTACCGGCGAGCCGCCGCCCGCTTCCGCGCGGAGGGCGGGCACGTCGATCTGACGATCCGTTCCTGGCAGGTGGAGCCGGGGGCCGTGGGCGGCCGGTCCAAGCTCGACCAGAGCCTGGACCGATTCGGTGAGAGCGGGGTGGCCCGGGTCAACGCCCTGGCCGCGGCCGAGGGCATCCCGCTGGCCTTCGCCAAGGCGGTGACGGCCGACACCCGCCACGCCCACCACCTGATCGCCATGGCCGCCGACCAGGGCCTGGCCGAGGTCGTGACCGCTCGGCTGTTCCAGACCCACTTCGTGGACGGAGCCCACATCGGCGACCTCGGCGTCCTGCGCGCGCTGGCGGCCGAACTCGGTGTGCGATGGGACGAGACGGTCCCCGTGTCCTGGGCTCGTGACGTCACCGCCGTTCCGGTGTTCCGCTTCGACGGCAAGCCCGCGCTCAACGGCGGCGCCCTGTCGGAGGAGGTCCTGTACGGCCAGCTGGCCGTCCTCTAGCTCGAAGGAACCGGTGGGGCCGCACCGCTCCCGCCGACAGTACGTCTCGGATCTCCTTCCCGACCCGTGTTGGTTTTTTCGACCGTTCGGTCTAACTTTGGACCATGAGGTCGAAAGAATCGGGGAGTCCTTCTCGTACGCGGCGGGCTCGGCGGGAAGATCTGATCGCCGCCGCCGTCCGGGTGATCAGCCAGGACGGTTACCCGGCCGCCTCGTTGGAGCGGATCGCGCGGGAGGCGGGGACCAGCAAGGGCACCGCGCTGTATCACTTCGCCTCGAAGGAGGAGCTCTACCAGGCGGTCGTCACGACGCTGTTCGAGGACGGAGCGGCGTTCATGGCGGAGCGACTGCGGGCCGCGAAGACCCCTACCGAGAAGCTCCGCACCTACATCGAGACCAACCTGCGCTTCATCACGCTCAATCCCGCGCACGTCGGAGCGACCCAGCGGATCATCGAGAACTCCGGCGCCGTCCAGGTCGTCCAGGTCGAGGACGCCGCCGCCCCGCTTCGGCGGCTGCTGGAGTCCGGCCAGGCCAGTGGCGAGTTCGCCGTGTTCGACGCCGAGGTCACCGCCCTGTCGATCCGCACCGTCATCGACGGGGCGGCGTTCTACTTTCTCGCGCGTCCCGAGTTGGACCTCGATCACCACATCAGCGAGATCGTCGCGCTCTTCCTGCGGTCTGTCAGGCCGGTTCCGGCCGCTCCCACCGCCGATTCGGAGGAATGACCATGCCTGTCTCCCCGCTGCGCACGGCCAAGTTCCTGGTCGTCGCCTACGCCGTGTTGAGCGTGCTGACCGTCGCGGCGATCGCCGTCCTCTCCTCCGTGGCCCCGTCCCTCGTCACGCCGCAGGCGTGGGTGCGCGGTGTCATCGTGGCGGCGACGTCGGTCCTCACCTTCGTGTTCGCCCGTCGCGCCCAGCAGGGTGGTGGCCGGGCGCTCCTGCGCCTGCGGATCGTGCTCGTCGTGATCCTCGTCGCCCTGGGCGGGGTCGTGCTGTTCCTGGCGCTGCCGGCCTGGATGGTCGTGGAGCAGGCCGTGTGCGGGGTGTTGCTGCTCGTGGCGGCGGTGCTCGCCTTCCGTGCCTCCCCGGTTCCGGCGAACGGACCGTGAAAGGAGGTCAGCAGACCGTGTTCCGCGGGGGCGTCCTGCGGTCTGTGAGGTAGCGGTCGATGTGGTCGCGGGCGCAGTCGTTGAAGGGGTAGAGCGTGTGTCCCGGTCCCTCGTGGCGGATGGTGACGCTGCCCGGCACCTGCCGTACGACCCGGGCGGTCATGGCGGACTCCACCCACGCGCCCGCGCCCAGCAGCGGCGGCAGGCCACTCGGCAGGGGCTTCGGCGGGTTGGTCGTTTCCACCGGCCAGCCGACGCAGGCCAGCGCCCCCGCCGCCAGGGTGAAGGCGGCCCCGGTGTCCGGTGCGATCCGGCGCAGCCTGGTCAGCGCCGCCGCCGTCTCCGCGCGGTCGCGGAAGCGTGGCCAGTCGAGACATTCGGTGACGGGGGTCGTGAGGTCCGGATAGCGGGCGCCCCGCGGCGGGGCGAAACCCGAGGCGTCACCCCTGAGGGCGTCCTGGACGGCCCTGCCGAGCGCGGGCCACTGCTCCTCCCCCGCCCTGGCGAGGCCGAGCGCGAAGCTCCGCAGGTCCTGGGCGCCGTAGGACGCCTCGACCCGGCGGGCCGCGATCGGCGCGCGCTCCGCCTTCGCGAGCAGTCTGCGCCAGTCGCGGGCCGCGTCACCCAGGGGGCAGGTGTCCTCGTCGTCGCACCAGTCGAAGAAGCGCCGCATCGCCGCCTGGTTGTCGCGGGCGGACTCGCCGACCTCCTTCAGCCAGTCGGCTTCGCTGTGGTTCACGGTGCCGTCGAGCACCATCGTGCGTACCCGGGCGGGGAAGAGGCGGGCGTAGGCCTGGGCGTACAGCCCGGCGTAGGAGGCGCCGTAGAAGTTGAGTCCCTCCTCGCCGAGGGCCTGCCTGATCGCCTCCATGTCACGGGCGTGGTCGGCCGAGCTCATGTGGGCGAAGAACTCCGGGTCGCCGTGGCGGCAGGCCTGGGCGTATCCACGGTTGGTGTCGGAGAGCCTGCCGAAGTCGGCGTCGTCGGCCGGGAACTCCGGGTAGGGAACGCGGGTCCAGACGCACGGCAGGCCGTCGCTCCGGCCGCCGAACTGCTCGCCGTACCCCCGGGTGTCCCAGGTGACGACGTTCATGCGGGTGCGCAGGTTCGCCCAGATCTCCGCGTGGGCCTGGGTCGTGGCGATGCCGGGGCCGCCTGGCCCGCCGTACGCGATGAGGACCGAACCCTCGGCGGTGCCGGTCGCGGGCAGGCGACCGAGCCGTAGTGTGATCTTGCGTCCGTCGGGTTCGTCCCAGTCGAGGGGGACCGCGAGGTCGGCGCACTCCAGTTCGCTCTTCTCACCGGGGCAGGGCCGCCATCCAAGAGCGGCCCCGCGCGCCGAGGCCGCCGTTGGGAGCGTCTCCGAAAGCGCCGCCGAGCCCACCGCAGGAAGCCCCGTCGAGGCCGCCGTGGGAAGTGCCGTCGAGGCCGGGAGTGCTGTGGCGATCGTCAGCGCGACCGTGGCGCCGGACATCCATCGTGTGATCATGCCGCCCCACGCTAGGGACGCCACCCCACCCGGTCTGCCCGAGAAAGTGGACGTTTCCGCTAACGAAAGTTGACACTCCGGCCCTGTCATACCGCGCTTGGATTCCGGCCCGGCCCGCGCTCTCTTTCCCGCCGTACCGCGAAAAAACGATTTTTTACGGCTGCGCCACCCGGCCCCGGGGAAATCCCCGAGCGGGTGATGGCTATGCTGCGGCGCATGGACATCGTGATCCCGCTTTTCGACGGCTTCGAGCCGCTCGACGCGATTGGACCGTATGAAATCCTCGCTTACGTGCCCGGCGCGACCGTGCGGTTCGTCACGGCGGAACCCGGGCTGGTGCGGGACGTGCTGGGGTCCCTCCCGGTGCACGTCCCGACCGGATACGCCGAGGTCGAGCGCTGCGACGTCCTGCTGGTTCCGGGCGGGGGAAGCTTCCAGGCCATGGTGGCCGACGCCGCCTTCCTCGACTGGGTGCGCCGGATCCACGCCGGGACCCGCTTCACCACCTCTGTCTGCACCGGCGCCCTGGTGCTCGGCGCGGCGGGCCTGCTCGACGGCCTGACCGCCACCACCCACTGGGCCGCGACCGCCGCCCTGGAGTCGTACGGCGCGACCTACACCTCCGAACGGGTGGTCAGGCAGGGCCGGGTGATCACCTCAGCCGGGGTCTCCTCCGGCATCGACATGGCCGTACGGCTGGCCGCCCTGCTCTCCGACGAAGTGACCGCCCAGGCGATCCAGCTCTACACCGAGTACGACCCGCAGCCGCCCTTCGACACCGGTTCTGTGGCCAAGGCCCCGGCCGAGGTCCTCGAACGGGCCCACACCCTGCGCTGACCGCTCCCTTTTTGTTTCCCGGGCCGGGAAAGCGTCCCACCGGTCCGGGAGAACCTTCTGCGGCCCCGAAAGAACGCCGGAAGGACACCGGAAAAGCACCGGAACAAATCCACCGTTTCGGTTTCTCGATGGCGTGTCGTTCACCCGCAACGCAACTTTTCGTTTTCCTGACACGTCCATTCCGGTGACGAAGACATTCCGGGGGACGAAAGGAAAAGCGATGACGCCTTCCCGTGGACTCGCTCTGTTCGCTCTCACCGCCGCGACAGCGCCCCCGTCGTCGCAGCGGCTCGCGTCGTGGCAGCGGTTCCCGTCATCACGGCGGCTCCTGCCGTGGCGGCGGG
>NZ_JBHSBC010000023.1:0-172585 GCF_042650425.1 Streptosporangium jomthongense | reverse complement strand
CCCTGCCGGACGTGACGCCGGGCGCGCGTCACCAGGGCGGCGTCACCAGGGCGGCGTCACCAGGGCGGCGTCACCAGGGCAGGGGGCCGTCGATGTCGAAGTAGCCGCCGGTCGGTCCCTCGGGGCCCACCTGGGCCATGCGGACGATGATCTCGGCCCCCTCCTCGACGGTCTGGTGGCCGGTGCGCCCGTTCAGGTCGGTCGCGGTGTAGCCCGGTTCGACCGCGTTGACCCGCATCCAGGGGAACGCCTTCGCGAACTGCACAGTGATCATGTTGACCGCGGCCTTCGAGGCCGGGTAGGCGAGTCCCGGGTAGGCGTACAGCGGTGTGCCCGGGGTGGCGACGCCGCTCAGCGAGGCCAGGCCGCTGCTGACGTTGACCACGACCGGGGCGGACGAACGCCGCAGCGACGGCAGGAACGCGTGAGTGACCCGCACCACGCCGAAGACGTTCGTCTCGAACACCGTCCGTGTCATGTCGCCGGTGGTGTCCGCGGTGCCGACCACGCCGCCGTCCGGCAACCGCCCTTCGACACCGGCGTTGTTGACCAGTACGTCCAGCCCGCCCTCGGCCTCGACGACCTTCGCCGCGGCCGTGACGGACGCCTCGTCGGTGACGTCGATGAGAACCGTCCGCGCGCCCAGTTCCTCCGCGGCCCGGCGTCCTCGTCCTGCGTCCCGGCTGCCGATGTAGACGGTGTGACCTGCCGCGACGAGCCGGCGTGCGGTCTCCAGGCCGAGTCCCTTGTTCGCTCCGGTGATCAGCGTTGTCGTCATGCCCCCATGCTCGGGCCCCGCCGTACGGTCGACCAGTGGACTCGTCGTCCAGGGACCGCCGATCCCGGGAAGTCCGGGCTTGGGCGGGGTCCGTGGAGGCGGTGGTTCCGAATACCTGGTAGGACAGGGGGAACGTCCGCCTGTGAGCAGCGGGCCTAAGAGGAGTTCCGATGTCACCGGAGAGCACGAGCGCACTGTCCGTATCGTCGGGCTCCCACGGGGACGCCGTGGTGGTCCGCGCGGTCGGCGATCTCGACTACGACTACGCGCCGGTGTTCCGGCGGCAGCTCGCCGATCTTTGGGGCACCTCCCCCGCCCCCTGTCTCGTCATCGATCTCAGCGGGCTCACCTTCTGCGACTCGACCGGGCTGGCCGAGCTGTTGTGGGTGCTCCAGCGCAGCAGGGAGGCGAAGACCCGGCTCGTCCTGGCCGGTGCGAACCGTACCCTGCGCCACATGCTGGCCGTCACGGGACTGCTGACGTTCTTCGAGCTGGCCGACTCGGTCGAGGACGCCCTGGAGGGACGCTAAGGAAGGACACCGGGAAGGGTGACGTGCAGGCGGATGATCGTGCCCGTCTCCGGGGCCGAGCGGACCTGCACCAGGTCGCAGATCTGGTGCACCAGCCACATGCCCCGGCCGCGCAGCGAACGCGGGGAGGGCGCCATGCGGCCGATCATGGGGTCGCTCATCACCCCCGCGTCACGGAACTCGCAGATCAGCGACCCCTGCTGCACCCACGTGCGCAGAGTCCCGTGGCCGCCGCCGTGCGCGATGCTGTTGCCCGCGACCTCGGTCACCGCGACGAGGGTCTCCCGCAGCCGGTCTCCCGTCAGCCCGTGCGGCGCGGCGCAGGCGATCACCTTCTCCCTGACGGCCGCGAGGTCCCCCCTGGCGTAGGGGAACTCCTCGTACGGGTCGCAGGCGGGTTCGAGCTCCGCCCAGGAGAACGGTTCCCTGACGTAGTCGGAGGAGGGCCGCGAACCGTCGTCCGTCAACGTGTACGGATGACAGCGGCTGATCGCCCGCATCGTCTCGGGGTCGATCGTCGCGGTGTCGTAGGGGCACAGCAGCCACCAGGCGGGGGAACCGGTGAAGGCGAGGTTCAGCAGCCATTCGTGGTAGCGAAGCTCCTCGATCTCCGCGCCTCCCCGGCCGTGCCAGTCGGTCTCGCCGATGCCGCGCACCGGTCTGCCCTCCGCCGTCCGTTCGCCGATCCAGCGCTGCCAGGCGGGGATGAGCCTGGCGGGGTTGCGGCCGAGCGCCTCGGTGTCCATGAACACCACGCCGGGGTCGGTGCCGGGCAACTCCTCGCGCAGCATCCGTTCGCGGTCCTCGGGTACGGAGATCAGGACGATCTCCCCCGCCGCCAGGGCGTCGTCGATGAAGGAGCGGACCCCGGCGAGGAACTGCTCCTCCCCGGAGTAGGTGTAGAGCTCGTGGCGCAGGCCCGCCGTGTCCATCACACCGGTGGTCTCGGTAGTCATGGCGTCAGCTCCACGCGTATCTCGCAGTTGCCGTAGCCGAGCATCTCCCAGCACGACCTCACTGTCGGATTCGCGCCCTCGATCGTGATCCGGTGGACCGAGGTGTCGGCGGCGGCCTCGACGAGCGCGCGCATTCCGGCGGCGTCCATCAGCTCCAGCTCGTCGAGATGGAGCCGTAATGTCGGTGAGAGCGCCGTCGCGGCGGCCAGGGCGGCACCGAACGCCGCGGCTCCGTCGGAGTCGACGACTCCGCACACGGCCCAGTCTCCGGGCCCCGAGCTGAACATCCGAAACGACGGTCCCGCGCGTCCGGTACCCAGTTCGCTGGGGTGCACACACGCCACATGGTCAAGGGTCGCGGCGCCGAAGCTGTCGTGGCCGTACGCGCAGACCATGATGGCCTCGTGGTCGGCCACCAACCGGTCGAGGCGCAGTTCGTGGTCGATCAGCGCCTCGATCCCGATCTCGGGTGGGACGAGCTGATCCATCACGGCCAGTACGCGCAGGGCTCGATATCCCTGTCGTCCCGCCATGTCGGCCTCGCGCCGTACGAGACCGAGCATCGGGCCGAGGTCGGGGGTCGGGCCGTCGCCCAGGACGGAGCGGGGGTCGACGAGGGTGGCGTCCCTGGGGACCTCCGCGGAGGCGATGGGGTCGAGGGGCGAGCCGACGATGACGACCTTGTCGCCGAACAGCTCACCGTCGGCCAGGAAGGCCGAGGTCACGGCCGCGTATCCCTGGTGGGGCTCGACGATCCAGCACACGTGCTCGCCGACGTCGACCAGGTCGAGTGTCGGCGTAGTGCCTGACTTCCGCACCGCGAACCACCCCGCTCTCGCCGCGTCACCCCGGCGTAGCCTACTGCGCCTGGATCAGCCGACTGCCCCACGAGGCCCGCCGGAACCGTACGGCCATCCGACCGCCCAGAAGCCCGGTGGGTCGTACGGCCAGGCGGTCGTGAAGGCCGGGGGAAAGGGTCAGCTCGCCTCGAAGGCCGCCGCGACCGCGGCCCTGACCCGGTCCATGACGCCCGTCGTCGAGGTGATCTCCCTGTCCAGGGAGGTCATGTCCACCTCGGGCATGCCGCAGGCCACCGCCCAGCCCCACGGGGTCAGGTCGCCGTCGACGTTGAGGGCGAAGCCGTGACTGGTCACGCCACGGCTCTGCCGCATGCCGATCGAGACGATCTTCCGCCCGGTTCGCTTCGTCCAGACGCCGGTGAGCAGCGGCGAGCCGGGCGGGGTGTCGCGGCGCTCAGCCGGGACGTCGAGCGCGTCGAGCGCCCGCACCAGCCTGAGCTCCACCTCACGGACGTAGTCGACGATCCCCTCGTCGTCGCCCAGCTTGACGATCAGGTAGCCGACGAGCTGTCCGGGGCCGTGGTAGGTGAGCTGGCCGCCCCTGCCCGTGTTGACGACGGGAATGCCGTGGGAGGGGTCGGGCAGATGCTGCTGCAGGGTTCGTCTGCCCGCGGTGTAGACCTGCGGGTGGCTGAGCAACCAGAGCGTGTCGGAGCGCTCGTCGCGCTGCCGCTGACCGACCAGGTCGGTCATCCGTTCCATCGCCTTCTCGTAGTCGACCAGGTCGTCCTGCAGCAGTGTCAGCGGCCGTTCCCTCATGCCCCCAGATTAGTTGTCAGTAGCGAGTCGCCGGTGCCTTGGGGAGGAAGATCCACATCAGGACGTAGGCGACCCACATGGGGCCGGGCAGCAGGGAGAGCAGCAGCCAGAGGATCCGTACGACGGTGGGTGACCAGCCGAGGCTCTCCGCGATGCCGCCGCAGACTCCAGCGATGATCTTGTGGTTTCTCGAACGGTGCACTTCTTCTCCCCGTGTCGTGGTCTGTTCGTCTGGTTCAACGAGTGGCGGGAGAACCCCCGTTCCCTCGGCGACCCTGAGAAAACCCTGACAGGGTTCGACGGGCGGGCGCCCAAGGCGAACCGACGCCCCAGACCGGACCGACGGCTCAGGCGGAGCGGCGACCTGGACGGGCCGCGACCCAGGCGGGTCACGGCCCGCGTGGATCACGGCCTTTGTAGGTCACGGCCTTTGTGGGTCATGTCCGGGTGGGAACCTCAGCGGCCGAGGATCCTGCGTACCCAGGTGTCGCGGGTCCGCAGCGCGTCACGGCCGAGCCCGCTGTCCGGGAAGTACATCTCGAAGCCGTGGAAGCCGCCGTTCCACACGTGCAGTTCGGCCTCGCCGCCCGCCGCCCAGATACGGCTGGCGTACTCGACCGACTCGTCGCGGAACAGCTCGGCCGACCCCAGCTCGATGTACGCCGGGGGCAGGCCGGACAGGTCCGTCGCCCTGGCGGGAGCGGCGTACGGCGAGACGTCGGGGCCGCCGACCCCGTCGCCGAGGACCGACTTCCAGGCGAAGAGGTTGGCGGCCCTGTCCCAGGTGCCGATCCCGTCGTACTGGTGGGTCGAGACGGACTCGTTGCGGTCGTCGAGCATGGGGACCAGCAGCAGCTGCCCGGCCAGCTTGGGACCCTTGCGGTCGCGGGCCATCAGCGACATGGCGGCGGCCAGGTTGCCTCCGGCGCTGCCGCCCATGACGATCAGGCGCTCCGGGTCGTAGCCGAGTTCCTCGGCGTGGTCGGCCGTCCAGAGCAGGCCGGCGTAGCAGTCCTCGGCGGGTCCGGTTCCGGGGTTCTCCGGGGCGAGGCGGTACTCGACGTTGACCACGACGAAGCCGAACTCGACCACCATGTCGACCAGGCGGGGGGTGTCCATGTGCCGGTCGCCCATGACCAGGCCGCCACCGTGCATGTTGTACAGGCCCGGTGCGCCGGGCACGCGCTCCTTGGGCCGCAGGATGGTGACGGCCAGGTCGGGGGCTCCCGGCCTGCCCGGGATCGTGCGTTCCTCGGCCTCGACGGGCCGGTCGCCGATGACCACCGCGGCGGGCTGGGCCATGGCCTCAAGTCCGGCCCGGGAGGCGGACAGCGTCTCGGCGTTCAACGGCTGGGGCGGGCTGTCGCCGCGCATCGCGGCGAGCAGTTGTCCGAGCTCGGGGTCGAAGGGGACGGGGGAGACAGTCGTCATGGGGACCTCGGTCGTTGTGGAACGGCAGGCAGGGACAGCCTAAATCGCCCTTTTCTCCCCCTTCACCTGGCCCCTCTTCGATATACGATTTTTATATACGATTTCCTGGTCCGGCCCCTGTCCGCCCCGGAAGGCGGACAGGGGCCGCAGCGCCCGGTCGTCGAACGCCCACTTCGACGCCGGCTAGTCCAGCTGCTGCAGGGCGACGTGCCAGGACCCCGCCTCGGGCCTGAGCCCGGACAGCAGGCGGTCGGCCTCCTTCGAGGCGGCCTGCAGGTCGGAGCCGAAGTCACCCCCGCGCGGCAGCCGGTCGCGCCGTACGACGGCGACCGTGACCTCCGCCGAACCGTTGCCGAAGAACTCCCACATGACGGGCTTGGCGCCGCAGGGTGCGGACCTGGCGAGGACCCCGGTCCTGTCGGCATTGTCCGCCCAGATGAGGGCGTGCAGATCCTCTCCCTCGCAGCGGACGTACACCCGGCCCTTGCCCCCCACCGTGCCCTGGAAGGCGTGCTTCTCGTTGATCTGGGTGAGGTGACCGCCCGCGACCTGGTGGCTGTTGGGCAGGCCCCCGAGGTTGAACTCGCCCTGGGTCGCGAGGCGGGCTCCGTTGTCCAGGCAGATGTCCGGCGAACAGGAGGCACTGGAGACCCCCTGGTCGTGGATCGCGATCTCCCACAGGGCGGGGCCACGAACGGCGTCCGCGAGCGCCCGGTCGTACCCCTTGGGAGACTGCTCCTCGGGAGACGGATCCTTGGGGGTGTCCTCGATCGTGGTGGGGACGGTGAACACCTCGACCGTGACGGAGACCCCGGCGGTGAGCCCGTCGAGGCTGCCGAACGCCGTCCACTCCTGTCCCCGCTCGTTCTCCCCGCAGGTGCCCACGTCCACCCGGTCGCCGTAGCGCACGAACACCCGGCTCGCGTGGGCGCAGTTGACGCGGTAGGAGGTCTTTTCGCTCTTCGGGACGAACGAGAGCCGCTCCGCCTTCCCCGTCTCCTCCGAGCGGACGCCCGCCAGCCGTACTCCCTCTTCGCCCACCTGTTTGATCGGTTCGCCCACCTGGGCCATGATGCTGCCGCCGCCCCGCGTGCCGCCGTCCCGTGTGCCGCCGGACAGCAGGGTCGGCGTCAGGACGAGCGCGGCGGCGGTCACGGCGGCGACCGTTCCCACCGCGGCCCACCTGCGCCGTCTGATCCTCCTGCCCTCGGTGAGGATGTCCTCAAGCCGGGCGCCGCCCCCGTGGCCGCCCGTGCTGCGTTCGGCGAGCAGTTCCCTCAGGTCGTGCTCGGTGTGGCTCATCGCTGTGCTCCCGTCATCGTCCGAACCCCCTGGTCGACCCGCAGCCGGGCGAGTGCCCTGCCGAGTTGGCTCTTGACCGCCCCGACCGAGCAGCCGAGCACGCCGGCGACCTGGGCCAGGGTCATCTCCTCGAAGTAGTGCAGGACGACCACGGCGCGCTGACGCCCCGACAGCGTGCCGATCGCCGTCCACAGCGCGTCCCGGTCGCCGATCTCCCGGGTGAAGTCCCGTCCGTCGTCCCGGTCGGGCATCACCTCCGTCGGGACCTCGCCCCGCCAGCGTCGCCGCCACCAGGAGGCATGGGTGTTGGCGATGATCCGGTACACGTACGGATCGGGGTCGCCGTCGATCCGGCGCCAGGCGAGCCATGCCCTGGCCAGCGCCGTCTGCACCAGGTCCTCGGCGATCGCCCAGTCTCTGGTGAGGAGGTACGCCGTTCTTCGCAACCGTTCATGACGTTGCGCGACGTACTCCGTGAACTCGGTCATCTTGTCCTCCAGAGTGACGTCCTCATGAAGGACTACCGGTTGGCCCACGGATTCGGATGACACCGACGTATCGGCCGAATGACCGGGTCACGTCAGGTGCCCGGCTCCGCTAGCCTCGCCTACGTCACGCACGTACTCCGGGACGGAAGGTGCCCAAGTTGATCGGCTGGTTCGAAGCGGTGGTCCTCGGCCTCGTTCAGGGGTTGACGGAGTTTCTGCCGATCTCCTCAAGCGCCCACATCAGAGTCGTCTCCGCGTTGTTCGGTTGGACCGATCCCGGCGCGGCGTTCACCGCCGTGATCCAGATCGGTACCGAGGCGGCGGTCGTCATCTACTTCCGCAAGGAGATCTGGGAGATCATCTCTACCTGGGTCAGGTCCCTGTGGACGCCTGACCTGCGCTCCCACCACGCCGCCAGGATGGGCTGGTACATCATCGTCGGCACGCTGCCGATCGTCGTGCTCGGCCTGCTGTTCAAGGACAGCATCGAGACCGTCTTCCGCGACCTGCGGCTGATCGCCACGACCCTGATCGTCTTCGCCGTGATCCTCTGGTTCGCCGACCGTACGGCCCGCAACAAGCTGACCCTGCAGCGCCACCTCAGCTTCCCGCACGCCCTGATCTACGGCTTCGCCCAGTCGCTGGCCCTCATCCCCGGCGTCTCCCGCTCCGGCGGCACGGTCAGCGCGGGTCTGCTGCTCGACTACCGCAGGGAGGAGGCCGCGAAGTACTCCTTCCTGCTGGCCATCCCGGCGGTGCTCGGCGCGGGCGTGCTGGAGCTGTTCAAGATCGGTGAGGCCGACAGCCCCGACTGGGGGCCGACGATCCTGGCCACCGTGATCTCGTTCGTCGTCGGCTACGCGGCGGTCGCGTGGTTCCTGAAGTACATCAGCACCCACAGGTTCACCGGCTTCGTGATCTACCGGATCATCCTGGGCCTGGTCATCATCGCCCTGGTGAGCACGGGCGTCCTCGACCCCATGTCCTGAGGCCCCCGTGAGAACCCCGGCAGAGCCCTTCGTGAGGTCCCCGGCGGAGCCTCACGAGAACCCCGTGAGATCCCGGTAGTTCCCCGTGCGCCCCGACTGGTCCGCCCTTCCCGTCCGGCATGCCCTGCCCGAGCTGTCCGCCGCCCTCGACGAGTACGGCACGGCCGTGCTGACCGCGCCGCCGGGGACAGGGAAGACCACGCTCGTCCCGCTCGCGCTGGCCGGGCTGGTCGGTGACCTGCCGGTCCGGCCGTTCGTCATGGCGGAGCCGCGCAGGGTGATCGTGGCGGAGCCGCGCAGGATGGCGGTGCGGGCCGCGGCGCGGCGGATGGCGTGGCTGCTCGGGTCCGAGGTCGGCGGGCCGGTCGGCTTCGCCGTACGGGGGGAGCGGCGGGCGGGGCCCGAGACGGTCGTCGAGGTCGTCACCACGGGTGTGCTGCTGCGGCGGCTCCAGCGTGACCCCGAACTCGGCGGTGTGGACGTGGTGCTGCTCGACGAGTGTCACGAACGCCACCTGGACGCCGACACCGCCCTGGCCTTCCTGCTGGATGTCAGGTCCGCGCTCAGGCCCGACCTGCGGATCGTGGCGGCCTCGGCGACGGCGGACGCGGCTCCGCTGGCGGCGCTGCTCGGCCAGGACGGGCCGCCCGCGCCGGTCGTGCGGGCCGAGGGCGTCGCGCACCCGGTCACCCCGGTCTGGGCACCCGCCCCCGCCACGGTCGCTCCCCCGCACGGCCTGCGGGTCGATCCGGCCTTCCTGGCCCATGTCGCCGCCGTCGTACGGCGGGCGCTGGCCGAGCACGAGGGGGACGTGCTGTGCTTCCTGCCGGGGGTCGGGGAGATCGCCAGGGTGGCCGCGCATCCCCTCGGGGACGTCGAGGTGCTCCAGGTGCACGGCCAGGCCCCGGCCCGGGTCCAGGAGACCGTGCTCTCGCCGGGCACGCGCAGGCGGGTGGTGCTGGCCACCTCGGTCGCCGAGTCGAGCCTGACCGTTCCCGGGGTCCGGATCGTCGTGGACTCCGGGCTGGCCAGGGAGCCGAGGACCGACCACGCCAGGGGGCTCGGCTCGCTGACCACCGTGCGGCTCTCCCGGGCCTCGGCGACCCAGCGCGCGGGCCGGGCGGGGCGCGAGGCCCCCGGGGTGGTCTACCGGTGCTGGTCGCCGGTCGAGCACGAGCGGCTGCCCGAGCACTCCGCGCCCGAGATCGCACTGGCCGATCTGACGGGTTTCGCCCTGCAGGCGGCCTGCTGGGGGGACCCTTCCGCGAGCGGTCTGGCGTTGCTGGATCCCCCTCCGGCCGCCGCGATGGAGGCGGCCCGCCGTACCCTGCACGCGCTCGGCGCCCTCGACTCCCCCGGGGGTCGTGTCACACCGAGGGGCCGGGAGATGGCCGGGGTGGGGGTCCATCCCCGCCTGGCCAGGGCCCTGCTGGACGTGGGGCCGGAGGCGGCCGAGGTGGTGGCGCTGCTGTCCGAGCGGCTGCCGGGGGACGCGGGGGACGACCTGGTGGCATTCTGGCGTGCCGTACGGCGGGGCGGGGACGGTTTCGCCGCCCGCTGGCGTCAGGAGGCGCGGCGGCTGGCCCGCGACGCGGGCCGCGCCTCCCCTTCGGGCATGGGGGACGACGCGGTGGCCGGGCTGGTGGTGGCGCTGGCCTATCCGGAGCGGGTGGCCAGGCGCCGGGGCGGCTCCTATCTGATGGCCTCGGGGACGGCCGCCGAACTGCCCTCCGGGTCGCGGCTGGGGAGCGCGCCATGGCTCGCGGTCGCGGTCGCCGACCGGCCCGCGGGGTCGGCCGCCGCCCGGGTCAGACAGGCCGTGGTGATCGACGAGGAGACCGCCAGGCTGGCCGCCGCCCCTCTGTACGACCGTGCGGAGGAGGTGGTGTGGCGGGTCCCGCCGGGCGAGCGGCGCGGTGACGTCTCGGCCCGCCGGGTCGAACGCCTGGGCGCCGTCGAGCTGTCCTCGGTCCCGTTGCCCGACGCCGACGTCAGGCCCGCCCTCCTGTCCGGCCTGCGCGCCGAGGGTCTGTCGATCCTGCGATGGACCCCCGAGGCCGTCGCCCTGCGGGAACGGCTGGCCTTCTGCCACCGGGCGCTGGGTGAGCCGTGGCCCGCGGTGGACGACGACGCCCTGCTCGACGCGGTCGATCTGTGGCTTGAGCCCGAACTGTCGCGGGCCCGCCGCAGGGCCGACCTCGAACGGCTGGACGTGGCGGGCTCCCTGGGCCGGCTGGTTCCGTGGAGCGCGCGCCTCGACGAGACCGCCCCCGAGCGGATCGAGGTGCCCAGCGGGTCGCGGATCAGGATCGACTACTCGGGTGAGCGGCCGGTGCTGGCCGTCAAGCTCCAGGAGTTGTTCGGCTGGGACGAGGCGCCCAGGATCGCGGGGGTCGCGCCGGTCGTCCACCTGCTCTCCCCCGCCGGGCGGCCCGCCGCGGTCACCGACGACCTGGCCTCGTTCTGGCGCGGCGACGGCTACCGCTCGGTCAGGGCGGAGCTGCGCGGGCGCTATCCCCGGCATCCGTGGCCCGAGGACCCGCTGTCCGCGACGGCCACCCGCCGAACCAACCCCCGGCGCTGACCCCTCACCACGGCCCTCACCACAGATCCCCACCGCGGGTCGTCAACGCGAACCCTCGCCCCGGCCCCTCAGCGCCGGGCGAAGAGTCCCTGGTCGTCCTCTCTGTCACCGAGCGTGCCGAATTCCGGTTCACACATCGATGATCACGCGCTATCTTAGTGATATCACTCCGATAGCAAAGGTGGAGCACATGGAACGACGTGCCTTCCGGATCAACGGTTTCGCCGTTCTCCTCGGACTTCTGGTCCTCCTCGCCGTCCTGGCCGGGATCGCGTTCTCCGGCGGCGACGTCGTCAAGATCGTGGCCGGGGTCGTGGCGGTGCTGACCCTGGTCGTCCTGGGCAGCGGCTTCGTCGTGGTCAACCCCAACGAGGCCCAGGTCGTGCAGTTCCTCGGCCGCTACGTCGGCTCGGTCAACGACGCGGGCCTGCAGTGGGTGCCTCCCTTCACCACCAGGCGCCGCATCACCCTGCGGGTGCGCAACTTCGAGACGGCCAAGCTCAAGGTGAACGACGCCGACGGCAGCCCCGTCGAGATCGCGGCCGTCGTCGTCTACCGGGTGACCGACACCGCCAAGGCGGCCTTCTCCGTGGACGACTACGAGGAGTACATCGCGATCCAGTCGGAGGCGGCCGTGCGGCACCTGGCCACCAGCCACCCCTACGACTCCCACGAGGGCAGCGGCACCAGCCTGCGCGACGGCGCCGAGGTGGCCGCCGAGCTGACCACCGAACTGGTCGACCGCACCGAGCTGGCCGGGGTCGAGGTGCTTGAGGCCCGCATCACCCACCTGGCCTACGCCCCCGAGATCGCCCAGGCCATGCTGGTCCGCCAGCAGGCCGCCCAGGTGGTCGCGGCTCGCACGCACATCGTCTCCGGCGCCGTTGGTATGGTCCAGCTTGCACTCAACCGGCTGGCCGAGGAGGGCGTCGTGGAGCTCGACGAGGAGCGAAAGGCCCAGATGGTGTCCAACCTCCTGGTCGTCCTGTGCGGCGACCGGGCTACCCAGCCGGTGGTCAACGCCGGCAGCCTGTATGCCTGAGCGGAAAAAAGTCCTGCTCAGACTCGATCCGGCCGTCTACGAGGCGATCGCCAAGTGGGCGGCCGACGATCTGCGGAGCGTCAACGCCCAACTGGAGTACGCGCTGCGCCTGGCGCTCAAGGGGGCGGGCCGCGATCTGCGGCGCGCCGGGGCGGATAACGCCGATGAGCCGGACAAGTCATCTGATTGAGACGTGATGCGCTTCCCCTGGCGCACTTGCCGGATAACACTCGGTTCATGTCCTGGGTGGGAAGGTCCGCAGCCGAGATAGCCGAGGCCGTACGCCGGGGGGAGGTCACCGCCCCCTCGATCGTCGAGGACCACCTCCGGGTGATCGCCGAACGCGACGGACGGATCGGGGCCTTCCGCAGGGTCCGCACGGAACGGGCGCTCGCCGAGGCGCGGGCCCTGCAGGAACGCGAGGACCTGGCCACGCTGCCGCTCGCGGGCGTGCCCGTCGCGATCAAGGACGTCGTCGCGGTCAGGGGCGAGTCCATGCGGAACGGCTCCGCGGCCACCTCCTCCGTCGCGGCGGCCGAGGACCACCCGGTGGTGGCCAGGCTCAGGGCGGCGGGGGCGGTGGTCGTCGGGATCACCAACGTGCCCGAACTGTCCCTGGCCGGTTTCTGCGACAGCGTCTACGCCGTCACCCGCAACCCGTGGGACCCCCGGCGCACCCCCGGCGGCTCCTCCGGCGGCAGCGCCGCGGCGGTCGCCGCCGGGATGGTCCCGCTGGCCCACGGAACCGACGGCCTCGGCTCCCTGCGCGTCCCCGCCGCCTGCTGCGGGATCGTCGCCATCAAGCCCGGCCAGAAGGTCGTCCCGCCCCCGGAGCACGACTGGTACGGCATGGCGGAGAACGGCCCGCTGGCCACGACCGTGACCGACCTGGCGCTGGCGCTGGCGGTGATGGCGGGCGACATGTCCCTGGCCCTGCCCACCACCTCCCACCGCACGTCCGGCTCCCCCGGCTCTCCCGGCTCCTCTGGCGACGACGGGGCGCTGTGGAGCGACGGAGGACGTGGCGCGCCGATCCCGCCGCGCCCCTCGGGACTGCGGATCGGCGTGGCCCGCCTGCCGGTGCCGCCGGGCTTCGCGATCGACCCCGAGCTGCAGCGGGCGGTCGTCGAGGCGGGCCACACCCTGGCCGCCGCCGGGCACACCGTGGTCGAGCACGAGACGCGGCTGCCGAGCTGGCTGGGCAGCGCCACGATCGCCGCCTGGTTCGCCTGTGCCCTGCGCGAGACCCGGGGACTCGACGCCCGCAGGCTTGAGCGCCGTACCCGGGCACTGGCCAGGGCGGGCAGGCTGCTGGCCAGGATCGGCAAGGACGGTTCGCGGGGCAGGGAACGCTGGCGCGCCCGGGGCGCCGACCACTGGTTCGGCAAGGCCGACGTGCTCATCACCCCGACGCTCGCCGCCTCCCCTCCCCCCGCCGAACGCTGGGGCCGCCGGGGGCTGCTGGACAACACCCGCGTCAACCTGACCTACGCCCCGGCGACCGGCGCCTGGAACATGGCCGGCTGGCCCGCCATGAGCGTGCCGTACGGCTGGCACTCGACGGGCATGCCCATCGGCGTGCAGCTCGTCGCCCCGCCGGGAGGTGAGGCCCGCCTGCTCGGCCTGGCCCAGCAGTTGGAGGCCGCCCACCCCTGGCTCCGCCACGCCCCTTCGTGAAGAGGTCCCCCGGTCCGTGGCGGAGGGTTCCGCCACGGACCGGGGCGGTCACACGCCGGTCGGGTGCCAGACCGTCTTGGTCTCCAGGAAGGTGGTCATCCGCCGGGTTCCGGGGTCGGCGTACCAGTCGGTCACCGGCACCGGGCGCAGGACCCGCTTGAGGTTCTCCGCCGCCGCCTCCTCGCACGTGACCGCCAGCTCCGCGTCCGCGACGCCGGTGAGGTCGAGGGCGTTGACGTCCATGTGCGAGGCCAGCCAGGGCGCGATCTCCGCCGTCGAGCCGGTCAGCACGTTGACCACCCCGCCGGGCAGGTCGGAGGTGGCCAGCACCTCCGCCAGCGTGACGGCGGGCAGCGGCGCCCGCTCACCGGCGACCACGACGCAGGTGTTGCCGGTGACGATCACCGGGGCGACGACCGAGACGAGGCCGAGCAGCGGGTCCTCGGGCGCGACGACCGCGACGACCCCGGTCGGCTCGGGCGTGGAGAGGTTGAAGTACGGCCCGGCGACCGGGTTGGCCGCCCCCACCACCGCGGTGATCTTGTCGGACCATCCGGCGTACCAGACCAGCCGGTCGACGGCCGCGTCCACGTTCCTGCCCGCCTCGGCCCGGCCCGCGCCCGCCGCGACCAGCTCCGCGACGAACTGCGCCCGGCGCCCTTCGAGCATCTCGGCCACCCGGTACAGGATCTGACCCCGGTTGTACGGCGTCGCGCCCGACCAGCCGGGGAAGGCCTTGCGGGCCGCGGAGACCGCGTCCCTGGCGTCCTTGCGGGACGCCTTCGCGGCGTTGGCCAGGAAGTCGCCCTTGGAGGAGGTCACCGGATAGGACCTTCCGCTCTCCGAGCGCGGGAACGCCCCGCCGATGTACAGCTTGTAGGTCTTGCGTACGGCCAGCCGTACGGGATCGGTCTTACTCATCGCCCCGCCCTCTCCACGTGCTCTCCTGCTGGGAGAGCCGGGCGGGCACGAAGACCTGACCGCAGCGGCTCACCCCGCACCGGTGGGCGAACCAGCCGCGCAGCGCGGGACGGCCCGCCCTGGCGAAGCCGTGTCCCCTGGTCGCCTGGCCACGGCGGCGACGGCGCCCGGACTCGCGGTGGTCACACATCGAGATACGCCTCCAGCCCGTGTCGTCCGCCCTCTCTGCCGTATCCCGACTCCTTGTAACCGCCGAACGGCGAGGTCGGGTCGAACCGGTTGAAGGTGTTGGCCCACACGACGCCGGCGCGCAGCCGGTCCGCCATCCACAGGATGCGTGAGCCCTTCTCGGTCCACACCCCCGCGGACAGGCCGTAGGGGGTGTTGTTCGCCTTCTCCACGGCCTCGGCGGGCGTACGGAAGGTCAGCACGGACAGCACAGGCCCGAAGACCTCCTCTCGCGCGATCCGGTGCGACTGCGCCACCCCGGTGAAGATCGTCGGCGGGAACCAGAAGCCCCGTTCCGGCAGCGGGCACACCGGGGACCAGCGTTCGGCCCCCTCGGCCTCCCCGGCGTCGGACAGCTCACGGATCCTGGCGAGCTGGGCGGCGGAGTTGATCGCGCCGATGTCGGTGTTCTTGTCCAGCGGGTCGCCCAGGCGCAGTGTGCTCAGGCGCCGCTTCAGTGCCGTGAGCAGCTCCTCGGCGACCGACTCCTGGACCAGCAGGCGGGAGCCCGCGCAGCACACGTGCCCCTGGTTGAAGAAGATGCCGTTGACGACGCCCTCGACGGCCTGGTCCAGCGCGGCGTCGTCGAAGACGATGTTGGCGGCCTTGCCTCCGAGCTCAAGGGTGAGCCGTTTGCCGGAGCTCGCGGCGGACCTGGCGATCCGGCGCCCCACCTCGGTCGAACCGGTGAAGGCGATCTTGTTCACGTCGGGGTGGTCGACCAGGGCCGCGCCGGTCTCGCCCGCGCCGGTCACGATGTTGACCACGCCCGGCGGCAGGTCGGCCTGCTGACAGATCTCGGCGAACAGCAGCGCGGTCAGCGGGGTCGTCTCGGCGGGCTTCAGCACGACCGTGTTCCCGCAGGCCAGCGCGGGCGCGATCTTCCAGGCCAGCATGAGCAGCGGGAAGTTCCACGGGATGATCTGGCCCGCGACGCCCAGCGGCCTGGGGTCGGAACCGTACCCCGCGTGCCCGAGCTTGTCGGCCCAGCCCGCGTAGTAGAAGAAGTGCGCCGCCACCAGCGGCAGGTCCACGTCACGGGACTCGCGGATCGGCTTGCCGTTGTCGAGCGTCTCCAGTACGGCCAGCTCACGCGAGCGTTCCTGGATGATGCGGGCGATCCTGAACAGGTACTTTGCCCGTTCGGAGCCCGGCATCGCCGACCAGGCGCCGAAGGCCTTGCGTGCGGCGCCGACCGCCCTGTCCACGTCGGCCTCGGTGGCCCACACGACCTCGGACAGGACCTCTTCGGAGGCGGGGTTGACGGTCTTGTGCGCGGTGCCGCCCTGGGAGTCGACCCACTCGCCGCCGACGAACAGCCGGTAGGAGGGCCTGATGTCGACGACGGCGCGGGATTCGGGGGCCGGTGCGTATTCGAACATCGATCAGTCCAGGGTGAAGTAGTCGGGACCGGCGTAGCGGCCCGTTGCCAGCTTCTGACGCTGCATCAGCAGGTCGTTGAGCACGCTTGAGGCGCCGAGCCGGAACCAGGCGGGGTCGAGCCAGCCGTCGCCGACGGTCTCGTTGACGAGCACCAGCATCTTGATCGCGTCCTTGGTGGTCTTGATGCCGCCCGCGGGCTTCACCCCGACCTTGCGGCCCGTGACGGCCAGGAAGTCGCGGACCGCCTCAAGCATCACCAGCGTCACCGGCAGGGTCGCGGCGGGCTGCACCTTGCCCGTCGAGGTCTTGACGAAGTCGCCTCCGGCCAGCATGGCCAGCCAGGCCGCGCGCCGTACGTTGTCGTAGGTCACCAGCTCGCCGGTCTCCAGGATCACCTTCAGGTGCGCCGTACCGCACGCCGCCTTGACCGCGGCTATCTCCTCGAAGACCTTGAGGTAGTCGCCGGACAGGAAGGCGCCTCTGTCGATCACCATGTCGATCTCGTCGGCGCCCGCCGCGACCGCGAAGGCCGTCTCGGCGACCTTGACGTCCAGGGAGGAACGGCCGCTGGGGAAGGCGGTGGCGACGCTGGCGACCCGCACCCCGGAACCGGCGAGCGCCTCGACCGCGCGGGGGACCAGGTCGGGGTAGACGCACACCGCGGCCACCTTCGGCACCGAGGGGTCACCGGGATCGGGGCGGACCGCCTTGGCGCACATCGCGCGCACCTTGCCCGGCGTGTCGGCCCCTTCGAGGGTGGTCAGGTCCACCATGCGGATGGCGAGGTCGATGGCCAGCGCCTTGGACGTGGTCTTGATCGATCGGGTGCCGAGCGTCGCGGCTCGCTGGTCGGCGCCCACACGGTCGACACCGGGTAGGCCGTGGAGGAGGTTTCGCAACGCGACGTTGGACGAGGCCACGTCGGCGAGCGAAGGAGTCATAGTCGACACCTCTCCAGCATGCCGACTGGTGTCTTCAGTTCCAAACCGGGTGTCGGCCAGTCACGGCACCGGTTTTCGTCAACATTCGCCGATTCCTTCGGGAAATCGGATGGATCTTCCCCCTGAGGGGGCGGGCGGGGCTGAAAAAACCCCGCCCGCCCAGGGGTCAGCAGGTGGCCTCACCGGGCTGCGGGCCGACGTTGACGGCGGTCCACGCCGCCTTGGTCGCGGTCACCTCCGCGCAGCCGAAAAGCATCTTGGCCGCGTAAACGGTGGCCTGTCTGCTCCTGCCGTGCGTCCAGGGGTATGTCCTGAGCCTCAGCCCCGAGTAGAAGATCTGCCCGGCCTTGACGATCCCGATGCCGGTCAGCGTCGAGGGGCCCCCGCAGACCGGGCTCGTCGGCTTGCCCACCGGGTTGGTGCCCTCGGCCAGCAGGTAGAACCAGTGGTTCTGCGGCCCCGCCGCCCTGTGCGGATCGACGTTCCAGGACACCGGGTAGCAGTTCGGGTCGCCCGCGAGGGACGGGTTGAACATGTAACGGATCGGGCCGGTGCCGACCATGTTCACCTCCTCACCGACCAGGTAGTCCGGCTCGTCCAGGGCGACCGGGTGGTTGACGTAGTGCTCGTTCAGCGCGCCGAAGATGTCCCCGGCCGACTCGGCCAGCGCCTTCTCCTCGTCGTCTATCGGGGGTCCGCCGACTCCCACGGTCTCGAAGACGGCGTGGCCGTACTCGTGGGCGACCATGTCCAGCGAGACGAGTTGCTCGCGGTTCGCCTGGTTGTGGCCGAAATAGACTGTGCTGCCGTTCCAGTAGTTGTCGACATCGCTCATCCCGACCCGTGCCGGATAGCTATTTCCCGCGCCGTTGACACCGTTGCGGTTCAGCCACTGTTTGAGCATGTCCGAGAACTTCTGCGCTCCGAACAGGACGTCGACACAGGCCGTCTCCAGGTTGGTGCCCTGCCCGTTTCCCCAGTTGTCGGTCGACTTGGTGTAGGCGGTGCCCGACAGGCCCCCGCACTGTAGATGGAGGCGGTCGGGGTCGATCATGGAATAGCGTCCTCCCGACCCAAGGGTCCGGATGGTCACCGGGTTGCCGTTGAAGCGGCTGTTGCCGATGCCGTGGGCGATCTGGTCGACGGACTCGACAACGGTCCCGTCGAGGGCGTCCACGAAGACACGCCGTGAGACGGGAGCCGCCTCCGTCCCTCCTGTGACGACGACCTCCCAGGTCAGCCTGGGGTGGTCGGTCGTCGCATGGATCAGCAGCCTGGGCGTGCCGGCCTTCTCCCCTGTCCCCGCGGTCTCGCCGAGGGCCTTGGCGGCGGCCTCCGCGGCGCTCACCCGTGGCGTCACGCCCGCCGCGCCGAGGTTCAGCGTGGCCTGCTGGCCGGTGACGACGGCGTTGACCACGGTGCCCGTGCTGTCGGTGGACACGATCACCTCGCCGCCGTACACCGGCAGCCCGTGGTGGGTCCGCCGGTAGAGCAGATAACGCAGGCCGCCCGGCCCCGAGGTGATCGTGGGAGGGGTGAGGGCGTCTCCCGGCGCGAGACGGAGTTCCTCCGCGTGCTCGCGGATGCTCCTGTCCGCGCCGGCGACCGCGCGCTGGTCCGGTGTTCCCGGGGAGGCTCCGGCGCTTCCCGTCAGCCCGGACACCCCCATCACGGCCACGGCCACGACGGCGCCCAACTTCGTTCTGGGGTTCATCCTTGAAGACTCCTTCGGTCAGGAGCCACAGCCGGCCGGGCTGCCTCAAACATGACACCGGAAACAACCCGTAAGAACCCCATAAACATCCATATTTCCAACGTATGGATGCTTTCTCAGGAAGCCTCGCTCTTGATCGGAAATCCCGGAACGGCGATGCTGACATCGATTTCCATGCACGACCGGTTAGGCGGAGGAGTTTCATCCGGTTAGTGAGGTGCCATGACCAAGCGGACAGTCCTGATCTCCGGAGCCGGGGTCGGTGGGCCGACGGCGGCCTACTGGCTGGCCAGGCACGGCTTCCAGGTCACCGTCGTCGAACGCGCCGGGACGCCGCGCTCCAGCGGGAACCCGGTGGACGTCAGAGGCCCCGCCGTACGCGTCGCGGAACGGATAGGCGTCCTGTCCCGGCTGCGCGAGGCCGCCACCGGCACGACGGGCCTCACCTTCGTCGACGCGGCGGGCAGGCGGGTCGGCCGGATGGACATGCGCGCCTTCCAGCAGCCGGACGAGGTCGAGGTACCGCGCGGCGATCTCGCGGCGATCCTGTACGAGGCGAGCCGCGACCACGCCGAGTTCCTCTTCGACGACTCCGTCGTGACCCTCGACCGTGACGGACGCGGGGTCGAGGTCACCTTCGAACGCGCCGGGCCCCGCCGCTTCGACGTGGTGATCGGCGCCGACGGCCTGCATTCGCTGACCCGTCGGCTGACGTTCGGCACGGGGGACGGACTCATGCGCCACATGGGTCTCTACGTCGCGACGCTGCCGTTCCCCGGCCGGTCCGGGCCTGACCGGGACATCCTCATGCACAACGTCCCCGGCAAGGCGGTCGCCGTCAGCTCCACGCCCAGCGGCGCGTTCTTCCTGTACCGCAGCCCGGCGGAACCCGGCTTCGACCACCGCGACGTCGAGCAGCACAAGCGGCTGCTGACACGCGCGTACGCGGACGTCTCCTGGCGCGTGCCCGAACTCCTGGAGCGGGTGCGCGCCGCCGACGACCTCTACTTCGACTCGGTGAGCCGGGTGAGCCTGCCGCGCTGGTGGAACGGCCGGGTCGTCCTCCTCGGTGACGCCGCGTCCTGCGTCTCCCTGTTCGGAGACGGCTCCACCATGGCCATGGCCGGGGCGTTCACCCTCGCCGAGAAGCTCGCCGCGAGTCCGGACGACCCCCAGGCGGCCTTCCGCCGGTACGAGGCCACCCACCGGCGCCTGGTCGAGCCCAGGCAGCGGGCCGTCGGGCAGGCGTCGGCGCTCATGGTGCCCGCGACGCGGGGCGGCATCCTGGCGCGGAACCTCGCCACCCGCCTGTGGCCCGCCGTGGCCGCCGCCGCCCGGCTGAAGCGCTCCCTGCGCGCGGGATAGGCCTCTGCGGGGCCGAACCCGTGGGGGCCTAAGGCGGCCCCGCCCCGGCCTAGGTATGCCCCCGACCGCCGGGGCCGTGGAGATAAGGCATCCGTCCGATGTGGCGACGGGGGCCTTAGGAGGAGTCTCGAAGGTGTAAGGAAATCGCACCACCGGGGGCAGTCGCCCCGTGAGGAGGAAGCCGAAATGGCTCCCGAGTTCCACCACCAGCTGATCGAGCAGCGCGCCGCCGACCTTCGCAGAGAGGCCGTCGAGTACCGCCGCGCCCGTGAGGCCACCCGGCGGCAGGAGGCGGAGCAGAAGCGACAGTCCTCCGGTGAGCGCCGCAGGGGTCTGTTCCGCAAGCCCGCTTCCGCATGACCACGTCACGAGGGCCCGGCCACCGGTATTCACCCGGCCGGGCCCTCCACCCCCCGTAGGTCGCCACCTCTTCCGCCGAGAGATAAATGGGAAGAAGAGTTCGTATAAGGCATGACATGCTGGAAGACATGGTGGGTCGGGCGGCAAGCCCCGTCTTCGTAGGGCGGGAGATAGAACTCGCCGCTTTGTCCGAGTCGTTCGAGCAGGCCCGGAGCACCGCGGCCGCGACGGTGCTGCTCGGGGGCGAGGCGGGGGTCGGCAAGTCACGGTTGATCGGGTTCTTCGCCGAGCGCGCCGCGAGCCGGGGGGCTCACGTGCTCATCGGCGGCTGCGTCGAACTGTCGACGGAGGGCCTGGCCTACGCGCCGTTCACCGCGGCGATCCGCCAGCTCGTGCGTGAGACGAGTGCCGAGGAGGTCGCGGCGCTGCTGCCGGTCGGCGGGGCGCGCGACCTCGCCAGACTGCTGCCCGAGTTCGGCGAGCCGAGCGGTGAGGTCGAGACCGACACCGCGAGGGGGCGGCTCTTCGAGCAGATCCTCACCCTTCTGGAACGGCTGGCCGAGCGCAACCCGGTGATCCTGGTCATCGAGGACATCCACTGGGCCGACCGGTCGAGCCGTGACCTGATCGCCTTCCTCAGCCGGAACCTCCGTACCGCCCCGGTCCTGATGGTCATGACCTACCGCTCGGACGAGTTGCACCGCCAGCACCCGCTCCGTCCCGTCCTGGCCGAGCTCGGCCGGGTCGAGGGGGTCGCCCGGCTGGAGCTGCCCAGGCTCACCCGTGACGAGGTCGCCGCCCAGATGGCCGGCATCCTCGGCACGACCCCGGAGTTCTCCCAGGTCGGGCAGGTCTTCGAACGCAGCGAGGGCATCCCCCTGTTCGTCGAGGCGCTGCTCGAATGCGGCGTCGACTCCTCCTACCCCGACTCCCTGCACGACCTGATCCTCGGCGCCGTCGAACAGCTGCCCGACGAGACCCAGCGGCTGCTGCGCATCGCCGCCGCGGGCGGCATCCGGGTCGGCCACGACCTGCTGGCCGCCGTCAGCGGCCTGTCCGACGTCGATCTTGAGGACACCCTGCGGCCCGCCATCGCGGCCAACGTGCTCCAGGTCGCCGACGGCCGCGCCTACGCCTTCCGGCACGCCCTGATCCGCGAAGCCGTACACGACGAGCTGCTGCCCGGCGAGCACGTACGGCTGCACGCCCGATTCGCCGAGGAGATCGGCAGGGACCGCACCCTGGTCCCCATGGGCCGGGCCGCCATCGAGATCGCCCACCACTGGTACTCCGCCCGTGACGACCTGTGGGCCCTCATCTCGGCCTGGGAGGCCGCGGCCAAGGCGTCCAGGACCTTCGCCTACAACGAGAAGATGCAGCTGCTCGAACGGGTGCTCACGCTGTGGAACAAGGTTCCCGACGCCTCCTCGCGCATCGGCGTCGACCACACGACGGTCCTCGAAGAGGCCTCCGAGGCCGCCCACTCCTGCGGTGAGATCGACCGCGGCATGAAGTTCGTCAAGGCCGCGCTGGACGAACTCGACGAGCAGACCCAGCCAGGCCGGGTCGCCGAACTCCTCGTACGGCTTGCCCAGTTCAAGATGTCGAAGCGCAGGCCGGGAGCACTCGACCACTTCCGCTACGCGGCGCGCCTGGTCCCCGACCCGAGTCCGGAACGCGCCGTGGTGCTGTCCAAGCTGGGGTCCTACCTGATCTTCAGCGGTGAGGTGACGGAGGGGACCGCGCTCACCGAGGAGGCGCTGCGCATCGCCCGCGAGCACAACGACGAGTGCCTCGAAGCCGACCTGCTGCTCAACCTGGCCCTCGGTCCCTCCATCGAAGGCCGGCTTGAGGAGACGGTCGCCATCAACGAGACCGCCCAGGCCATCGGCCTGCGCAAGGCCTCCGGCCGTATCGTCCTGCGGGCGCTCAGCAACACCGTGGACGCCCTCAACAACATGGGCCGCTCCGCCGAGGCGGTCGAGCTGGCGCTCGAAGGCGAGCAACTGGCCAGGAAGTACGGCCGTTACCGCGTCTCGGGGACGTTCCTGGCCAACAACCGGGCCGAGGCCCTTGAGTCGCTCGGCCGGTTCGAGGAGGCCGCCCAGCTCGCCGAGCAGGCGCTCACCATGGACCCCACCCTGCGCACCCGCCACCACCTGCGCCGCATCAGGGCCGACGTGGCGGTCGCCCGGGGTGAGACCGAGGTGGTCAGGTCCGTGCTGAACGAGGTCGAGGCGTTCACCGTCCTGGACGAGTTCACCCAGGAGCGTTCGGCCAACTCCCGGCTCAGGATCGGCCTGCATCTGCTGGACGGCGAACCCCTGGCCGCGCTCGACGTCGCCGAACGGGTGGTCGGGGAGGCGCAGATCACCAGCAAGCCCATGCTCGGCTGGCGGGTGCTCTCCCTGCTGGCCGCGGTCGCCGAGGCCGCCGAGCCCATCGCTCCTGAGCGCGCGACGGCGCTGCGCGCCCAGGTCCAGGGGGTCGGGGCCACGATGGGCGTGCACAGCCCGGTCGCCGAGGCCTACCGGCTCAGCGTCAACGGTGACCACGACGCCGCCGCCATCACCTGGGAACGGCTCGACCGGCCCCACCCCCGTGCCAAGTCGCTGCTCCACGCGGGGCGGGCGGCGGCGGGCGCGGGTGATCGTGAGGGCGCCGCCGTACGGCTGCGCACGGCGCACCCCATCGCCGTCGCGCTGTCGGCCCGGCCCCTGCAGGCGGAGATCGAGGCGCTGGCCCGCAGGATCGGGGTTTCCCTCACCGGGGAGGGCGTCCCGGCCGCGACGGCGCCGGCAACGGCTTCCGCGACGGCGCCGCTGACCCCTCGCGAGCAGGAGGTGCTCCGCCTGGTCGCCCAGGGACGGTCGAACCGCGACATCGCGGCCGAGCTGTTCATCTCGGCCAAGACCGTCAGCGTGCACGTCTCCAACATCCTGGGCAAGCTCGGTGTCTCCACCAGGGGCGAGGCCGCCGCCGCGGCCCACCGCCTCGCCCTCATCGGCTGACGTCCTGCATCATGTGATGCGTACGGGCAGCCATGTGAGGGGGAGCCATGCGGAGCGAGAACGGCGCCGCCTTCGACGTGACCGGTTCTCTCGCGGCCTCCTTCGCGGCTCCCGCCGTACGTGACGCCCCCGCCGAGGCGGCCGGGGTGCGTGAGGCGATCGCCGCCAACCTGCGCCGTGTCCGCCTGGCACGCGGTCTCAGCGTCCGTGAGCTGGCCGAGCTGACCGGGGTGAGCAAGGCGTTGATCTCCCAGGTCGAGCGGGGCGTCGCCAACCCCACGGTCGAGGTGCTCTCCCGGCTGGCCACCGCCCTCGAACTGACCTTCGGCGAGCTGACCCGCGTCAACCTGGTGGGGCCCGAGGTCGTCCGGCGTGGGGAGAACGCCCCCCTGCTGGTCGGTGACAGCGCGGTCCGCACCTTGTTCGCCGCCCCCGACCGCCGCCGTTTCGAGCTGGCCGAGGGTGACATCCCGGCCGGGACCCGCAGTGCCAAGAGCTCACACGGCCGGGGGTCGGTCGAGCACGCCTACGTGGTCTCCGGGGAGGTGACGGTCGAGACGGCGGAGTGGTCGGTCACCCTGGCAGCGGGGGACGCCCTGCGGTTCGCCTCCGAGTCCGACCACCTCTACGTCACCGGCGCCCTCCCCTGCCGCGTCCTGACCCTGATCTCCTTCTCCGAGGACTGAGCCCCGTTCAGGGGGTCTCCCGCGCGGGACCCGTCCTGAGCAGGGGAACGGCGAGCAGGGCGATGGTCAGGATCGTGGCCAGCCCGGCCACCAGTATGGGAACCCGCAACGTGGTGGCGGCGGCCAGCACTCCCGCCAGCCCGCTGCCCACGGGCATGAGGCCCCAGGCCATCATCCGGTAGGCGCCGGAGACGCGGCCCATCGCGCCCGGCGGGGTGAGGCGCTGGCGGCGCGTCGCGGAGAGCACGTTCCACAGCCCTACGCCCGCGCCCATCATCGCCACACCCGTCCAGGCCGCGGCGACGGTGCCCACCAGGCCGACCAGCGTGATCCCGCCGCCGGAAACGACCATCCCCGTGATCATCACCGGGCCGTCGGAGACCCGCCTGGCCAGGCGCGGGGCCAGCCAGGTTCCCGCCAGGGTGGCGACGCCGAACGCCATGACCAGCGACCCGACCGTACGGGGGCCCATGCCCAGGCTGTCGACGGCGTAGAGCGGCAGCAGGGTGTCGAAGGCGGTCGAGGCGACACCGGCGACCATCACCATGGTGGCGAGCGTGCGCAGCCCGGGGTGTCCCAGCAGGAGACGGACGCTCTCCCCGACCCCCGCCACCAGCCGGGTACCCGTCGCCCCGGCGTCGGCGGGGAAGGCGGGGAGAGTGGCCACGAGCAGCGCGGCCGCCACGAAGCTGAGCCCGTCGACGGTGAAGGCCAACACGGGGTTGACGGCGATCACCAGGCCACCGGCGAGGGGACCGATGACGGTCATGGCCACCGTGTTGACGGCGTAGAAGCGGGAGTTCGCCTCCTGGAGATCATCCGGTCCGGCCAGGTGCACCATCATGACCTGGGAGGCGGGGTCGGCGAAGGTCTCGGCGAGCGTCAGCAGGAAGGCGAAGACGCACAGCAACGCCACCGAGTCCGCGCCCGCCGCCATGGCCGTCACCAGCACGGCCGTCAGTACGGCCCGCACCCCGTGCGCGGCGACCAGCACGGTCCGCGGCGGCGACCGGTCCACGACGGCCCCGGCGGGCAACGCGCCCAGCAGCCACGGCAACGTCTCCGCGAAGGCCACCGCGCTCGTCGCCAGCGGATCCCTGCTGCGCAGCGCGACATAGAGGGGAAGGGCCAGAAACCGCACCCCGTCCCCGCACAACGAGATCGTCCACGACCACCAGAGCCGCCGGAACCGCGGAGTCCGCACACCCACCGGCGGATTTCCCTCGGTGGCGCCGTCGGCCCGGGCGTCCGCCATCGTCCACCTCCGTGTCATGGAAACTGAACGAGGCGGTCCCGATGCTACCGAAAAACAATCTTCTTACTAAGGGATTTTCTTCTGCCGGAGACGGCCTACCGCGGTTTTCCTACGATTCGGAAATGGCGGCCACGGCTTCGATCTCGATGAGGATGTCAGGCCGGAACAGGCCCGCGACCTGGACGAGGGAACTCGTCGGAGGACGCTCCAGGTTGATGAACTCGTCCCGTACGGCCCGCACGGTCGCCAGCGCCGAGGTGTCCACCACGAAGATCGTCAGCTTGAAGACGTCGTCCCAGGTCGCCCCGCCCGCTTCGAGCGCGGCTCCCACGTTCCGCATGACCTGGCGGGTCTGCGCCTCCCAGTCACCCGCCGTCGCGACCGTCCCCTCGGCGTCGATCGGGACCTGCCCCGAGGTCCACACGATCCTGCTACCAGGGGGAATGCTCGCCACGTGGCTGTAGCCGTTGGTCGGCGGCAGGGTCGAGGGCGTTCCGAACTCGATGGATGTCATGGTCCCGTTCCTTGTGCTGTGTCACCCGTAACACCCGAAACTCTGCCAGGCCCTCCCGTTCACACGACCACGGGGTCGGGGCGTGAGGGCCTCCGTATCCGCCGACCCGGGACCGGAGAAGTGGAATTCTTTCCGCCCGGCCATGGAAACGGGATTTGTGTAGCGTGGCCATATGGATTTCTTCACCGCGCCACCGCCTCCCGAGCGGAAACCGATGAAGCGGGAAAAGAGACCACCCTGGCTCGGCCCTCCCGAGGATTTCGTCGGCGCCGTCGTGCCCGTCGACCGAACACTGTTCCGCACGGAGACACTGGCCATCGTGCTCACCGACGCCGTCGTCTTTCCCGAAGGGGTGAGGCTCAACGTGCGAATGGCGTTCCGCAGGCTGGAGGGAGTCAACGACGACACCTGGTGGGACCACCACGACCGGTTGCTCGATTTCCACGGCCATCGCGACGCTCGTCTCCCGGATGAGAACATGCGGCTCGGTATCCGTTTCTCCGACGGGTCGAAGGTCACGACCGTGGACGGCACGCTGGACACCGAGGAATGGCCTCCGCCTCGTCCGGACGGCCCGGTCCTGCACTGCCGGCTCCCGGGCAACAGATCGGGGAGCGACGACTTCGCCACCGGGCACTGGCCGTTGTGGTTGTGGCCGTTGCCGCCTCCGGAGCCGTTCGAGGTCGCCGTCGAGTGGCCCGCCTTCGAGGTGCCGCTGACGTTCACCGAGATCGACGGCGCACCGCTCGTCGCCGCCGCGAGGCGCGCGCACTCCTACTGGCCCTGACCCTCCCCTGGCCGGCGAACCGCGCGGGTGCGCCAGCCGTACAGGAAAAGGATTTTTCCGGATAAATCCGTCTATATGGGTGCGCCGTATCGATCGGGACACCGCACTTATGGGGTGCTATGTGGTGAAAAAACACCCGGACGGGCCGTGGGGTTGCGTACTTTGACCGCATGGATTTCTTCACCCCCCCTCCACGACTCGGCCGGGACCTGGCCTCGGAGGAGAGAGATCAGCCCCCGTGGGCAGGCCCCCCGAAGGATCTGCTCGGCGGCACCGTGGCCGTCGAGCAGACGCTGTTCCAGAGCGACTCGATCACGATCGTCCTCGCCAGTGCCGTCGCCTTCCCCGAGAACGTGAAGTTCCACGTACGGCTGGCGGCACGACGACTCCTCGACGAGGACGAGGACAGCTGGTGGGAACGGCGTGGCCTGATGTTCGAGGGACGCCGCAACCGGACCCGCCCCAGCCGCCTCCTTGAGGACGAGGTCCTGCGCTTCGGCGTACGCCTGCCCGACGGCTCCAAGGCGACGACCGTGGACGGCAGGACGAACTCCGACGAGTGGCCGCCGCCGCGTCCCAAGGGACCCGTCCTGCGTCAGGGCGGCGGAGGCGGCGGGGGTGGTGGAGGCCGCCTGGCCACCGGCCACTGGAACCTGTGGATGTGGCCGCTCCCGCCGCCGGAGCCGTTCGAGTTCGTGGTCCAGTGGCCCGCGTTCGACGTGCCGCTGACCTTCACCAAGATCGACGGCGAGGCCCTCACCACCGCCGCGGAACGAGCCCGCTCCTACTGGTCCTGACCACCCGTCACGCGGGCCCGGCCGCCTCCGGCGCCCACACGACCACCGGTCACCCGGCGAAGAACACCGAGAACGCCGCCGGTCCCAGGAAACACACGGCCAGGACCGGCGGCTCCCTCGACCCGGCCCGGCTCAGGGGTCGGCGAGAGGGCGGTCGGCGAGAGGGCGCATCAGGGCCTGCAGGGTGGACAGGTCGGGAGTGGCTCCGAAGAAGGCCGCGTCGGCGGCCTCCACGACGCCGATGGCCCGCCGTGCCAGTTCGGCGCCCTCGTCGGTGGTCCTCAGCAACTTGGCCCGGGTGTCCGCCGGATCGACCTCCCGCCCGAGGAGGCCCTTGTCCTCCAGCCTGCGCAGCACCTGCGAGGTCATCTTCACGTCGGTGCCCGCGCGCCTGGCCAGGCTGAGCTGGTTGGGACTCTCGCCGTGGGAGTTCATCCACCAGGCGGTCGCCAGCAGCACGAACTGCACGTGGGTGAGGTCCAGCGGGGCGAGGGCGGCGACGATCTCCCGCTGCCAGCGCAGCGTGACGTGCCACAGCAGGAACCCCGGGCTCTCGTCCGGATGGGCGACCACGGCCTAACCCTCCTCCGCCCGCTTCACCAGCGCGGCCACCACGTCGGGGAAGTCCGCGGTGATCGCCGGACCGAGCTGGGGCCCGACCTCGTCCGCGGCCTGTCCAACGATCTCCGTACGGTAGGTCACCCGGGTCCGTCCCGCGTCGAGCCGCTCCAGCCGGTGCACGGTGCGCACGACGAACCCACCGGCGTCCATCTCGTCGGTGAACACCTCACCCGGCACGATCTCCACCAGGCGCAACTCGACGGGGCCCTCCCCCGGCGGGGTCATCCTGAACGCCGTGCCCACGGCGAACGGGCCGTCGACCTCGATCTTCTCGATCCCGTCGTTCCACTGTGGCCACGTCTCCATGTCGGACCAGCGACGCCACAGCGCCTCAGGAGCGGCGGTGGTCTCGACGCTGTGCTCGTACTCCCACATGGGTCTCCCCTTCGACATTTAGGATGCGCGCAGACTATCTTCGCGGCGACTAACCCGTCAAACCCTCCCGAACCCATCCGGCGACGTCCACGTGCAGGGATGTCGAGAACCCGGCCAACGGGCCCGTCCTCACCCACGGCCTGACGGACCACCACCAGGCCGTTCCCGCCGAGGGCGGCCCATGACCACCGGCACCGACACGACGCCGAACTCGGCCACCACGAGGCCTGGCAGGAGTCAGAACGCCGGTACCTGCGTTCGGCCGGGAGCGGCGGGGGCCGGCCGCGATGTTCGCGGGCAGGCTGAAGGCCCAGCGCGGCGCGTACGCCGAGGCGGTGCCGCCGCTGCGCGTCGCCGCCGAACGCCGGCGCGAGGTCAGGGCGGCGCTACGACCCGGACGACCTTGAGCTGCTGATCAGGATGGTGGACCCGGCGAGGGAGCTCGCCGAGGCGGAGGCCGCCCTGACCCCCGGGTGACCCGGGCAGGCCGCTGCGGCGTTACCCGAGCCAGCCCGGGGAGCCGTCGGGGACGCTGGCCAGCAACGTCCGCGTGTAGGGGTGGGAGGGGGCGTCGAGGACCCGGTCGACGGGGCCCGTCTCCACGCACCGGCCCGCCTCAAGCACGTAGAGCCGGTCGGCGACCTGACGGACGACCGCCAGGTCATGGGTGATGAACAGCATCGCCATGGACAGCCGTTCCCGCAGTTCGGCCAGGAGGGCGAGGATCTGCGCCTGCACCGAGACGTCGAGCGCGGAGACCGGTTCGTCGCAGATCAGCAGCCGGGGCTCACCCGCCACCGCACGGGCGATCGCGACCCGCTGACGTTCGCCGCCGGACAGCCCGGCGGGACGCGTCCCGGCCGTGTCGCGGCTCAGGCCGACCGATTCGAGCAGCCGGGCGACGTCTCCCGGGGTGGCCGGGCGGCCGTCGGCGCGCAGGGCCTCGGCCAGGGTCGCCCCGATCGTGCGGGCGGGGTTGAGCGTCGAATAGGGGTCCTGGAAGATCATCTGCGCGGTGCGCCGGGCCTGGCGCACCGCCGTACGGCTCAGCCTGCCGTAGTCGGAGCAGTCGATCCCGTCGAGCAGGACCGTGCCCGCGTCGGGGCGTTCCAGCCCGGCGACGCAGCGGGCGAGCGTGGTCTTGCCCGACCCCGACTCACCGACCACGCCGACCACCTCGCCGGGCGCGACGGTGAGGCTCACCCCGGCGAGGGCGGGCCGGGCGGCCCCGGCGAAGGTTCTGCGCAGGTCACGCAGGTCGAGCACCGGGGCGGCCGTGACCGGGGCGCCAGGCGCGACCCCCGGTGCGGGCGCGGGCCTGGCGGGCAGCTCGGCGGCGCGCAGGCAGGCCGACTCCCGCCCTGGCCGTACCGGCAGAGCCGAGGGCCGTACGGCCAGGCAGCCGGGCACGGCCAGGGAGCAGCGGGCGGCGAAGGCGCACCGGTCGGCGACCGCGTCGTGGGCCGGCACGGAGCCGGGGACGGCCGGGATGACGGCCAGACGCCGGTCGGCGGGCGGTTCGGCCGCCAGCAGGGCCCGGGTGTAGGGATGGAGCTGCTCGTCCCGTACGGCCGCCGCCCCACCGCTCTCCATGATCCGCCCGGCGTACATCACCATGACCCGGTCGCAGGTGGAGAAGGCCAGCCGCAGGTCGTGGGTGATGAGCACGAACGCCATGCCCCGGTCCCGCTGGATGCGCCGGACCAGGGCGAGCACCTCACGCTGGGTGGTCGCGTCGAGCGCGGTCGTCGGCTCGTCGGCGACCAGCACGCGGGGCCCGCCCGCGAGCGCGGCGGCCAGGCCGACACGCTGCCGCATGCCGCCGGACAGCTGGAACGGGTAGCGCCCGGCCACGTCCCCGGGCAGCCCGACCTCGGCCAGCAGCCTGGGCACCTCGGTCGCGGCGTCGGCCCCCTTCGGCAGCCCGTCGGCGATCTGCCTCCCCACCCGGCGCAGCGGGTTGAGCAGCGTGAACGGGTCCTGCATGAGGAGGGAGACCACGCCGCCGCGCTGCCGGGCGCGGGTTCGGGGGTCGTCGTCGACCCGCACGCCGTCGACGCTCACCCGGCCGGAGGCGTCGAGTCCCCTGGGCAGCAGGCCGAGCGTCGCCCTGACCGTGAGCGACTTGCCGGAGCCGGACTCACCGACGATCGCGAGGGACTCCCCCGGCGCGACGTCGAAGGAGACCTCGGACAACAGGGTCCTGCCGGTCGCGGGCTGCCGTACGGTCAGCCCCTCGACCGTGATCCCGCCCTCTTGTGCCATCCTCAGCGCGCCCTTCCCCGCGCGTCCACGCGTTCGTAGAGCCAGTCACCCACGATGTTGAGCGCGGCGGCGACGGCGATGATCGCCAGGCCGGGGGCGATCACCGTCCAGGGGTTGGCCAGGAACTGGGTGCGGTTGTCCGACAGCGTCCGCCCCCAGTCGGGTGAGCCCGCCGCGACGCCCAGACCGAGGAAGGACAGCGAGGCCAGCGAGACCAGGGCGTAGGCGAAGTTGAGGAACACGTTGGCCAGCGCGACGGGCGCGATGTTCGGCCACACGTGCCGCGTCATGATCCGCCAGGAGGAGAGGTTCTTCATCTGGGCGGCCTCGACGTAGGGACGGTGCCGCTGTTCGAGTACGGCTCCGCGCACCACCCGTGTGTCGGTCGGCGAGAACAGCACGACCAGTACGGCGATGGCCAGGCCGTACCCGCCGCCGAGCACGCCCGCCACGACGATGGCGACCAGCAGGGCGGGCAGCGAGAACACCAGGTCGGCCCAGCGCATGACCAGCGCGTCCACCCAGCCGCCGAGGTATCCGGCGGGCAGCCCGGCCAGGTTGCCGACGACCATCGAGCCGAGGGCCACGCACAGTGCCCCCGGCACGGCCGTACGGGCTCCGGCGACCAGCAGGTCCAGCACGTCGCGGCCCAGGTCGTCGGTGCCGAGCGGGTGGCCGGGGCCGGGGCCGCTGATGCCCAGCATCAGGTCCTGGGCGGTGGCGTCCGGCACGATCCAGGGGGAGAAGGCGGCGGCGACGGCCGCCAGGACAAGCACCAGGAGCGCGACGGCCACGCTCACCGGGGCGCGCAGCCACGCGGGCCGCGTCGCGCCTCTCCTGCGGACCTCCATGGCCTCCCGCGGACGACGGCCGGTGAACGGGCGCCTCACGAGGCCCTCCCGCCGATCCTGACCCTGGGGTCGGCCAGGGAGTAGCCGACGTCGACCAGGAGGTTGACGGCGGCGATGAGCAGGGTGAGCAGCAACGCGAGCGCCTGGACCACGGGCACGTCCTTGAAGGTGACCGAGTCGACCAGCAGGGAGCCGAGGCCGGGCAGCGCGAAGGTCACCTCGACCAGTACGGTCCCGGCCAGCATGCCGGTCACGACCAGCCCGGCGGCGGTGAGGATCGGCACGAGCGAGTTGCGCAGCGCGTAGGCCAGGACCCCGGCGCCGCCCAGGCCGCGTGCCCTGGCGAAGACCACGTAGTCCTGGTCGAGTTCGCGGATGAGCGCGGCCCTGCTGAAACGGACGAGCATGCCCACGGCGCCCACGGCCAGCGCGGCGGCGGGCAGCGTCAGGTGCCAGATCCGGTCGGCCAGGCCCTCGCCGGTGCCGTACACGGGGAACCAGCCGAGCCAGGCGGCGAAGACCACGAGCAGCAGCAGTCCCACGGCGAACGGCGGGGCGCTCAGCCCGACCACCCCGGCGGTGACCGTGAACCGGTCGGTCGCCCTGCCCCGCCGTACGGCTCCCGCGACGCCGAGGGGGACGCCGACGAGCACCGCGAGCAGCGTGCCGTACCCGGTGAGCGCCAGGGTGAGCGGCAGCCGTTCGCCGATCATGTCCGCGACCGGGGAGCCGGTCCTGATGGAGACGCCGAGGTCGCCGCGCAGGGCGCCGCCGAGCCAGGTGAGGTACCGCACCGGCAGCGGGTCGTCGAGGTGGTAGCGGGCCTGGATGGCGGCGATGGTCTCCGGCGTGGCGGGACGGGTGCCGAGCAGGGTCTGCTGGACCGAGCCCGGGGCGAGGTAGAGCAGGCCGAACACCCCGACGGAGACCAGCGCGACGACGACGGCGGTCCCCGCCAGCCTGCGCGCCAGAAAGGCGCCCCAGCCCCGCCCGGCGCGCCGGACACGGTGACCGCCCTCTCCCGGAGCGGCCTCCCGGACGTCCCCGTGAGAGCCGTCCCCCGTGGCGTCCTCGCGCGAGCCGTTCTCCCGGACGCCCTCGTAAGCGCCGCCTCCCACGGCGGCCTCCCGGACGTCCCCGTGAGAGCCGTCGTCCCCGTCCGGCGGGAGGCCGTCCCGGCTCCGCCCGTCCATCACAGCACCCCGTTCTCCGTCAGCCAGGCGAGCACGCGGCCGGCCGCGTCGTGACGGTGTCCCGGCTCGGTCAGCTCGTGGCCCTCCCGAGGGTAGACGACGAGCTGAGTCCTCACTCCGGCCGCTGACCAGGCACGATAGAGCTGGTCCGCCTGCCCGGCGGGGGTGGTTCTGTCCTCGGCGCCGTGCAGGATCAGCGTCGGGGTGGTCACGGCTCCGGCGTGACAGACCGGGGAACGCGCGGCGAGGAACTCCCTGCCCTCCGGGGTGGTCGCGTCGGCGCCCCGGTGGTACAGCGGGTCGTAGCCGCCCGCGAGGTTGCTCGCGGTGGTGAAGCTGAGCCAGTCGGCGACGCCGGACATCACGACCGCCGCCCTGAACCTCCTGGTCCGTGTCACCGCCCACGCGCTGAGATAGCCGCCGTAGCTCAGCCCGAGCACCGCCATCCGCCCGGGGTCGGCGATCCCGGCCGCCACGAGGTGGTCGGTCCCGGCGAGCACGTCCCCGAGGTCCTCCTCGCCGACGTGCCCGATGACCCGGCGGGCGTAGTCCTGCCCGCGTCCGCTGCTGCCCCGGGGGTTGGGCAGCAGTACGGCGGCGCCCGCGTGCGCCAGCGGCAGCGCGAGCTGGTTGGACTCGGCGGGGGCGAAGGCGCTCGACCACAGCCAGGTCGGCCCGCCGTGCGCGATCACCACCAGCGGCCCCGGCCCCGGCGCCTCCCCGGAGGTCAGCAGCAGCCCCTGGACCGTGAGCCCGTCGGGCCCGGTCCAGCTCACCTCCTCCTGCCGTACGGCCAGCCGCGCGAGGTCGGTGTTGAGGGCGGTGACCTGGTGCCACTCCCCCTCGGTGAGGACGGCGAGCGCGATCTCCGGTGGTCGCCCGGCCGTCTCCCAGACGGCGGCGGCACGGGTGCCGGTGCGGTCCGGCGACAGCGACGGCTGACCGTCGCGCCCGCCGAGGGTGCCCCAGGCCGTCCAGCGGCTCAGCACCCGCCCTTCGGCGGTCATGGTGCCGCCGTGCGTGCCGGTTCCCGACCACCCGGTGAACCACAGGGTGTGCTCGTCGAGCCAGCCCAGGTCGGTGACGTCGTCCACGGTGGTCAGCCGGGTCACCGTACCGCTCTCCAGGTCGAGGTGGACGACCCGTCCCGAGACGATGGACAGTCCCTCGACCACGACGGCCGCGCGTCCACCGGGGGCCAGCCTGGGGCGGCTGAGCTGCCAGGAGGTGGTCAGCAGGGTCCGGGTCCCCCCGGTGGCCGGGTCGATCAGGACGAGGCCGGGCCGGTAGTACCCGCCGGGGGTCTCATCCGCCGAGGTCACGGCCAGGGCGAGGCCGTCGCGCCAGTCGGCCTCCCAGACGGTCAGGCCGGGGGTGGGGACGGGCCTCGGGGCCGGGTCCCCGACCCTGAGCAGGGCGAGCCGCCGCAGCCGTCCGCCCGGGGTCCTGACGAAGGGGTCGGCGGCCGGGTCGGCCACCCGGAGCCCGAGGTGGCTGCCGTCGCGTTCGCTTCCGGGGTCGGCGAGCCGTACGAGGACGGTGCCGTCGGCGTCGGCGACCAGGTCCTCGATCTCCCCGTCGACCCCGGCCCGCCAGACGGTGACGAGGTCGTCGCCCGCGCGGACCTCGACGTGGTCGAGGGCCTGCCCGTCGCCCGAGGCGAGCAGCAGCCGCCCGTCGGGCAGCCAGCGGGTCAGCGCGTGCCCGCGTCCCGCGACCTCGGGAACCGGGGTGGGGACGGCGTCCGCACGGGTGAGGTCGAGCACGTGGGCGACGGGTTCGGCCTCGGACGGGGGCAGGACGCAGGCGACGCGGGTGCCCTCGGGGTGCAGCGCGACGGCGTCGGGTACCCGGAGGGTCGCCAGGGCCGCGTGCGCCCGCAGTCCCGCGTCCCGCGAGAGGTCCACGACGGTCATGGGCGGGTGGTGAGCTTGGCGGCCCAGGGGCCGACGAAGAAGTAGGGGCCGAACTCCCCGGCGCCGATCTTCGGCCCGAACGCGGTGGCCGCCTCTCCCCACCACAGCGGCTGGTAGGGAACGTCGGCCGCGGCCCTGACCAGCGCGTCGCCCAGCAGCCTGCCCCTGGCGGCGTCGTCGGTGCTCTTCTTGGCGTCGTCGAGCAGCCCGGTCACCTCGGCGTTGGCGTACTCGGCGATGTTGGAGCCGTTCTCCCCGGCGTAGGCGCCGTTGAGCAGCTGCTGGACGTACTCGGAGGGGTCGCCGGTCGTGGCGAAGTACCACCCGAGGTAGACGCCGGAGTCGTGCTTGCCCAGCTCGGAGATCCACTGTTCGAGGGGGATCTCCTTGACCTCCAGCGTGATGCCGATGGTCTTGAGGTTCTCGGCGAGGGTGAGGGCCGCCCTGCCGAGCTGGGGGCCGCTGCTTGGGTAGGTCAGCACGTCGGAGAAGCCACCCGGCACCGAGGAGAGCGCCAGCTCCTCCTTGGCCTTGGCGAGGTCGAAGCCGTACTGCGGGATGCGCGCGTAGAGGTCCTTGACCTGGGCCTCGTCGAGCACGCCGCCCCACTGGGCCGGGTCGGGGACGGTCGTCGCGACCTGGCCGTGGCCGCGCAGCACGCTGCGCACGATGCCCTCGCGGTCCACGGCGTGGGCGACCGCCTTACGGACGTGGACGTCGTTCCAGGGCTTCTTGGCGGTGTTGAAGGCCAGGGTGACCAGGGACCGGTCGCTGGCCGTGCGGACCTCGACGCCGGAGATCGCCTTCCACTGGTCGATCTGCTCGGCGGGGACGTTCAGCGCGACGTCGACGGATCCGCCGCGCATGGCCAGCAGCCGGGTCGACTCCTCGGGGACGAAGTCCAGCCTGATCTGCCGGTAGGGGACCTTGCCGCCCCACCAGGCGTCGTTGCGCTCCAGCGTCACGTGCGAGTCGGGCGCGAACTCGGTCACCTTGTACGGCCCGGTGCCGAGGATCTTCCCGGCCGGGGTGCCGATGTTCTCGCCGGTCGTCTCGACGAACTTCCTGCTCGTGATCTGCAGGGTGCCCGGGGAGGGGGTCCAGGCGAAGGAGGCGTCCGGCTCCTTCAGGGTGATCGTGACCGTGGAGCCGTCGGCCTTGATCTTGTCCACGTTGGCGTAGGCGTAGGCGTAGGCCGAGGTGGAGCCCTTCCTGGCGTGCAGGTCGAGGCTGGCCACGACGTCGTCGGCGGTCAGCGGGGTGCCGTCGGTGAAGGTCACCCCGGAACGGATCCGGTAGAGGTAGGTCTTCGGGTCCTTGCGCTCCCACGACTCGGCGAGGGCGGGCTGGAGACCGCCGTCCTGCCCGACGCCGACGAGCGCCTCCTGGCAGAGGAGGGCGACGACGTAGTTCATGATGCCCGCCTCCTTGCTCGCGTCGAGTGAGCCGATCGAGGAGGGCAGCGCGACCCTGAGCAGGTCGGTCTTCCCGGCTGCGGGAGAGGGAGGGGTCGAGCCGCAGGCGGCGAGACCGGGGACCGCGGCCAGGCCGCCCACGATGGCGAGGGATCTCAGGAGGGAACGCCGGGTGAGGGCGACGTCGGGGAGACCGGTCACGGAGACCTACTTTCTGCGACCAGCCAGCCTGTCTAGCTGCTGCGTCTACTATTACTATCCACTTGGCTCTGGAGAGTATTCGCCCGACGGCGCCCCGGTCAAACCCACCTTCCGAATGGGAAATGCATGGACTCCCTCACCGTTTACAGCGCCCCCTGGTGCGGCCACTGCCAACGCCTGAAGTCCCAGCTCACCCGGGCCGGCATCCCCTTCACGGAGGTGGACGTCGACCACACCCCGGGGGCGATCGAGCGCATCACCGAGATCGGCGGTGGCTCCTGGCTCATCCCGACCGTGGTCATGCCCGACGGCACCGGCCTGGTCAACCCGAGCCTGCGGGAGATCCGCGAACGGCTCGGGCCGGCCGAAGGCGAGGCTCCGGCCGCCCGGTGAACCCCGGGAGGGAGATCCACGGGCGACCGCTCAGACGACGGCGGGGTACCGGCCGTGCGTGAGCCCCGGCTCAGGCGAACAGCGGCTCGACCAGCAGCACGACGCCGAAGACGGCGAACGCGGCGGCGGCGCCGTACTTGATGACCTTCTCCGGCAGGTGCTTGCCGAGCATGCGGCCGACCAGGATGGCCAGCGCGTCCGCGGCGACCATGCCGACCGTCGAGCCGAGCCAGGTGCCGAACCAGCCGTACTGCGTGGCCAGCGTGATGGTGGCCAGCATGGTCTTGTCGCCGAGTTCGGCGAGGAAGAACGCCACGGTCACCGCCACGATCGCCGACCTGGTCGTACGGCTGGCCTTCTGCTCCTCCTCGTCGGTCAGCTCGTCCCCGCGCAGCGTCCACACGGCGAACCCCAGGAACGCCAGGCCCGCCACGATCGTGATGGCCGTGGTGGGGATCAGGTCACCGGCCAGCCTGCCCAGGCCGACGCTGACGAGGTGGACGACCGCGGTGGCCAGGGTGATACCGGCCAGGACCGGCCACGGTTTGAACCTGGTCGCGAAGGTCATCGCCATGAGCTGGCTCTTGTCGCCGAGTTCGGCGACGAAGATCACGGCGAGACTGATCCAGAATGCTTCCAACGAGCTGCCCTTCCGCGCGCGGCCGGGCCGGAAGGGGCACCCGGGGAGTCTCGGGCACGACTTCGGCCCGGCGGCATCGATGTATGCCTGCCAGGCCGAAGGTCTCGTCCGCCTCGGCGTCTCCGCCTCAAGGCCCGCGCGACCGGGCGCCGTGGCGCCAGTATGTCGATCACGCGATTGGGACTACTCCCCCTCGGGTGTTACCGGTCCACGATAACAGGCGCCCGCAAATGCCCTCACAGGCCGGTTCCGACCATCACGGGCTCGTTGACCAGCGTGACCCCGAACTTCTCCAGCACGCCGTCGCGCACCTCGCGGGCCAGGTCGAGCAGTTCCTCGGTGGTCGCGGAAAGCTCGGGGTTGGTCATGGCCAGGGTGTGCTTGGTCGAGATGCGCGCCGGGCCGCGCCGGTAGCCCTTGGGGAAGCCCGCGTTCTCGATCAGCCAGGCCGCGGGGACCTTGACGGAGCCCCCGGGCATGTCCCAGCGGGGGAAGCCGGGCACTCGCAGGTCGAGTTCGGCCGCCTCGGCCGCGCTGAGGACCGGGTTGGTGAAGAACGAGCCCGCGCTGTGGGTGTCCGGGTCCGCCGGGTCGAGCACCATGCCCTTGCCCGCGCGCAGGGCGAGCACGGCCTCACGGGCCCGCCCGAGCGGCACCCGCTCCCCCAGCTCGACACCCAGCCTGAGGGCCAGTTCCTTGTAGGCGACCGGCCCGGACAGGTCGTCGGCGGCCAGCTCGTAGGTGACCGAGAGCACGACGTGCCTGCCGAGTTCCTCCTTGAACGCGCTGTCGCGGTAGGCGAAGCCGCACTCCGCCGCGTCCATGTCCCTGACCTCGCCCGTCCCGCGGTCGTAGACCCGCACCCCGGTGATCGTCTGTGACACGTCCTGCCCGTAGGCACCGACGTTCTGGATCGGCGTCGAGCCGACCAGCCCGGGGATGCCGGACAGGCACTCCACCCCGGACCACCCCTCGGCGACGGTCAGGGCGACCAGGGCGTCCCAGTCCTCCCCCGCCTGCGCGGTGACCCGGACCCTCCCGCCCTCGGTCTCGGTCCGCACGCCCCTGGACGCCACCCGCACCACCAGGCCGTCGAAGCCCTCGTCGGCCACCACCAGGTTGCTGCCGCCGCCGAGCACGAGCACCGGCTCCCCCGCCGCGTCCGCCGCCGCGACCAGCTCGACGATCTCCTCCGCCGACCCGGCCTCGGCGAACGCCCTCGCGGCCCCGCCCAGCCCCAACGTCGTGTACGGCGCCAGCCGTACCCCTGCGACCCGCTCAGTCATGCGCTTCCCCACGCCCGGTGCGACAATCCGGCGACCAGCCTACGGGGAGCCGCTATGTGGAGCGGAGCAGGCCGAGCACCCGGTCGTAGGTCCTGCGCGACTCCCTGTCCCGGTAGGCCGGGTCGACGTCGTGGTAGCCGCGGTGCCGTTCCTGGTGGACGGGCAGGTCCCGGTCGAGGGCGACGACCGTGCCGGGCAGCAGCAGGGAGAACTCCAGGTCGGCGTTGCGGTAGTAACGCGCGTCCCGGGAGAAACCGCCCGCCGCGAGCGCGGCGTCGCGGCGTACGGCGAACAGGTGGCCGAGCACCCCCTTGACCTCCCCGGGCCCCGCCTCGTGCCAGTCGTGGCCGTCCTCCCCCGGGTCGACGCCCTTCCAGCCGGCCGCGACCACGTCGTCCTCAAGCACCTTGATCAGGGGGGTGATCGCGTCGCCGTCCAGGATGGTGGAGGTCTCCATCACCACGTGCACGTCCGCGCCGTCGAGCTTCAGCAGTTTCGTACGGCTCTCGCCCCACCCCGCCGTGCCTCCCCGCCAGTGCGCGATCTCGGCCACGTGCCAGGCCTCGACCCGGTGGGGGTACTCCTTGACCAGTTCCTCAAGGACCTCGCCTGCCCCGTCGACGTTGCCCAGGTCGAGGGCGATGATCCTGGCCTCGGTGCGGGCGACCACGGCCCTGACGCACTCAAGCAGGTCCTCCGGCCAGCCGTCCACCACGAGCGCGACCGTCACGCTCGGCGGCGCGACCGGCTCCTCGGGCTCGACCGGGGTGACCTCCTCGTCCAGCCGGGAGACCGACAGGCTGGCGTCCCACAGCAGCTGGGATTCGATCATCCGCTCGGGGTCCCCGCGGTCCTCCCCGGTCCTGTCTCGGCCGCCGGCTCCGGAGGCGTTCCCCGGCCCACGGTTCTTCCCGGCTCTGCCGGTGAGTTCGACGCCCTCGGGCTCCTGGGCGGGAGCGGCCTCGGTCCCGGCGACCCGTTCGGCCTCCAGGTCACCGAGCCGTTCCGGGCGGGCGCCGGGTGCCGCGGCCTCCCGCACCCGCTCGGCCTCCGAGGTGCCCTCCTCAAGCGGTACGGTGCCGGTCACCCGGCCCGCTTTTACCGATCCCTCGGCATTCTCCGGATTTATCGGCTTTTCGGGTACTGGTACGGCGCTGACCGTCGGCCACACCTCGAAAGACGGCCGGGGAACCAGGTCGAAACCCTCGCCGAGCGCGCGGACGAGCCAGCCCTCGGCCTCGATCTCCCCGCGCAGCGTCTCCGCCCCCGCGAGATCGTCACCGGTCCTGGCCCTGACCCACCGCTCGGCGAGAGCGGTCACGTGAGGTGGTACTTCGCTCATTCCAGGACGCTACCCACGCACGGAAGGAGAAATCAGGCGAAACAAATCCCGCCGGGCACGACACTCCACCCCCGGACCCCGGGGCCCGGGGAGGCCGTACCGTCAGGCCAGCTGGACCACCGCGCGGGCCTTGGAGAGCACCCTGGAGTCGGCGGAACGGGCGGTCAGCGCGACCACCACGCGCTTGTCCTCAAGCTTCTGCTCGATGAGGCCGCTGACCGTGATGACCGCCCCCTGCTCGTCGTCCGGGACGACCACCATGGAGGAGAAGCGCACGCCGTAGTCGACGACGGCACCGGGGTCGCCCGCCCAGTCGGTGACGAACCGGCCGCCCTGGGCCATGGTGAACATGCCGTGCGCGATGACGTCGGGCAGGCCGACGGCCTTGGCGAAGCGCTCGTTCCAGTGGATGGGGTTGAAGTCGCCGGAGGCCCCGGCGTACATCACCAGGTTGACGCGGCGGACCGGGTAGTCGACCGCGGGGATCTCCTGCCCCGTCTCGACGTCGTCGTACTTGACCGTCGCGGCCATCAGCCCGCCCCTCCGCGCTCGACGATGGTGTTGTAGGTCGTGCAGACAGGCTCGCCCTCGACCGTGGAGACGTCGCTCCTGACGGTGATGAGCTCGTTGCGGCCCACGCTGCGGATGTCGGTCACCGTCGAGACGGTGACCAGCTCGTCGCCGGCGTGGATCGGCCGCTGGTATTCGAAACGCTGCTCACCGTGGACGACCATGGCGAAGTTGAGCCCCAGCTCCGGGTCGGCCAGGATCGAGCCGCCCGCCAGGCTGAACACGATGGGGAAGGTCGGAGGGGCGATCACGTCCGGGTGACCGACGGCCCGCGCGGCCTCGGCGTCCCGGTAGACCGGGTTGTCGTCCCCGATCGCCGCCGCGAACTCCCTGATCTTCACACGGCTGACCTCGTAGGGCGGAGAGGGCGTGGACGCCCGCCCGACGAAATCGCGGTTCAGAGCCATCGTGCTCCTTTACGGATATCGAGCTGATTGGGGGCCGCCGGTACGGCCACCAGGAAACCGTAGCCCTCCCCGGCCTCCGCGCGGCTGTCGGTCATGGTCAACACCCGGGCAGGAAAGCTGTGCGAACGCGACAAACCGGCGCCCTCTCGAAGAGGACGCCGGTTCGCGTTGAGTTTGCGGGTGCTACCGAGGCAGCCGTCTCCCGAAGAGATGCGGGAGTCCTCGCGAGAACTAGCGGGTCTCGCGGTGCGCCCGGTGCGTCTTGCAGTTGGGGCAGTACTTCTTCAGCTCAAGCCGATCCGGGTCGTTGCGCCGGTTCTTCCGCGTGATGTAGTTGCGGTGCTTGCACTCCTGGCAGGCCAGCGTGATCTTCGGCCTAACGTCGGTGGCAGCCACTTGGGAGTGCCTTTCTACGTTCGGGACTGGGACAACCCGCACCGGTGCCCCGTAAGGGAGACCGGGAGGGTAGTAGCGGAGGCCGGACTTGAACCGGCGACACAACGATTATGAGCCGTTTGCTCTGCCTGACTGAGCTACTCCGCCTTGGAGCCATCTGAGTGACGGCCCCCGCAAGGATACCCGACCTGTGGACTGACTGCGTACTTGCGCAGGTCAGGGCCATCTTCCGGGTTTCCCCGGTTATGCCCCGTCCACTCGCCGGGTCCTTGAGCGTCTTGCGGTGGGCCTCAACGTCCACCCAAGCCGAAAGCCCCAACCGATTGGTCAGGGCCTGGAGGCTGTCGAGCCCCTTTACGGAATCGAACCGTAGACCTTCTCCTTACCATGGAGACGCTCTGCCGACTGAGCTAAAGGGGCCTGCCCGCTCTGACTTGGCGTCTTTTCTTCGCCTCGTCGCTGCGGACAGGTGTAACCATACACGGCTCGGCGGCGTGATGCGAAATCAATCCGGATCATCACGGGACCGGGGCCCGCGCCCACGCCAAGTGGTCACCAAGTGCCACATAAGCGGCCTCTCACATCGTGGTCTCACCACGAGACACACCACCGAGGAGAGAGCCGTGACGACCCCCGAACTACTGGGTTTCCAGATCACCCATCGCGCCATGCGAGGGGAGACCCGCCGCCTGGCCGTACTCGCCACCGAGCTGGCCGAGGGAAGGCAGACTGCCGACGTGGCCCGCGCGGCGGCCGTCGGCGCCTACGTCACCCGGCTGTGCGCGGGCATCCACCACCATCACGTGTCGGAGGACGAGGTGCTCTGGCCCGTCATCGAACGGTCCGCGGGGGCCGAGGTCGACCTTCGGGACCTGAGCGACGACCACTCGGAACTCGACCCGCTGCTCGCGGAGGTCGTCGGCCAGGCCGCCACCTTCGCCTCGACCGTCTCGACCGGGGACGCCTCCCGCCTCGCGGCCCTGCTCACCAGGCTCGCCGACATGCTCGACGAGCACATCGAGGAGGAGGAACGGCTGCTCTTCCCGATCATCATGAAGTACGTGTCCGTCGCCGACTGGGAGAAGGTCGAGAAGGCCGTCCGCAAGGGCGGTGACATCAGGACCGAGCTGCCCAGGATCGAGGAGTACGCCAGGCCCGAGGAGCTGGTCCGGCTGCGCAGGATGGCGGGTCCCGTGCTGACGGTGCTGCTCTCCCTGCTGCGCGGCGGCCACCGCCGCCGCAGGCGGATGATCTACGGCCCCCTCGCGGACGGCTGAGCGCTCTCAGGTCTCGCGCGCCGAGGCCAGGGCTCGGGCCGCCTCACGCGCCCAGTGCGGGGAACCGATCCGTTCCGCGACCCGTACGGCCCTGGCGTAATGGCCTGCCCCGTCCTCGCCGAGGAGCTCCGCGAGGTCCCCGAGGACATGCGCGACCGGCCCCAGGGTCACCGAGCCCGACGACAGCCCGGCCAGCTCGTCGTCCCACGGCAGCAGGTCCTCGTAACACCGCCGGGCGACCTCCCGATCGCCCAGGGTCACGGCGTTACGGGCCCGCAGCGTCAGCCGGATCAGCCAGTAGTAGTCCTGCCTGGCCCGCCAGTACGGCTCCCAGACCGCCCTGGCCTCCTCGTGCCTCCCCTCGGCGGCCAGCGCCGCGACCAGCAGTTCCGAGGTGTCGGGCGGGAGCAGCTCGTAGACGGCCCTGATCTCCTCGACGTCCTGGGGCAGCCCACCGGCCAGGCGGGTCACGAACCGGCCGAAGACACCGACGGCCAGGGCCTGCGGCCCCCCGGCCGCCGCCATCCGCTCCGCCGTACGCGTGTAGGAGCGCTCGGCGGCGGCGAAGTCGCCCCTGACCAGCAGGACCAGGGCGTCCAGCATCGCCAGCACGCTCAGCGCCAGCCCCAGCTGGCCGGTGGTCGAGTGTTCGAGCGCCCGGTCGGCGTGGTGACGGGCGGCGGCCAGGTCGTTGCGGCCCAGGCTCACCATGAAGAGCGCGTGGTGGCCCTGCATCCGGTATCCGGGCAGCCCGGCGCGCCCGCCGAGCTCGACCAGCTCCCGCCCGACCGCTTCGAGCTCGGCCCGCCGGTGCGGCGTCAGCAGGACGAAGTAGCGCGCGTTGAGCGCCAGGCAGACCAGTTCGGCGCGGCCCGACTCCCTGGCCAGGCGCAGCGCCTCGGCGCTGTGGACCTCGCACTCCTCCTCCCGGTGCCCTTCGAGCTCGAAGGTGAGCGTGGCCAGCAGCCTGCAGCGGGTCTCGTCGTCGTTCTCGCCGGTCAGGGCCTCCTCGACGGCGGCGACGAACTCCTCGTCCACCCGCCGGGCCGGCTGGATGGACCAGGTCACCGGGGCGTCGTAGGCGGTCAGTGCCCGGGTGAGCCCTGTTCCGAGCCGCCGCGCCACCTCGATGGCCCGCCGCCGGTCCGCCCTGGCGGCCAGCACGTCGCCCACGTGCGCCTCGGCGCCCACCAGGCCGCACAGCAGGTCGAGTCGTTCCCTGTCGTCCTCGACGAGGCCGAGCGCGCCCCGGTAGAGGGCCCCCGCCTCGCGGTGGGCGTGCAGGTCCGCCGCCCGCCGCGCCGCCGCCACCACGTACGGCACCGCCCGCCCGGCCGTGGCCGGGGTCGCGGCGGCCAGCGCGTGGTGTCCCAGGGCCAGGACGTCACCCGGCCTGGCCCGTTCGAGCGCCCCGAGAACCCTGCCGTGCAACCGGGTACGGCGCAGCCCCGGCGTGTCCTCGTAGAGGGTCTCGCGGACCAGGACGTGGGCGAAGCGCACCCGCCCGGGGGCCGGCTCGGTCAGCAGCCCCGTCATCACGCCCGCCTCAAGCCCTTCGAGCACGGTGTCCTCGTCGCACCCTTCGAGCGCGAGCAGCACGTCCACGTCCACGTCCCTGCCGACGACCGCCGCGTCCCGCAGCGTGGTCCGCGCGGTCGCGGGCAGCCTGGCGATCCTGCGCCTGATCAGGTCCCGCACCCCGGGTGGCAGGGCCAGGGCGGCTCCCGTGCCGTCCGTGCTGATCAGCCTGGCCGTCTCGGAGACGAAGAGCGGGTTGCCCCCGGTCCGTTCGGCGACCGCGCGGACGGTCTCCGGATCGACGTCGTGTCCCGAGCGTTCCCGCAGCAGTGTGGCCACGTCCGCGACGTCCAGGCCGCCCAGGGCGAGCCGGTGGGTCTCCCGCCCGGCCAGGGCGGCCCAGGTCGCCTCAAGGTCGTCGGTCGTCTCGGCGCTCCGGTAGGTGGCCAGCACCATGATCTCCACGGTCGCGAGCCGTACGGCCAGGTGGCGCAGCAGGCGCAGTGTCTCGGCGTCGGCGCGGTGGACGTCCTCAAGCACGACCAGCAGCCGGGTCCCGCCGGTCACGACGCGCGTCAGGTAGTCCTCGGCCGCCATGGCGAGCCGGAACCGGCCGGTCGCCGGGGTCTCGTCGGCCAGCAGGGGCGTGAGCCGTACGGCGAGGTCCTCCTGGGGTGGGCGGACGGCGGCCAGGGCGCGCAGGGCCTCGCTCCACGCCCAGGCCGGCGGCGCCCCGCCGTCGGTCTCCGGGCACCGTCCGGTGACGGTCAGCCATCCCCTCCCCGCCAGGCGCCGGGCGAAGGCGTTGGCGAGCGTGCTCTTGCCCGCGCCCGCCTCCCCGCCCAGCCAGACCGTGCGCGGCCCACGGCCGTCGGCGACGGCGTCGAGCGCGGCCAGCTCCGCCGTACGGCCGACCATCTCGACGGCCGGTTCCTCGGACGGCATCGGGCGTGGGGACGGCAGGGGACGTTCCGGTACGGCCGAGCGCAGCCGGGCCGCGTGGGTGAGGATGTCGCTCTCCAAGGCGCGCAGTTCGGGGCCGGGATCGACGCCGAGCTCCTCGGCGAGGGTCTCGCGGGCCCTCCTGATCGCGGCCAGCGCGTCCGCCTGCCGCCCCGCCCGGTAGTGGGCCAGGGCGAGCAGCCGTACGGCGTTCTCCCTGAGCGGGTGGGCGCGGACGTGCTGTTCGAGCCGTACCTCGGCGTTGCGGCCGAGGGCGAGCAGCGCCTCGGCGCGGTGTTCGACGGCGGCCAGCCGCAGGTCGTCGAGGCGCGCGGCCTCGGCTACGGCCCATTCCTGGTCGGCGAACTCGGCGTAGGCCTGCCCCTGCCACAGCGCCAGCGCCCGGTCCAGCAGGTCGAGCGCCCGCGCCGCCCCGTCCCCGGCGAGCGCCGCGGCGGCCTCCTCGACCGTCGCGGCGAAGGCCCAGGCGTCGACCAGTTCGGGGTCGAGTCGCAGCCGGTAGCCGGGCGCGGCGCTGACCAGCACGGTCGCGGGGGTACGGGGCCGCCGGTCGGGTTCGAGGGTCCGCCGCAGGTTGGACACGTACACCTGGAGCGCGGCCAGCGCCTTGGGCGGGGGTTGTCCACGCCAGAGGTCGTCGATGAAACGATCTGTCGAGACCACGTGGCCGCCCGCGGCGACCAGCCGGGCCAGTACGGCCCGCTGCCGGAAGGCGCCCAGGTCCGCAGGACGACCGTTGACCTCCGCCTGGAGCGGACCAAGAACACGCAACATAACGGAAAGTAGCGTATTTCACATTACGCAAAGGAGCGCGATGTCCCAGGAACCACGCAGGGCGGCGATCCGGGCGCTCGACGAGAGCGACCGGCGGCACTGGTACTGGTACGGCAGGGACGGCGACGGCCACGTGTGGCTGTTCGAGGCCGTCATCGACGACGGCGGCGAGTACTGGCCCGTCAGGCACGCCGAACTCGGCGCCGACGGCGTCGCCCGCCGGTACTCGTGGCGGCACATCTCCGACGAACACGGTTTCCTGGCCGAGGGCCCGCTCTATCCCGACGACTTCGGCCTGAACCCGCTGACCGAGGAGGAGTTCGCCACCCTGTGGGACGCGCTCGGCGGGTGATCCCCTCTCACACGACGAGCGCCGCCTGGATCTCCAGGAAGATCTGCACCTTCTCCCCCAGTGTCAGTCCCTCACCGCCGGGAATGGGGCTGTTGAAACTGACCCCGAAATCCGTGCGGTCGATCTCGCCGCGCGCCGAGAAACCGACCCGGGCACCGGCCCTGGGGTCCGGAAGATAGGGGTCGGGGCCGAAGCCGTTGATCTCGACCCTCAGCGGGACCGGGCGGGTGACTCCCTTGAGCGTGAGTTCGCCGTCCAGGACGAACTCCTCCCCCTCACGCCGCAACGCGTCGGCGCGGTAGGTCAGGGTCGGATACCTGTCGATCTCCAGGAAGTCCGCCGAGCGCAGGTGGTCGTCCCGCTGCGGGTTTCCGGTGTCCACCGAGGCCAGGTCGACCCGCGCGGTGACGCTCGACTCCAGCGGGTCGGCCCCGGTGACGATCCGCCCCTCGAACGCGGTGAACCGCCCGCGCACCTTGCTGATCAGCAGGTGCCGTACGACGAAACCGACCTCGGAATGGGCCGGATCTATCGTCCACGTCCCCGCCACATATCCCGGAATTTCCACGGTCTGTGTCACTGTCGCCTCTTCTGGTATGCCGGATGAGCTACATGACCTCATCCTGGAATGCCGGGAGGAAGGACACAAGAACGCACTTCGGCGCCAATCTGTGACCCAGAGACGACCATGGAGCCCTTCGTGGGCTTTCTGTTTTCCGGCCCCTTCGTGAGCACCGTTTTTGAGAAGCCCGGAAATCGGAAAGACCGCATTCTCGAAGTGGTTCCCCGTACGGGAAAGACCCCTTTCCCGTACGGCGCATTTCCGTACGGCGGATTTCCCGTACGGCGGTGCCGGGTTTCAGGAGGCGTCGAACAGGGCGCTGACCGACTCGCCGTCGTGGATGCGGCGCATGGCTTCGGCGAGCACGGGGGCGATCGACAGGACGCGGAGCTTGGAGTCCGGCTTGAGATCGGGCAGCGGGACGGTGTTGGTGCAGACGATCTCCTCGACGTCCGGCTGCTCCCCCAGCCTGTCGAGGGCCCCTGCGGCGAACACCCCGTGGGTGCAGGCGATCCGCACCGACCTGACGTCCCGCTCGCGGAGCCGGTCGAGCAGTTCGATCACGGTCGTGCCCTTGGCGATCTCGTCGTCCAGGACGATGACGTCCTTGCCGGTGACGTCGCCGATCACCGAGCCGATCGTGACCCGGTCGTCGCTGAAGCGCTGTTTGGCCCCCATCGCGACCTCGGTGCCCAGCAACCGGGCGAAGGCCGCGGCCTCCTTGGCGTTGCCCAGGTCGGGGGAGACGACGACGGTGTTGGACAGGTCGTACTGCCGGAAGTGGGCGGCCAGCTCGCGCAGGGCGTGCAGGTGGTCGACCGGCACGCTGAAGAAGCCGTGCACCTGCGGGGAGTGCAGGCTCATGGTGAGCACCCGGTCGGCGCCCGCGGTCGCCAGGATGTCGGCGACCAGCCGCGCCCCGATCGAGATGCGCGGGGCGTCCTTCTTGTCGGAGCGCGCGTAGGAGAAGTGCGGCATCACCACGGTCGTCCTGGCCGCCGACGCCCCTCGCGCGGCGTCCAGCATCAGCAGCAGCTCGACCAGGTTCTCCTGAACCGGCGGGACGAGCGGCTGGATCAGGAACACGTCCCGTTCCCGGCAGTTGGCCTGCAACTGCACCTCAAGACAGTCGTTGGCGAACCGTTTGATCCTTACCGGATGCAGCGGCGTCCCCAGGTGGGAGCAGATCTCCTCCGCCAGTTCAGGGTGGGCGCTTCCGCTGAACACGGTGATGTCTCGCACAGCCGCTCCTCGCTCGGACTGGTGCTGAATCGGTCAGGCGAGACGCATGTTACATGTGCCCTCAAATCGGACTTACCCCCACTCCGTTGGCGCCTTCACCAGGTGGAAACGCCCGGATGCCGACCTGATCGCCGAAGGAGGGACCGAAAGTGTCGGTCCCCCTCCCTACCCTTGGTCGCGACCTACCCTTGGCCGCGACGGCGGCACGCCCACGCGTCCCTCACCCGACCTCACGAATCGAGACAGGATCTTGAGCACAGTCATCTCCCAGGACGGCACGGTCGTCGACTACGACCGATACGGTGACGGACCCGCCGTCGTCTTCGTCGGCGGCGCCACCCAGCACCGTGCCATCGACCACAACACCGGCCAGGTCGCGCGACTGCTCGCCGCCGAGGGCTTCACCGCCGTCGACTACGACCGGCGCGGCCGTGGGCGCTCCGGCGACACCGCGCCGTGGGCGCTTGAGCGCGAGGTCGAGGACCTCGCCGCGCTGGTCAAGGCCGTCGGAGGGACCGCCACCCTCTACAGCAGTTCCTCAGGGGCCACCGTGGCCCTGGCCGCCGCGGAGGCCGGGATCGGCGTCACCGCGCTGGCGCTCTACGAACCGCCGCTGTTCGCCGGTGCCGACCACACCGAGCACCTGGCCGCGCTGCGCGCCCTGCTGGCCAAGGGCGAGAACGACGAGGCGATGCGTTACAACCTGACCTCGGTCATCGGGGTTCCGGCCGAGGTCGTCGACGGGATGGCCCAGTCTCCCGGCTGGGCGGAGATGGTCTCCGTCGCCCCGACGCTCGTCTACGACCTCACCGGCGTCCACGAGATCAACGTCGACCCCGACTGGGCCGGTCGCTGGTCCTCGGTCACCGTGCCGACGGTGGTCTACTCCGGTGACCAGACCTTCCCCGGCCTTCCCGAGGCCGCCGACGCGGTGGCCGCGGCCCTGCCCAACGCGACCCGCCGCGTCCTTCCCGGCCAGGGCCACGGCCCCGCCCCCGAGGCCATCACCCCGGTGCTCCTGGAGTTCCTTCGCTGAGTCCCGGTTCTGTCGGACCTCCCTGGCATGATCCCTGCCGTCCGAGGCGACATGCCGCGTTCGAGGGGAGCATCGGCGATGAGCGTTGACGATGTCCGAGAGCGTGCCGTCCAACCGGAGGATCTCAGCCGGTTCGTCGTGGAGCGCCTCAACGCGGGCGACGTCGAGGGGCTGGTGGCGCTCTACGAGCCGGACGCGGTGCTGGCGCTGCCCGGCGGCCTGCTCGCCCGGGGGGCCGACGAGATCCGTCAGGCCTACACACGGCTGGTCGGCGACCGGCCCGTCTTCACCCCCGGACGGAGGCTGCCCGCACTGCGCAACGGCGACCTGGCGCTCACCTCTGTGCTCCTGCCCGACGGCGGTGTCACCGTCGAGGTGGCCCGTCGTCAGAGTGACGGCACGTGGCTGTGGACGATCGACCAGCCCGACCTGCTGGGGCGGTGACGCCCTCGGTGTTCACTCGGGCTCCGGGACCGGTGGTGCGGAACGGCGTCCGCTGAGGAAGCGGGTGCCGACGAAGCCGACGAACAGGGCGGCGAGCGTCCACACGACCGTCTGACCGATGGTCGTGATCCGTTCGTTCCTGCCCGGAGGAAGCACGACCATCTGTACGGCCGCGCCGACCGGCACGACCATCCTCGCGAGAAGACCGATCGCTCCCGGCCGTACGGCACAGGCGCCCACGGCCCCTAGGGGCGCCCCGAGGACGACACCGGCCACCCACCATATGGGCGATTCGGAGAGATACCAGGAGAGCAGTGGTTCGCCTCTCCAGACGGTGTCCACGAAGGCGTAGGCCGCCGTGGCCGCGAGCAGCGCCACGGCCCCGGCGACGGCCCCCCGGACGAGCGGCCTGGAAGTCCTCTCCCCTGGGTCGCCCCCCATGGTGCGGGCCATCAGCCATCCCATGGCGACCGCCAACCCCGCCCAGGCCCAGCCGGAGTCGATCATCACGCTCACGATCTCGATGGCCGACGCCCCACTGGTCGTGGCGACCCGGCTTTCGAGGTCCGCGTAGTGGTTGGAGGTCGCGTTGACCAGAGAGGTCGCCGCCCCGAAAACCGCCCCGAACAGCGCCCCGATCCGGACGCTCACTCCGAGCTTCACGAGTCTCACGGGCGAATGTTCTGCGGTCATGCTTCTTACTTCTACCGCATATGGCCTGACATGCCGGATCATCCACTGGAATACCGGTCCACGGCTGAACCGACGATTCGGGGGCCCGCCGAAGCGGACCCCCGAAACCGTCTCACGCGCGGGCCGTCTCCTTTTCCCCATCGGTTTCCCCACCCGTGCTCTCGGCCGCCCGCTTCGGTCTGCGGATGAGCAGCAGGGCGAGGACGGCTCCCACGACGGCCACCGTTCCCGCGCCCACGAAGGCGCCCTGGAAACCGTCGGTGAGACCGGCGAGGTCACCCGGTTCGACCGGCCGGGAGGTGGCGATCGCGGTCATGGCCGCCAGGCCGATCGCCGAACCGATCTGGTAGGTGGTGTTGACGATGCCCGAGGCCAGTCCGCTCTCCTGCGGCCCCACCCCTGACATGGCCGACATCATCGCCGGGATGTACGCCAGGGACATTCCCACGGCCGCGATCAGGGAGGCGGGCAGGACGTCCACGGCGAACACGCCGTCCGGCCGGGCGAGGGACAGTCCTCCGACACCCGCCGCCATGACCGCGAGGCCGATGACGATGAGCGGCTTGGCGCCGAACCGGCCGAGCAGCCGGGCGGTGATGCCGATCATGAAGATCATGATCGCGACGGTCATCGGCAGCAGCGCGGCGCCACTGGGGAACGCGCCGTAGCCGAGGACCTGCTGGAGGTAGAGGTTGAGGAAGTACCACATCGGGATCCAGGCCGCGCCGAGCAGCGTCATCGCGAGGTTCGCGGTGGCCAGGCCCGGGGTGCGCCAGACGGCGAGCGGCATGAGGGGTTCGCGAACGGTGCGCTGGACCACCAGGAACAGCGCCAGCAGCGCGAGCGCTCCGGCGAACTCAAGCACCGTCGCCGCCGAGGTCCAGCCCTGCTCAGGGGCCCGCACGATGGCGTAGACCGCCAGGGCGATTCCCGCGGTCACGGAGACCGCGCCCAGCACGTCGACCGAACCGCGCCTGCCCCGGACGGAGGGAAGCAGCGCGGGTACGGCCGCCAGGGTGGCCAGGCCGATGGGCACGTAGACGATGAAGACCCACGGCCAGCTCAGGTACTCGGTGATGACGCCGCCGAGGAACACCCCCGCGGTGCCTCCCGCCGGGGCGGCCGCGCCGTACAGGGCCATGGCCTTTCCCAGCTCGCGGGGGTTGTGCCCGAAGAGCATCATGAGCAGGGTCATCGAGGCGGGGGCGATGAGCGCTCCGCCGACTCCCTGGATGCCACGGCCGAGGATCTCGACCCAGGCGGTGCTCGCCGCCGCGGCGACGACCGATCCGGCGATCAGGATGACCCAGCCGGTGGTGAAGACCTTACGGGCGCCGAGCAGGTCGGACAGCCGCCCGCCGAGGAGCAGCAGACCGCCGAAGGCGATGACGTAGGCGTTGAAGACCCACTGCAGACCGCCCGGGGAGAAGCCGAGGTCGCGCTGCATGTCGGGCAGGGCGACACCGATGATCGAGGTGTCCATGATGACCATGAACTGCGCGGCGGCGAGCACGACGAGTGCCTGCCACCTGCGTGGATTGACGGCATTCATGCCGTACTCCTGATTTCTCGCATTCCTGCCGACGAGGCAGGATGGGGGTGGGGATTGGGTGTGATTCGACTCGACCGGCCCCGCGGTGGGCGTGCACGCCAATGCACGCCCACCACCTGTTGTCGGGCAGCTTGTTCTGGTTCTTGTCCTTGGGGTGGCCTGTTCCTGGGCGGCACCTTGTTTCCGGGAGAACGCCGCCCCCTGTACGGCACCGCCCACAGGTCGCGTTCGCTACCCCCGGGGGGCATCGCCTAGGCGGCGCCGGCGGGCGAGGCGGTGGCCAGCGTGTAACCCGCCTGCTCGACCGCCACACGGATCTCCTCGTCGGAGAAGCCCGCTCCGCTGACGGTGACCGCGCCACTGGACAGGTCGACCCGGACGTCGGTCACGCCGCCGACCTTGCCGATCTCGGCGGAGACCGACGAGACGCAGTGGCCGCAGGTCATGCCGCTGACCGTGTAGACGTTCGCCTCAGCCGCCCCGGCGCCACCGGTCACCGCCTGCGCGGAGTCGCCGTTCTGGGTGCCGCACGCACACGCAGTGCACATGAACCTCTCCTTTCATTACCCACGGGGGGTATGTCGCCGTGTGGCATCAACATACCCCCCAGGGGTTCTATTTCCAAGTGCGGCGACGAATCTTCCGGGCGACGGAACCCGATCGGGGCGCACCGGCGGTCCCGGTCGCCTCAGCCCTGCCCGGAGACGTTCGCGCTTCCCTCCTGGCGTTTCGGGGGGAGCGCGGCGAGCACCTGCGGGATGCTCCTGCCCAGCACGACCCGCTCGTCCGCCGTCAGCTCCCACCTCCCGCACGACCGCGCCTCCTCCCCCCGGCAGACGATGTCCACGACCTCCCCGAGGACCGCCACACCGTTCTCGAACCGGCCCCCGACCACCGGATCGGCCCGCAGGCAGGCTTTCAGCACCTTCTGCTGCGCGGGCTCGGTGAGCATTTCGTGGATCACCTTGAGTGATCCGGAGTGGTAGGAGGAATACTCCGAATTCTCGACAAGTCCCCGGATCGCGTTCCATCCGGCGAGCAGGGGGACGGCGAAAGCGGTGTAGTTCTTTTTGCAGGCCTCCTGCCAGTCGTCCGGCGGCGTGTAGGCACCGGGATCGAAACCGGAGGGATAAAGGCCTTCGCCGCCGGCTTCTCCCGTCGGCGTGGCCGTCGCACCGCTCTTCACCTGCGCGGAGGAGGTCGGCGCCGAACCACAGGAGGTGAGAAACGCCCCGGCCATGACAACCGCGACAACGGTCCTGAGGGAATTCATCCCACAATCATGGCCAGGTGCCGATCGGAAAATCTCCCGTTCCAGCCGGAGGCTCTCTGTTACGAGCACCTTTGGCCGAAATTTCACCATATTTCCATACCTGGGTGGCTATGGTGCTCCTTGATCTAGATCACCGGAGCGTGGCGATGAACACGAGAGAGCCCGACTGGGCGTACGCGGCCAAATCCCTCCTCAAGGTCCTGAGCGTCAGCGTCCTGCTGTTCCTGGCGCTCAACGCGGCCGAAGGACTCCTGACGAGATACGTCGACCTCGACGACGAACGACTGGCCCAGGTGTACGGCACGGTCGCCCGCGTCGCGAACCCCGACAAACGCCTGTCGGACGGCTACAGCGACGGTGGAAGGCTGCTGGGTGCGACCTACACGTTGACCGGGGAACCGCGCCGGGCCGGTCATGACCAGCCCCAACAGGAGTACGAGATCACGGAGAACTTGTTCGGCACCATACGAGCCCCCTCCCTCTCCGGCCCCTCCGGCGCCCTGGGAGACGCGATCACCGCCGTGGAGACGAATCCCGGTGCCGACGACGCGCTCGCCGAGAAGACCCGCAAGACCGTGGACGCCCTCCCGAAGACGCTCGAAACCGTCGCGGTCGTGGAGTTCACCCACGCGATGACCACCGAACAGCTCATCGCCTTCAACCGGAAACACCGGATCTGCGCGGGAGCGGACATCTCCTACGTCTACGACCCGTCCTTCTACGACGACTCCTCCTTCGTTCCCCGGACGAACGCGATCGTCTGGAACCGCGGCATGCTCCCCGGCAACAGCCCCACCTACCAGTGCGAGGCCGAACCCGCGACGGCACTGGCCGAGTTCCGCCGATGGACCGGGCTGCTCCACGAAACGGACGACTTCCAAGAATTCGGGCTGACCCCGTACCAGCTGACCGGAGCGGCCGAGGAAGGCGTCGTGCACGCCCTCCTCCTCGACCGCTGGAAACTCGCCGCCCTCCGCGAGCTCCTCGACGACCCGGAGGTGAGAACGGCCCACCTGACCGACGCCGCCTTCGATCTGGGCTATCCGGATCAGAACTGACTCATTTGGTGAGACGGCGGTGGCGGACAAGCGGGCGGCACTGACTGAGATGCGGGACACCTGTAGACAGGTCGGCCAGGAAGCAGGAGCGGGATGGCGAGACGGCACAGTGCGAGGACGAAGTAGTCGTAGGGCCGGGCGGCTGACGACCGATGAGGCGGGCGTGATCACGGGGGATGTCACGGTGGTCACCGAAGCCGACGGCGACCAGGGCCCTGGTGCGGATGCAGTAATGGCATGTCCTGGCCGGTTCGCCCATCCAGTTCGAAGACCGGACCGTCGAGCAGGTGCCAGGCGGTGCCGAAAGCCGCCGAGGCCGGGCATGAGGGCGGCGTGACAGCCGACCAGGCGAGCAGCTGATTCGGGTCCGAGCCGGCAGGCGCCGAAGCGGGACCATGCAGCCGAAATATGGAAATCCGAGAGCTCCCCGGCTCCGCTGATCGGTGCTCATCTGAAGGTGTTCTCCCACCCACCCGACCGAGGAGAGTCACCGTGAAGATCCGCCGATTACCTGCCGCGTTACTCGCGACGGCGCTGGGCGCCGCCGTTCTGGCCGGCGCCGCATCCGCATCCGCATCCGTCAACTACCAGACCGCCTCGGCCGGGAGCGCCGGAAGCCACGCCTTCGCTCCGCTGCCGCCGGACTGGTATTGGTCCAAGTGGTACGCGACGATGGACGACTGCCGGGCCGGCTGGCAGGATGCCGCCGAGCACGGCGATTTCACCGGGCTGGCCGGCTGCCGCTACTACGCCGGTGACCAGTACCGCCGGGCGGGCTTCTACTTCCTCATATACATCCCCTGAACCTGACAGGCGCGCCCCGGCCACCAGCGCGGGGCACGCCTCCCTGTCAGCCTTCCTCCCGTGCCGCCTCCTTCAACGCCTTCTCCCGGCTGGCCTGCGCCGGCCCCCACTCGTCGCCGTTGAGCGGCCTTGAAGCCTCCATCCGGTCCGCGCGCAACTGGGCCGGCTTGGTGTGCTGCTCGCCGGTCGTCTCCGGGGAGGACGGCAGGGCAGCGTTGACTCCTTCGATCCGGCGGGCTCGTGATCGCGGAGAAGTGCTCGCACGGGGACTCCACATGGACGCCGGCGAGCGCGATCGCCTCTGTCTTCCCGGGGCGTACGCCTTGGTCAGCCCGGCGGCGCGGACGGCGGCCGATCCGGTCACTGTGTCCTGCCCGGTCAGGGTGAAAATCGTCGGAGCGGTGAGGTTGAGGGAGCATCGGCCGATGCACAGCCGGAGGATCCCCCTCAGGACCCATGCGGATGTGGACGAAAGATAACCGTCGGTAAAAATCCTGTCTCACCACACTCTGGAGGCGTGGAATCCTGCCTCCACCTGCCGGGGCGGCATGCCTCCGTCATCGATGTGCCTATCCGGCCTTATTCGCTCTCTTGACAATTTGTTTCGTGCGGCGAAGACTCTTGGCGAAGGTATTCCAATTTACATGCTTCGGTGTTTTCTCCCGATTCGCTATTCAACCTTTCGACAGGTGGTCCCGTGTGGCGAAGAGTCTTGGCGACGGCGTTCGCATTCAATGTACTTGCTTCATTGGTCATTATGGTGCCCGCCGTCCCGGCGGCAGCGTCCAACGAAATGCTGAACGAGGTTTTCCGCTACGACTTCAATGACGGTAAACTCGCCCCCGAATCGACGTCACCGGCCAGAGGCACCACGGCACCGTCAAACCCGACACCACCGTGCTTCAACTCGTCCCAGGCGAAAACGGTCGGCTCGCCGTCCAGTTCCCGTCCACCGGTTCGGCGCTCATCGAAGTAGGCGGCGCCGCCGTCCCCGCCGCCGGGGCGAGAACCTTCCGCTTCGGGGCAAGGATCCGGTTCGGCTCCGCGCCGGTGGCGGGGAAGCACACTGTGATCCAGCAGGGTTTCCCCAGCGCCTCCGACCAGTGGAAGCTGGACGTCGACGACGGAGTGGCCAGCTGCGTCGTCAAGATCGACGGTGGTGCCGAAGTCCGGGTCCAGGCAGGGACCATCGTGGACACGGCCTGGCACGACGTCGAATGCCGGAAGACCGGCACGACCCTAGCCGTCTACATCGGCAACGTGCTGAAGGGCAGCAAGCCTGTTCCGGGCGGTCTCGTCGACCAGCTCGGCAGTGGCCGACCGACATTGGGCGGCATACCGAACTCGGCGGCCGACCAGTATCGCGGCTCGCTCGACGCGGTGTTCTTCGCCGTCGATAAGGAAACCACCCCGGATCCGGCTGGTGACCTCAGGGCCACACCGGCCGTGTCGAACACCTCGTGGGCGGATGTCGTCGCTACCACCACTCCCACGCTCACCGCCAAGGCCGTCGATCCTCACGGGCGTCCGCTGAAGCACTCGTTCGTGGTCATGCCCAAGGGCGGGAGCGACGTCGTGGCCAGTGGGGACGTTCCGGACGTTCCCTCAGGGGGCACGTCGTCATGGACGGTCCCCGCGGGTGTCCTTGAGAATGCGAAGTCTTACGACTTCAAGGTGAAGGTGAGCACCGGCAGCGACGTCAGTCTCTGGTCCGTCCGGCGCAAGTTCACCACCGATGCCGCGAACGTCCCCACTGACCTTGCCACAGGCCTTGAAGAACCGACCAGCCCGGTGCTGTCCGGTGTCGTCAGCAGGGTGTCCACCCGATCCATGACCGCTCGGTTCTACCTCTTCGACGTCGACGGCAAGCCTGTCGGCGCCTCGCCGCTCGGCGTGGCCACGGCCGAAGGGGGTCAGCGTGTCAGCCTTCGCGTCCCCGAGGGGCTTGTCGAGCAAGGGGGCGCCTACCGCTGGCAGATGGAGTCGTGCGCCGACGGAGGTGCGTGCAGCGCGCGTTCCGGTGCGATCGACTTCACCGTGCCTCGGCAACCGGAGTCGCCGGCCGAGCGGACTGCGACGCTGGACAGGCAAACGATCACCTTCCGGGTGGCGCATTCGGCGCCGGACGCGTGCGGCGGCGCGGCGTGTCAGCTGGCGGTGACGGATGACGCGCAACTGGGCGGTGGGGGCGCCTCCCGGAAGCTGACCCTGGTCACCATCGATCCGGCGTCGATTCCCGCAGGCGCGCAGATCACCTCCGCCACGGTGAACATGGGGAGCGCGCACTGCGCCGCCGGGTGCCCCGCCGACGCGAAGCTCAAGCTCCACGCGCTCAAGCAGCAACTTCCCGAGAACGCGACAGGCGCCGACGTCGTCCAGCGACTGGTGGAAGAACCCGAGGCCGAATACGGATTCGGCGATGCCGCGCTCGACGTCACGCCCTTCGTCCAGGACTGGCACGCGACACCGGCCGACTCGGAGTTCCGTGACCCTGGTCTGGTCCTCATCGCGGATGACGGCGTGCCCGCGGCCTCGCTGGGGGAGGACGCCACCGTCCAGATCCGGTATGTGGCGCCCACGGCACCGGGAGCGATCACGAGGATCGACACCCGGCCCGGCGACGGCGGGGTGCTCCTGAACTGGTCCCAGCCCGACGACGTCGGCGCGGCCGTTCCTGTCGACGGCTACGACCTGCAGGTGATCGGAGCGGACGGCGGTGTCGTACGCACCGTCGACAGCGAAGGGCAGCGCGTCGTGGTCGGCGAACTGACCAACGGCACCGCCTACCGCTTCCGGGTACGCGCACGGACCACGTTCGGCAGCGGGCCGTGGGTCACCAGCGAGGTGACCACCCCGGCCGCCGTCCCCGGGGGCCCCGGGCAGTACCTCGATGCGGTGCGCGCCTACGTCCAGGCGCGTGCCGGGATCGCCGACGGTCAGTACACGACCGCTGACGACGCCCTGGCCGAGAGCCCGCAAGGTGAGACGGTGAACGCCGTGCTGAGCACGGTGGCCGACGACATCCCCCCACCCGCGCAGGAGAACAGCCAGACCACGAGGAACATCCGGCTGAGCGACACGCTCGTGTCGGTCACCTCGGCGGGGAAGATCACTGTTCGCGCGACCGTGAGCGCCGACCTGGTCTATCCCGCGCAGGACGCGGACACACCCACCGGTGGTGACTGGGAGGAGACCACCGACTACGTCTTCGAGCAGCGAACGCCGGCGGCGTCCTTGCATCTCCGGGCCCAGGCCGCGCAGACATCGGGCTATGAGATGACCCGGCAGCTCGGCGGTGACCACGTCGATGCCAAGGTCGAACCCTCCTCGTTCGAACTCAACGGCCTGACAGACGGGGAGGAGATCCCCGAACCGCCGGTGAGCACTGTCTCAGAGGCCCGGACACCCCGTGCCGACGTGGTTTCCCAGAGCGCCGTGAACACCGGAGGAATGGTTCGTTGGGCCCACAAGCACGCCTACGACCGTTGGGAATACGGCCAGGACTGCACCAACTTCGTTTCCCGTGTCCTCAACCACGGCGGAGGGCTACGGATGTTCGGCAAATGGGATGGCTGGAAGCATCGGAAAAACAACAGGCTCTGGTATGAACGGTTCGATCACGATTCATACTCCTGGGCGGCGGTACGGCATAACTTTGACCACTTCTACAGCAAGCGGAGAAGAGCCACCGAAGTCCGCCTTTACGGTACCTGGCCCGAGGTCCGGGTCGGTGACATCATCTATTGGTTCAACCATCACAAGAAGTCCGCGGGCCAGGACCCATGGCGTCACGCGGCCGTTGTCACCAAAAAGGGGAGCCCCAATGTCGCCTGGGGAGGTGTCTTCATCACCCAGCACGGTCACACCAAGGGGCGGGACATCCCTCTGAAAAGACCCGACAGCGGCGTCCAGTACATAATCCTCCGACCCCATTGGTGATGGTCTGAGGTACTCCTCAAGCTTCACCGGCGGCTCGTCGGACGAACTTGAGCGCAAGGATTCGCCGCCGGACGTCACTCGCGTGGCGTTCGACGGCGAATCGGCCGATGCATGGCGGAGAATCCTTCCCAGGCCCGCAACGGCGTAGAGGATCACCGGGACAGCCAGGACGGGGCCGACGAAGCCCTTCACCCCTCGCCGCGCGGCAGCCGGGTGGCGGGAGCGGCCTCGGCCGGGCTGAGCACGCCGCCGTCGAACAGGAAGTTGATCAGAGGGGCCGTCCGTCCCGTTGGGCGGGGACGACGTCGACGGCCGGCAACCGCCTGCCGGTCAGGTTCAGGCCGAGTTCCTCGGCGACCTCACCGACGCGATGCACCTGTTCCACCGCGCCGGGCTCACCGCACTGGAACAGCGCACCGAAACCGGCTGGTACGAGGTGCGGGTGCGCTTCCCCGACCGGGCCGACGCCGAAGCGACCACAGTCGAGCACCTGGGCCCGGCCCTGGACCGGTTGCGTGCCGACCCCGGACACCGGCCTTCGATGAGGAGGCGGCGGTGAACGGTGGACGTGGAGACCCCGAAGCAGGGCGGCGACGCACGCCATGCGCACCCGCTGACCAGCACGTGAACGATCGCCGCGAACAGCGTCTCATCGGGCGTGTTCCGCGTCCCACCGCCCTGCGGCCGCACCCGGTCCGGTGGGATCAGCGGCTTCGCGATCTCCCACAACCCGTCCGGGACAATCCAACTCCACGTACCCCGCCCCATGCCTCAACCAACAAGCCATCACCGCATAGGACACGGTCTTAATGCCGATACCTTCAACAATCGCGCGACATATGCCATAAGAAGTGGACGGGGCTAACTTTGGAGGGAATGTCCGGTGAACGCTGACAACGGTTTGGGCGACGCGCTCCGGCGCTCCGTCGGAACACACACCCGCCGCCGACTGGTCACGATCACCCTGCTGGCGGGCGTGGCGGCGGCCGTGGGCATGAGTAAGGCACCGCCCGCAGGCCGGACGTTCGCCATGCTCACGGAAGCGGCGCAGAGCCTGATGTCGATCACGCTGCCGTTCCTGGGCGTACTGCTCACCCACGACCTGCGAAGAACACCTCGTACGGCACGGCTCGCCCCGACCCTGCTGGCGGCGACCCTGCTGGCCGCCGCCTTCGGCGTGTTCGGGGCCCTGACCTGCGCCCTGGCCCTCACCCTCACTCCGGCCGTCCCCGGAGCAAACCCCTGGCTCAACGTGGAGACTCTCGTCCTGGGCGGCGTGCTGGTACAGGTCGTGGCCCAGCTGACGGGTACGGCGCTGGGCCTGCTGCTACGGTCACCCGTGGTCGCCTGCCTCGGCACCATCGTGTTACCGATGGGCCTGTGGCTGGTGCTGCGCGCCAGTCCCGTCCAAGGTTGGCTGGCGCCGTACGCCACCGCCCGGAACCTGCTTTCCGGCCAGATGACCCCCCTGGCATGGCTGCAATGGGGCACCGTCCTCCTCATCTGGGGCGTAGGTCTCAACGCCGTCGGCGCGGCCCGGCTGAGGCGTCTGCCCGTCGGTTCCGGGAGCACGTCGTGAACGTGCCGCCGCGACTTCCCGACGAGTGGCTTTTCTCCGTCGCTTTTCACTGTGCGATCGACGGCTTTCCAATACCCACGGTCCGACCGATACCGGAAGCGATCGTCAACATGAACCGGATAAAGATAGTGAGGAGATGACCACCGAATCCCGCGCCCATTCGTTCAACGCGGCAGCCGCCCAGTACGAGGCGAGCCGTCCTTCGTACCCTCCCGCGCTCTTTGACTTCATTGAGGAATCACTGGGCCGTTCACTGGCGGGTGCCCGTGTCGCGGACATCGGCGTGGGAACGGGAATCGCGACCAGACTCCTGAGCGAGCGGGGCGCCGACGTGATCGCCGTCGAACCCGGTGAGGCGATGGTCACCGAGTTCCGCCGGACGCTCCCTGACGTGCCGGTCGTCCGGGGCGACGGCAACGCCCTGCCGCTGGCCGACTCCTCTCACGACCTCATCACGTACGCGCAGTCCTGGCAGTGGACCGACAGCGAGCGTTCTGTCCCGGAAGCGCTGCGTGTCCTGCGCCCGGGTGGCGCGCTCGCCCTGTGGTGGAACACCAACGCCTTCGACATTCCGTGGATCCGCGCTCAGGACGAGCGCATCGCGCGTCACTGTGGAGTGCCCCCGCACCCTGTGACACGTCCCGACGACGGCGAGGCCATCCGGCTCACCGGTCTGACCGGCCTACGGGTCGTCCGCCGACTGCTCCGCTGGCAGCGGACGGTCTCCTTCGACACGCACCTCGCCAACATCGGCAGTCGCTCGGCGTTCCTCGTCCTCGACCAGGCCACGGCCCACGCCTTCTTCACCGAGGAGCGTCAACGCCTGCACGACGCCTTCCCCGACGAGACCCTGGAGGAGACCTACGTGGTCGATCTACTGGTGGCCACCCGTCCGTGACCTCCCAAAGGTGGGCCGCCTGTGACCGCACGAGTTGAAACCTGGGACGGCCCGGAGCGCTTCGAGCACCACCCTCTCCCCGCGACGTGCGGGATCCGGGAGAAGCTCGCCGACCGCTCCCGCCTGCCAGGAGACGGACCGACCGCCCCCCCTGTCCGTACGACGGAGACACCTGGAACGCGTGCCGGTGCCCGTTGACGTCGTCGCTCAGGCAGATCGGCTCGACCCCGCGGGGCGGTGGCGGCGGGCAACCGCACAGGAGTTCTCACCCGCTCGCCGGAGGCTCGGCGCGGGCCGGGATCAGCCGTCCGGGTCCTTCGGAGTCGCCTCCACGACGGACAGGACGGTACCGGTGGGGACGACGCGGGACAGCCGCAGATCGGCCGCCTCGAAAAGCTGTGAGAACTCCTGCGCCGTGCGCTCACGACCGACGAGAGAGGCCATCAGCAGAAGGTCGACGAGCTTCGCCTGGTGCGGGGCGTTGCCGGGGGGAACGACCGCGTCGATGACCAGGATCCGCCCGCCCGGCCGCATCGCCGTACGGCAGTTGCGCAGAATGGCCACGCACTGGTCGTCCTCCCAGTCGTGCAGGATGCGCTTCAGCAGGTAGACGTCCCCTTTGGGGACCTCGGTGAAGAAGTCCCCCACGGCCAGTTCCCAGCGGCCACGGGTCTCCGCCACGTCCAGCAGGTGGTCTCGCAGGACGTGCTCGGCGTCGAAGAGCACGCCCCGCAAGCCGTCCCTCCGGCCCAGCACCTCCCGCAGCAGCCCGCCCTGGCCACCCCCGACGTCGACGACGACTCCCGATTCGGGGAATTCGCAGGCCGCGGCGATCGGCGCGTTCTCCTGGGCGGACATGGCCGCCATCCCATGGTGGAAGATGGCCGCCGTCGCCTGATCTTGTGCGAAATGGTCGAAGAACGGCATGCCGAAGATGTCGTCGAACGCCGGACCGCCCTGCTGCAGGCAGCGTTCCATCTCGCCGGCGGGCCGCCACATCGACTGGTCCGTGAGCATCAGTACGGCCGACCGCGCCGACAGGGGCGCGTCCGTGCGCAGCGCGTCCCCCGCAGGGGTGAGGCGGAACCGGCCGTCGTCCAACTCCTCGAAGATCCCGCGGGTCACCGACACCCGCAGGGCCCGGTACAGGCTCCGCGCGTTGACACCCGTACGCCGGGCCAGGTCTTCGACGGTACGCGGACCGTCCGCGAGATGGTCCGCCACGCCGGTCGCGGCCACGGCCCGCAGGGCGGCCGGGTAATAGAACGTGAGCGCTTCGTCGATCAGGAAGGACGCCGACGTTCGGCCGTCGGCGGTCGCGCTGTCCTGTTCGTGGCGGCCTTCCATCGAGGTGCCTCCCCTGGTGGGATCTGCGTGTCCTTCGCCGGCGCGACGGAACACGCCGTCCGCCGACGCTGCGGTGTGGGACCTCGTTCGAGCCTATGGGCCTGCCGGATCTTCAACCATTGGTCCGGGGGGCGATATACGGCTGCACCACGAGTGAGCATAGTGTCGCGCGAGTCACCGTGGGTGCTCAACGATTTCCGGACAGTCAGGCGCATAACCTGACAGAGAGCCTGGAAGAGATAGGTACGCGACGCGACGTCGCAGGCGGTTCTCGCCCGAGTTCAAGGAGGAAGCCGCCCGCATGATGCTGGACGGCCCCGCACGGTCGCCTCAGCGGCCCGCGAGTCCGGCATGAACCCCACCACCCTCGGTAGCCGGGTCAACGTGCACAAAACCATCCACCCCTCGGCCGGCCGCACCGGCGTCCGCTGCGACAACGCGATGGCCGAATCGTTCTTCACCGCGATCAAAACCGAGTAGCCGGACCGGTTTGTCTTCTTAAAGACCAGCACCGACCGGCAAACCGCACATCGGCGACGGCTCCACCGTTGGCGCCGAGACAGGAACAGGCACCGATACCCGGTGAACGCCCTCATTGCCTGGGGTGCCGTCAAGCGAACCACCGCTCCGAAGACGTTAGTTCTCACAGGGCAGGGGCAACACGGCCGAGGGACTTTGGCAGAAAACCTTGACTGTTTGGCAGGAATCACGGTGGAGCAACCCAAATCCCACTGGATACTGTGGATGAAATTACGCACGACGCGAAGGGAAGTGAAATACGAATGCTTACCCGGATCCTCAAGACGGTTGGCGGCACGCTAGCCGCCCTGGCACTGACCACTGCTCCGGTATACGCCAACGCCATCACGACCGCCGGCGACCCGGGCGGCGCGAGGGCGCTCGTCGAGTGCGGTTACGACGAGGTCGGCGGGAGTGCCTATTACACCCACTGCAACTCAGATGTCAATGTCCTTATCCGTGTCGAACGGCACTGGGACCTGCCTGGATACGACCAGTGCGTACGTCCGGGGTCAACCTTCCTTGGCCTTACATACGAGATCAAGTTCGCGTGGTACAAGGGCGTTCTTTGCTGAACCGGTCATTGAGGTGATCTCAGCGAAATAGCTCGAACGACTGGATTTGTTGGACGCGGACTTCCGGCCTTCGAGAGATATTACCGAAGGCCGGAAACAGGTACGGAGCCCGAGTCAGAAAAGGGTCGTCTTCACTACTGCCCGGTTGATGACGGCCTTGGAACGCATGGCCCCACTCGTACGCCTTGTCCACGTCGATGCCGTAGTTCTGGGCGACGATCAGAGGGTGTCTGAAAAGCTGGCGTTCGCGTAACTGTCCGGTGGTCTGTCGGTGCGCGTTGCCGGCCCCATGCCCGACCCCCGACGCCCTTATCCAACCGATCTCACCGACGCTGAGTGGGCGCTGCTGGAGCCGCTGATTCCAGCCCCCAAGCACAACGGACGCCCAGCGGTGCACCCGCGCCGGGAGATCGTGAACGCCATCTCCTACTGGCTGCGGGCCGGCTGCGCCTGGCGACTGCTGCCGCACGACTTCCCGCCGTGGCAGACGGTCTATCACTACTGGCGCCAATGGCGGATCGCCGACTTGTGGGAAGACGTCCTGGCCAGGCTACGGGAGCAGAAAAGACTCGGCCAGGGCCGCGATCCCACACCAAGCGCCGGGGTCATCGACAGTCAGAGCGTGCGCGGTACCGAACGCGGCGGTCTGCACGGCTACGACGGCGCCAAGAAGGTCCTGGGCGTCAAGCGGCACCTGCTGGTCGACACGCTCGGCATCGTGCTGGGCGCCTGTGTGAGCCCGGCCAACGCTGATGACCGGGACGGCGCGATGGCGGTGCTGTCGCGCAGCATCGACCGTTTCCCGCGGCTGCATCATGTGTGGGCCGATCAGGGCTATCGCGGAATCCGGTTCATCGGCTGGGCGCAGGAGGCGCTCGACGTGGCCGTGCAGATCATGGTGCGCCGCGACGGCGGCATGCGCTCCACCTGGGCCAGGAACGACCCACCGCCACGCGAAGTACCGCGTATCGGGGTGATCCCGCGCCGCTGGGTCGTGGAGCGGACCTTCGCCTGGCTGGGCCGCTATCGGCGGCTGCCACGCAACTACGAGTACCTGATCAGAACCTCCGAGAACGTCATCTACACAGCCACCTGCATGCTGCTCCTACACCGCCTCGGAACACATCGATCATGACTTTTCAGACACCCTCTGAGACCGTTGACCCTCGCGTGGCGGTCAATCCGCGGCGGGCTCAGGAGCTCCTGACCATGGTCACCCACGTGGGCGGTCGCGGCCGGGGTCGCCGGCCATGGTGCTGTTCGCGCACATGTGTTACGCGGCCCTGCGCCCGGCCGAGGGCGGTCGGCCTGCGAGTGCGGGACTGCCACCTTCCGCTCAAGGGCTGGGGGCGGCTGACGGTCGACGTCTCCCGTCCCGAGGTCGACACGCGGTGGACCGACAGCGGGGACTCAAGCATCGAGGGCGTGACGACGTACGGCCGGTACCGATCCCGCCGACGCTGGTCGAGATTCTCCGGGAGCACATCGCCGAGTACGGCACCGGCCAGGACGGGCGGCTCTTCCGGAGTGAGCGCGGCGGGGTGGTCGCCTCGACGGCCTACACCGAGGTCTGGCAGGAGGCCAGGAAGCTTGCTCTCACTCCTGCCCAGGTGGCCTCTCCCCTGGCTCGCAGGCCGTACGACCTGCGGCACGCGGCGGTGTCGCTGTGGCTCAACGCGGGTGTCCCCGCTCCCGAGGTGGCCGAGCGGGCCGGGCACAGCGTGGACGTCCTGCTGCGGGTCTACGCCAAGTGCCTCGGCGGGCAGAAGGACGTGGCCAACCGACGGATAGACGACGCACTGGCCGCCTGAGCTGCCTGCCGTACGACCAGGACCCCGGGGTCCTTTGGCGTTCCGGGGCCGATTCTCGCCCCGGCACTGCCCGGAAACCCCGGCTCCACCTGGGGAAATGCCTTCAAGATCATTGCACGTATGTCGGTGGAGCGGTGACATACGGCTGCTCCTGGCCGCGTACGACCGCATGTCCCGGAAAAGCAAAAGAGCCCCTCGCGGGGCTCTGAGCTGCCGTTTTGGCTGGTGGCAGGTGCAGGACTTGAACCTGCGTAGGCTGAGCCGACGGTTTTACAGAGCCCTGTCTAATGAGGCGCCGCGCAGTACTTGACGTGCCAAAACGCAGCAGCGACGAACGGACAAGCACTTACGGCGACGCGCATACGACACAGCCCTTCCCAAAGACTGGCATCAGCTGGGGGCTGATGAGAACCTCCGCCCGTCCGCTGAGCAGGTCATCCACCAGATGGTTGCGAACCCTCGTAGGGCTGATGAGGACATGGGTCACATCAGACCGGCCGAGCGCCAGTAGCAGCTGCGAACCCTTGTAGGGGCGATGAGCACTCCCGATCTCCTATGGCCCCCACATCCCCGAGGTGATGTTGCGAACCCTCATAGGGGCGATGAGGACCCGGAAGGGGAGACAACCCTCTGCGGTCTACCTCTGTTGCGAACCCTCGTAGGGGCGATGATGACGGCCCCACGACGCCTCATGGTGAGGATGGCCAACAGGTTGTGCACCCTCGTAGGGGCGATGAGGACCTGGCGACCGGGTCGAGTTCAAGGGCTTCGGCACCTTGTTGCGAACCCTCGTAGGGCTGATGAGGACCCCGATGCCGGTCCCGATGGCCGATGCCCGCTTCTAGTCGCGAACCCTCGTAGGGCTGATGAGGACGACCACAGAGACACTCCTTGACCTTGAGCGCCATAGGACGTTGCGAACCCTCGTAGGGCTGATGAGGACCCATTGAACTAAAGTCGCTTAGCTGGCCATCCTGGATTGTTGCGAACCCTCGTAGGGCTGATGAGGACCCCAATGTAAAGCCCCAGCTCAGCAGCCGGATCATCGGGGAGATTCGAGGCTATTTTTCAGCGAACCTCCGGTAGAGCAGAAACCCTGGGAGGTTCGCTGAAAACCTTTGGCGCTTCATCTTGCCACGGCAGAGAACTGGCTGCCCTGCTATGACCTGAGCCTAGGGAGGATTTCCAGGCATGGAGGCTACCGGCTTGCCTGGCATCGGCAGGGCAGTGTCGTCAAGCTCCTGGTGGCCCGATCGACGTGGGCGAGCCTGCCCGACCCAAGGCAGAGGCGCCAAGTGCATCCACGGCCAGCCGGGCGAGGTGATGCGCCGGATCTGGGACGCGACCAGGGCCTGAAAACTTCGGTACGTATTCGGCACAGGCTCCCGTAGGGCGCCGTCGACAGTCAGGAACAGCCGGACATGACGAAAGAGCCCCTGACCGGCATCTCTGCTGGTCAGGGGCTCTTTTCGCTGCTGGTGGCAGGTGCAGGACTTGAACCTGCGTAGGCTGAGTCAACGGTTTTACAGTCCCAGCGCAGAAATGCTCTGACCAGCAGCGATGCGCTCCTAAGGAGCGATCTCGGCACGTATTCGGCATGGCCGAGCTCGACAACCAACCACCCTTGGCCGGTCCCATCGCCATGCACGACACGATGCAGGGATTATGAGACATCCACGCAGTCACAACGAGACGCACCCCCTACCTGCGCAAACGCCTCTGTCGCCGAACCGGCGCACCCACCTTGGGAAGGCATTGGGAAGAGCCACCGCCACAGGCGTCCGAAGCCTGGCGACGACCGGCACGCACCCGAGAAGCCAAGCGACGCCCAGACCATCTGTCGCACGGTAATCCAGCCCATGAGCGGTGCGTGCCCCCTCCCTGTTTCGAGTGGAGACCTCGCACTGACATTCCCATGAGCTCACCGGCCGACCAGGTGAAGATCGCCTCCAAAGCTCCAGGCGACCACACTTCCCGTGTCGAAGACGAACTCCGCCTCCATGCACTGGTCGTAAGCCTCGGCGTCGAATCTCTCGATCACCCGCACCAGCCGTTCACCGACATGGCGTACGAACGGAACCCCGTTAGGCGCCAGTACGACATCGACCCGGCTGCCGAGCTCCGGCATCGTGTAACTCTCCTCGGGCTCGTCCAGCGTGATCCGCAGCTGCCAATCGGAGGCGACACGGACTAAGACCGTCATCGACTCCAGTCGAAGGTAGACATCGACCAGCTCCGGGGCATCGGACCTATGAGTGACCAAGCTCGCGCTAACCCCGACCAGATACCGGCGCTCTACACAGGAAAGATCCACCGCCCCATCATCCCTGAACTGGTTCGAGTTATTCCCTATCTCTTCCTTCGTAGCGCGGAAATGATCAATTCGAAAAGCACCGCTTCAGGAGAGCGGTGGCCATACGGCCGTCCGATATGGGATGAGCTGCGCAAACATTCCATGCAGGCCTGCGGTGTTTGATCGTGCTGCTTTATCCCACTGCTGTAAATAGCACCCTGGCGGACGTCCCACCCGTCATTTGACGGCAAGGGGACGCATAACGCAGGGCTGCCAGGCCCGAGGAACGGAAGCCCCGCAATAGCAATTGCTGTTGCGGGGGGTCACCCAACATCACTGCTGTCATAACATGCCAAACATCCAGCAAATATTACATCGATCGACCCGCTAGACTATTACATCAAACTTGCGATACTCACATCGATAGGCTTATCGACATAAGGCCATCGCATTGCAAATGATATGAGCCTCCGATTGAGGTGAGGGAATGAGCATTTAAATGAAGAAAAAGGATCCTCACGGCTCCCCTCCCATGCAAAAAGCCACAGAGAGACGCCATAGTCATCTTCGGCCACTTCCTGTAGCAGCCGCTCCCATGCCTCCGCCTTTTCTTCTCGATTCAAAAAATCAGCTACAGCACGACGTAGTCGTTTTATTACCCTTAGTCGCCCTTCGCTGATCGATTCGTTCAACAGACAGTGAAGAACGTCTAGCGTCGCTTCACCAATTGGGTCATAATCTTCTTCACTGTAACGAGGGGCAATCAGCCCTGTGTGCACATCAAGAATAAGGTGCTTCCATGGATCCCTAGTGGAAGGATCAAGAAGTAGGGGATTTCCAGAGCTATCAGTGGGAAAGCGGTCAGACTTATGGCGGTTGCAGTTAGGGCAAACAAGCAACCAGTTTTTCCAAGTAAACGTTAGCGAATGCTTAAGTGCAATAGGCCAATAATGGTCAACGTCAGCCCCTAGAGAGTCTCCACAGTAGAAGCATCGCGCTCGCTTTCCGCTCATCTGCCCCAGCGCATTCAATGCATTCGCAGAAAACTTTGTTCGTCGAAAATTATTCCAGCATCTACGCCCTTCTTCTTTGGAGGTAACCGCTTTTGAGCGCCGATACAACTCCACCCTCAGGTCCAGGGGGAGCATAGGCCGGTAGAGTCGTCGCATTGGCCTCGTCTAGTTGTCTTCCGCGAACAGGGAGACGTAACCGAGCTCCCTTGCCTCGTCTTCTGTTAGTCCCTTTGAGATTCTCTTAGCGACTAGACGCGAGTGCTTTCTTCTAGCTTCGACCGCACGTGGCGATCGAGTATTTGTTAACCCAAAAGCAGGTGTGAGAAGAATTTGATCAGGCTTTCCTGTGATGATCCGAACATAATCATCATCCGAAAGAATGAACGGGTTCCCGGCACCGACAGGAGGCATATGATAGATCCGCTTACCGTCAGCAGCTTGACATACCAGTGGGCTGTGTGTAGTAACAATAAATTGCACTGCAGGAAAATGGCTCTTAAGCCAGAATCCAATCTCCCTCTGCCATTCTGGGTGAAGGTGGGCATCTACCTCATCAATAAGCACTACGCCGGGACGATTAACATACGAAGAACCGTCTGGATGGTGAGATACCAGATTCTCCACACCGTAGGCGTCAACCATGTGGCGGAATATATCAATTAGCATAGCGAGAGCAGCTCGGTATCCCTCGCTCATATCAGATAGCGGCATTCTTCTACCTGATGAATCTCGCAGCCACATGCCTTCTGAGTTCACTTCTTCGATGGTGATTCCTTGACGCAAGAAATCATCCCCTAAAATTTGAAGAAGAGAGTCTAGGGTGGCGCTTTCCTCCTGTCGAGACTCTAGCTTTCTATACTTTAGCTGCTTGACCCACTGTTCACACTCCCCCAGGGTTGCATCCTCTTTAAACAATGTCGCGAAGCGCGGGATTCTCCCAGGAATTACCATAAGGCGCTGGGCATCAGGAGAACTTCCATAAAGTCGCCTAAAGGGTCCGTATCCGAGCGCAAACCAACCCGGTGTACCCGCAGACCAAGGACCGTTGAACGCCCCCTTCCTTTTTTTCCGAAAAACATCCGTCGGAGACATTTCCCATACGCCTGCCTCTTTTGAAATCTGGACTTCAGCCCAGAAAGTAGACTGCGTCGGTGTGCCACCTTTAGCAGTCCGATCGATCTCATGATCGGGCTTTACTTCGACAGATATTGTCCCTATTTCCTCACCTTCGGTGACCCATCCGCGAAGATCCTGAATTAGTCCGCGGGCCTGGTCGGGCCCCATCAAAGCCAAGCAAGTCGCTTTAAGGAACGCGGTTTTTCCAGTGCCGTTATCCCCTGTCACAACGGCCCAACCTGGAAACCTTTCTCCATCTGGACATAGATCCAGATCGGCAACCTCGAAACCCTTTATATTTTTGAGGACGACACGACTTATGTACATGCCCCTACTTCCACGCCGCTCCGAAACGGTAGCGAATCTACTTGATGAGGATAGGCTAGTATGCCCTTGACTCGTTGTCTCCTGGTATAGCGTTGCCGAATTGTATCTCAGGGCCATATGTACTTCTAGAGTGTAGAGTCCCCTGAAGTGCAACAAACTAGATCAAATGCCTTCGTTCCCTACGAAACATCCCATATCGGCAGCACCACAACGTAGAAACATCCGTTTTTTACCCATTTGTGAAGACAAGGCTCCGTCATGATCACTACGGTGTCCTTGGTATCAGCGATCTCAGCATCGATGAGCCGGCAAGTGCGTGGATAGTGCGGGACCGCGATCGCCCGACGCTCAGCAAGGCGCTGAAGGGCGGATCGTCTTTAATACTCGTGCAGAAATTTCTCATTCAGAGGCGTGTCCTGTGTAGCTCGCAGCTCAGGTCAGAGCATCTGCGATGACCTTCATCGACCCCACGACCGCCACAGCACCGGCCGCTGCCAAAGAGCTGTCTTTCCCTGGCTTGTTGGCGTACCCGACGGTGGATACGTCTGCAGCGTCACCGGCTTCGACGTCTCGTACGGCGTCACCGATAAAGACACACTCCGCAGGGACGGAACCAGCGACATCCATGGCGTCCAGCAGCAGCCGTGGACTCGGCTTCATCGACGCCGGATCACCCGGGACACGGCCGAAGACACCCGCCACTTGGCTATTGAGACCGCGCGCGTTCAGGTAGGCCCGGATCGCACTGCTCGCGTTGTTGCTGACCAACCAGACAGTACGGCCAGACTCGGCACAGGCTCGGAGAACAGTCTCTCCCCCGGGTGTTGGGTGGGCGAGTTGGACGGCTTCCTCTTCCAGCCGCGTCAGCGCCGCATCCGCCATCGCCACGAGGTCTGGCCGTTCGATGCTGATGCGCCGCAGAAGGGCGAGCGGGTCGGTCTCGCTCTCCCAGCTCGTCGACGCCCTTTCTCCGTTGGAGAACAGGGCCGCGCGCAGGCGCTGGGCGACCTCCGGTGCGGGAAGGCCGGCGAAGACTGAGCAGATGGGGCCGTCGAAATCGATCAGGACGTGTTTCACCGGCCGCAGCACTTCCGCAAGGTCGGCGTTCATACGGGACGCTCGTAGGCGATGGTGGTCCACACGCTGTCGAACCAGACTTGAGCCTGCTGCACGTACTGGGAGCCCAGGGAGGCGTCGTCCGGGCCCGCGGAGTGGTGGAACAGGGTGGTGTCCTTCCCGGTGACGTCGTAGAAGGTGTGGCTGTCGCCGTCGATCGTCAGGGACCGTTCACGTAGCGGGTAGAACCCGAAGAAGGCTTCGGAGCGGTTCAGGATGTAGAGCTTGAACAGGCTCGACGCCTTGTGCACCTTCACCTGGACGCTCGCCGACTGGACAAGCCCGAGTTCGGCGAGGACCTCGACCGAGTGCGCGATGCCGCCGGCGTTGGTCAGTGCGATGGTGCGGGCGCGCTCCCGAAGCGCGGCCTCGTCGCGCAGCTCGTCCACGAGGACGGGTACGGCCATCGGCGCCGAGGTGTCCGGCAGCAGCAGCCGCACGCTGATCGTCTCCGGGGCAAGGCGGCCTGAGCGGACCTTGTCGAGCGGTTCCTGCATCGCGTTGTGCAGCGTCTCGCTGGAGAAGCCCGAGAAGTCGATGGTGACGTGCGGCTCGGCGAACGCGGCTTCCAGGTGCGGACGCAGTCCGACCGGCCGTTCCGTCCGCTCCCGGACGAAGGATCCGCTTCCCTGCCGGGTGACGATCAGCCCTTCGCTCCTGAGGAGGTCCAGGGCCTTGTCCACCGTTCCGCGGGCCACGCCGTAGTGCTTGGACAGCTCTGGCCCTGAAGGAAGTTTGTCGCCGGGCTGGAACCCCTCTCTCTTCGTGAGGATCGCGGCTCGTAGAGAGCTGCTGACCTGCTGGTATGGCGGGCGAGGGTCGTCCGGGTCGAGGCTCATACCCCAATGCTAAGCCACATGCCCAACACAGCCGAGATGCTCAACTCTGTTGACCTGCCTAAGCAGGTTGTCTATGTTGAGCATGTCGCCACCGCGAGGAGCGGAAGCGGCTGGAGGGGCCTTATTTGGGCTGCTCAGAGCATGGAAAAGGCTTCCGGCAATCGCGCCGAAAGCCTCAAAAACTGGGGCTGTCCCCATCCGCCAAGACCAGGACAGCCCCGCGACTCCTCGACAAGGAGCACACCAATCATGTCCCACAGAACGACTCTGCTGATCGCGCTCCGGGGTCCCTGTCACTGCTGTGGCGGCGAGGGGTGGATGACCTCCACCCAGAAGTGCGGGGTGTGCGAGGGCACCGGTCAGTGCGGCAGGCAGCGGTGAGTAACCTGCGTCACGCCTACTTCAACTGGTGTCCTGTCGGTCATCTGCCCGGCTGTCGCCGTCCCGCCTGGGACGTGCAGACCCTCCGCCTGGAGCGGCCCGGTGGGATGAGTGAGCTGGGGATGCGGGCGGTGTGCTGGTCGTGCGGCACCGTCCACGACCTCACCGCCCACATCGCTCCCGACACCGACCCCAATCCCGACGTCGACGTCAACGAGATGCGGTCGGAGGCGCACCTGCGGCTGACCGCGACCTGGGTCACCGGGTACGGCCAGCCCGCTCTCCGGTCGGCTGGGCTGTGGCTGCACCCCGGCCCGGCCGTCCTGCGCCGCATCGGCACCCCGCCGGACCCGGTCGGCTACCTCGTCACCACCACCCCCGCCGTCCCCCGCACCGCCACCGACGTCGCCGGGGTCATCACCCGCCGCCGCGGCCCGCGCGGCGGGGTCGTGTGGAGCGCGGGCGTCGGCTACGACCCGCCCACCGCCACCCGGCACGGCCTGCCCTCCCGGACAGCTGGGGCCCGCTGGATCGCCGCCACCATCACCGCTCAGACCACCCGCCCGTAACCGCGAAGGAGCACGTCATGGGCAAGAAAGTCGACTTCGCCGTGTACCGGACCAACCACGACGCCCGGTTCACGATGGCCTACACCTGCGTGTGCGGTCAGCCGACCATCGGCTACAGCGACGACCTCAAGGGCCTGTTCACCGGCGAGTGCGCCAACGGCCACTCCTCCACCGTGATGGCCAGCTGACCCGCCGGACCTTCTCCGTTGCTGGTCCGGGGCGGCTCGTTTCCGCCAAGTCCCGACGCCGCCCCGGCCGGCTCCTTTTCCACTCTTCAGTAGTCAGGAGTTCTCGCCATCATGGCAAATCTCGTTCGTCTGCACACCACCGAGCCGATGCGGCACACGGTGGGGGTTGAGCCCATCACCGAGGGCCTGCGTCTGCGGGACCCGTCGCTGCCCGCCGCGGCGCGCCTGGCCGTGGTCGAGCGCACCGGTGGCCGGTTCGGCGCGGTGTGCACCACCGACGTGACCAACCACAGTGGCGCCGACCTGGGCGCCATGGCCCGCGTCTACGCCGCCGCCTACGGCGCCCAGGCCCTGCCGCCCCTGCACCCGTCCCGGATGACCGACGAGCAGCTCGCCGCAGCCTGGCGCATCGAAGGAGAGCCGCTGGCCCCCGAGTGCGCCTACGACCCTGAGATGCACACCGGCCCTGAGCACGGCGCCGAGACGCCCGGCGAGCAGGCCGCCCGCGAGGAGATCGGCCGCGAGGTGTGCGCCACCTGCCCGGCGCTCCTGCTGTGCGGTCTGTACGCCGCCGAAGTTCGTCCCTCCTCTGGGGTCTGGGCGGGCCGTACGCGCGAGCAGGTCGACCAGGTGGCCGAGTTCGGGCAGCGGGTGGCCTGACATGGAACAGCGTTACTTCTCCGTCCTGGCCCCGGCGCCGTGGAACAAGTCCGGCACGACCCGCGTCACGGTGCGCACCGGCGGCTCGTACGCGGTGTACCTGTGCGTCGGCAACGCCCGACTCGGCCTGAACGCCGACGAGGCGTGGGCGCTGTGGACCGCGATGGGCACCGCCCTGGCCACCACCTTCGGCCCCATCCCCGACTGGGCCACCCAACAGGCCGCCAGCAAGCCCGCCCCCACCATCTCCACCCCGGCCCCGACCAGCGACAAGGAGGGATGAGGTGAGCATGACCCGCTTCCAGTGCTCGGCCTGCTCGCGCCGTCACACCGCGCTGACCGGCTGCCCACGCTGCACCGACAGCGTCGGCCAGATCCAGCGCTGTCCGACCCACGGTGCTCGTTTGTCGGCCCAGTGCGGCGCCTGCCGCGCCCTGACCCGATCCCGTGGCCGGTGATCGCCGTGACTCACTCCACGATCCCCACCGCGCCGATGTCCGGTCGCGCGGTTGCCGCGCTGCAGCAGGAGGTAGCCGCGGTGCGGGGTGAGCTGGCTCGGGTGGATGCCAAGTGCGCCCTGCTGGTTTCCCTGGCCGCTGGGGGACTCGCCCTCGTCGCCACCGTCGACCTCCCGGCCGACGTCGTCGGGGCGGTGACTGTTCTGCGGCAGTTCGCCGGGGTCCTGTTCGCCGCTGCGGTGGGGGTGGTGCTGGTCGCGGTACTGCCTCGCATCCCCCGCCGTGGCGGTACAGGGTTCGTCGCCCACGCCCGGCACGCCTGCCCGGCCGACCTGCTCGCTTCCCTCACCTCTGGCGCCGACGGCGCCCAGGAGGAAGGGGAGCGGTTGTCGGCCGAGGTGTGGCGGCTGTCTCGCCTGGCTCTCGCCAAGTACCGGACCATCCGCGTCGCGGTGTGGCTGCTGATCGCCGCGACGACCACCGTGCTCGTCGCGCTGCTGATGAGCCGCTGAAAGGAGGCCGTCATGACCACTATCCCCCTTCCCGCTCCGGAACCGGATGAGGTCGCCCGAGGGCTGGCCGCGCTGGAACACCACCTCGCCCAGCAGCTCCCGGCCCTCCCCGACTCCGACGCACCCGGCCGGACCGGCCAGGGAGAGGTCAGTGGGGAGACCGCTCGGGTTCGGCGGTTGCGGGCCGAGGTCGCCGAGGCCCGCCGCCTGGCCGAGCTGCAGGACGATGACACGCCGTTGCTGGTGGAGAGTGTGCGGGTGCGGCGGTTGCGGCAGGCCGCGCACGAGGCCGGACGGCTGGCCGAGCTGGCCCAGGACCCCGCCATGCGGATCTACCAGAGCATGCGGGTCCGACGGCTGCTGGTCGGCGTGGCGCTGACGTCGCTGACGCTCGCGCTGGCCTGGTCCACCGCAGGTGTGCAGACCTTCGCCGCCGACGGCGCCCCTGTCGGGTCGCCGGTGTGGTGGTTCGCCTGGCTGGTCGAGCCGTTCCTGTCGCTGGCCCTGCTCGTCGTGGTCGGCGCCCGCGCCTATCTAGGCACCCGAGGCCATGTGCTGGACCACCCGACTCTGGTCAAGGTCGAACGGCTGTTCCTGGCCCTGACGGTCGGCATGAACGCTTGGCCGTACCTGCCGCTCGTCGCCGAGCCGTTCAATCTGGCCCGGCTGGTGCTGCACATCCTCGGCCCCGTGGTCGCGGTCGCCATCACCACCGCCCTGCCGGTCATCCTGGCCGCCTTCTCCCACCTGGACCAGCCCGCCCCTACTGGCCCTACGTACTGGGCAAACGCCGAACTCGTGAACCGGGTCCGCGCCCTGATCCAGGCCGGGGAACTGCCTGACAGTCCGAGCGCGACCCGGATTCAGCGCACCCTGCGCTGCGGGATGGACGACGCCCGCGCCATCCGTGACGCCCTCGCCGGGGGTGCCTGATGACCACCGTCGCACCTGTCCGGCACCGGCCGACGATCACCCGCACCGCCGGGGAGCTCAGCACCGTCTACCGGTTCGTGTGCCTGTGCGGGGCGGCCGGTGAGGAGCACGCGGCCCGCCGCATGGCCCAGGTGGACCTGAACGAACACGTTCTGTCCCTGCCGAAGGTGCCAGCCACTGAGCGGTGCCAGGCCCCGCGTGCTCACGGCCGGTCGGTGTGGGAGTCGTGCGGTCTGTGCGCGAACCAGGGGACCCTGTTCGACCTGGCGGGGGTGGATCGGTGAGTGTGCGTCCGCCCCGGGTGGTCTACGTCATCACCGACGCCCCTCCCCGACCGCTGCACGAACGCGTGCGGGACCTGTGCCTGAGCGTGCTGGCCTGGCTGCTGATGGCGCTGGCCGTTCTCGGTCAGGCGCTGGGGCTGCTGATCGGCGCGCTGGACGCGCTGATCGCCGCCCGGCTCGGTACCCGCCGTATCGCCTACCTGGCCCGTCTGCTGTGCCAGGCCATCCGTGATTCCCGCTCTCACCGTTTCGGAGAGGACGACGACCTGTGAGCGACAAGCCTGGCCGTAGCCGCATCCCTGAACTGTCCAACATCCCCTGGCAGGGTCCGGTGGCCATCACCAACTACGCCAAGGTCGGCCGTGACCTGTGCCGGGACCTGGGCGAGGAACTCACCCTCGGCGCCGACGAGCTCTACGCCGTGCTCATCCGCTCCTTCAAGGGCCACCCGGTTCTGAGCGTGTTCGGGGCGCCGGATGTGCGCATGCGCGCCCGCCGTGTGGTCAAGCGGCTCAAGCGCGCCGCCGAACTGCAGAAGGGTTCCGGGGTGGAGCTGGTGAAGTTCCACGCCCAGTTCCGCAAGGAGTTCGTCGACATCCTCCCGCAGGCCAAGCCCGAAAAGCGGCGTGCCGAGTTCAACTGGAACGACGTCTGATGGCCCGTCACGCGCAGCACGCGCCCACCGTCATCCCGGCCGTGCCGGACAGCCCGGGTTCCTGGGAGCAGGTCGCCACCCGCGAGGTGTCCAAGGCACTGCTGTACTTCCCGCCATGGCTGATCGGTGTTCTGCTGTTCGGGCTCGGGTTCGTCTTCCATGTCACTCTGCGCTCCGATGACCCGCAGGTGGTGGCGTGGACCACCGCCCTGATCACCGGGTGTGTGATCGGACTTACCGGCCTGACCTGGCACCAGTCCCACGCCCGCAGCCCCGTCGGCCGGCTGCACACCACCCTGACCACCCTGGCTGGCGGGCTGTGGGTGTGCGCGGCCACCATCAACGGCCCCACCTCCACGGTGACCGGCCGGTTGATGCTGGTCGGCGGGGTCACCATGGCCCTGTCGTTCAACATCCGCACCGTGATCCGCACCAAGCAGATCGACGTGGCCGGGGCCGTCACCGACCCCTTGGGGTTCCTGTTCGGCCGCGGCGCCACCGCCGCCGGGATGCACGCGGTGCAGGCGAGGACCACGCGGGCGAGCGCGCACAAGGTCGAAGGGGCGGTACAGCTGGAGGCCGGACGGCAGACCGCTGACGACCTGACCAAGAAGCTCCCCTACGTCGAGTCCGGCATCGGCCTGCCACCCGGCAGCATCACCACCAGCGTCGACCCGGACGACGCCAGCAAGGCCAGGGTGGTCATCTCCGATCCGCGGGTGATGAAGAACCCGATCCCCTGGCCCGGCCCCTCGGCGCCCGGTTCGTCGATCTCCGATCCGATCCGGCTGGGGCTGTGGCAGGACCTGGACGAGGTCGCCTACGTCATCACCGGCCATCACCTGCAGGTCATGGGCAAGACCGGCGCGGGCAAGTCCATCGGCGGTGCGTGGAACTTCTTGGCCGAGGCCGTCACCCGGGACGACGTGGCGGTGTTCGCGATCGACATCACCAAGGGCGAGCAGACCCTCGGCCCGCTCAAGGCCGCGCTGCACCGGTTGGAGACCACCAAGCAAGGTGCCCGTCAGCTGCTGGGCGAGATGCAGGCCAAGGTCAAGGAGCGCACCGACCAGTTGGCCGCCAAGGGCCTGCAGAAGTGGGTCAAGGGTTGCGGCCTGACCTACTGGATTCTGTGGCTGGAGGAGTTCCCCGACATCTTCGACGCCCTGTCGGACAAGGAGCAGGAGCAGTTCCTGAGCCTGGTCAAGGCGATCCGGTCGGCGGGCGGCACGGTCGTGCTGAGCCTGCAGCGTTCGGACTACACGCAGATGCCCACCTTGGCGCGTGGGCAGCTGGCCAAGATGTGCTTCGGCGTCGACTCGGCCGCCGATGCGTCCTTCGGCCTGTCGGAGCAGCAGGACGACGCCGGATGCCGCCCCGAGCTCTGGTCGAACAAGCAGCCCGGCATGGCCTACCTGGACGCCCCCAGCATCCCGGACGAGCGGATCACGATGCCGATGCGCACCTACGCCTGGGGACTCGACGCGAACGGGGCCTTCAACGACGAGCGGGCCAACGCCGCGCTGCGCGCGCACGCCGCCGCCTTCCCGGCCGCCTACAAGAAGGTCGATCCCGGCACCGCGACCCTGTCCCGGCTGGACGCCTCCGCGCTGACCAGCCCCGCCCCGCTGCCCGCCCTGGACGCTCCGGAACTCCCGAACGACGAGGACGCCGACGACGAGGAGGTGAGGAACGTGGCCGCCGAGTACCTGGCCACCGACGACCCCGACCCGGACGTGCAGGCCGACCTGGACGACGAGATCCCCGACATCCCCGACGGCGAACCGCCCATGACGTTCGCCGCACCGGATCGGGAGATGACGCCCGAGGAGCGCGGCGCTGCACTGATGGAACGGCTGCAGGAGCTGTGGGACGACGGCGCCCGAGACTTCTCCTCCGGAGACCTCAAGCCCCTGTGGGAGTCGACGGACGTCTCCCGCTCCTGGGTGCAGAAGCAACTCAAGCGGCTGGACAAGGCCGGGGTGCTGGGCGGCTACGACGATGAGGCCCAGCGCTACCTGATGCCGACCCGGCCCGAGGTCTGACCACCCCTTCCAGTGATCGCGTGGCACCCCCTCGGGTGCCACGGCGGGGGTCTGGGGGAGGGAGTTACAGGTCAGACGGGGTGCCACGCATCGTGGCACCCCCCGTGGCACCTCGTGTGGCACCCCCGTGGCACCCAGCGTGGCAGGGGCGTGGCACCCCTCCGTGGCACCCCGTGGCAGCAAGATCAAAAACTTTTTGGCGCGCATCCCACGCGCAGCCGTACGCGCGAGACGCGCCCTTGCTCTCTTCCATCGACAGGAGACCCACCCATGCTCGCTTTCCCGTACCTTCCCCGCGCCGTGCAGACAAGGCCGACGGCATGAGCACCTCGGCGGGCAGGCTGCGGGTGATCCACCCCGGCGACGGGGGCGAGTGGGCGCAGCCTCTGCCGCACAACATCGAGGCCGAACAGTGTGTGCTGGGGGCGGCGATGCTGTCGCCGACCGCGCTGGCCGCGATCCGGCCACTGTTGGAGCCTGGGGTGTTTCACCGTCCGGCGCACGCCCGGATCTGGGAGACCATCACCGCGCTGGCCGACCAGGGGGCGCCCACCGATCCGCTGGCGGTGGGTGCTGCGCTGGGCCGGGACCTGGCCGCAGCCGGGGGTGCGCCGTATCTGCACACGCTAATCGCCATGGTGCCGACCGCGGTCAACGCCCCCTACTACGCGCACCTGCTGCGGGGGCTGGCCTACGCCCGCCAGGTCATCGCCTCCGGTACCCGCCTGGTCCAGCTCGGCCACGACACCACCACCGCCCACACCGAGGCCGCGCAGCTGCGGGCGGCCGTGACCGCCGAACTGGCCACCCTGACCGCCGTCGACGAGCAAGGGTGGCCGGAGCCGACACCGTTGTCGGCCGTGCGGGAGGCCGCGGCGTTCCCGGTGTGGGCGCTGCCGTCCTGGCTGGGCGAGTACGCCAGCGCGGTCGCCGAGGTCACCCAGACCCCGCCGGACCTGGCCGGGTGCCTGGCGTTGGCGGTGCTGGCAGTGGCCGCCGCCGGACGGGTGTGGGTGCAGGCGCCCGCCTGGCGGGAGCCGACCAACCTGTACGTCGTGGTGGTGCTGCCGCCCGGCAACCGCAAGTCCGAGGTCTACGCCCTGATGACCGCCCCCGTCCGCACCGCCGAGAACCACCTCGCCGAGGCGGCCCGGCCGCTCATCGTCGAAGCCGAACTCACCCGGAAGATCGCCGAGGCCGAGGCCGACAAGACCGCCCGCATCGCCGCCAACGCCGACCCCGACCGGCAGACCGAAGCCCTGGCCGAAGCCTCCTCCGCCGCCATGGCCCTGGACGGCCTGACCGTCCCGGCCGAGCCGAAGCTGTTCACCGCCAACGCCACTGTGGAACGCCTGACCTCGCTGCTGGCCGAACAAGGAGGCCGGTTCGCGGTCCTGGCCCCGGAGGGGAAGATCTTCTCCATCCTGGCCGGCCGCTACTCCGGAAGCCCCGACCTGGAGGTGTTCCTGTCCGGACACGCGGGCGAGGAGATGCGCATCGACCGCATGGGCCGCCCCTCCGAGCGCATCGAGTCCACGACCCTCACGCTGGGGGTGTGCGTGCAGCCGGGCGTGCTGGCCCGGCTCGGCGACACCCCCGAGTTCCGTGAGCAGGGCCTGCTGGGGCGGCTGCTGTACGCGCTGCCGACCTCGCTGCTGGGCTACCGCAAGGAGAACCCCGACCCCATCCCCGCCCAGGCCGCGCAGCGCTACGCCACCGACCTGACTGCGCTGCTGCTGTCCCTGCACGACCTGACCGAACCCGTCACCCTGCACTTCGACGCCGAAGCCGCCGAGGCCATCAGGCGGCTGCTGGCCGACACCGAGGTACGGTTCCGGCCCGGCGGGGACCTGCACCACATGACCGACTGGGGCGGCAAGCTCGTCGGCGCCACCATCCGCATCGCCGCCCTGCTGCACCTGGCCAAGCACCTACGCGACGGCTGGAACCGCCCGATCGACCTGGACACCTTCGCCGCGGCCTGCGAGATCGGCGAGTACTTCACCAGCCACGCCCAGACCGCCTACGACCACATCGGCGCCGACCCCGCCGTCGCCGACGCCCGCGCCCTGCTGGACTGGGCCGGCCGTACTGGAACGACTCGCTTCACCGCCCGCGAGGTCCTGCCCGCCATGCGCTCCCGGTTCGCCAAGGTCGCCGATCTGGACCCCGCCCTACGGGTGCTGGAGGCCCACGGCTGGATCCGGCGCCTGCCCGCCACCCCGCAAACCGGCCGGGGACGGCCCGCCTCTCCGGCCTACGAAGTCCACCCCTCAGCCACCGCGTGACGTCCGCCGAGGGTCACGCATCGTGGCCGCGCTCCACACCCGTCACCGGGTCTGCAGCACCGCAGCACGTCAGCAAAAAACAACAGAAATGTTTTTGCTGATTTCTGCTGAAGCGCTGCACCGCTGCAACCCCCTCCCCCACCCGAACGACCGTCACTCACCGCCACTGCCTACGGAGTCTGGAAGGACACGCCCCATGCCCAGGGCCAGCGCCAAAAAGATCACCGTTGACTACATCTGCAAGGACCTGGAGATCAGCCGGTCCACCTTCTACGACTGGCGAGCCAAAGGCCGCGCCCCCAAGTGCACCAAGCTCCCCAACGGAGCGCTGCGCGTCTACCTGACGGACTACGAGAACTGGCTCGCTGATCGAGAGGGCGCCGCTTGATAAACACCACCTACGACGTGCGCGTGTGGCGCGTCCTCACGAACAAGAACAAGGGCGGGAACACCTACACCGCCCGATGGGTCACCGCCGAGAAGTCATGGCGAGAAACGTTCACCACACGAGCGCTCGCCGAGAGCTTCCGTGCCGAACTACTCACCGCGATTCGGCAGGGCAAGGCGTTCGACCTGGCTACGGGGCGACCCGCCGAGTACGCCGGACAGCGTGGCCAGTCAGTCACCTGGTGGGCGCTGATGTGTGAGTACGTTGACCACCGCTGGGACGACGCGGCCCCGAACACTCGCCGCTCGATCGCTGATGCTCTGGCCACCGCCACGCTTTCCCTGGTCGCTTCCGGCGCCGGGAAGCCGTCCAAGCCGGACATTCGCCGGGCTGTGTCCAAGTGGGCCGCGCATAAGCCGCGCCGTACCGCCGGGGAGATGCCAACGGACATCGCCCGCGCCGTCGCGTGGCTGGAGAAGAACACGGTTCCCGTGGCCGCCCTGGCCGATGAGGCCGTGATCCTGGGAACGCTGAAAGGCATTTCCCGGACCCTGACAGGAAAGACCGCCTCGGGAACCACCATTGCCCGTAAGCGCGCGGTCTTCTACAACGTGCTGGATTACGCGGTGAGCCCCGCGAAGCTGCTAAGCAACAACCCGCTGATCAGCGTGAAGTGGAAGAGACCGAAGATCGCCGAGGAGATCTCTCCCCGCCGCGTGGTCAATCCGCAGCAGGCCGAAGCGCTGTTGACCGCGGTCGGGAAGACCATGGATCAGCTGACCGCGTTCTTCGCTGCCATGTACTACGCGGCCTTGCGCCCTGCGGAAGCCGTGGGCCTCACCCTCGACGAGATCGACCTCCCGGCCCCTGGGAACGGCGATGAATGGGGGTGGTTCCTGCTGGGCGATTCCGCCCCGGCTGTGGGAGCCGACTGGACAGGAAACGGCCAGCGCCGGGAATCACGGGAACTCAAACACCGGGCGCGCAAGGCCGTACGGCCGGTGCCGATCCCGCCGCCCCTGGTCGCCATCCTCCGAAGCCACATCGCCAAGCACGGCGTGAGCCCGGATGGTCATCTGTTCGTCGGCGAGCGAGGCGGCCCGCTGTCCGAGAGCGTCTACGGGCGCGTCTGGCAGAAGGCTCGTACGGCTGCGCTGGGTGAGGCAGAGGCCGCCTCACCGCTCGCCGAGCGGCCGTACGATCTGCGACACGCCTGCGTGTCCACATGGCTCAACGCCGGGGTGCCCGCAACCCAGGTCGCCGAGTGGGCGGGGCACAGTGTGAACGTGCTTCTGCGGGTCTACGCCAAGTGCATCGTGGGTCAGGATGCGACCGCTCGGAAGCTCATCAGCGCGGCGCTGAAAGCGTCTCACTCCGCCGACTGACGCCGACGCGCATACGACGCGGGCACCCGTAGAAGGCCGTTGACGGCCGGGGACAACCGGACATGACGAAAGAGCCCCTGATCGGCATCTCTGCTGATCAGGGGCTCTTTTCGCTGCTGGTGGCAGGTGCAGGACTTGAACCTGCGTAGGCTGAGCCGACGGTTTTACAGACCGCTCCCTTTGACCACTCGGGCAACCTGCCTTGTCCTCCGCCTGCGGCGGCGACAGGAAGAAGAATAGCGGACTTCCGGGTGTGACGTGACATCGGCGGAGACTGCCTACCGAAAGCCCGCCGTACCAGGACTTTTGCCGCCCGCGCCATGGGGGTACCGGCTGGGAACGAAGGGGATGACGGTTCACGTGGGGTGCTGGGCCCGGCGGTTTTCGACACCGTTGTCGTGGTGTTGGTGGTCACGTTCATCATGAGCCGACAGGTGAGGCGCTAGGGTCGGCAGGAGAGCTAGAGAGGACAGTCGACGCATGGCCGACAGCAGTTTTGACATCGTCAGCAAGATCGACCACCAGGAGGCCGACAACGCGCTGAACCAGACGGTCAAGGAGGTCGGGCACCGGTTTGACTTCAAGGGCACCGGCGCGACCATCGCTTGGTCGGGCGGGCAGAAAGCCATCGAGATCAAGGCTAACAGCGAGGAGCGCGCCAACGCCGTCCTTGACGTGTTCAAGGACAAGTTGATCAAGCGGGGGCTCTCCCTCAAGATCCTGGACGCCGGTGAGCCGAAGCTGTCCGGCAAGGAGTACCGGCTTGTGGTCACCCTCAAGGAGGGCATCGACCAGGAGTACGCCAAGAAGATCTCGAAGATCATCCGGGATGAGGGCCCCAAGGGCGTCAAGGCCCAGATCCAGGGTGACGAACTGCGGGTGAGCTCCAAGAAGAGGGACGAGCTCCAGGAGGTCATCGCCCTCCTCAAGGGCAAGGACCTGGAGATCGCGCTGCAGTTCACGAACTACCGATAGCGCCAACGGGTATGCCAGGGGCACATGGCCGAAGGCCTGTGCCCTGACCCGACGAAATCTCCGATCCGGCAGAACTCCGGCCCCACGGAGCCCCGCTTCGGCAAACCTCGGTCCGGCAGACCGGGACGCGCCCATCTGGACCGGTGTACGGCCTCAGCCGCGGGGAGATGGTGGCGCAGCCTCCACGCATTTCCTCCGGAAGGAAACCCGGCACGCCCGAAGAGAGGCCGCCGCGCCCTAAAGAGGTGTGGTGTGCGTCCACGATGACGAGGCCCCCGTACGGCGACCGTGTCCGTTCCGGGAAGAAACGCCCGACGAGAAGCCTGGTGTGCGTCCACGGCGACGAGGCCCGAAGTGGAGCCCCCGTACGGCGCCCCGCCCTCCCCACGACGGCGGCCGCGTCCGTGTGATGCCGGCCCCCGAAGGTTGACGGTTCTGTGCGGCATCACGGGTCTTCTGGTCAGGTGCCGAGGGGGTGGCCCGTCGTGGCGTCGATGTGGGCGGGGATCTCGGTTGGCCGGTCACCGACCGACGAGGTCCCGGTCGGCTCGAACATGAGGATCGCGGCGCCGGTGGGTGCCGACGGCCGGTGCTCCGTGCCACGGGGGACGGTGAACACCGAGCCGCGCGGGAGCCGTACCGTGCGTTCTCCGGTGGGTTCGCGCAGGCCGATGGTCAGTTCCCCGTCGAGCACCAGGAAGAACTCGTCGGTTTCCTGGTGGACGTGCCAGATGTGTTCGCCTTCGACCTTGGCGATCCGAACGTCGTAGTCGTTGACGTGCGTGACGACGCGGGGACTCCAGAGGGCGTCGAACGAGGTCAGGGCCTCGTCAAGGGCGATGGGTTCGTTGCTCACAGGTGAATCCTGGCCCACCGGTACGGCCGGGGCGAGTGCTAGGAATAGCACATGGCGCAAGAATCCTCGCACGCAGAGCAGGCAGAGCAGGCAGCACACACAATCTGCGAAGCGCACACAGAACGGGTGGCGCACACGGTTCGCGAAGCGCACGCGGAACAGACGGTGCATACGGTCCGCGAAGCGCATACGGAGCAGACAGCGCGCGCAGGACAGCCAACGCGCGTAGTCCGTAGAGCGCACACGGAACAAGCGGCACACGCAGCTCGTGAAGCGCGCACGGAACAGGCGGTGCGCGCGGTCCGCGAAGCGCATGCGGAGCAGGGCAAAAGACGAGCGGTGGGTGCGGGGGAGGCGCTGCACCGGGTTGTCGTGATCGTGGACGAGAACTCCAACCCGTTCGAGCTGGGGTGCGCGACCGAGGTCTTCGGTCTGCGCAGGCCGGAGCTCGGGCGTGACCTCTACGATTTTCGGCTGTGCTCGCCGGAGCCGCGTACGCCGATGCGGGACGGCTTCTTCACACTCACGGGCGTCGCGGGCCTTGAGGCGGCCGAGACGGCGGACACGTTGATCGTCCCCAACCGTCCCGACGTGGAGGTTCCCCGGCGGCCCGCCGTACTCGCGGCCATTCGGCGGGCGCACGCACGGGGCGCCCGGCTGGTCGGGTTCTGCAGTGGTGCCTTCACCCTTGCCGAGGCCGGGGTCCTCGACGGGCGACGGGCCACGGCGCACTGGCAGTGGGCGCACTCCTTCCGGTCCCGTTTCCCGTCGGTACGGTTGGAGACGGACGTGTTGTTCGTGGACGACGGCGACATCCTGACCGCCGCGGGGAGTTCGGCGGCGCTCGATCTCGGTCTGTACATCGTCCGGCTCGACCATGGCGCGGAGGTCGCCAACGCCGTGAGCAGGCGGCTCGTCTTCGCCGCGCACCGCGACGGCGGGCAGCGGCAGTTCGTGGAACGGCCGGTTCCCGACGTACCGGACGAGTCCCTGGCGCCCCTCCTGGCCTGGGCGCAGGAACGGCTGGACACCGCGCTCACGGTCTCCGACCTGGCGGCGCGGGCCTCGGTCAGTCAGGCGACGCTGCACCGCCGTTTCCGGGCGCAGCTGGGCACCACACCGCTGGCCTGGCTCACCGGGGAACGGCTCGACGTGGCGTGCCGGATGATCGAGCGTGGCGAGTCGCGCTTCGAGGTGGTCGCGCGGCGCAGCGGGCTGGGAACCGCCGCCAACCTGCGCGCGTTGATGCGCCGCAGGATCGGGCTCACCCCGCTGGAGTACCGGAACCGGTGGTGTGGCTGATCCGTGACAGAACCTTTCACCCGGAGGAGGCATCTACCTCGGTGACGAAAGGAAGACGCGATGTCCTCGATCCGCGGCCTGGCCGTACTCGCGCTCGGCACCGTGACAGCCACCGTGGTGGCCATGACCATGACCGTTCCCCCGGCGGAGGCCAGGACGGACGACCTGGTCCGGTACGCGTGGATCAAGAGCTGCGCCAAGGGAGACCACACGGTCCCCTGCGGGAAGTGGACGTTGACGCTGCGCAGCGGCAGGACCGTCAGGCTCGACGACGCGCGGGTCAATCCCCGGCGGGCCAACGGCACCGTGGACAAGGACGCGGGCACGACCTTCGCGGTCAGCGGTGACGGCCGGGTCGTGAACTACCTCAGGGGGGACGTCCTCGTCGTTCGTGACGTCACCAGTGGGAAGGTCGTCCCGCTGCCGGGAAGGGCCGCGACCCTGCCCAAGGGGCTCGACCAGGCCAGCGTGGACACCATGCTCTCCGAGGACGGATCGGCCGTCGTGATCGACTACCTCGACGACGAGGAGCGACTGCCGTCCCTGCTCGTCGACCGTGAGAGCGGGAAGATCGCCACGCTTCCCGCGAAGATCAACGTGATGGGCTTCAGCCCGGACGGACGGCACGTGCTCACCAGCCGCTACACCGATGACAGCACCACTGAGTTCGTGGTCTTCGACGGTGCGGGGCGGGTGACGGCCAGCCGGGTCGTGCCGCAGATCGTGGCCAACAACTCCCCGGTCGCGTTGGCGAACGACGGCACCACGACGGCGTTCGTCGTCACCGGGGCGATGACGAAGAAGGCTCGGCTGCACACCTACAGCCTGACCTCGGACACGGTCTCGGCGGCGGTACGGCTCGGCGTCTCGGTCAACGACGGCGCGCAGCGGCTCTCCTGGAACCCGGCGGGCGCGCTGACGCTCTGGACGAGCTTCAGCGAGGCCCACGGCGGACAGGTCACCTCGGCGGCGAAGCGTACGGTGAACGCGAGGACCGGCACCGTCCGCACGGTGGACTCCTTCCCGATCAAGAACGCCCCGTGGAGCTGGTGGCTACCCGGCGAGTGATCCAACGCCCGGCCGATGCCCCAGGCCCGGCAAGCGGCCCAGAGTCCGGCTGATGAGTCGAGGCCCGCTGATGGCCGGTGGTCTGGAACCCGGCGGGTGCGCCAAGGCTTGGCGGGTGGGAGGACATATCTTCTCTTCATGGGGAAAGTCCATGAAAAGCTCAGTGACCGGTTGCGTGCGTTCATCGAGGCGCAGCCGGTCTTCTTCGTCGCCACCGCTCCCGAGCAGGGTGGTCACGTCAACGTCTCCCCCAAGGGATACGCCGACACGTTCTCTGTGATCGACGACACCACCGTGGCCTACCTCGATCTGGACGGCAGCGGTGTGGAGACCATCGCCCACCTCCGCCAGAACGGGCGTATCACGATCATGTTCTGCGCCTTCTCCGGTCCTCCGAACATCCTTCGCCTGTACGGCACAGGCCGGGTCGTCACCCCCGGCGACGCCGAGTTCTCCGGGCTGCTCACGAGGTTCGGGTCGCATCCGGGTGTCCGGTCGATCATCGTCGTCGACTGTGAGCGCATCGCCGACTCCTGTGGTTTCTCGGTGCCGTTCATGTCGTTCGACAAGGACCGGACGCTGCTCGACGAGTGGGCGGAGCGCAAGGACGTGCAGCAGCGACGGACCTACCGGGCGAAGAACAACCGGGAGAGCATCGACGGCATCGCCGGCCTGGCCCCCGAGGAGACGGACCCGGTCACCCAGCACTCCTGACCGGTGCGCCGCGAGCCGTACGGCCGTAATTCATATAGATGACCGGTCACGTTCAGTGGCGTGGACGACCGTTGTGGTCATGAAGCGTTACACCCTCATCCATCTCACCGACGTCCACGCCGTCGCCGACGGCCTGCTCCACGGCCACGTCGACTCGACCACGGCGTTCAGGAACGCGCTGGACACCGTGGTCGCCGCGGGGCAGCCCGTGGACGCGATCATCCTGTCCGGCGACATCGCCGACCAGGGGGACGAGCCCTCCTACCGGCTGGTCGCGCGGGCGCTGGAGAAGGCCGCCGGTGAGCTCGGCGCGGCCGTCGTGGTCGCGATGGGCAACCACGACGAACGGGGCGCCTTCCGTTCGGCCCTCGTCAACGACCAGGCGGACGGCCGAGAAGGTGACCGGACAGGCGACCAGGTGGGCGGTGAGCCGTACGACGTGGTGACCTGGGTCGGCGGGTTGCGGATCGTGACGCTGGACAGCACCGTGCCCGGTGAGCACCACGGCGAACTGTCCGCCGACCAGCTGGAGTGGCTGGCCTCGGTGCTGACCGAGCCCGCGCCCGACGGAAGCGTGCTGGTGCTGCACCATCCGCCCATCCCCAGTGTGCTGCCGCTGATGGACGGGATCGGCCTGCGGGAGCCGGAGAGGCTGGCGCGGGCACTGACCGGCTCCGACGTACGGATCGTCCTCGCCGGACACACGCACAGCGCGTCCGCGGGCACACTGGCGGGCATCCCCGTCTGGATCGGTCCCGGCGGGGCCTACGCCGCCGACACCATGGCGCCCGCGGGAAAGACCAGGGGCATACCGTCACAGGCCTTCAGCCGGGTGGACGTCACCGAGGACGGTGTGATCACCACGGTCGTCCCGATGACGTCGGCTCCCCCGGTCTACGAACTGGACACCGAGGTGCTGCTCAGTCACCTGGCCGGTCATAGCGGGTGACGAAGGAGACGAGGTCGGCCCGACAGCGCCGTTCGACGTGACACAGGGGCTCGTCGCCGTGCATGACGAGCCCCTCGCGCACCAGTACGGCGGCGCCCGCGTCGAGCGCGAGGGCGGACTGGTCGGCGAGGTCGGCGAGGTCCGCCGAGATCGCGTGCCAGGTGTAGCGGTAGGAGACCCCACCGGCCTCCAGAGAGCCGAGCACGCCGAGTTCGGGGTCGCAGAGCAGGTCGGCGCGCTCCGGGTGGAGCCGGTAGCGGCTCAGCACACATGGCGCCCCCTCGGACCTGAGCAGGGTGGTGATCTCGTAGACCTCCTCACCCGCGACCCTCAGGCGCCGCGCCCCCGCCGGATGCTCGACGAGCCCCCGGCCGAGGATCTCCTCTCCCCCGGCGAAGACCGTCGCCAGCCCCTCCAGGTCGGCCCGCCGGTGCCTGCGGGTCACCGGGTCGATGGACACCTCGATCCGGCGCGGGACACGCCTGACGAAACTCCCCAGACCGTGCCGTGTCTCGACCAGCCCGGCCCTGCGCAGCTCGACCATGGCCTGCCTGGCGGTGAGCCGGTGCACGCCGAACCGCTCGGCGAGCGCGTCCTCGGTCGGCAACCGCTCACCGGGGGGCAGCTCACCGGACTCGATGCGCCGCCCGAGCTCACGGGCGATCGCGCGGTAGCGGGCTTCTCTGGACATCTGGACAACTGTACGGCTCCCGCCTTCCCGGCCCCGCCGATGATCCAGGGATTGCCCGGCCGTTCATCGCGAATCCATCTTTTCGCCGCGTTCACGCAGGTCAGCCAGTCATATATATGACTCATGCCGCTCTTGAACCTCCGTGACGTCGCCGAAGGCGCCGGAACTCCTGTCCGCTCCGGGATGCTGCTGCGCTCGGCGCAACCCCACCGGCTGACCGCCGCCGACACCGACCGGTTGGCGGATCTCCTCGGTGGGCAGCTCGAAGGACTACGGCTCGTCGCGGACCTGCGAAGCGAGGCCGAACTCGCCGGGGACGACTGGGCCCTCCTGACCGACCTCGGTGTCAGGGTCACCCGCCTCGGCACCTCGGGATCCCCCGCCGACCTGTCCGCCCTTCCGCCGGGAATCGACCTCGGCGACCTCTATGTGCTGATGCTCGACCACCGCACCGCCTGGTTCGCCTCCGTCGTGGCGGAGATCGCCGACGGGTTGCCCGCCCTGGTGCACTGCGCGGCGGGCAAGGACCGTACCGGCCTGGTCATCGCCCTGATCCTCGATCTGGTCGGGGTGGATCACGAGGCGATCGTCCGCGACTACGCCGCGACCGTGACGCACCTCCCCCAGATCATGACGATGCTCGGCCTGACCACCCCGCCCCCTGTCGCTCTGTCCCCGGCCGCTTCGGTCTCGGTCGCGGGGGCCGTGTCCGGGTTGCTCGACGCCCCCGAGGCCGCCATCCGCACCTTCCTGACCGCTCTCGACGCCCGCGGGGGCGCCGAACGACTGCTCACCGCCCACGGTCTGACCGAGGGCCACGTCCAGCGGCTGCGCGCCGCCCTCGTCGGCTGACCAGAAAGGCGACCCCGTGTCCCTCACCCTTCCCCGGGAAACCGGCGCACCCCAAAAAACCGGCCGTGGGCTGGTCGCGGCCATCGGTGTGGCCGAACTCTTCTACGCGGCGGCCGGGGCCCTGCCGCTGATCCTCGGTCTCGGCCTCAAGGTCCAGGAGATCGCGCCCGCCAACAAGGAGGCCGTACTCGGCTTCGTCGCCGCGCTCGGCGGAGTAGCCACGGTGATCTCCAACCCGCTCAGCGGCCACCTGTCCGACCGCACCACCAGCCGGTACGGCATGCGCAGGCCGTGGATCCTGGGCGGTTCCCTGCTCGGCCTGGCCGGGCTGATCCTCCTGGCGCTCGCCGGGTCGATCGCCCTCGTCGCGGTCGGCTGGATGGTCGCCGTCACCGGCTACCAGGCCATGGTCGCCGGGCTGACCGCGACGGTCGTCGACCAGTTCCCCGTGGAACGCCGCGTCCGGGTGGCGGGCGTGTTCTCGATGTGCAACATGCTCGGCGTCGTCCCGGCCATGGCGCTGTCCCAGATGTTCAAGGGCGAGTTGCTGCTGCAGTTCACGATCTGCGGTGGACTCGCCGTGACGGCCGCCGGCGTGCTCTGCGCGCTGTTGCCCGACCGTCGTCTCGACCCGGCCGAGCGACGCCCGGTGAACGTCGGCAGTCTCGTCTCGGCGCTGCTCGTACTGCCCCGGCACGCCCGTGACTACCGGCTGCTGTGGGTGCAGCGGCTGCTCGTCAGCATCGGCTTCGCGTTGATCTCCTCCTACTCGCTCTACTACCTGCAGAGTCGCATCGGCATGCCGACCGCCGAGGCCGTCGCGCTGGTCGGGCTGACCACCATCGCCAGCACCCTGCTGTCCGGTCTCTTCGCCTATCTCGGTGGCCGCTGGTCGGCCAGGATCGGCAGGGGCCGTCCGTTCGTGCTGTGGGCGACGGCGATCCTGGGTGTGACGCTGCTGCTGAAGGCCGCGACCGCCAGCGTCGGCGTGGTGATCGTCGTAGCGGTCATCAGCGGCGCCGCCACCGGCGTCTACTACGCCGTCGATCTCGGCCTGGTCACCCAGGTGCTTCCTGACGAGCGGGACGCGGGCCGCTATCTCGGCGCCTTCGCGATGGCCAAGCACCTGCCCAGCGCTATCGCCCCGGCGCTGGCTCCGGTCCTGCTCGGCCTGGGGTCCGACCCCTTCGCCGAGGGGCCGAACTACTTCGTGCTCTTCTCGGTCTGTGGCCTGCTGACGCTGGCCGCCGCCCCGCTGGTCGGCCTGCTGAGAGACGTACGGTGACCGGCGGCGAGGTGTGTGCCGGGCATACGTGACGGCCGGTCGGGCTACCGCCCCGCTCAGCGGCGGTAGCCCGCCATCCGCTCCAGACGGGCGATGCGCTCGGCGGTCGGCGGGTGGGTGGAGAACAGCCTGCCGATGCCCGCGCCCCGGAAGGGGTTGGCGATCATGAGGTGTGAGGCCGAGGCGAGACGGGCGTTCTCCGGGAGAGGAAGCTGCCGGGCGCCCATCTCGATCTTCCGCAACGCGGAGGCCAGGGCCAGAGGGTCTCCGGTCAGCCGGGCCCCCGACTCGTCCGCCTGGTACTCCCGGGAGCGGGAGACCGCCATCTGGATCATCCCCGCGGCGACCGGGCCGAGCACGATCATGAGCAGCGCGCCGAGGAAACCGGGCCCCTCGTCGTCGTCTCCCCCGCCGAAGAACAGGCCGATGTATCCGAGGTAGGTGATCATCGTGGCCAGCGCCCCGGCCACGGAGGAGATCAGGATGTCGCGGTTGTAGACGTGGGACAGCTCATGTCCGATGACCCCGCGCAGCTCGGACTCGTCGAGCAACTGGGTGATGCCGTAGGTCACGCAGACCGCGGCGTTGCGGGGGTTGCGTCCGGTGGCGAAGGCGTTGGGCTGCATGGTCGGCGAGACGTACAGCCTGGGCATGGGCTGACGGGCCTCGGTGGAGAGTTCACGCACGATCCGGTACAGGGTCGGCTGCTCGACCTCGCTCACCGGACGGGCCCGCATGGCCGACAGGGCGATCCTGTCGGAGAAGAAGTAGGCGAAACCGTTGGTCAGCAGGGCGGCCAGAACCCCGATCTGCAGGCCCACGCCACCGCCCAGCCACGCCCCGACGGCGATGATCGCCGCGGACAGTGCGCCAAGGAGGACGGCGGTACGCAGACCGTTGTGGTGCACTACACCCCCCTTGTCGGTTGATGCCGATTCACCTTCTCCAACGTCTCCGGCCTGGCCGAACGTTCCCGAAAACGTTCACCTCCCGATGCCGGCGCCCCCGGGGAGGAGGTCGAGCACCACCTGTGGCGCGACCGAGAACACCAGGGCGACGACAACGGTCAGTCCGATCGCGACGACGACCGGCAACCACCCCCTGCGACCGCCGCCCGTTTCCTCCCCCGAGCCGACCGGATTTTCCGGGACCGCCACGGCCCCCGGAGCCGATATATCCGGCATATCCGAAACAACCCCCTGGCTGGCTCCACGCGGGGCCGGGGTGAAGATCCGTGCCGCCCAGGCCACGTAGTAGTAGAGGCCGATGACCGTGTTGACCGCCATCACCACGGCCAGCCATGCCACGCCGCCACCGACGAGCTCGCGGAACACCACGATCTTGGCGAACAGACCCGCCAGCCCCGGCGGCAGGCCCGCCAGGCAGAGCAGGAAGAACGCCAGCGCCGGCCCGGCGACCGGGTCGCGGAAGGCGAGCCCCCGGTAGTCGTCCAGTTCGTTGCGTGCGACGCGCCGCGAGACCAGCATGACCACCGCGAACGCCCCGAGGTTCATCGCCGCGTAGAACACCAGATAGGCGATCGACGCGCCCGTCGCCTCGTCGTCACGGACGGCGAGCGGCGCCAGGATGTAGCCCGACTGCGCCACCGAGGACCAGGCGAGCAGCCGTACGGCGTGGCGTTGCCGTAGCGCCAGGAGGTTGCCGACCGTCATGGTCAGCGCCGCGACGAGCGCCACCGGTGGGCCCCAGGTGCTCGCCTCGCTCCCCAGCGCCGTGACGAGGATGAGGATCAGCCCGGCGAACCCGGCCGCCTTGGAGATCACCGAGAGCAGCGCGGCCACCGGGACCGGCGCCCCCTGGTAGACGTCACCCGCCCAGGCGTGGAACGGCACCGCGGCGACCTTGAAGGCGAACCCGGCCAGCACCAGGACGACGGCCACGGCCAGCACGGACGACAGGTCGGGAGGCGGCGAGTCGTAGGAGAGGTGAAGCGCGGAGACGTAGGCCTCGGTGGTCCCGGTCACCTGGGGCAGCGCGTCACCGGCCGCCTGGCCGGGACCGGGGACGGCGGGAACGGCCGCGCGTTCACGCAGGACCTGGGCCAGCCGGTCGAGGTGGACGGTTCCCGTCGCGCCGTACAGCAGGGAGACGCCGAAGAGCGTCACCGCCGTCGAGACCACGGAGACCAGGAAGAGTTTGACCGCCGCCTCTGAGGCACGGCCGTCGTGGCGTCTGAGCCCGGTGAGCGCGAAGACCGGCAGCGAGACCAGCTCAAGCGCGACGACCAGCATGATCAGGTCTCGGGAGGCGGGCAGGGCGACGGCGCCGGTGAGCGTGCACAGCAGCAGGAAGTGCCACTCGCCGACGGGGATCTCACCGGAGGCGAGCAAGGTCATGGACAGCAGCACCACGACGATCCCGGCGGCCAGGGCGAGCCCGGCGAAGACCAGGGTGAAGTCGTCGACCACGAACGAGCACGACGGCACGGCCCCCGTCTCAGGCCCGGAGGCGGCGACCGCGATCGTTCCGGTGAGTTTCCCCGTCGTCGGCCGCACACCCGGTGGGAGGGCCGGGACGATCCTGGGCGCGGTGGTCAGGCCCTCGGGCACGCAGAAGGTCCGGAGGGCCTCGCCCGAACGCGACGCCTGCGCGACCACGAAGCCCAAGGCGGTGAGCACCCCGGCCAGCGTGACCACGCCGAGCATCGGCCTGACGTACGGCCTGCGCGGCAGGAAGGCGTCCAGGAGCAGCACCAGCCCGGCGGCCAGCGCCAGAACCAGTGGCGGCGCCACCGCGAAGTAGTCGATCGACTGGATCATGGCGTCCCCAGCAGGCTGTGGACCACCGGGTCGGTGAGGGACAGCAGTGCCTTCGGCCACAGACCGAACAGCAGGATCAGGGCGACCAGCGGCACCCAGGCGGCCAGTTCGTGGGCGGTCACGTCCCGCGTGCGCCCGCTCCCGGCTCCTCCGGCGCCTCGGCCGCTTCCGGTTTCTCCCGCGCTTCCCGAACCTCCGGCTCTCGCGGTCGTGTCCGGCGGGCCGTCACCCGCCATGGTCTCCTCGACCACCTGTTCGGCGTCCGCGGTGACCTTCTCCGTCACCCGCTCCGCGGCCACCATCGCCTCCTGGGCCTCCCGGGCCTCCTGGGCCGCCTCACCGGCCTCCGGCGTCCCGGTGGCGCCCGCCGCGGTGAGCAGGGGGGCGTGGACGGTCTCGGTCGGACGGCCGTGGGTGACCCTGGACAGCATGACCAGGAAGTAGGCCGCGGTCAGGACGGTGCCGACCCCCGCGACGACCATGAAGAGCAGGAAGAGCGGCCGGGACAGACCCGGTGCCGGGTCGAAGGCGCCGAGGAGGGCGAGCATCTCCCCCCAGAAGCCCGCCAGACCGGGCAGGCCGAGGGAGGCGAAGCAGGCGAAGGTGAGCAGGGACGCGAGGTGCGGCAGGCGCGCCAGCATGCCGCCGCCGAGTGCCGGGATGTCGGCGGTGCCGTAGCGCTCCTTGATCGCTCCGGCGACGAAGAAGAGCAGCGCGGTGATCAGGCCGTGGGCGATGTTGCCGAAGAGCGCGGCGTTGAGCCCGACCGGGGTGAGCGTGGCGAAGCCCAGGAGCACGAACCCCATGTGGCCGATCGAGGAGTAGGCGATCATCCGCTTCAGGTCACGCTGGGCCAGACAGGCCAGGCAGCCGTAGATGACGCCGATCACCGCGAACGCGCCGAGCCAGGGGGCGACGGCCGCGGCGCCCTCGGGCAGGATCGGGATGGCGATGCGGGCGAAGCCGTAGGTGCCCATCTTCAGCAGCACACCCGCCAGGAGCACCGAGCCGACGGTCGGCGCCTCGGTGTGGGCGGCCGGCAGCCAGGTGTGCAGCGGCCACATCGGGGCCTTGACGGCGAGCCCGACGCCGATGGCGACGAAGGCGAGGATCTGCGCCGGGCGGGACATGCCCGCCCCGTGCGCCGCGGCGAGGGAGACCATGTCCAGAGTGCCGGTCCCCGCCCAGACGAACAGCAGGCCGATCAGGAGGACGACCGAGCCGAGCAGCGTGTAGAGGATGAACTTGGTCGCCGCCGCCCGCCGGGCACGACCGCCCCAGATGGCGATCACGAAGTACATCGGGACCAGGACGACCTCGAAGAACACGAAGAACAGCAGCAGGTCGAGGGCGAGGAAGGTGCCGACCATGCCGACTTCGAGGAGCAGGAGCGTGAACACCAGTGCCCTGGCCCGCTCCGGCCCCGGCCTCCCTCTTGGCAGCCGGTCCGTTCCGCCGGCGCCCCCACGGCACAGGTAGACGAAACACAGGAACGTCAGCAGCGTGGTCAGCACGACCAGCGGCAGGGAGACCCCGTCGACGCCGAGGTGGAACCTCAGGTTCAGCCAGGGGACCCAGGCCAGGTCGGTCTCCAGGCCGATGCCCGTCGCGCCGCCACGGACGTACGTGACGGCGGCCACCAGGGAGAGCGCGAACGTCACCCCGGAGACCGTCAGCGCGTGCGCCCTGAGCAGCCGCCCCCTCCCGTACGGCATGAGCAGCGCCACGGCCCCGGCCAGCGGAACCGCGAGCATCGCCACCGGCACCCAGCTCATCTCCCGGCCCCCCTCTCCTGGGCCGGGACGGTGCCCCGGGCGGTGAGATCACGGTGGGAATCGCGGCGGGAACGGTCGGCGGAAGAGACCTGGCACGTGGGGCCGTGGCGGAGGCGGCCGGTCGTCCGAGGACCACCGCCTGGATCACGGCGACCAGGGCGCGGCGCTCGGCGTTGGAGGTGGCCGGTCATCCGAGGACCACCGCCCCCACCGCGAGAAGGAGGACACCCGCAAGGACGGCGGTGACGTAGAGCTGGGCGTTGCCGTTCTGCGTCGCCCTGACCAGGCCGGACAGGCTCAGTGTCGCCCTTCCCGAGCCGCGGACGGCGCCGTCGACCACCCGGTCGTCGGCGCGGGCCGTCAGACGGGCCAGGCGCAGCACCGGCAGGACGAACAGCGCGCGGTAGAGGGAGTCGACGAAGAAGGCCCGTTCGAACAACACCCGGAAGAGGCCGAGCACCCGGGCGGGGTCGTCCAGCGGGGCGCCGCGCCAGACGACGTAGACCGAGGCGGCCCCGAGCAGCGCCAGCAGGACGCTGAGGACGGCGGTGCCCCAGTGAACGTCGGCGGCACCCGCGAAGCCGACGCCCGTGAACCCGAGGAGCAGCGTGGGCACCGCGAGCACGACGACCGGCCAGAGCATGCTCGACGGAGCCTCACGGGAACCGCCGGTGTGCGGAGCGGCGGACACCGGAAGCGGTACGGCCCGGCGCTCGCCGAAGAAGGTCCGCAGCCACGCCCGGGTCGCGTAGGCACCGGTCACCGCGACCGTGGCCAGGGCGCAGCCGTACAGCAGGAGGGCGGCGGCGTCGGTGAGCGGCCCGGTGGACAGGGCCCGCTCCATGGACACCAGCACCTCGTCCTTGCTGAAGAAGCCGCTGGCCGGGGGCAGGCCCATCAGGGCGGCGAAGCCGACGGTCATCGCGGCGAAGGTGACGGGAAGCCTTCCCCGCAGACCGCCCATCGCGCTCATCAGGTTGGAGCCGACCGTGTGGATGACGACCCCCGCGCACAGGAAGAGCAGGGCCTTGAAGGCGCCGTGGGTGATCAGGTGAAGGATCGCGGCGTCGTCCGACCCGGCGGCCAGGGCTCCGGCCATGTAGGCGAGCTGGCTGATCGTGGAGTAGGCCAGGACCCGTTTCAGGTCGTCCTGCGCCAGGGCCGCCAGCGCGGCGCCGAGCATGCCGAGCGCGGCGGCCACGGCGAGCACGTCCAGGGTGGGACCCGCCCCGGCGAAGACCGGGTGGAGACGGGCGACGAGGAAGATCCCGGCCGCGACCATGGTCGCGGCGTGGATGAGCGCGCTGATGGGGGTCGGGCCCGCCATCGCGTCGGGAAGCCAGGTGTGCAGCGGCACCTGGGCGCTCTTTCCCGCGACCCCGGCGAGCAGCAGCAGGGTCGCGGTGACGACCGTGCCCGAGGACATCAGCGGGACCGCCGCGATGACGTCGGCGATCCTGAAGCTCCCGGCCGCCGTGCCGAGGACGAAGACCCCGAACAGGAAGCCGACGTCGCCGACCCTGGTGACCAGGAACGACTTGATCGCGGCCCGGGAGTTGGCGCGGTCTTCCCACCAGTGGCCGATCAGCAGGTAGGAGCACAGGCCCATGACCTCCCAGCCCACGTAGAGGACGAGGAGGTCGGCGGCGTGGACCACCAGGAGCATGGCACTGGTGAACAGGCTGACGAAGGCGCTGTAGGAGGGGTAGCGCCGGTCTCCTGACAGGTAGCCCACCGAGTAGACCTGCACGGCCAGCGCGACCACGGTCACCAGCACCGCGACCGAGGCGGACAGGGGGTCGACGAGGAGGCCGACCGAGATCGGCAGTGACCCGGTGGGGATGACGTCGAGGGTGCCCGTTGACACGCCCCCGCCGGTGAGGGATGTGTAGGCCGTCCAGAGGGCGAGCAGGGTGGAGAGGGCGGCCGGGACGACCGCGATCAGGGCCGCCCTGCGGTTGGCGGCCAGGTCGGCGGCCCCGCCCCTGGCTCCCCTGGGCAGTCTGGAGCCCAGCAGCCCGGCGACGGCGGCGAGGAAGGGCAGCAGGATGACGAGGGCGACGGCGGTCACGGCGTGACCTCCGGGGGGTCGTCCCGGCCCGGCGGGTGGGTGGGAGCCGTGACGACGGCCGCCCTGGCGGTCTGCCCGGCCGCGCCCTTCCGCGGCCCTCCTGAAGGGCTCCCGGTGGGAGTCTCGGCGGGCGGGTCGGGGGACTCGGCCAGGGCGCGGAGGCGGTCGAGGTCGACGGTCGCGCGGTTGCGGTAGAGGCCGAGGACGATCGCCAGCCCCAGGCCGACCTCCGCCGCGGCGATCACGATGACGAACAGCGTGAGCACCTGGCCGCTGTGCAGCCGGTCGCGCAGCCACACGTCGAACACGACGAGGTTGAGGTTGACCGCGTTGAGCATCAGCTCGACCGACATCAGGACGAGGATCGTGTTGCGGCGGGCGAGCACGCCGTACACCCCGATGGAGAACAGCAGCGCGGAGACGACCGCCGGATAGACGACGTGCACGTCATCTCCTCCCGCGGATGTCGGTGCGGGACAGGACGATGGCGCCGACGAGGGCGGCCAGCAGCAGGACCGAGAGCACCTCGAAGGGAAGCACCCAGGTGCGGAAGACGCTGGAGCCGATCTCTCTGGCGGACCCGCCACCCGGCTCAAGGGGGGCGTAGGCCGTACGGAAGCCGTCGACGACCACGGTGACCAGCACGACCGCGGTGGCCGTCGCCACGACGGCGGCGACGGGCCGGTTACGGCTGTCGAGATCGGCGGCCCTGCCGATCGGGGCCCGGGTGAGCATCAGGCCGAACAGCAACAGGACCACGACCGCGCCGACGTAGATCAGCACCTGGACCCACGCGACGAACTCGGCGGTCAGGACGAGATAGCCCCCGGCGAGGGCGCCGAGACAGACGACCAGCCACAGGGCCGCGTGGACGAGCTGTCTGGTCGTCACCACGAGCAGCGCCGCCCCGACCGCCACGACGCCGAGCAGCAGGAAGACGATCTCCTGCCCCGTCGGTGACAGATAGGACGGCACGTCGGCCACGTCTCCTCCTAGGACTCCCCGGGCTCCTCAGGCCGCTGAGGCCCGCTGTTCGGTTCCGTGGCAGAAGTCTGCTCCGTCGCGCCCTCCGCCGGTGGCACGCCACCCCCACCTGTGGACAACTTCTCACCGGCGGACTCGCCTGTGGAAAACTTTCCCCCCGCTTCCTCCTCGGGAGGCGTGTCCTTCTTGGGAAGCGCACCCGGCGGCCTGATCGCCCGGACATTCGCATGCCCCGCCGAAGCACGCCGCGCCGGCCTGCCCCCGGCCGAGGCCCCGGAAGCCGCAGAAGGCCCCGAAGGCCCCGAAGGATCGGAGGAAGACCCGGAGGCCCCCGAGGCGTCCTGTGCAGGAGGCGTGTCCTTCCTGGGAAGCGCACCCGGCGGCCTGATCGCCCGGACATTCGCATGCCCCGCGGAAACACGCCGCGCCGGCCCGTCCCCAGCCGAAGAACCCGGTGGTCCGGAAGCGTCCCGAGGCGGCCGCGCGCCCGAGTCTCCGGAATCACCTGAAGGAACATCCGGGGAGTCGCCCGGAGCCACGGGACCGTCCCCCGCCGTACGGCCGCCGCCGGGCCTTGACGGCGGGGTGCGGGCCGGCCGGGACCCGGCGGCCAGTTCCTTCGGCGGTTCGGCGTTCGGCTCGTGCGCGGGCGGCGGGGGCACGGTCTCCGCCCATCCGGCCAGCCTGTCCTTCTCGTGCAGGAGGTTGCGGATGTCGCCCTCGGCGTACTCGAACTCGGGGGACCAGAAAAGCGCGTCGAAGGGACAGACCTCGATGCAGATGCCGCAGTACATGCACAGGGAGAAGTCGATCGCGAAGCGGTCGAGCACGTTGCGGGCGCGGGGCCGTCCTCCCTCGGGGGCGGGGAGCGTCTCCTTGTGGGAGTCGATGTAGATGCACCAGTCGGGGCACTCACGGGCGCAGAGCATGCAGACCGTGCAGTTCTCCTCGACCAGGCCGATGACGCCCCTGCTACGGGCGGGCAGGTCGGGCCGCACCTCGGGGTACTGCTGGGTCACCGACTTGCTCAGCATGTGGCGAAGGGTGACGGAGAGCCCCTTCGCCAGCCCCACTCCTGGTATCCGTGCCACCTCAACATCTTGACATCCCCGTCCCCCACGAACGAGAACCCGTGCGCGAGAACCTCGCAAAACACAACACGTCCGCCGATCATCCCAAGTTATCCACAGCCGTTATCCACAGACTGTGTGTTCGAGTGTCGCCTTCCGCCGAAGAATCACCCTTGAAGAGGACTGCAAGACCAACCAGAAATACGTATTCTTCGCCACATGTCCCACCAGTACGGTGCCCCGTGGCACAACCAGCCGCCACCTCCTCGATCGAATACGGGGCTGAGTGTGGTGTGGGCACTGGTCCCCCTGTTCACCTGTGGCATGGGGACGCCCCTGATCATGGCGCACGCCGCCCGCAGACTGCGCAGTCCGCTCCACGCCCTGGCCGCGGTCCTGTACGCCCTGGGCATCGGGGTGTTCATCGTCGCGATCTCCGTCTACGACGACACCGACCTGATGCCGGGCTGGCTGGACGCCGTCACGACGATCGGGCTCTTCGGCAGCTGGCTCGGCGGCATGGGGCACGCGCTGATCATCAGAGGATCGGTCTTCAGGCAGGACCCCCACAACGCGCAGGGCCCGCGGAACATGCCGAACTACGGCGTGCAGTCCTTCAACGCGCCCCCGCCCCCGGTTCATGCCGTGCCGTACCCGACCGCGCCGACCGTCGCCTCGAACGTCCACCCGCCCGCCCACCGGCCGGTCCAGCACGCCGTACGGCCCCAGCCCCAGCCTCACCTCCAGCACTCCCAGCCGTCCCGGCCGCAGCCGGCTCCCACCCAGCAGCAGAACCCGACCAAGGGCTGGCTGGGGCCGTACCGGCTGATCGGGGAGCTGGGCAAGGGCGGGCAGGGCACGGTCCACCTGGCCCTCACCCCGCAGGGGCAGAAGGTCGCGATCAAGCTCCTGCACCAGCACCTCACCGGCGACCAGATGGTCAGGGAGAGGTTCCTGCGGGAGGTCGAGGCGACGCGCAAGGTGGCGACCTTCTCGACGGCCAGGGTGCTCGACGTGAACATCACCGACGACCAGGCCTACATCGTCAGCGAGTTCGTGGACGGCATCTCGCTGGAGCAGCTCGTCCGCGACCAGGGTCCCCGCAACGAGGACGGCCTGACCCGGCTCGCCCTGGCCACGGCGGGCGCGCTCGCCGCGATCCACCGGGCGGGGGTCGTGCACCGTGACTTCAAGCCCGCGAACGTGCTGATCGGCCCGGACGGCCCCCGGGTGATCGACTTCGGCATCGCCCGCGCCCTCAACCAGGTCACCGCGACCTCGGGCAACATCATGGGCACCCCCGCCTACATGTCCCCCGAGCAGCTCGCCGGGGGGAACATCGGCCCGGAGACGGACGTGTTCAGCTGGGCGGCGACCATGATCTTCGCCGCGTCCGGGCGCGTGGCCTTCGGCGAGGACACGATCCCGGCGATCCTCAACCGGGTGATCAACCAGCATCCCGACCTGTCGGCGCTGCCCCAGTCGTTGCGCCCGCTGGCCTCGGAGTGCCTGGACAAGCAGCCGGGCAACCGGCCGACCGCCGCCGACATCATGCTGCGCATCGTCCAGTGAACACGGCACCGGACATACCGATCTATGTCCGCAAAACGCATTAGGGTTGCGCCATGGCACCCGGGGACGGCCTGAACGGCGGAGACGGATACTGACATGTCCAACCTGATCGCTGTTTTCGCCACCATCGTCAACGCCTATCTCGTCGCGCTCTTCGCCAGAAGGACGCTCGGGGTGCCGGTCGGCTGGCCGCGTGCCCTCGTCATGGGCGTGGTCCTGGGCCTGAGCGTCGCGTGGGCGGCCACCGAGGTCGGCACGATGACCGGCGTCTACGCCAACGGCAGGATCAGCGCCCCGCTCAGCGTGGTCTTCGTCGTCACGGCGCTGGTCACCGCGTGGACCTTCGTGATCGGCCTGATCGTCCTGGTCCTGCTCGAACTGTTCGTCCCGACGGGCACGCTTCCCGCGCCCTCGGCGTTCCTGCGCGGCTGGAAGGCCCGCAGGAGCAGGGCCCGGCGCTACACCCAGGTCATGCGGATCGCCGCCAAGCACGGGCTCGGCGGTTACCTCGGACGGCGCAGCAGGGCCGGGGAGAGGCCCGCCGCGATCGCCCGTTCGCTGCGTGACGCGCTCAACGAGGGCGGCGTCACCTTCGTCAAACTCGGGCAGATGCTCTCGACCCGGCGCGACCTGCTGCCCGAGGTCTTCGTCGACCAGCTCGCGACCCTGCAGACCAGGGCGGAGCCCGAGCCGTGGGAGCAGATCGAACGGGCCATCGAGGAGGAGCTCGGCAGGCCGCTCACCGAGGTCTTCCAGACGGTCGATCCCACCCCGCTCGCCTCGGCCTCGGTCGCGCAGGTCCACTCCGCCCGGCTGCTCGACGGCAGGCCCGTCGTGCTCAAGGTGCAGCGTCCCGGGGCGCGCAAGCAGGTCACCTCGGACGTCGAGATCATCCTGAGGCTGGCCGCGTGGCTTGAGCGGACGACGCCGTGGGGCAGGTCGCTGCGGGTGTCCCGGCTGGCCGAGGGCTTCGCCGCCTCCCTCGACGAGGAACTCGACTACACCGTCGAGCTGGACAACCTGCGGGGCGTCGAGGCCACCCTGGGCGACGGGATCAGGGTGCCCGTCGCCCACGAGGGGTACTCGACCGGCAGGCTCCTGGTCATGGACCGCCTCGACGGCACCCCGGTCGGCGAGGCGGGCGAGCTGCTGGCCGCGCTGCCCCCGGCCGAACGGGAGGCGATCGCCGGACGGCTGCTCGGCGAGATCCTCAGGCAGCTCGTGCACACCGGCGTCTTCCACGCCGACCTGCACCCGGGCAACATCCTCCTCACCGAGGACGGCAGGCTCGGGCTGCTCGACTTCGGCTCGGTCGGCCGTCTCGACCAGTCGACCCGCAACGCGCTCGGCATGCTGCTGCTGGCCGTCGACAACAACGACGCGATCGGCGCCACCGACTCCCTCATCGAGATGCTCGACCGGCCGGACGGGCTGGCCGAACGGGAGCTCGAACGCGACCTGGGCCAGCTCATGGTCCGCTACCGCTCGGGGTTCGGCAGGAACGGCAGCGCGGGCCTGTTCGCCGCGCTGTTCAAGCTGATCCACGCGTACGGCTTCGCCGTACCGCCCCAGATCGCGGCCGCCTTCAGGGCGCTGGCCGCGCTCGACGGCACGCTCACCCTGATCAGCCCCGACCTCGACGTGGTCGGCGCGGTCAGGAAGCAGGGCAGGGAGATGATGCGCGAGTCCCTCTCGCCAGAGTCGGTGCGCGCCGACCTGGAGAGCCGTCTCGCCGGTTTCCTGCCGATCCTGCAGCGGCTGCCCAGGCGGCTCAACAAACTCACCGAGGACCTTGAGCACGGCAGGATCTCGATCAACATCAGGCCGCTGGCGGACGAGGGGGACCGGCGTTTCCTGACCGGCCTCGTGCAGCAGGTGGTCGTCGCCGTCCTGGCCGCGGCGGCGACGCTGGGGGCGATCGTGCTCATCGCGGCGGACTCGGGGCCGATGGTGACGCCCGAGCTGCGGCTGTTCGCGCTGGTCGGCTTCGCGTTGCTGCTGGTCGGCTTCGTGCTCGCGCTGCGCTCGCTCGCGCTGGTCTTCCGCCGGGAGTGACCCGGCCGGCGCGTCAGAGGACCCTGACGATCCCGGTCAGCGCGAGCTGGAGCAGCGCCAGCGGCACCAGGGCGACCCAGGCGAGCCGTTGCAGCTGGTCCTCACGGAGTCTGGGGTAGCTCACCCGCACCCAGATCACCACGAACACCAGCAGGGCCGTCTTCAGCAGCGTCCACACCGGCCCGGGCAGCAGGGGGCCCTGCCAGCCGCCGAGGAACAGCACCGTGGTCAGCGCGCAGAGCACGATGATCCCGGCGTACTCGGCCAGCATGAACAGCGCGAACCGCATGCCGGTGTACTCGGTCATCGGGCCCATGATGATCTCGGAGTCCGCGATCGGCATGTCGAACGGCGGGCGGCGCAGTTCGGCGAGCCCGGCGACGAAGAAGACCACCGCGCCGATCGCCTGCCATGGCAGCCACCACCACTGCCAGGCCTCCACGACGCCCGGCAGGGAGAGCGTGCCCGCCGCCATCGCGACGCTGGAGGCGGCCAGGACCAGCGGCAGCTCGTAGGCCATGAGCTGGGCGGCCGAGCGCATCCCGCCCATGAGGGAGTACTTGTTGCCCGAGGACCACCCGGCCATGATCGAGCCGAGCACGCCGACCCCCATCACGGCCAGCGCGAAGAACAGGCCCGCGTCCAGGTCGGCCCCGACCAGGCCGGGACCGACCGGGATGACGACCATGACCAGCAGGTACGGGATCAGCGCGACCGCGGGCGCCAGGCCGAAGACCCGGCGGTCGGCCGCGGCGGGAATCACGTCCTCCTTCTGGGCGAACTTGACGCCGTCGGCGATCAGCTGGGCCCAGCCGTGGAAACCCCCGGCGTACATGGGGCCGAGGCGGGACTGCATGTGCGCCATGACCTTGTGTTCGGCCTGACCGGCGACCAGCGGCAGCACCAGGAAGGCGGCGACGACCAGGACGAGCCTGAGGGCCGCCTCCAGCACCTCAGCCATCGCGCCCCCAGTCGGCGGGCACGCCGGGGGGAAGCGTCTTGCGGCGGCTCGGCGAGCCGTGGTCGGACTCGCCCGGCTCCTTGGCTCCCGGCCACGCCTTGGCGACCCTGGCGGCCAGCACGAAGTCCTTGCGCAGCGGGTGGCCCTCGAAGCCCTCGGGCAGCAGCAGCGGGACAAGGTTCGGGTGCCCGTCGAAGACGACGCCGAACATCTCGAAGGTCTCCCGTTCGTGCCAGTCGGCGCCCCTGAAGACGCCGACCGCGCTGGGCAGGCGGGGGTCGGCGCGCGGCACCCGGGTGCGGGTCAGCAGCCGCCGGTGCGAGACGGGGTCGAGGAGGTGGGCGACGACCTGGAAGGCGTCCGGCGGGTCGTCGACCGCGGTGAGCCAGTCGAAGAACTCGTACCCTCCGGCGCGGGCGAAGGCGAGCAGGTCGAGCCAGTCGCCCGGCTCGACGTCGGCCGTGGTCTCGCCGAAGGACTCCGAAAGCCGCACGCGCGGGCCGTACCGCTCCACGAGGGCCTCACGCACGGTGGTCCTCCATGCCCTCGGCGGCGATCTTCTCCTGGAGGAGCATGATGCCGTTGAGCAGCGCCTCGGGGCGGGGCGGGCAGCCGGGCACGTAGACGTCGACCGGGATGATCTGGTCCACCCCCTTGGTCACGCAGTAGGAGTCCCAGTAGGGACCGCCGGAGTTGGAGCAGGCGCCGAAGGAGATGACGTACTTGGGGTCGGGCATCTGCTCGTAGAGCCGTTTGACGGCCGGGGCCATCTTGTCGGTCACCGTGCCGGAGACGATCATCAGGTCGGCCTGTCGCGGGCCGTTCGCGAACGGGATGACCCCGAACCTGATGAAGTCGTGGCGGCTCATCGAGGTCGCGATGAACTCGATCGCGCAGCAGGCGAGCCCGAAGTTGAACGCCCACAGCGAGTAGCGCCGCCCCCAGTTGAGGATGAAGCGCATGGGTTTCGGGGCCAGCCGTGAGGCCGGTCCGACGGTGGGTGCCCGGGTGGGCATCGGAAGGTCCGCCATGTTGTTCATTGTCCCCCACCTGCCCGCCGGTTCTCAGGCCCAGGCGAGCACGCGTTTGCGCCAGGCGTACAGCACGCCGAGCGCGACGAAGCCCAGGAAGACGAACATCTCGGCCAGCGCGGCCGTACCGAAGCCGGGGTCGGCGAAAACCGTCGCCCACGGAAAGACGAAGACGGCGTCCACCGCGAAAACGACGTAGAGGTAGGTGAAGACGTAGTAACGCACCTGGGACTGCGCCCAGCCCTCACCGACCGGGTCGACGCCGCACTCGTAGGTCGCCAGTTTGTCCGGGGTGGGACGGCTCGGGCGCAGGAGGCGGTTGACCAGCAGCGCTCCGGACACGATCACGACGCCCAGTACGAGCAGCGCGCCGACCACCGCGTAGGGGCCGTAGTAACCGTGCATGACTCCCCCTCTCCACGGGGTTTCCCGAAGTCTCTCCGCGTACGGCGAGGCCTTCCCCACCAGCTATAGCAGCACCGTCCTCCCCCGTCATGCGGCCCTGCCGTCAATCCCAAACTCTGCACCCTTTAATACCAAGCATCCGTAAATACCACTCTTTTTCAAGTAATGTGCCGTTTATGCCTAAAATCCGGTTTTCCGGAGGGATCGCGCTTATCGCCGTGCTGGCCGCAGGGTGCGGCACCGCGACAGCGACACCCAGGGCGCAGGAGCCGATCCCCTCGGAACCCACACTGATCGATTCCGTGGACCCGGCCGACGTCCCCGGACTCACCATGCACACCGTCACCGAAGGGGAGACCGGGGGCCTGCGCGCCCACGCCGTCTACCCGTCCGTCAGCGACGCGCCACGCCTGACGGAGAGACTGCACCGCACGATCACCGAGCATCTGCGGTCGTTCGACCAGGCCAACAGAGGCGGTACGGAAACCGGCCGGCCCGGGCCCGAGTTCAATGTGGACTGGCAGCTGCCGACGGTCTCGACCCAGATGATGGGCGTGAACCTCACCATCGGCAGAACCGTCGACTCCCGCTGGTCGGAGGAGCACACCACCGTCTGGTACGACCGGGTGGACAAGCGTGTCCTCGACTCCGCGGACCTGCTGAAGGACAAGGCCGCGCTGGGCGAGCTCGCCAGGCTCACCCGTGACCAGCTGGGCCGGTCGGGATCCGGGATCGACCCCGAGGCGATCACCGCCGACGCGAGACTGTTCGACTCGCTGGCCTTCAACCGCCGCGGCGACCTCGTGGCCGAGTTCGACGACCAGCAGGTGGGGAGCGCCACCCTCAGCAGGGTCGCCGTACCGGCCGCGAAGGTGAAGGGGCTGCTGTCCCCCGCCGGTGAGCGGGCACAGCGCTCCGCGATCGAGTTCGGCGCCGGGGTCGACCACCGGGCCGAGCGGATGGCCAAGTACAAGGAGTACGCCGCCCTGCCGGTCGCCGAGAGCACCGCCTACGGCAGCGTGGACTGCGCCAAGGTCAAGTGCGTCGCGCTCACCTATGACGACGGTCCCGGCCCGGGCACCGGGAAGCTGCTGGACGCGCTGAACGCCCAGCGCGCCAGGGCGACGTTCTTCGCCGTCGGCACCAACTCCATCGCCCACACCGCGCTGCTGCGGCGGATCATGCGGGAGGGTCACCTCGTCGGCGACCACACCTGGTCGCACCGTGACCTGACCACCCTGGACGACAGCAGGATGGGCGACCAGTTCGGCCGCGCCCAGTGCACGCTGGGACGGGCCGTCGGACGCCATCCCGGCCTGGTGCGCCCGCCGTACGGGGCGGTCAACGACCGGGTGCCGCCCGTCGCCAGGCAGTACCGCCTGGCCCTGGTTCGCTGGAACGTCGACGCCAAGGACCTGCAGACCCGGGATCCCAAGGCCGTCGCCGACCGGGTCGTCTCGCAGACGAGGCCCGGATCGATCGTCCTCATGCACGACGTCGGCGGCACCGCCGCGAAGGCGACTCCCGAGATCCTGCGACGACTGCGCGACAAGGGCTACACCTTCGTCACCGTCCCCGAGCTGTACGGCAAGGCCGGCATGAAGCCGGGCGAGGTCTACGACTCGGGTGAGGGACCGCGCGAGATGATCTCGGCCGACGGCTCACAGGGCTGAGGAGCTGGGCGAAGACGCCCTCCGCGGGACGCGAGAACCGGCGTCCCGCGGAGGGCGTCTCCATGTCACCCCATAGCCGCCGGCTATGAGTACATAGCCACCGGCGATGAGGCCGCCTCCCTGGTGGGACATATAGTTAGGCATCGTGACCCTTACCGTCCTGTTCGGCCGCCTGCACGTGGATCTGTGTCGGCTCGCCGCCGGGCTGTGTCGGGCCTGCCGCTCGCGATCATGACCTCCTTCACGGCCGCCGCCAGGCCGCCACGCGCGTCTTCACCGCGCCCGGATTTCGACTCGGCCTCCACCGAGGGATCTGCGACATGCGTCACACTCCTCCGCCGAGTGGAACGCGAAGCCACTACGGGTTATCCCCAGGGATCTAGCATGGAACTGAGAACATGCCACCATCAACGGCGCCTTTTCGCGTCGAGGAGGACTGAGCTGTGACCAAGCAGGTTCAGCAACTCGATCGCGTCATCATCCGCTTCGCCGGTGACTCCGGCGACGGTATGCAGCTGACCGGTGATCGCTTCACATCGGGCACGGCGGAGTTCGGCAACGACCTGTCGACCCTCCCCAACTTCCCGGCGGAGATCCGCGCCCCCGCAGGCACCCTGCCGGGCGTTTCGAGCTTCCAGCTCCACTTCGCCGACCACGACATCCTCACCCCCGGTGACGCGCCGAACGTCCTGGTGGCGATGAACCCCGCCGCGCTGAAGGCCAACCTCGGCGACCTGCCGCGCGGGGCCGACATCATCGCCAACACCGACGAGTTCACCAAGCGCAACCTGCAGAAGGTCGGCTACGACGTCAGCCCCCTTGAGGACGACTCGCTCGCCGAGTGGCGGCTCCATCCGGTGCCGCTGACCTCGCTGACGGTCAAGGCGCTCGAAGGCTTCGACCTGTCCAAGAAGGACGCCGAGCGCTCCAAGAACATGTTCGCCCTCGGCCTGCTGAGCTGGCTCTACCACCGGCCGACCGAGACCACGATCAAGTTCCTTGAGACCAAGTTCGCCAAGCGGCCCGACATCGCCAAGGCCAACATCGCGGCCTTCCAGGCGGGCTGGAACTACGGCGAGACCACCGAGTCCTTCTCGGTCTCCTACGAGGTCAAGCCCGCCCAGCTGCCGCCGGGCGTCTACCGCAACATCTCCGGCAACCAGGCGCTCGCCTACGGCCTGATCGCCGCCTCGGTCCAGTCGAAGCTGCCGCTGTTCCTGGGGTCCTACCCGATCACCCCGGCCAGTGACATCCTGCACGAGCTGTCCAAGCACAAGCGCTTCGGCATCCGCACCTTCCAGGCGGAGGACGAGATCGCCGGTGTCGGCGCGGCGCTCGGGGCCTCGTTCGGCGGCGCCCTCGGCGTCACCACGACCTCCGGGCCGGGTGTCGCGCTCAAGGCCGAGACCGTCGGCCTGGCGGTGACCACCGAGCTGCCGCTGATCGTGGTCGACGTGCAGCGGGCCGGGCCGAGCACCGGAATGCCCACCAAGACCGAGCAGACCGACCTGCTGATGGCCATGTACGGCCGCAACGGCGAGTCACCGCTGCCGATCGTGGCGCCCGCGACCCCGTCCGACTGCTTCGACGCCGCGATCGAGGCGGCCCGCCTGGCGGTGAAGTACCGCACGCCGGTCATGCTGCTGTCCGACGGTTACCTGGCCAACGGCTCCGAGCCGTGGCGGGTGCCGGGCAGCGCCGAGCTGCCCGACATCTCCACCGAGTTCGCCGACGGCCCCAACGGCGAGGACGGCGTGACGTTCCTGCCGTTCAAGCGCGACCCGGAGACCCTGGCCCGTCCCTGGGCCATCCCGGGCACCGCGGGTCTCGAACACCGCATCGGCGGCATCGAGAAGGCCGACGGCACCGGCAACATCTCCTACGACCCCAACAACCACGACAAGATGGTCCGGCTCCGCCAGGCCAAGATCGACGGGATCGCCCAGGACATCCCGCCGCTCGACGTCGACGACCCCGACGGCGACGCCCGGGTGCTCGTTCTCGGCTGGGGCTCGACCTACGGGCCGATCGCGGCGGCCGTACGACGGATCAGGAGGGCGGGGGGCAAGGTCGCCCAGGCCCACCTGCGCCACCTCAACCCGCTGCCCGCCAACACCGGCGAGGTGCTGCGCGCCTACGACAAGGTGCTGCTTCCGGAGATCAACCTCGGCCAGCTCGCGCTGCTGCTGCGCGCCCGTTTCCTGGTCGACATCATCAGCTACAACCGCGTGCGCGGGCTTCCGTTCAAGGCCGAGGAGCTGGCCGGCGTGATCCAGGACGTGATCGACAGTGAGTGAGATCCAGAACGGCAGGGGCCTGTCCCTGGTGCCGAAGTCCGACGTCAAGCTGGGGATGAAGGACTTCAAGTCCGACCAGGAGGTCCGCTGGTGCCCGGGGTGCGGTGACTACGCCATCCTGGCCGCGGTCCAGTCCTTCGTTCCCGAGCTGGGCCTCAAGCGCGAGAACATGGTGTTCGTCTCGGGCATCGGCTGCTCGTCCCGGTTCCCGTACTACATGAACACCTACGGGTTCCACTCGATCCACGGGCGGGCCCCGGCGATCGCGACCGGCCTGGCCGCCTCCCGGCCCGACCTGTCGGTCTGGGTGATCACCGGTGACGGCGACGCGCTGTCCATCGGCGGCAACCACCTGATCCACGCGCTGCGCCGCAACGTCAACCTGAACATCCTGCTGTTCAACAACAGGATCTACGGTCTGACCAAGGGCCAGTACTCCCCGACCTCCGAGGTCGGCAAGATCACCAAGTCCACCCCGATGGGCTCGCTGGACAAGCCGTTCAACCCGATCTCGCTGGCTCTGGGCGCCGAGGCCTCCTTCGTGGCCAGGACCATCGACTCCGACAGGAAGCACCTGCACTCGGTGCTGCGCCAGGCCGCCGAGCACAGGGGCACCTCGCTGGTCGAGATCTACCAGAACTGCAACATCTTCAACGACGGGGCCTTCGACCAGCTCAAGGACCCCGACCAGCGTGACTCCATCACGCTGCGCCTTGAGCACGGCCAGCCGATCGTCTCGGCGACCAAGGCCGTACGGCGCAGGCCGGACGGCGGCATCGAGGTCGTCCCGCGCTCCGAGGCGAGCGAGGAGGAGATCCTCGTCCACGACGTCAGCCGGCCTGACCCGACGCTGGCCTTCGCCCTGTCCCGGCTGGACGAGCCCGCCTTCGAGCACGTCCCGATCGGCGTCTTCCGCAGCGTTGACCGTCCCTCCTACGACGAGCTGATGGCCGGCCAGCTGGCCGAGGCGACCGGCAAGGGCGGCCCCGGTGACCTGGACGACCTGCTGCTCGCGGGAGACACCTGGCGCATCGGCTGATCACGACGACCGACCCCGACTCCCGGGATCTCCCGGACGGGGCCGTACCGGAAAGCCCGGAAAGCCCGGAAAGCATGGCAACGGGGTCGCTCACCCGAGCGACCCCGTTTGCTTTTCCGGAAATCCAGGTTAGTTTCAGGTGAAGTTGATATCTTCCACATTCGCCTGTCAGGCGAGGTATGGGGACAAAGACCCACACACAACGTGTCACCGTGTTTCGGGAGACATACCCTATGTGGCAGGGTCTGACGGAAAGCATCCGACGAACTCGTCCCATGCGAGGAGAACGCCAATGCTCACGGTTCCGTTAGCCGGAGATCGCCTCACCTCCGGGCAGGAGGATTTCAGCCGGTACAGCGGATCACGCGTCCTGGTCACGGGTGCGAGCGGCTTCATCGGGACCCATCTGGTGCGGCGCCTGGGCGAGCTGGGCGCGCGGGTGCACGCCGTGAGCCGTACCCCGAGGCAGGACTCCGACGACCCGGCGACCTGGCACGTCGCCGACGTCGGGGACGCCGAGACGATCGGCGCCCTCATCGCCTCCCTGCGCCCCTCCGTCGTCTTCCACCTGGCCAGCGAGGTCACGGGCACCCGGGATCCCGGCGTCGTGCGCGCGATGCTGGACAGCAACCTGGCCAGCGTGGTCAACCTGCTGACGGCGGTCGCCGAGCACCACCCGGAGACCCGGACGGTGCTGGCCGGGTCGCTTGAGGAGCTCAGGCCGGAGGAGGGCGGCAAGGCTCCCTCCTCCCCCTACGCGGTCGCCAAGTGGGCGGCCAACGGCTACGCGAGGATGTTCCACCAGCTGTGGGACGTGCACGCGACCACCCTGCGCGTCGGAATGGTCTACGGCCCCGGGGACATGAACCACCACAGGCTGGTGCCGTACGTCACTCTCTCGCTGCTGCGGGGCGAGGAGCCGGCCATCGGCAGCGGGACGCGCCTGATCGACTGGGTCTACGTGGACGACGTCGTCGACGCCTTCCTTGCGGCGGGCAGGAGTCCGGGCTCCGCGGGCCTGAGCCTGGACGTGGGGACCGGGACGGCCACCTCCATCCGTGACACCGTCGAGGCGCTGGTGCGGATCACCGACAGCCCGCTGCGTCCCCGGTACGGCGCGCTCCCCGGCCGCCCGCTGGACGGCGCCAGGATCGCCGACATCGTCCCGACGACCGAGGTGCTCGGCTGGCGTCCCACCGTCGGCCTTGAGGAGGGACTGGAGCTGACCGTGGAGTGGTACGCGAAGCATCTGTAACGGTCCAACCGAAAATACGATATCCACCAAGACACCGGACATAAGTCAGCACCCTTCTACGATCAGGGTGCCGAATCAGAAACGAGGAAGTCGGTGCATTCGGTCGTCAATCTCACGGTGCACGGCATCGGTCCGACCGACCGTGAGCTCGACCCCGGCGAGGACCAGACCTGGGTCAGCGTCGAGCAGTTCGAACAGGTGCTCGACGCCGTGGTCGGCCGGGAGGACGTCCGCATCACCTTCGACGACGGCAACGCCTCGGATCTGGAGATCGGCCTGCCCCGCCTGCTCGAACGCGGCCTCACCGCGGAGTTCTTCGTGCTGGCGGGGCTGCTCGGCGAGCCGGGAAGGCTCGACGAGGCCGGGGTGCTGGAGCTGCAGGCCGCGGGCATGCGGATCGGTTCGCACGGCTGGGGGCACCGCGACTGGCGCAAGCTCGACGCCGAGCAGGCCGTCCAGGAGATCACCGAGGCCAACCGGTTCCTCGGCACGCTCACCGGACGGCCGGTCTCGCGGGTCGCGATCCCCTTCGGCTCCTACGACAGGCGCGTGCTCAGCAGGCTGCGGCAGGCGAACGTGACGCGCGCCTACACCAGCGACGGAGGCCGCGCCAGGCCCGCCTCCTGGCTCCAGGCCCGCAACAGCCTGCGCCACGACATCGACGCGACATGGGCTCCTCGTGTCCTGGACGGGACCCCCCCTTTGCCTGTTCGTGCGCGCCGCATAGCCTCTCGGACATACAAACGCGTTCGCGGCTGAACACGTCTGTAAAGGTCGTCTACTGACGATCTGAACGTGAGTGCGAAAAGGGGAATCCGGCTGCCAAAGTAGGCGCCGGGCCAGGTGCCGGACAGGCGGGAGCGTGATTTGGAACGTAGTAACGGCGTCACGCCGGTCGACGATGACCCGTGTATGACGCCTGGTCCCCCCCGGATCGCCATAGTGATCGTCACCTACAACAGCGCCCAGGTGATCGAAGGCTGTCTGCGGTCCCTCGGTGAGGGCGCGCGCGGCGTCAACCTCGTACACGTGATCGTGGCCGACAACAACTCCAAGGACGACTGCCTCAAGGTCGTCGGCGAGGTCACCGACCTTCCCGTCCAGGTCGTCCAGGTCGGAAGGAACGCCGGATACGCCGCGGCTATCAACGCGGGCGTCGAGGTCCTGGACGTCGCCACCCTCGACGCCGTCCTGGTGCTCAACCCCGACTGCAGGCTGCGCCCCGGCTCCCTGCTGCCGCTCGCGGAGTCGCTGCGGCGGCCGGGGCGCGGCATCGCCGCCCCGCTCCTGGTCAACCCGGACGGCAGCCTGCAGCCCTCGCTGCGCCGGATGCCCGCCGTCGGCAGGGCCGTGGTCGAGGCGGTGATCGGAGGCAACCTCGCGGGCCGGATCGGCACGCTGGGCGAGATGGTCACCCACCCGCGCGAGTACGCCAAGGCGGGCGAGGTGGCCTGGGCGACCGGTGCCGCCATGCTCATCTCGACCGACGTCATCAAGGAGATCGGCGCCTGGGACGAGTCGTTCCTGCTCTACAGCGAGGAGACCGAGTTCTCGCTGCGCGCCCGCGACCACGGCTGGATCACCTGGTACGAGCCCGCCTCGGTCGTCGAGCACATCGGCGGCGACTCCGCGATCAACCCGATGCTCGCCTCCCTGCTCATCGTGAACAAGGTGAAGCTCTTCCGCAGACGCAGGAGCACCCCCGCCTTCCTCGCCTACTACCTGGCGGTCGTCCTCGGCGAGGCGCTTCGCGCGCTCATGGGACGCCGCATCTCCAAGGCCTCGGTGGTGGCGCTCCTGCGCCCCTCACGCCGCGTCCACAAGCTCGCGGACTGACCCCGCCGCCTTCGAGAAGAGAGACCACGATGAGCATGCCCGCGAGCACGGAGCCCGCGCGGGTGCACGCCGTACGGACGGTCCGCCTCGACGCGCTCACCGCGCAGGAGCTGGAGACCTGGCACCGGCTGCGGGAGACCAACCCCGCCCTGGACAGTCCCTACTTCCACCCCGGCTTCGCGCAGGCCGTACACGCCAGCGGGCGGCAGGTGACGGTCGCCGTCGGCAGGGACGGGACGGGCACGGTCAGGGCGCTGCTGCCCCACCACCGTGAGCGGTCGCTGATCAGGCCCGCGGGCTGGCCCGCCGCCGACTTCCAGGGGCCCGTGCTCGCCCCCGGCACCGGTTTCCCGCCGCTCGGGCTGCTCACCGACGGGGTACGCGGCTTCGCCTTCGACCACCTCGTCGAGGACTGCGCGGACTTCGAGCCGTGGATCGAGTCCCGCAGGCCCTCGCCGTTCCTGGACGTCTCCGGCGGCCTCGACGGCTATCTGGGACGCGCCTCGCGCAGCGGCAAGGACAACATGGGCCAGGCCCGCCGCCGCGCCGCCAAGGCCGAGCGGACCCACGGCCCGGTGCGCTTCGTCGCCGACAGCACCGACCAGGACGTCCTGGAGCGGGTGATCGAGCTCAAACGCGCGCAGTACGCCGCGACCGGCGCCAAGGACTACTTCGCCGCGCCCGACCGGCACGAGCTGATGAGCGGGCTGCTGCGCACCCGGGGTACCTCCTTCGCGGGCGTGCTGTCCACGCTGCACGCGGGCCCGCACCTGCTCGCGGCGCACTTCGGCATCCGCTCGGGCTCGGTGCTGCACTGGTGGTTCCCTGTCTACGACCCCGACTTCGGCAACCTCGCCCCCGGCTGGATGCTGCTGCGTGAGCTCGCGATCGCCGCCCCGGCGATGGGAATCACGCGTATCGACCTCGGGCGAGGCGACGATGAGTACAAAAGGCGTGCCAAAACCGGCGAAACGCTGGTATGCCAAGGAATGGTGACACGTAGCTCGGCCCGGCAGACACTGCGGCGGGCGCGCGACTCCGTGGTCGAGACGGCGAAGTCGTCCGCTCTCGGCCCCGGCCTGCGAAAGATCGTCCACGGCCTCCGGAACCTGAACCGCTAGCCGCGCCGGGACCCTGACGATGAACCACCACACAGAACGCAACGACCACAAGGAATCATCCGGCCGTCGGGTGAGTCGGGCGAGGCTTGGCAAGACGCCCCCTGCCTCGCGCCCGGCCGCACATGACGCGATGGAGGCAGCGCACAAATGAGAATCAGCGTGTTCGGGCTCGGCTATGTGGGCTGCGTGTCCGCGGCCTGCCTCGCGGCCAGCGGGCACGAGGTGGTCGGCGTCGACGTCAACCCCGTGAAGGTCGACCTCATCTCCCGGGGCAACGCCCCGGTGGTCGAGGAGCGGATCGGCGAGCTGACCGCGGAGGTCGTGGCCAGTGGCGCGCTGCGGGCGACCACCGACGTGGCGGAGGCCGTCGGCGCGACCGACATCTCCCTGATCTGCGTCGGCACCCCCTCGGCCCAGAACGGCAGCCTGTCGACCGTCTACCTGGAGCGGGTCTCCGAGGAGATCGGCCAGGCCCTGACCGCCAAGGACGGGCGGCACACGATCGTCTTCCGCAGCACCATGCTGCCCGGCACCTGCACCGACCTGCTCATCCCGATCCTGGAGAAGGCCTCGGGCTACCGGGCGGGCGTCGACTTCGGCGTCGCGGTCAACCCGGAGTTCCTGCGCGAGGGCACGAGCGTGCGCGACTTCTTCGAGCCGCCGAAGACCGTCATCGGCGAGTTCGACGCCGCCAGCGGTGACGCGGTCGCCGCGCTGTACGAGGGGCTTCCCGGCGAGGTCTTCCGGGTGCCCGTCGCGGTGGCCGAGATGACCAAGTACGCCGACAACGCCTTCCACGGTCTGAAGATCAGCTTCGCCAACGAGATCGGGGCGATCTGCCAGGCGCTGGGCCTCGACTCGCACCGGGTCATGGACGTCTTCCTCGCCGACCGCAAGCTCAACGTCAGCACAGCCTACCTGCGCCCCGGCTTCGCCTTCGGCGGCTCCTGCCTGCCCAAGGACCTGCGCGGCCTGGTCTACGCGGCCAGGCGGGCCGACGTCTCGGTGCCGCTGCTGTCGCACGTGCTGCCCTCCAACGAGGACCACCTCAGGCGCGCCTTCGACCTGGTGACCGCCGCGGGCAGCCGCAAGGTCGGGCTGTTCGGGCTGTCCTTCAAGCCCGGTACGGACGACCTGCGGGAGAGCCCGCTGGTCGAGCTGGCCGAACGGCTCCTCGGCAAGGGCTACGACCTGCGCATCTACGACGCCAACGTCACCCTGTCGCGGCTCATGGGCGCCAACAGGGAGTACATCGACGGCAGGCTCCCGCACCTGGGCGACCTGCTGACCAACTCCGTCGAGGAGGTGCTCGCGCACGCCGACGTCTGCGTCGTCGGCTGCAAGGACCCCGCGGTGCTGAGCGCGCTCGACAACGCGGGAGACCGCACGATCATCGACCTCGTCCGCCTTCCCGACGCGGAGACGCGCCGGGCGCACCCTGGATACGTTGGCCTTGGCTGGTAAAGCACTCATCCTCGTCGAGAACCTCTCCGTCCCGTTCGACAGGCGGGTGTGGCAGGAGAGCACCACGCTGCGCGACGCCGGGTGGGACGTGCACGTCATCTGCCCGCAGGGCACCAAACGCGACACCGAACCGTACGCCGAGATCGACGGGGTGAAGATCCACCGCTACCCGCTGAAGGCGGCGACCGGCGGCCCCCTCGGCTACGTCCAGGAGTACGGCTCGGCGCTGTGGCACACCTTCCGGCTGGCCAGGCGGGTCGGCCGGGTGGACGTGGTGCACGCCTGCAACCCGCCCGACCTGCTCTACCTCGTCGCCAAGCGGCTCAAGCGGCAGGGCGCGCGGTTCGTCTTCGACCAGCACGACCTGGTGCCCGAGCTGTACCTGTCCCGCTTCGACCGGGGTGAGGACTTCCTCTACCGGGCGGTGTGCAGGCTCGAACGGCTCACCTACCGGACCGCCGACGTGGTGATCGCCACCAACGAGAGCTACCGCGACGTGGCGGTCAGCCGGGGCGGCAAGCGGCCGGAGAAGGTGTTCGTGGTGCGCAGCGCGCCCGCGGTCGAGCGCTTCCGCCAGGTCCCCGTCGAGGAGGGCCTCAGGAAGGGCAAGCCGTACATGCTGTGCTACCTGGGGGTCATGGGGCCGCAGGACGGCGTCGACTACGCGCTGCGGGCGCTGGCCAAGCTCCGCGACGAGGTCGGCCGTAAGGACTGGCACGCGGTCTTCCTCGGCGGCGGCGACACCTTCGACGAGATGGTCGCGCTCTCCCACCGGCTCGGCCTGTCCGACCAGGTGGAGTTCACCGGGCGGATCTCCGACGAGGACCTGCTGCGCTACCTGTCGGCGGCGGACGTGTGCCTGGCCCCCGACCCGCTCAACCCGCTCAACGACGTGTCCACCATGAACAAGATCATGGAGTACATGGCGATGTCCCGCCCGATCGTCTCCTTCGACCTGAAGGAGGCCAGGGTCTCCGCCGGGGAGGCCGCGCTCTACGCCCCGGCCAACGACGAGTCGGAGTTCGCCAAGCTCGTCGCGCACCTGCTCGACGACCCCGCCGAGCGCAGGCGGATGGGCGAGATCGGCAGGGCCCGTGTCGCGGGCCCGCTGTCCTGGGAGCAGTCCTCCAAGGCGCTCCTGGCCGCCTACGAGGCCGCCGTCTCCTGACGCCGGGAAAGACAACGAGAGAGGAGCGCCCCCGATGAGCGGGCTTCTGCTGAGCGTCACCACCGGTGAACTGGCCTCCTTCGTGGAGGCCGCAACCGAGGCCACCGTCGAGGTCACGGCCGGGGCCGGCGCCCTCCTCGGCGGGGTCGCCGGTGGGTTCAGACGCCACTACCGGTCGCTGCGCAGCGGCGCCGTACGGCTGCTGTTCGAGCGCCGGTACGGCGTGCGGACCTCCGACGTCGTGAGCCTGGAGAAGTTCGGGCTCGCGCACGAGGAACGGGTCTACTACTCGGCCGCGAACTGGCAGACCCTGCGCCGCACGCTCCCCCGCGACGCCGTCGGCCCGGACGACGTGTTCGTCGACCTCGGCTCCGGCATGGGACGCATGGTGCTTGAGGCGGCCTGGCGCTACCCCTTCAGGAAGGTGATCGGGGTCGAGCTGTCCGCCGAGCTGAGCGAGATCGCCAGGCAGAACGTCGCGGGCACCCGGCTACGCCTGCGCTGCGCGGACGTCGAGCTGGTCAACTCCGACGTGCTCGACTACGAGATCCCCCGGGACGTCACGGTCGTCTTCCTCAACAACCCCTTCAGGGGCGAGACCTTCGCGACCGTGATGCGCAGGCTGATCGCCAGCGTGGACGACAACCCGCGCGAGGTCACGGTGATCTACTTCAACCCCACGGAGGACGAGTTCCTGATGAGCACCGGGCGCTTCCGGCACCTCAGGACCGTCAACCGGGGACGCCGGGACAAGCAGGAAGGGCCTTTCGGCACGATCAGGATATACACCATCACCGAGCGTGCCGGTGCCTGACAGGCCGCGCCGTACGGCGGGGCGGCCCGTCAGGCTACCCCGCCTCGGAGCGGCTGCCGGTGTCGGTGCCCCACTGCACCTGGCCGCCCCGCGAGGTGCGCGCCCTGGTCATGGCACGGTCCATCACCAGGACCGCGAGGTAGCAGCCCGCGTCGAGCGGGCTCACCTTCCCCCCGGTCAGCAACGCCCCCAGGGAGCCCAGGCGCAGGCGTCCCTCGGGGGCGGAACGGCCGAGTGCGGCGAGCTGGCGGTTGCCCAGGCGTACCCGCACCCGCCGCTTCAGGTGCGCGGACACGGTCCTGGCCGGGCGCACGAGCGACCTGGCCTGCGGCACGACGACCCGCTCGTGGACCGCGAAGCTGCCGTGTGCCCAGCCGTCGTCGGACAGCACGTCCGGGATGGGGAAGACCTTGGCGTGTCCCTCCTCGGTGAGCACGTAGACGCCGACCCCGGCCAGCGCCCTGAACGGGGCCACCAGCTCGTTGTGAACCTTGTGCATGCGCCTGGCCACCCAGCTCACCCCCGTCATGTCCCACACCGGGACGGGGGCGCAGGCCAGCACGCCGGGACGGTCGAGGGCGGCGACGAGCGCGCGCACGGAGCCGGAGTCGAGTTCCACGTCGGCGTCCAGGTAGATCCTGGGGAAGGTCGCGCAGAGCTCGTCTCCGAGGCGCAGCGCGTTGGCCTTGCCGGGGACCGGGGTCTCGACGACACGCACGCCGGGCCGTACGGCCACCTCGGCGGTGCGGTCGGAGCAGGCGTTGGCCACCACGATCACGTCGAACTCGCCGGGTTCGGTGCCCGCGAGCAGCCGGTCGAGGTTGCCCGCGAGGACGGCCTCCTCGTTGTGGGCCGGGACCACGATGCTCACGATCGGCCTGGTGACGTCGTTCACCGGCCCGCCTTCCGCCTCTCGAAGGGATTCACAGCATGAGAGTAGAACGAACCGCCATCGACGGGGTGTTGTTGTTCATTCCGACGCCACACCGTGACGACCGGGGGCTGTTCACCAGGACGTTCGACAACGCCGTGGCCGAGAAGGCCGGACTCGACCCGGCCCGCTTCGTGCAGGACAGCCAGTCCCGCTCACGGCAGGGGACGATCCGCGGGATGCACGGCCGTTCCGGGCGGGGAGAGGCGAAGCTGGTGCGCTGCGCCCGCGGCGCCGTACAGGACGTGCTGGTCGACGCCCGGCCCGGTTCGCCGACCTTCGGCGAGCAGGTCTCGGTGCTGCTCGACGACGAGACGTTCGTCACCCTGTACGTGCCGCCGGGCATGCTGCACGGTTTCCAGGCGCTGACCGAGCAGACGGACGTCTGCTACCGCATCGACAGGGAGCACGACCCCGCCGAGGACCTCTCCGTCCGCTACGACGACCCCGACCTGGGCATTCGCTGGCCGCTTCCGGTCTCATCGATCAGCGGGAGAGACCTTTCCGCCGGTTCGTGGGCACAATTGCAGAGGCGGCTCATCGGCCCTGACGTTGCCCCTACCGCGACGGAGTGAAGATGCGACGGCTCGTCCCGCTCGGTGTCCTGTCGGCGGCCGCGCTGGCCCTGGTGACGGCGTGCAGCACGTCGGGGGACACCCCGGGAGCCGCCTCGCCGACTCCCAGCGACCTCTCCCGCCCCGTGGCCCGCTGCCCCGGCCATCCCACCCCCGCCTGCACCGGTGTGCCGCCGGGCACCAAGCTGGAGAAGCTGACGCTGACCGAGCCCGGCGCCTACCGCGTCACCGAGCCCGGGAGCGTGCTCGACGGCGTGCACATCACCGCCGACCTGCTGGTGGCCGCCAACAACGTGACGATCAGGAACAGCCGGATCGACGGGCTGGTCATCAACGCGATCGGCCCGAAGACCTTCAGATACACCATCGTCGACTCGACCGTCGGCCCGGAGACCGGCTGCCAGTCGCTGCCCGGCGTCGGCCAGGACAAGTACACCGCCCTGCGGCTGCACGTCCGCAACCACGGCGACGGCTTCCGGGTCGGAGGCGACGACGTCGTCATCCGCGACTCCTTCGTACGGCTCTGCTCCAACCCCGACGACCACTCCGACGGCATCCAGACCTACGGCGGAGGCAAGGGCCTGGTCTTCAGCCACAACACCGTCGACCAGCGGGGCGTCAAGGACATCACGGCGCCGATCTTCCTGACCGACCCGAAGATCGTCGACGCGGTGGTCACCGACAACCTCGTCATGGGCGGCACCTACAGCATCCAGCTGCGTAACGGACGGGGCAGGCTCGTGATGCGGGGCAACAAACTCGTCGACGGGTCATGGGTCTACGGGCCGGTCGACTCCGAGTGCGAGAAAATCGACTGGGCGGACAACACGCTGGTCACGATCGACTCCGAGTACCGCGTCACCTCGACCGTCGGCCCGCTGAAGTGCGTGGGGTGACCGTTTTCGATCTTCATTTTCGGTCCCTGCCGTATACACGAAAAATTTGATCTTCGCATCGCCATCAGACCGATATGTCATAACACTTACGGATAATCATCTGAAAATGATGCGTATCTCTGGCCTCTGTCGTAACAATGTCCTCTGCACGAGGACCAAGCAGACATGTCGTCGAGCCGACCTCAGGTCGGTGCGGAGGTCAGAGAGATGGCCAGTACACACCCCCCTCGCCGGGGTGGGGAACCCCAGCACGGCTTATCCCCTCGCAAACGGATGCGTCCCGGCCTGGTGGCGGCCCTGGTCGTCGCCCTGGTGGGGGTGACCGTTCCGGTCGCCTGGGTCGTCACCCACAACGACGAGGTCACCGTCACGCCCGCGGCGGCGGCCGGGCCCGCCGCCTCCGAGGAGCCGGAACAGCCTCAGGAGACCAGTCTCTGGTCGTCGGAGGAGACGGTGAAGGCGCCCACGCACACCGACCGCTCCCCTGTCGAGCTCGGCACCCGCTTCACCGCCGCCAAGAGCGGCTCGGTGACCGGCGTCCGCTTCTACAAGGCCTCCGGCGAGAAGGGACGGCACACCGGCAGCCTCTGGGACTCCCGGGGCCGCCGCCTCGCCCAGGTCACCTTCCCCAAGGAGACCGCCTCAGGCTGGCAGGAGGCCCGGTTCGCCTCCCCGGTGCAGTTGCGGGCCGGCCAGGTCTACACCGTCTCCTACCACAGCACCAACGGCACCTACGTCGGCTCCCAGGCGACGGGACCGGCCACTTCCGGCCCGCTCAGCACGACGTCGCGCAACGCCGGGGTGTTCGGGTACGGCACCAGCGCCTTCCCCAAACGGTCCAACCCCAAGGGCTACAACTACTGGGTCGACGTCGTCTTCCGCTGGCACGAGCGGCACCGCAGGCCGACCACCCCGAAGCCCACCTCCACCCGCTGGCCGTCCTCCTCCCCCACGTGGACGCACTGGCCGACCAGCAGTCCCACGGACCTGCCGACGGGCCTGCCCACGGATCTCCCGACGGACCTTCCGACGGGCCTGCCCACGCACAAGCCGACGCCGACCGTGACCTTCACCCGGACGCCCACGCACCGGCCGACCCCGACGCCCACGTGGACCCGCTGGCCGACCTCGGAACCCACCGACGAGCCCACCGAAGAGCCCACCTCGACGCCCACCCGGAGCAACACCCCCACCCCGACCAGGACCAGGACGGCTGAGCCGACCCCGACCAAGTCCCCCACCGGGACCCCGGAACCGACGCGCTCCCCGAAGCCGACGGACTCCCCCGAACCGACGGACTCCCCCGAACCGACGCACTCCCCCGAGCCGACCAGGCCCCAGGAGCCGGGCGACCGTAGCTGCGACGGCCACCCCACCCCCGACTGCACCGGTGTCCCGCCCGGCACGAGGCTGACGACCAAGAGCCTGAACGACGGGCACAGCTACCGGGTCACCACGGCGGGGGCCGTGCTCGACAGCGTGCGCATCCCCGGCGACCTGGTGATCACCGCCAACAACGTGACGGTCAGGAACAGCCAGATCGACGGGAGGGTCATCAACGAGTACGGCCCGAACACCTACAGCTTCAAGATCTTCGACTCGACCGTCGGTCTTGAGAACAAGTGCCAGAGCCTGCCCGGCGTCGGGGAGAGCAAGTTCGCCGCCGAGCGGGTGCTCGTCAGGAACCACGGCGACGGCTTCCGGGTCGGGGGCGACAGCGTCAGCATCCGCGACTCCTTCATCGACCTGTGCTCCAACCCCGACGACCACTCCGACGGCATCCAGACCTACGGCGGAGGCAAGGGCCTGGTCTTCGACCACAACACCATCGACCAGCGGGGCGTCAAGGACATCACGGCGCCGATCTTCCTGACCGACCCGAAGATCGTCGACGCGGTGGTCACCGACAACCTCGTCATGGGCGGCACCTACAGCATCCAGCTGAAGAACGGGCGCGGCACGCTGATCGTGCAGGGCAACCAGATCGTCGACGACAGCTGGCAGTACGGCCCGGTCGAGGCCGACTGCGACAGGATCAGGTGGAAGGACAACTCGGTCGTGACGATCGACAGGAACTACAACGTCACCTCCATCGTCAGACCGCTGCAGTGCGAGGGCTGACACTCCTTCATCCGGCGTGAGAACGGGGCGGGCGCGCACGCGTCCGCCCCGTCGTCGTGTCAGACCTCCGGGCGCCCTCTCCCGGGGCTCAGCCCTGCGCCGCCGAGCGCCCCGACCGGCCGAACAGGCGCCGCATCCCCAGCTGCGCGGCCTCCCGCCAGGTGAGGCGGTGCGTGCGGGGCCGTGGTACGGCGGTGCTCACCGTGGCGCGCAGCAACGCGCCCGTCGCGCCGATCAGCACGAAGGACAGGCCGGTCACCGTGGCGAAGGACATCAGGTCGAAGGTCGCGGCCCCGATCAGCGGGACCACCAGGCAGGAGGCCAGGGTCAGCGCGAGGTCCCTGACCGCGGGGTCGGTGCTGAGGTGGCGGGCCCTGAGCGCCGAGTAGATGCCGCACACGAACATCGCCACGACCGCCCCGATGCCGAGCAGTCCCGTCTCGACCGCGGACAACAGGTACTGGTTGTCGAAGACCTGGTGCTTGGGGGCGTACCAGGTGCCCATCCCCCGGCCCAGCCACAGGTGCTTGGCCAGTTCGTAGGCGGCCACGTCGTAGTCGTGCGTGCGGTACTGGATGCTGTCGTCGCTGCCCGCGTTGGCGAACAGGTTGTAGAAGGTGTTGATGAGGCCAGGGACCGCGATCCGCATGCCGACCAGGAACACCAGCGCGACCAGCACCGCCTGGACACGCCGCCTGGCGGGCCAGCCGAGGAACAGCACGAAGGCGACGCCCGCCAGGCTCAGCACCGCCGAACGGGAGACCGAGAACATCAGGCCGAGCGCGATCAGGCCCGCGCACGCCCACCAGCGCAGGGCGGGCTGGGCGAGCTGACGGGCCTTGAAGCCGTAGTGAGCGGCCAGCGGCAGCACCATCGCGCAGATGACGCCGAACTCGATGGGGTGGCCGGTGGTCGCGGCCACCCGGCGGAACTCGGACCTGGCGATGATGGAGGCGTCCTCCGAGGTGTACCGCAGGCCGGGCAGCGCGAGATAGCGGGTGAGGTCGAACTCGATCAGGAACTGCAGGGCGCCGACCAGCGCGACGGCGGCGCCGGTCACCACGACGGTCTTCAGCACGAAGTCCAGGCGGTCGGCGCCCCGGACCCCGTCGCACACCATCAGCCCGATCCCGGCGTTGGCCACCAGCAGGATCAGCGCGTGGTCGGCGAGGTTGAGCTCGTCGGAGGGCAGGTAGCCGTACGTGGAGTAGCCGAACGTGGCGATCATCGCGGTCAGGAAGACGAACAGCGCGGTGCGCACGGGGGTTCGTCCCTTGGCCATCCCCAGCGTGGTGGTGAAGTGCGCGAACATCCAGCAGAAGACGGCCAGCAGGGCCATGAAGTTGGCCGGGGTGAGCGAGAGCGGGATGCCGCGGAACACCAGGCGGGCCGGGATGATCGTCAGGGAGACGACGAAGAAGCTGACGAGGGTCGCGCCGTCGGCGTGCCTGGGCAGCGGCGGGGCGAGGTCACGGGAGACGGCTCGCGCGCTTGCGGTGGAGCCTCTGGTGGAGGTCGGGGAGGACGCCACGGGTCACGGCCTCGTGACCGGGGAGCCCGCGGGCAGACGGCCGTTGAGCCGGCCCGTCACCGGCTCCGCGGGAGGCGTCGCCTTCCTGGAGGTCCCCGGCGGGGTGCCCGGGTCTCCTCCGGCCTTCGCCTCCGCCTCCTCACGGCGCCGCCTGCGGTTGGTGACGAAGCTCTCGACGGTGAACGCCATGAACAGGCTCGCGATCACCCCGACGCCCGCCGCCGCGGCGACGGCGCGCATCTTGCGTCCGCGCTGGGCCAGCGGCTCGGTCGGCGGCACCGCCTCGTAGGCGCTGATGTAGGTCGCCTTCGGCGCCTTCACCGCCTCCTGGCGGTTGATCAGCTCAAGCTTCGTCTTGGCGATGACCCTGACCACGATGTCCTTGGCGGCCTGCGGCGTCGAGCTCTCCCCTTCGATGAACACGTACGGCCCGGTGGCCAGCGACTCGATGTTGCTGCTGCCGTTGTTGACCTTGAAGGCCGTGTCGCCGCCCTCGACCGCGCCCAGCTGGGTCGCCATGTCGGGGGTGCCCATCGCGGCGATGAGGATGGAGGCCGAGATGCTCAGTCCCCGGTCGAAGTTCAGCATCGGGTTGGTCAGGCCGTTGGGCATGCGGGGGTTGGTCGGCAGGCTGCCGCCGGTGGTCGGCGTGGTCAGGATGAGGACGGCTGAGGAGGTGTAGGTCGTGGGAACGGTCGAGTAGATCCCCGCCGCCGCGACCAGCGAGAGGACGAAGGTCGGCAGGACCACGTACCAGCGCCGGAACAGAACAAGGACTGTTCCCCAGAAGTCCACGCGCGCCTCCCCGAACCGGATCGCGGCCGCCGTGACCGTGATCCGTCAATGTCATCGCCCGCACCGGCGGGCCGTTACTGTCCCGGCCTGCCGTACGGCGGGGCCCCATGGCCCCGGGCTTCCGGAGATGTCATTTCCGCTCGTCCCGCCAGCCGACCCGGGTGAAGACAACCGTGTCCGAGGCCTGGTCGTGCTGGTCCTCGTCGTCGACCACGACCACCAGACCTGCGGACTCGTCTTGGAACGGTCCTTCAGCGGAGTCGGAGACGACGGGTGCGTGCGGCACCATCACGGGCGGTTCGGCGACCGGGGTCCTGCTCTCACGGCCCGCTCCCGCGGCCTCCCAGGCCTGCTCCTCCTGGGCCTCGCGCTCGTCGCGCGCGGCACCCGCGGAGTCCTGCGGAGGACGCCTGCGGCCTCCCCTGATCTGGGTCACGCCGTACACGATGCTCAGGCCGCCGAGGAGCACGAGGAACATCGTCGCGCCCGCGGCGGTGAGCTTGCCGGAGATCTTCGCCGTCGGGACGGAGGAGGGCACGACGTCGACGACCGTGATGAAGGTCGAACGCGGGGCCTTGAGCGCCTGCTGACGGTCGGCGAGTTCCTTGCGGATGCGCTGCTTGGCGCGCAGCACGACGTCCTGGGCCGCGGCGGCCGACCTGCTCTGCACCTCGACGTAGACGAACGGGCCGTTGGTGCTGATGCCCAGCAGGTCGGGGTTGGTCCGCCCGTCGTTGATCACGATCTGGGTGGGGCCGTTCGGGACGACGCCGAGTTCGGCCGCGACCTCGGGGGTGTTCATGGACAGGATGAGAATGCCCGAGGTGACGCGCAGGCCGTCACTGAACTGCAGGAGCGGGTTGGTCAGGCCCAACGGCTTGGTCGGGTCGGCTGAGAGCGTTCCACCGGTGGCCGGGGTCGTCAGGACCATCGACGCCGTGGACACGTAATAGGTCGGCAGCAGGAAGAAAACCAGGCTCGCGGAGATGATGGACAGGACCGCCAGGGGCGGGCCGATGGCCTTACGTCTGGCGAGACCGAAAATGGTCTTCCAGAAGTCCATATGCCTCCGCCCCTCATTCACACCGGGGCACAGCGAACCCCCGAGACAACACAGTTACCCATCGCCGAGTGCGCTCTTCCTGTTACATGATCGAAAGGAGGCCGAGCCTTCGGCGCCCTCTGGGGATGTTACGTCTGGGGACCATACAGCGATAGACCCGTTGATAGGCCAAGATAGGGTAGAAATCAGGAGCCCGTGAGGGCCCGAGACGGGAGTTGATCGGATGGGGTCGTCCCACCAGGACGCCCAGGAAAGCCGGCCAGAGACTCCCGCCGAGACGCTCGCGGGTCGCGGCAGGCTCGCGGGACTGGACGGTATCCGAGGCGTGGCCGCCCTGTTCGTCATGCTCCACCACTGCTGGCTGATGGCCTTCCCGGGATTCCCGGCAAGCGCCGGGCCGGTTTGGCTTGGTTTTCTCCTTTACGGACACTTTGCCGTAGTGGTGTTCATTGTACTGTCCGGTTTCTCTCTCGCGGTCTCCCCCGCCCGGTCCGGATGGCGGCTGGGCAGCCTGCGGAGATTCGCCCGGCGACGTGCCTGGCGCATTCTGCCGCCTTACTGGGCGGCCCTGGTCTTCAGTCTGGTGATCGCCTGGACACTGGCCGCCCAGCCGGGTGAAGGAGCGCCGACCGCCAAGTCCGTCCTTGTTTACGGTCTCCTGCTGCAGGACGTTTTCGGCGCGCCGAGCCCCAACGGGGCCTTCTGGTCCATCGCCGTCGAGGCCCAGCTCTACCTGCTCTTCCCGGTGATGCTGATCCTGCTGCGCAGGGCGGGCGCGGTCGTGATGCTCGCCGCCGTCACCGCCGTCGTCGCGGTGATCGGGCTGCTGGCGCCGAGCGTGCACGTGGTGAGCATGCTGCTGCGGCTGACCCCCCAGTTCGCGGTGCTGTTCGCGATCGGCGTCGTGGCCGCGGGCGTCCTGGCCGCGGGCGAGCGGGTACGGCGGCTGCCCTGGCAGTGGCTGGCCCTGGCGGCCGCGCTGCCGGTGCTCGCGGTGATCCTCGCGCGCGGCTCGGTGTGGACGGTCGGGAACTTCTTCTGGATGGACATCGCGCTCGGCCCGGCCGTCGGCCTGACACTGGCCGCGATCGCCACCGGCCGGGCGAAACTCCTGATCAGGCTGCTCGACCTGCGGCCGATCCGGAGCCTCGGCTCCTTCTCCTACACGCTCTACCTGATCCACGCGCCCATCGTCGTGACGGTCTTCCTGCTGGTCGTCGCCCCGAACGTGCCCACGGGGCTGCCCGCCTTCCTGGTGGGCACGGCGCTGGTCGTACCGCTGTCGCTGGTCACGGCCTGGCTGTTCGCGGCGGTCTTCGAGCTGCCGTTCCAGCGTCACCGGAGCTGGCCCGCGCTCCGTACGGCGATGCGGGCCAGGATGTCGCGGACGCGCGCGGAGGTACGCCCCGCGCCCTGACGGCGGGGGCGTACGGTCGGCGCGGTCCTCAGCTCACCCGGGCGAGAGCCTCGGCCTCGTACGCCAGCGCCAGTTCCTCGGGCATCGGGTCGAGGTCGGCACAGCGCACGAAGTCGCGCAGGGTGGTCCCGGTGCAGGCGGCGTCCACGTTCACCGCGCCCCTGCGCGCCCGGACGTCGTCGATGTTCACGGTACGGAAGTCGATGCTGAAGCGGGTCCTGCCGGAGGTGTTCGGGACCGTGGAGTGCAGCTGGGCGCCGGAGAACAGCATCACCCCGCCCGGCTCGGGCACGACCCGCACCTGCGGGTCGAGCTCGATCGGTTCCTCCGGCTTCGGCTGTTCCCTGGTGTCGCTGCGCACGTGCTGGGCCGCGGAGAGCCTGCTGCTGCGGTTCCACTCGGCGTAGTCGTAGCGGGCGCTGCCGTTGCGCACGGGGGCGTCGAAGTAGGCCGGGTGGAAGGCCATCACGTTCTCCGGCACCACCGGGTAGATCGGGATCCACCAGTTGACCTGGTTGAACGGCGCCGAGTACCAGCAGTCCCGGTGCGGGTGGAAGGCGTAGGAGATGCCGGAGGTGAGGTAGTCGTTCGAGGTCGAGGTACGCATCCTGGGGACGTCGAAGTAGGTCCGGTCGAGCCGGCAGCCCAGCTCCTCCAGCACGGCCGGCAGGAGCTTCTTGCACTCCGGGTGGTGGATGAACCGGGGCTTGAGGTCGGCCAGCAGCGCCGCGAACTCCTCGACCTGCATGTCGTACTGGGCGGTCTCCGGGTCACGGTCGCCGAAGGCGTCGGCGATCAGTTCCTGGGCGAAGGCGATGAGGTCCCTGGAGGCGGGCGTCGAGGAGTAGACGAACACCTTCCCCTCGTAGAGCAAGCCGCGCCGGGTGTCGTCGTCCACCACGCTGTTGGAAAAGACGGTGGTCATCCTGTGCTCCTTGTCCGCGACGTTAGGGGCTTACGGGGGTTGGCTGGGGTTGGGGTCTCACGGTGGTCAGTTCCCGGGCCTGAGCGCCCCGGTGGCCAGCCGTACGAGCTTGCGGCTGCGCCGGGACACCACCCGCCGCTGGCGGCGGGTGTACATCTGGCGGGCGGCGGCACGCGCGCGGCGCCGCTGTTCCTCGGTCAGCCCGAGGTCGGCCTCACGCAGCCAGTGGAGGATCTCCATGTACTGCAGGGTCGTCGAGAAGTGCACCTGCCAGCCGGGGACGCCGAGACGGCCGCTGATCACGTTCATGCTCTCGTGCTTCCAGTGCCGGTGGGCGAGCACCTCGTGCACGTGGCCCCACGGCCCGGCCAGCGCGAGCTTGGTGGCGAACACCTCGTCCTCGCGGAGCATGTTCCGCCGGGGGATGGACATCACGGGCTCGCGGCGCATGAGGCCGTACAGCGGGTCGATCAGCAGGTGGCTCTCGTTGAGCAGGCGCAGCATCTCGGCGAACCGGTCGACCGGGTCGTCGGAGAGCAGCCCGCTGCCCTCGTAGGCGCCGGTGCTGGTCGTGCCCTCCGGGTCGGTGTAGGACATCTGCGTGGTGACGAGGATGAGCCGCTCGTCCGCCGCGAACGCCCTGAGCGTGGTGGAGACGTAGTGGGACTCCAGCCGGTCGTCGTCGCCGATCCACCGGAAGAACGTCCCCCGCGCGTTCCTGCCCGCGTACATGAAGTTGTTGAGCAGCCCGATGTTCTCCGGGTGCCGCCGGTAGACGATCCGCTCGTCCGAGCGGGCCAGTTCCCTGCAGAGCTCCTCGGTGCCGTCCGTCGAGGCGTTGTCGCAGATCAGCAGTTCGATGTTCAGGTGGTCCTGCGCCAGCACCGACCGGATCACGCCTTCCAGCCGATCGGCGCCGTTGCGCACCGGAAGTCCGATGGACACCAGTGTGTCGGAATCAACCATCCGATTTCCTTCTCGGGTCAACGTGAACGTGCCGGGATCAGCCCGGTCACCCGGCTGCCCAGTTGCTTGAGTACCGCCTGCGGTACGACGACCAGGACGTAGACGAGCAGCCCCGCGCCGCCGGCCACGGCCAGGTGGACGAAGGGGATGCCGTCGCTGATGACGGTGACGAGCGTCACCGTGACGGCGGCGCAGAGCACCCCGCCGAGCACCGGGCGCCCCAGGGCGGAGACGACCGGGCCCAGGACGACACCCGCGCGGCGCATCGTCAGCACGGAAAGCGGTACGGCGACCACCAGCGCGACCACCGCGTGGGCGATCGCCGCGCCGCGGATGCCGCCCATCTGGGCGCCCAGGATCAGGCTGGGAATCAGTGCGACCGCCCAGCCGAGGTTGAGCCACATGGTGGCCTTGGTCGCGCCCATGGCGGCCAGGATGTCCACCACCAGCGCCGTCATCATCCGCACGACCATGAGGACCGACAGGAAGCTCAGCACCTCGGCGGCCGGTTCCCAGCGCGGGATGTACAGGAAGCCGATCACCGCGGGCGCGAGCACGCCCAGCAGGACACCGAACGGCAGCACGATGGACAGCAGCAGCGGTATGGCCCGCTGCACCCCCTCGGAGACCGAGTCACCGCCCTGCTCGGCGAGCCTGGAGAAGCTGGGCAGCGCGACGTAGCGCACCGCGGTGCCGACGAGCCCGGGGACCCAGCTGGAGATGTTGAAGGCCAGCAGGTAGAAGCCGAGCTGCTCGGCGCCGAGGGCGTCGCCGACGATGACGGAGTCGACGTTGAGCAGCAGGCCCTCGATGCCGAGGGTGACGCACAGCGGCAGCCCGAAGACCAGCAGCTTCTTGGCCATGGCGCGGTCGAGGCCGAAACCGACCTTGACCCTGGCGTACAGGACGACCAGCACCCCGGTGGCGACGGCGCCCAGGAGCTGACCCCAGGCGAAGCTGTAGGCCCCGGCGCCGTTGGCGGCGAGGGTGATGGTGACCGGCGCGGTCACCAGGAAGCCGACCAGGTTGGCCTTGGTGAGCTTGTCCTGCTCGAACCTGCGCAGCAGTGCCGCGCTGCGCACGGCGGTCAGGCCGTAGACCAGGTTGACCGCCGTGAGGACCCGGATCACCCCGGTCGCGCTCTCGCTGCCGGACATCTCAGCGAAGTAGGGGGCGAAGACCCAGAAGAACGCGTACAGGAGGGTGCTCGACGTGATCGCGACGACCGTCGCCGTCGGCGCCATCTCCTCAAGCTTGCCCCGCCACTGCACGGTGGCCGCGATGATGCCCGCGTCGTTGATGTAGATGACGAACTGGCTGGCGGCCAGGGCGATGGCGAAGATGCCGAACTCCGCCGGCACGAGCAGCCGGGCCATGACCAGGCTCATGGCGAAGGAGCCCGCCTTCATCACCATGTTGCCCAGCACGCTCCACCGCAGCCCCCGGCCCGCCTGGCGGCCGATCTCCCCGAGCTGGGAGGCGGGCGTGTCCGGCCCGCCCTCCGGATCGGGGGCCCCGGACTCCGCCTTCGTCACGACCGGCCCGGAGTCCCGCGTGTGTTCCATCTCTTACCTTTCACCGTTCGCCGCCGAACCGCCGTCGCCGCAGCGTCCCGGTCCGATCAGGCGGGCTCGTGGACCCGCTCAAGCCAAATCTCCCGCCAGAACGGGAGGAACTGCCGGGGGCAGCTCACGCTGTACGCGCCCGCGCAGACGATGTCCTCAAGGATGATGCAGGGGCTCTTCATCGTGAGCATGCGACCGGTCTTCTCGTCGATGCACCGGTCGACCCGGGTGAGGACCCGCGCGGTCTTCCCGCAGTACCGCGACATCTCCTCCTCGAACCCCATCCCCCGGTTGAGCAGGTCCTGGTTGAGGGTCTTGAGGATCTCCTCCTTGGGCTTGATCCGGACGAGCTCTCCCGGCTGGAGGTCGAGCGTCATGCTCGGCGTCGCCCCGGTGAGCCGTCCCTTGACGAAGCCCCATTTCAGGCCGCCCCTGATCTGCAGCCACGACGGCAGGAACCGCCGGCTGCGCTCCTGGTAGCGGTTGAACAGGCCGACCAGGAGCGCGCGGAGCGTGAAGAACACACTCGCGTTGCCCGTCTTCACGTCCGTGACGTACTGCCCGAACTCCTTCAGCGGCAGGCAGGTCGGCGCGGCGCGCAGCAGCTCGGTCGCCTGGCAGGAGTAACGCTCCTGCCCGTCCTCCCCCGGCTCCTTCCTGGACGCCACCTCCAGGATGGGCAGCAGCGCGCGGCCCTTCGCCAGACCCCCTGACCCCTCGGCCTCCTTGGCCGGTTCCGGCTCCGGGGAACCGGGATCGACCCGCTTGAGCCAGGACTCCTTCCAGTACATCAGGCAGGCCGTCTGGCATCCGCCGTGCGCCGACCCGTCGCAGCGCGCCCCGGTGAGGTGTACGGCACGCTCCATCCTGCGCATGCCGCTGCGGCTGATGGTGTCGCACAGTTTGTAGGCGACCTTGTGCACGGTGAGCCGCTTCCCGCAGAAAGCCAGCATCTCCGGCATGAAGGGCAGCTCGTCGAGCTCTCCCCTCTCGTCCAGAGTGGCCATGATCTCGGCCTCGCTCAGGACCTCAACCGTCTCCCCCACCCGGAGGTTGAGCACCCCGGGCTCCGTGACGGCCTGCAACCGCGTCATCTCCACTACTCCTTGAGGAGTCCTGCACCACGCAGGGCCTGTGCCGCTTCCGCCACGACGGCGAAGGGCAGGTCTGACTTTTCGGCGATGTCGAGCAGGGTGTGCTCTCCGTCGGAGAGGTTCAGCACCCACAACATCGCCATCTGGGCCTGCTTGGTGTCGCTACGGCCCCCCAGCGAGCCGTACAGTCCCCGCCGGCCGAGCTGCGGCTCGCCGTACGGGCTGAGGTTGAGGTAACGGCGGTTGCCTTCGAGCACCCGCGTCACCTCCCAGCAGGTCTCCAGCGTGTCGGCCATCGCCTCGGGCGAGACGAAATCCGGGTTGTCGCCCGAGGTGTGGTACTCCGGGTATCCGGCGTACGGCGTCCTGGTGAGGGAGCCGACGGGCAGGTTGAATCCGGGCGAGCAGTACTGCCGCTCGTCGTAGCCGTACGGGGAGAAGTCCAGGACCGTGTGCTCACGCCCCGAGGAGCGCAGAACGTGCCGGACCGCCCTGTCGATCTCGGCGTCGGCCCGCCTGCTGCGCTTGTAGGTCAGCGATCCGCTGTCGCCCGCGCAGGCCAGCACCAGGCCGTGCTTGACGCGCCCGGCGCGCTCCCTGTTGCGCGCCAGCCAGGTGATGGCGCCGATGGTGCCCGGCGCGAACACGAACCGGTAGGTGTAGTGCGGGTCGCTCTTCGCGAGCCGCCGGGCGAGGCGGGTGGCGACCGCGACGCCCGCGAGGTTGTCGTTGGCCAGGGAGGGGTGGCAGACGTGGCAGGAGATGAGTACCTCGTCGGTGCTGCGCCCCGGCACGACGTGCTCGCCGTAGGTGAGGTGACCGTCGGCGAGCGTCGAGTCGATCACCACCTCGTACGGCCCCGGCCCCATCGCCGCCAGGGTGTTCTCCCTGAGGCAGAAACCCCAGGTCTCGGCGTAGTAGCTGGTGCGGTACGGAACCAGGTCCGGCTGCTCGGGCAGGGTGTGCAGGTGCCCGCGCAGCTCGTCGAGGGTCATGGTCGCCGAGACCGGCACACTGTAGCCGACCACGTGCAGGTTCGACGCGGCGAAGTCGATCACCCGCTCGCCCGAGGGGTCCTTGACGTAGGCGTCGCGGATGTTCCACTCTCTGGGCACGGTCCAGTCGAGGACCTCGGTGCCGGTCGGCACCTCGCTGACCTCCAGCGGGATCTCCCCGGAGACGATCTCCAGCGTACGGCGCAGCCCGTCGCCGGTGATGCTCCTGCAGAGCGGGTAGAGCCGCTCGACCAGGGCGTGCATCTCGCGGCCCTCGGTCTCGCGGCTCTCCCCTGCTGCCGTCTGGGGGGCGTCAGTTGTCACCGACGCCCGCCTCACGCGGTCTCATCGTCTCGTCCACGGTGCCGTCGGCGCTCCTGGCGGCCAGCTTGGCGAGCCGGGTGAAGCTGTTCTTGAACAGGTCCTCGGTCATCCCGAACCTCCGGTAGGCGTCGACCAGTTCGGCCGCGCCCGCCTTGACGCTCCAGCTCGCCTCGTAGCCGGGCAGCGCCGCACGGATGCGGGAGAAGTCGACCCGGTAGGAGCGCGGGTCGGCGCCCGCCTCACCGGTGATGACGAGCTTGGAGCCGGGAACCGCCTCCACGACCTCGGCCGCGATGTCCGCGACGGTCACGTTGTTCTGCTCGGTGCCCACGTTGAACGCCCTGGCGTGTACGGCCTCCCGCGGGGCGGTCAGCGCGAGCACGAACGCCTCGGCGATGTCCTTGGCGTGGACCAGCGGGCGCCAGGGGGTGCCGTCGGACAGCACCCGCACCTCGTTGGACAGCAGGGCGTGGCCGACCAGGTTGTTCAGCACGATGTCGGCGCGCAGCCTGGGCGAGAACCCGAAGGCGGTGGCGTTGCGCATGAAGACGGGGGTGAAGTCGTCGTCGGCCAGCGCGGTCAGGTCGTCCTCGACCCGGACCTTGGACTCGGCGTACGGCGTCACCGGACGCAGCGGCGCCTCCTCCCCGACCAGCTCGTCGCCGCCGGAGGCGCCGTAGACGGAGCAGGTCGAGGCGTACAGGAACCGCCGCACCCCGGCGTCCCTGGCCAGCCTGGCCAGACGCACCGAGGCGTGGTGGTTGATGTCGTAGGTCAGCTCGGGCGCCAGCGACCCGAGCGGGTCGTTGGACAGCGCGGCCAGGTGCACGACCGCGTCGATCCCGGCCACGTGCTCGGCGGTGACGTCACGCAGGTCGACCCGGTGCCCGGCGGGGTCGGCCGGAGCGGGCCCCAGCAGGCAGTCGGCGAACAGCCCCGAGTCCAGGCCGATCACCTCGTGGCCCGCCTCGGTGAGTGCCGGGGCCATCACAGTTCCCAGGTAGCCCTGGTGCCCGGTCAGCAGCACGCGCATCCGGTTCATCCTCCAGCCAGGTCGAGAGTCATCTTGCTTGTGTAGAACGCCTCCGCGTAGCGCGATTGGCACTCGATGCCGCGGATGCGGGCCAGCCCCAGGAAGGCCTCACGGTCGTACCAGGGGCGTTGCCGTTGTGAGGGGTAGTGCTGTTGGAGCAGGGTCACCTTGGCCTCGGCCACCTCGGGCGTCAGCGGCTGGTAGACCGAGGGCCGCCCGAGGTCGCCGTCCCATTTGACGATCTCGTAGCCGAGTGCCTGGTGACCGCGGAAGGCGGTCGGCACCAGCTTGGCCAGGCCCCGGTGGTCCTGGTGGGCGTCGGCCGGGTTGGGGGCGAGGACCAGGTCGGGATCGGTCCTGGAACGCAGGTCCTCCACCGCGGCCTTGGCCTCCTCCCAGTTGGCCGGCAGCCGCCCGTCGGGCATCTTGAGCACGGTCAGCCGCAGGTCCGCCCCGGGGCAGAAGGCGGTCAGCGCCGCGTGCTCCTCCTCCTCGCGCTCGGTGCCGCCGCCGGAGAGCACCAGGGCGTCGACCCTGAGGCCGGGACGCGCGGAGCAGAGGGTCAGCAGGCTGCCGCCCGCCCCGATGGCGAGGTCGTCGCAGTGGGCGGCGAGCAGGACGACGCCGCCGACCGCCGCGGGCCGGAATCCGATCATCTGGACCGCACCTCCGGTTCGCGTTCCCACAGCGCCCACGGCCGGTCGCCCCTGGAGTAGGCCTCGTCGAGCGCGATGCGCTCCTTGACCGTGTCGGTCGGCTTCCAGTAGCCCCGGTGCGGGTAGGCCAGCAGCCTGCCGCGCTTGGCGAGCTGTCCGCAGCCGTCGGCGACGAGGTCACCGCCCGGCGGGATGTGGTCGAAGACCTCCTGGCGGAGCACGAAGTAGCCGCCGTTGATCCACAGGGGCATGTCGCTGACCGGGGTGATCCCGCCGACCATGCCGTCCTCGCCGAGTTCGATGCAGTGGAAGGTCTCCGCGGGCGGGACGACCATCATCGAGGCTCCGGCGTCCGAGGCGGCGAAGCGGTCGATGATCTCCGGCAGCGGCGCGTCGGTGAGCACGTCCGCGTAGTTTGCCAGGAAGATCTCGTCTCCGTCGAGGTGGTCGCGGACCCGGCGCAGCCGTTCGCCGATCGGCGAGTCGATCCCGGTCTGCACGAACGAGATCGACCAGTCGGAGATGTCGGTGGACAGCAGTTCCACCTCTCCCCCGCGCAGGACGAAGTCGTTGGAGGTCGTCTCCTGGTAGTTGAGGAAGAAGTCCTTGATGTGGTGCGCGCCGTACCCGAGGCACAGGATGAACTCGGTGTGCCCGAAGTGGGCGTAGTAGCGCATCACATGCCAGATCAGCGGCCGGGGACCGACGAGCTGCATCGGCTTGGGCACGTCACCGGGGGTGCCGCTGCGCATCCGCGTGCCGTACCCGCCGCAGAAGAGGACGACCTTCACGGGTTCACCTCGACTATCTCCAGGTTCGGGATGGGGAAGACCAGCCGCCCGCCCCACTCGTGGACGTAGGCCAGCTGCGCGGAGAGCTCCTCGCGCAGGTTCCAGGGCAGCACCAGCACGTAGTCGGGCCGGTCCTCGGCGATCCGCTCGGGCGCCACGATCGGGATCCGCGTGCCGGGGGTGAACCTGCCGTGCTTGTACGGATTGCGGTCCACGGTGTAACGCAGCAGGTCGGGCCGGATCCCGCAGTGGTTGAGCAGCGTGTTGCCCTTGCCGGGGGCGCCGTAGCCGACCACGGTCTTGCCCTGCTCCGCGGCTTCGACCAGGAACCTCAGCAGGTCCCGCCGTACCCGGGCGACCCGGGCGGCGAACTCCGCGTATCCGGACAGCTCGTGCAGCCCGGCCGCCTTCTCCGCCGCGAGCACCTCGACCACCCGGGAGGTGGGTTCGCCCGCGACCTCCTGGGGACGCGCCCACAGCCGGATCGAGCCGCCGTGCGTGGGCAGCAGTTCGACGTCGACCAGCGCCAGACCGCCGGAGGCGAGGGCGCGCTGCGCCGAGGCGACCGTGTAGTACTGGAAGTGCTCGTGGTAGATCGTGTCGTACTGGTTGAGCTCCATCAGCGTCAGCAGATGCTGCACCTCGATGGAGACCCAGCCGTCGTCGGCCACGAGCGCGCGCAGCCCCTGGGTGAACCCGATGACGTCGGGGATGTGGGCGTAGACGTTGTTGGCGACCACGAGGTCGGCGGGACCGTGCTCGGCCCGCACCTCGGCGCCGGTCTCCGGGCCGAGGAAGGCGGTCAGCGTCGGCACGCCCCTGTCCCTGGCGGCCTGGCCGACGTTCTTCGAGGGCTCGACGCCCAGACAGCGGACGCCCCGGTCGACGACGTGCTTGAGGAGGTAGCCGTCGTTGCTGGCCACCTCGACCACGAACGAGTTCTCGTCGAGCCCGAGCCGGTCGGCCGCCCCGTCGACGAACCGCCTGGCGTGCTCGACCCACGAGGTCGAGTAGGAGGAGAAGTAGGCGTACTCGGTGAAGGTGTCCTCGGGAGTGATCAGCGGCGGGATCTGTGCCAGCCAGCACCCGGTGCACACTCTCAGGTGCAGCGGGTAGGTCGTCTCCGGCTCGTCGACCTGCTCGGCGGTGAGGAACAACTCACAGGGCGGCGTCGCCCCGAGGTCGACCACACTGGCAAGACTCGTGGACCCGCACAGGCGGCACGTTGTCATCAATACGCTCCCTCGCCGCGCGACGCGGCTCGACCGGTGACTTGCAAGATCGTTCCAATGAGGGCGAACCCTAGGATTTCGCCCAGCGGTCCTGGGGTGTTACAGCCACGCGCTGTGTCATGCTTCCGCCCATGGAACCCCTGAGCATCGACGGAGCCTGGTGCCACACCCCGCGTGTCCACACTGACCCGCGCGGCGCCTTCCTGGAGACCTACCGTGCCCATGACCTGCGGGAAGCCGTCGGGCACGCGATCGATCTCGCACAGGTCAACTGCTCGGTCTCCCGGCGCGGCGTGCTGCGCGGCATCCACTTCGCGGACGTGCCTCCTGGGCAGGCGAAGTATGTCACATGCCTCTCCGGCGCCATCCTCGACGTCGTCGTGGACATCCGCGTCGGCTCGCCGACCTTCGGCCGCTGGGAGGCCGTACGTCTGGACGAGGAGTCCCGGCGCGGTCTCTACGTCGCCGAGGGGCTGGGACACGGGTTCATGGCGCTCAGCGAACAGGCCACGGTCTCCTACCTGTGCTCCGAGCCGTACGCCCCGGGCCGCGAACACGGCCTCAACCCCCTGGACCCCGACCTGGGCATCGAGTGGCCCGCAGGCCTCGACCCCGTCCTCTCCGACAAGGACGCCGCCGCCCCCACCCTCAAGGAAGCCCTCGAAACCGGCCTTCTCCCGACCTACGAGGCGTGCCAGGCGTATTACCGGAAACTCGCCACCCAAAGCTGATCCGGTGTCGTGCGTGAGGAGCGTCGGCTTGGGCGCGTCGGTGCTTGGACTGAGGAGCGAAGGAGCGCAGCGGATGAGCGACGAGGGAAAGCATCGACTCAGGGCGCCCAAGCCCCGCGACGCCGAAGGCGGAGCAAAGAAGCACAGCTTAATCACTGACCAGGACTTTCGACTCTCGCAGGGCCTCTCGCCAGTCGCGCATCGGCGGTAGACCGGCCGTGGCCCAGCGGTCGTGGCCCAGCACGCTGTAGGCCGGGCGGGGCGCGGGCCGCGGGAACTCCGTGGAGGAGACCGGCCTGATCCGCCCCGGGTCGGCGCCGAGCAGCGTGAAGATCTCCCGGGCGAGTTCGTACCAGCTCGCCTGTCCGGAGCAGGTGGCGTGATAGATCCCGGGCTCCGGGGCGATCTCGGCCAGTTCGATGATCCGGGCCGCCAGGTCGCCCGCCCAGGTCGGCTGGCCGAGCTGGTCGTCGACGACGTCCAGGGTCGGCCTGCTCCCCTCCAGACCCGCGATCGTGCTGACGAAGTTCCCGCCCGCCGCGCCGTACAGCCAGGCGGTGCGCAGGACGTAACCGGTGTGCGGCAGCGTGTCGAGCACGGCGCGTTCCCCGGCCAGCTTGGTCCGCCCGTAGGCGTTGACCGGCGAGGTCGGCGCGTCCTCCGCGTACGGCTCGGCCCCGGTGCCGTCGAAGACGTAGTCGGTCGAGGGGTGGATCATGAGCGCGCCCAGGCGCTCGCACGCCTCGGCAAGCGCCCGCGCACCGTGCCCGTTGACGGCCAGCGCCTCGTCCTCGTGCGTCTCGGCGTCGTCGACCGCCGTCCAGGCCGCGCAGTTGACCACGACGCCGGGCCGGTGCTCGGCGACCACGTCCCGTACGGCCCGCTCGTCACGCAGGTCGAGATCGTCCCTGGTCAGGGCGACGACCGACTCCTCCCGCGCGCGCAGCAGGCCGAGCAGTTCGGCGGCGAGCATGCCGGAGGCGCCGGTGACCAGCCACCGGCTCATCCGTTCTCCCCGGCGACGGCCCGTTCCAGGGCGATCTTCTCCTCGGGGGTCCTGTCCTGGGCCTCGGCGGCGGCCTTCCACCAGTCGGGGTTGTCGGCGTACCAGCGGACGGTCGCGGCCAGACCCCGTTCGAACGGCACCGAGGGCCGGTAGCCGAGGGCCCGCAGCCGGGAGTCGTCCAGGGAGTAGCGGCGGTCGTGTCCCTTGCGGTCCTCGACCCGCTCGACCATGTCCCAGTCCGCGTCGCACGCCTCAAGCAGCAGGGTGGTCAGCTGGACGTTGGTCAGCTCCGCCGTACCGGCGATGTGGTAGACCTCGCCGGGTTCGCCGCGCTCGGCGACCAGCCTGATGCCCGCGCAGTGGTCGGCGACGTGGATCCAGTCCCTGACGTTGCCGCCGTCGCCGTACAGCGGCACCTTGCGCCCCTGCAGGAGGTTGGTGACGAACAGCGGGATGACCTTCTCCGGGTACTGGTTGGGCCCGTAGTTGTTGCCGCAGCGTGTGATCGAGACCGGCAGGCCGTGGGTGACCGCGTAGGCCTGGGCGATCATGTCGCCGCCCGCCTTCGCCGCCGAGTACGGCGAGCGTGGCCGCAGCGGCGCGTCCTCGGCCCAGGAGCCGACGTCGATCGAGCCGTAGACCTCGTCGGTCGAGACCTGCACGACCCTGGGGGTCGAGGCTTCGAGGCAGGCCTGCATGAGGGTCTGGGTGCCCAGCACGTTCGTCCTGACGAACTCCCCGGCACCCGTTATGGACCGGTCCACGTGCGATTCCGCGGCGAAGTTGACGACGACGTCGTGCCCGGGGACCACCTCGGCGAGCAGTTCCGCGTCGCAGATGTCACCGAGCACGAACCTGTGCGGGACGCCTCGCAGGTTCGCGAGGTTGCCCGCGTAGGTGAGCTTGTCGAGCACCGTCACCGAGACACCGTCCGCCGCGAGCGTGCGGACGTAGTGGGAACCGATGAAGCCGGCCCCACCGACGACCAGGACCTTCATGAGCTGATCTGCACCTTGCTGTGATCGCCCAGCACGAGGCGGTGGGCTCTGGGGGTGTTGGGGGCGGGGGTGACCTCGACGTCGTGACCGATGAGCGAGGCCTCTATCCGGGAGACCCCGGAGATCGAGGCCCTGGGCAGCACGATCGAGTACTCGATCTCGCTGCCGTCGACCACGCAGTCCGCGGCGATCGAGGTGAAGGGACCGACGTAGCTGTCCAGGATTCGCGCGCCCGCGCCGATGATCGCCGGGCCGACGATGCGGGAGCGTTCGACCACGGCCCCCGGTTCGACGACCACCCGGCCGATCAGCTCGCTGACGTCGTCCACCCGGCCTTCCAGGCGGGTTTCGAGGGATTCGAGCACCAGCCGGTTGACCTCAAGCATGTCGGTGACGTTGCCGGTGTCCTTCCAGTAGCCGGAGATGACGGACGACTCGACCCGGTGACCCCGTTCGATCAGCCACTGGATCGCGTCGGTGATCTCCAGCTCGCCGCGCCACGACGGCTTGAGCTCGGCCACGGCCCGGTGGATCAACGGGGTGAACAGGTAGACGCCGACGAGCGCGAGGTCGCTCTTCGGCTCGGCGGGCTTCTCCTCAAGACCGACGACCCGGCCGTCGCCGTCCAGCTCCGCGACGCCGAACTGCCTGGGGTCGCCGACCTGGGTGAGCATGATCTGCGCGTCGGGCCGGTCCCGGGTGAACCGGTCGACGACGTCGCCGATGCCGCCGACGATGAAGTTGTCGCCGAGGTACATGACGAAGTCGTCCTCGCCGAGATAGTCCCGGGCGATCAGCACCGCGTGGGCGAGCCCGAGCGGCGCCTGTTGCCGCAGGTAGGTGACCTGCAGGCCGAGAGCGGAGCCGTCACCGACGGCCGCCTCGATCTCCGCCTGCGTGTCGCCGACGACGATGCCGATCTCCCTGATCCCGGCCGCCGCGATGGCTTCGAGCCCGTAGAAGAGCACGGGCTTGTTGGCCACCGGGACGAGCTGTTTGGCCGAGGTGTGAGTGATGGGCCGGAGCCGGGTGCCCGACCCCCCGGCGAGCACGAGAGCCTTCACAGCTAGTAAGCCCCTTCTCCGCCCATGACGGCGCTCCATGTCTTCCACAGGATCTGCAGGTCAAGGAAGAGCGACCAGTTCTCGACGTAGCGCAGGTCCAGGCGGACCGACTCCTCCCAGCTGAGGTCGGAGCGTCCGCTGACCTGCCAAAGTCCGGTCATGCCCGGTTTGACGACCAGGCGGCGGCGCACGTCGGCGCCGTACTGCGCGACCTCGCTCGGCAGCGGCGGGCGAGGTCCGACGAGGGACATCTCCCCGCGGACCACGTTGAGCAGCTGCGGCAGCTCGTCGAGGGAGTAGCGGCGCAGGAACGCCCCCACCCGGGTGATCCTTGGATCGTTCCTCATCTTGAAGAGCACGCCGTCGAACTCGTTGCGCTCCTCAAGCTCGACCTTGAGCCGTTCGGCGTTGTTGACCATCGTGCGGAACTTCACGACGTTGAACTCCCGGCCGCCCCTGCCGACCCTGACCTGCCGGAACAGCGCGGGCCCGGAACTGGTCGTCCTGATCAGCAGGCAGATGACCAGCATCGGTACGGCGAGCAGCAGCAGCGCGAAGCCCGCGGCGGCCTTGTCGAACAGGCTCTTGGCGAGCTGTTTGGCGCCGTCGAACTCGGGGTGTTCCACGTGCAGCAGCGGCATTCCGGCCACCGGGCGGATGCTGATCCGGGGTCCGGCGACCTCCATGAGGGCGGGCGCGACGAACAGGTCGGTTCGCGCGTCCTCAAGACCCCAGGCGATCCGGCGCAGCGCGACGCCGTCCAGTTCGGGGCAGGCCAGGATGGCCACGGCGTCGGCGTCCACCTTGGCGACGACGGCGGGGACGTCGCTGAAGCCGCCGAGCACGGGGATCCCGTCCACGTCCATGTCGTCGGGCCCGGAGGGCAGGCAGGCCGCGGCCACGGTCATGCCGTGGTGGGGCTGCCTTCTGAGTTGCATGACCAGGTCGAGCACCGACTCCCGGTGCCCGACGGCGACCACCTGACGCATGTACTCGCCGAGGGCGCGCCTGCGGTGCAGCCGCTTGCGCATCCAGTAGCGGAAGGCGACCGTGAGCGCCAGCGCCAGCGGCAGCATGGCCATCACGAAACTTCGGGCGATCGTGGCCTGTGTGGCGTACGCCCCGATCGCGACGGCGGCCGTCAGTCCGACCCCGCCGTCGAAGACCGCACGGAACTCCTCTGTCCCCTCGCCGTGCGCGCGCTTGCGGTAGGCGCCGCCGACCGCCAGGAACAGGGGCCATGCCAGGGCGAGACCGAGCCCGAACAACGCCTCCGTCCTGGGGATGAAGGCGCCGAACCAGAGTCGAACTCCAAGGACGGTCTCACACGCGACAACCGCGCACGCGAGATCGCCGGCCAACAGAATCCGTGCGTAGGATCGCGTCCAGATACTTGGAGCGGTCCGCACTGAATCGCCGAGGAGCGTAGCAGCGGGCTCCTCTGTCCCCACTCTCATACCACCCCACCCAGATGCCCCATCGTTACCAGGTAACGGGACGCGCATCTCATTTCATTGGTTGACAGCTTTCCCGAATGCACCAGGAGCGTGGAAACCCACTGAAATCCTAGTGATCACCTCTGGGCAGGGGAATACAGCCTTACTGTCCACTACTGGCCGAAGAGGGACAGAAGGAACGCCTTGACGGAACGGTCCACGCGTGCACGATTACCACCCGGTTGGTTTGAGGGCGCGCCGGACCGCACGACGTCAGTCGTACTCGAAGTCGGGCAGCGGATTGGGAGGATCAGGGCTGCGCCAGACCACGACATGACCCTCACCGAGGCTCTCGACGGCCTCACCGAGCCGCTCCACGTCGAAGTCAGGCAGGTACCGCAGGCGTGCGAGGAAGGTGGTGTCGGTTGCCGATTGTGGCACCACGCATCCCTGTCCACCCCGGTTAAGTAAAATGTACAGTATGTCCGACTCGGTTTCCGAGTCACCCTCCACGCGAACTTCGACGACGTCCTCCCAGGCGAGAGCGTCGACGCTGCCGTCCGCGTAGTGACGGGCCACGCCTTCCTCCGTGACGTACACGTAGGAGTCCGGCACTGAATTGCCGTGCATGGCCGCGATTGTGACGACTACCGGGCGCCGGGTGCAAGCCTCATTCGCCCCAGCCGTGATCCAGATGCGCCGCCACCGCCCGCCTCGCTTCCTCCGGCGACCCCTCTCCGATCGCGTCGAGCAGCTCCCGGTGCTCGGCCACCAGCACCTCCCGGTCGGGATAGACCGTGCGCAGCCGTACCAGGCCGAGACGGGTCTCCGCGGCGAGCGAGGTGTAGAGCCGCTCAAGACGCGGGCTGCCGACCGCGACGACCAGGGCCTGGTGCAGCGCCATGTGCTCGGCCACCATCTCCGACCAGGGCGCGTCCGCGGGCAGCGCGGCCATCCTGCCCAGCGCCGCGTCCGCCTCCTCGACCCTGCGCCCGGCCAGCGTGACGGCCATCAGATCCTCAAGGGGGCGCCTGACGAACATCAGGTCGTCGAGATCGGCCACGGTCACCTCGACGACCTGCGCGCTGCGGTGCCGTTCCCGCCTGAGCAACCCCTCGTGCACGAGTACGGCCAGCGCCTCCCTGACGGTCGGGCGGGCCACGCCGTACAGGGTGGACAGCTCCTGCTCGGGCAACGGGGTCGCCGGGGGGATCTCCCCGGAGAGCACCCGCCTGCGCAGCGCGTCGGCGAGAGCGTTCACAGCGGAGACAGGGCGCAGGGGAACGGTCACGCCGAAGACCCTAACGCCGCCACGCGTTCGGGAAGGGCGACCACCACCAGGCTCGCGCCGAGCAGGGCCAGGCCGCAGGCCGAGACGAGCGTGAGCCGCTCACCGAGCACCACGACACCGAGCAGCGCCGCGACCGCGGGCTCGGCCAGGGCGAGGGTCGCCGCGGTGGCCACGGGTGTCACCCGCAGGCCCCTGCCGTACAGGACGTAGGCGAGCGCGGTGGAGACGCAGCCGAGATAGACGGCGGTGAGCAGGCCACGCGGTTCGGCCAGCCAGGCGGTGCCCGTCCACAGCAGGACCGGCAGCATCACCACGGCCGCGCCGCCGAACATCGCGGCCATCACCGCGTCGGAGGGGACCCCGGTGGCGATCACCCTGGCCGCCGTCACCGCGTAGAACGCGTACAGCAGACCGCCGAGCAGCGCCAGCAGCACCCCGTCAAGGCGCACCTGCCCTCCCCCACCGGTCAGTACGGCACAGCCCGCCACGGCCGCCGCCGTCGCCGCCGCCCAACGCCCCGACGGCACCCGCCCGTCGAGCAACCAGGACAGCAGTCCGGTGAAGACGGGACCGCTGCCGATGGCGACCACGGTGCCGACGGCCACCCCGGTCCTGCCGACGGCGGCGAAGAAACAGAGCTGGTAGGCGGCCACGGCCAGGGCGGCGAGCGGGAGCATCCCCCCTCGGGGCAGCCGGGGCAGGAGTCTGCGCGCGGCGACCACCAGCACCAGCCCTCCGAGGACCAGTCGGGCGGCGGCCAGGGAGACCGGATCAACTCCGGCGGCGAGCATCCCCACGGTGCCCGCGGTCCCCCAGAGCACGGCTGCGGCGACGACGGCGAACTTCATTCGGACATTGTCTGACAACTAGACAATGTCTGTCCAATCCTTGCGTCGGCCACACACCCCCGGCCGTTTTTCCTGACGTGGTCACGGGTAGCTTGGCCAGGTGACACCTCGGGGAACCGCCGCTCTCGTCTCGTCCGCAGTGCTGTCCTTGGTGATGGCGCTGTCCGGATGCACGACCCCCGAGCAGCCGGCCCGCGCCAGTAGCGCGCCCGCGGCGAGCCCTCGGGCTGACGGCACGATGCCCACCAGGACGCTGTCGGCGCTGCCTCCCGAGGCCGCCGCCACCTGGAAGCGCATCCGGCAGGGTGGCCCCTTCCCCTACTCCCGCGACGGCGTGGTCTTCCAGAACCGGGAACGCCGCCTGCCCGTCAGGCAGCAGGGCTACTACCACGAGTACACCGTCCCGACCCCCGGCAGCCGCGACCGGGGAGCACGGCGCCTGATCAGCGGCGACGGGACCCGGGAGCTCTACTACACCGGCGACCACTACCGGACTTTCGTCATCGTCGACGTACGGAGGTGACCGACGTTGCCCAGGGGAACGTTCGAGGAGGGGCCGGCCGCCCAGGAGAGTCTGCGCACCCTGCGCGCCATCCGCGGCCCGCAGGACCCCACGGTCGCGAAGGCGACGGAGATCACCGAGTCGTCCTCGGGGGCGCCGCGCGTCTCCAGGGTCACGGAGGTCCCCGAGGTTCCCGGGGTCGCCGAGCAGGTGGAGACCGACCACGGCGACGCCGTCACGCACCGGGTCGACGGCTCCGGGATCACCACCTCGGCGGAGGCCATGTCGGCGATCGCCGAGGCCCTGTCGTTCCCCGAGTACTTCGGGCACAACCTCGACGCCCTCTACGACTGCCTCACCGACCTCGAATGGCTGCCTGCCGGTGAACACCTGCTGGTCTGGACGCGCTCCTCGACACTGCGCGAGGCCGACCCGCCTGCGTTCGAGTCGATCCGCTCCGTCCTCTCCGACGCCGTCGCCGACGACACCGCCTCAGCGGCGTTCCTGTCGGTCCTCCTCCCGGACTGACCCGCACGCCTCGTCGCCTTCCCCGGCTGACCTACGCCTCGCGGCGTTCGCAGGGCTTTTCCGGAGGTTGGATCAGCCGGCGTTGAGCAGGGCGTTGATGTCACTCTCCCGGTAACGCCGCTGCCTGCTGGGTGTCCTGACCGAGGGGATGCGGCCGGTCAGCGCCCACCGGTTGACGGTCTTGGGGTCCACACCGAAGATCCGCGCGACCTCACCGGGCGTGAGGAGCCGTTCGGTGGTGCCGGGCCCGGTGGCGAAGGTGCCGTCGGGGGCGACGGCCTTGAGGGGGGACATTGGAGGGACTCCTTCAGTAGCGGCTTCGGTGGATGATCTCGTCGTGCCAGGCCAACGCTCCGGCGAGGCGGCGCAGTGTCGTACGGCCGAGCATGTCTCTGGCCCCGGCCCTGCGCTGGTCGGGTCGCAACGGCCGGTACCGGATGGCCCACCATGTGGGCAGGCCGGGCAGGTGGAGGCGTTCGTACCGCCAGGCGGGGTGGGTGCTGATCAGCAGATCGATCATGCGTCGCTCGTCGTCGGTCATGGTCGTCCCTGGGTGCGGGAGTGGTCAGGGCGGGTGCCTTTTCAGGGGGCGGGTGCCCGGCCCCGAGCCGGGGAGCACGACGGCCGGGCACCCTGGAGGAGGACCGGCCCCACGTGCTCGGGGCCGGTGCGCCAGACGGCCCCCTCCTTCCCCGGCACGCTTAGCGTGCACGGGAGCCGTTCCGCGAGGGTGTGCGGCTCAGGTCCCTCCTACCTGAGCCGCACGTTCGAGGAGGTACGGCGGGCGACGGGTGGGATGACGTCCATGCCCGCCGTACCGGCTTTCAGGAGGTTGGGTGCGGCCCAGGTCCCTCATCCCTGGACCGCACGCTCACGGGGTCGCCGTACCGGCTATGGGGAGCGCAGCAACCTGCGCAACGCCGTAGCGCGACCCGGCGCGACGGCCTGACCAGGACATACGGCCTGAACGGTCCGGGAGACCCGGGCGGCCCGAATCTGGATGGCACGGGCGACGGCGACGGCCTGAATGCTCGGCGGCACCGCCGGGGGCGCCTGAGCGCTCAACTTCCGGTCCAGTTCCTCAGCCGACCCGGCCCGCACCAACAGCACGTCCCCGGCGTACGGCCTGCCGAACAGGACACTCCGGTAGGCGCTCCACAGCCCGGTCGCCGAGCTGTGGAACACCAGCCAGCCCGGGTGGGCCGCCTGCACGGAGTCACAGGTTCGATCGGAGAACTCAGGAACCTGACGAGGAATCCAGGCCGTCATGCCGCCCTCCCACCCGGCGAACTCCCTCCGGCGGACACCGTCTCCCCGCCGGGCTCCTCGGCGACCGCCACCCCGGAAGGCCCTGCCCGCCTACGGGAAACCCCGCCACGAACCGGCACCGGGGCAGACCGCACCGCGAGCCGCATCGCCTTGATCATCTCCGCCTCCTGCATCCGCTCCTCCAACCCCTCACCGGTCAAGTCCTCGACGATCACCGGACGCGGACCGTCCCAGGCGGCCATCGCGTAGAAGCACCGTCTCCCCAGGCTGTAGAGCACCGTCCAGTCCGTCCACGCCCGGTCGATCCGCTCCGCCTCGGCGCGGGCCGGGCCGTCCCACACCCGCCGATACACCGGCGCGTACGGCATGCCGTCCCGATGCCGCCCGGTCACGAAGGCACCCCCTCGGCGATCTCCTCCTGACGGGCAACCGCCTCCCGGACCTCTTCGAGGGTGTCGGCGTCCACAGTCGGTTCAGCACCCGCCCGCAACGCCGTACGCGGGAACGCCCGGTTGCGGATCGCCCAGAACCGACCGGTATCACTGATGATCAACCGCCACCCCGGAATCGCCGGGACGGTGGGAGCGTCGTGCATGATCTGAACCTCCGTGATCCGATCAGGGGTTCCCTGAGGTGGAGTGGTTGCCGGAAGGCAGGCGGCAGCGTCCGGAGAGTCCGCAACTCCAGTGGCTGGAGGGCTACCCGCGAGCGCACGCCCTTAGTGAACACTCGACTACAGAAATGAACAGGGAGGGTCCCTCCCCCCACGTCAAGGGGGAGGGACCCTCCCTGCCCGAAGGGGAGGAACCCTCCCCCTCGATGATTCAGGCCGCAGGAACCAATCTGATCTTGCGAGCCAGCGAGCGGGCCTCGTCTCGTACGGTGGCACCGCCCGTGGTCATCAGCTCATCGGTGGTCCTGCGCGTGAACAGGTTGAAGGAGATCGTGTCCGGGCTGATGTCATACGCCCGGCTCAACAGGTGAATCGTGGCCAGCGGCTCCTTCTTGAGGTGGAAACCTCGGGCGATCTCCACGGTGTGGAAGGCACGCCGGGTTTTCGACGGAACGTTGTCCAGGTCGAGGCGGTCCGCCTGCCGGACGGCCTCGTGTCCATTGGTCAGGTCAACCGACATCGTCACCCCGTAGGCGTCCACCATGCCGGTCCCGAACATCAGCCACGGGTGGTGACCAGTCAGAGATCGCGCAGCACGATGAGCCTGGTCCCAGTACCGTTCGGAGTCACCCCTCCGTCCAGTTTTGGCGTACGACAGGGCCACGGCCAGCTGAAGCAGCCCCCACAGACTCCGCTCCTCCTCATCCTCCTGACGCAGCAGCCGTCCGGCCTGCTGGGCTAGGTCGATACGGGCCTCAGCCTGTTCACCGGCATCACGCCAGACGTGGTTGAGATACCAGGAGGCGGCGGCGATGGCCTTCGGGCTGTCCGCCTCCTGCGCCGCCGCCATGGCACGGTCTCCGGCGAGCAGAATCAGATCGGGATACGGCTGGAAAGACAAATACAACTGGACCAGGTGATAAACCTGCGCCAGACATTCCTGAGCGCTTCGCCGGTCATCCCCTTCCAGGAGTCGTGCCGAGATCTGCGCGTCGGCCAGCAGACGGGGCAGGAGCGCGGCCACGGCGGTCCGCTGAGTCGCCGAGCCGTGCCACACCATCCACGCCTGCCTGACGTTCGCCGCCAGCGCGTCAGCCGACACCGGCTCACGGTCGGGAAGGACCAGAGGGTAGGAGGCCAGCGCCTTCACGATCGCCGGAGCCTGGTCATGCGTCTGCTTGGTGAAGGTCGCCCTGCTCAGGCGCTGTTCGCCGGTGAAAGCCGCGAGATCCTCCACCCCCAGGATCTCCGCCATCCGGATCAGCATGCCGAGCCCGGGCATACCGATCTTGCCGATTTCGATGCTCTTGACCCAGTCCTCACTTCGACCGCACAGCTCACCGAAAACCGTCCTGGTCATGCCGGAGTAATTCCGGAAGAACCTCACTCGGTCGCCGAAAGTGGAGAGCGTATTATCTTCAGACATAGCCCTGCCTCTTCTGATGAGTCTCAACACCTCTCAGGCTAGATGCGCAGGGCCCATTCATGTCAGGCAAAGCTCAAGGCATTCACCTGCCTAGAATCCCGGAGTCATCACGAACACCTTGACCGAGGACGCCCGCCGCACCTCGGTCGCTGCCGGATCTGGCCTGACGTCTTCAACGAGGGGAACGGTATGACCGAACCGCGTACCGATGTCTCGCCCCGACCCCTGGCACCCGCGACGGAGGCCATGACGCTGCTGGTCGCGGCGGTGATCGTGCACGACCGCGAAACTGAACGGGCCGTCCTGCTCCAGCGCGGCCCTCACGCGAAGTTCGCCCAGGGCATGTGGGACCTGCCGGTCGGCAAGAGCGAGCCCGGAGAACCCATCACCCAGACCGCGATCCGGGAACTCCAGGAGGAGACCGGCCTGGTCGTCCGCCCCGAGTCACTGCGATTGGCCCACGTCATCCACGGCGCGCGGGGAGTGGAGGCGCCCAGCGGTTTCCTGACAGTCGTCTTCTCCGTACACGAATGGTCGGGCACCCTGACCAACGGCGAACCCCACAAACACGCCCAGGTACGGTGGACCCCCACTGCGGAACTACCGCAGAACTTCGTCTCAACCACGGCCAGCGCCCTACGCCACTACCTGGCAGGCGGCCCGGACATCTCCCTCGACTCCTGGAACTGACCGCAGGAAGGCAAGCGTTATAAGATCCGACCGGACCCAAGATAATCAACGCTCTGACCTGCACCTTCGCGCTACCGCCGAACTGCTGCAGAAACAGCGAATCCCGCTCCTACAGCACCCGACCTGACCTGGGACTTTACCCTCGGGTCACTCATCACCCTGAAGGGTTCGCAACATCAGGCGCAGGTGTGCGCGGGACACGAATTCGCGGGTCACTCATCGCTCTGAAGGGTTCGCAACTACGGACCACACAGCCGTCGCCAGGACTCGGGATCAAGTCACTCATCACCCTCAAGGGTTTACAAGCAAGCAACGCCCACATGATTAGGCCCGTGATCGCCTCAAGCGGCGGCGCTCATCAATCTTGGAGGGATCATGCCCCGACACCCCCGCGATCCTGGCACCGGTGCGGGTGCCAGGGGGTGCGTCAGGGCCTGCTCACACGGCCATCGGACGTGAGGTGTTGCGGGGCTGGAGGGCCTCGGTGCGTCGGACGGCTCCGGCGACCGAGTTGGCCGTCGCCACGCAGTGGGCGCAGAAGTTACCTTTTCTGCCTGGCTCACAGGTGCAGAACCAGCGCAGGTCCTCGTCGACGATCTGGAACCGTACACAGGCGGCGTCGTCGTCGACCTCCGCCGTGATCAGCGTCGGGCAGAACCTGACGAGCTGGACGGCTCCCGCGCTCTCCAGGTCACCGCCGTGAGCCAGCGCCTCCTGCGACGCCAGCTTCGCCTCGAAGCCGATCAGCCTCGCGATGTCATCCACTGTGGATCGCCTCCCCCTTTCTCAGTGTGGACGCGCCTTAGAAGCCAAAGGTTCCCGTTTCCGAGAAAACTCTATATTTCCCGAAAAACGATTAGCTTCCGCCCCCCGCGTTGTTCATCAGCTGTTGGCACGGCGCCCACCCCGGCACCCGTTTCCCCGCCCTGACCAGGGCGTCAAGCACGGATATTGCAGCTATCGACAAACTCCCCTATAGCGCGAAAAATCCTGCTTTGGGATCAGTATTTTGGCCCGTACGGTCCATTGGATCAGTCCGTGGCCAGGCGCGCGTGCCGCTCCACGTCGTGCCGCACGCCCCCGTAGTTCAGCTTGGCCCGCTCGACCCCCTCGGCCGGGAAGCCCGCCCGGGTCGCCACCGTACACGAGGCCGGGTTGTTCATCCGGTGCCCGAGTTCGAGGCGGAACAGCCCCCGTTCGGCGAAGGCCCAGCGGGCCAGTTTGGTGACGGCCGCGACCGCCACGCCCCGGCCCCTGGCGTGCGGAACCGTCCAGTAGGACACCCAGCCGGTGTCGTGCGCGTCGATGTTGCTCACCGCGACGTTGCCGACCACCTGGCCGCCGGAGACGACCGCGAAAGCGTGGGCGTCGTCACGGAAGCCCCACGTCCCCATCCATTCGAGCGCGGCCCGCCGCGTGTCGATCGGCCGTGCCGCCTGGTCGGCCATGTCGGGCGACTCGAACGCGCCGATCACGACCCCCACGTCGTCCGGCCCCCAGCCGCGCAGCTCCACCTCAATCATGCCGTGCAGGGTATTTCCCCCGGTCCTCCGCGAAAAGCCCTCAGACCGCGAAGCGGTAGATGTCCCTGAGCCAGCCGTCGTGGTAGGAGCAGACCCCGTCGAGCCCGCCGGACATGCTCACTTTCCCGTCCTGGCACATGACCAGGTAGCCCCGGCCCTCGGAGAAGTTGTCGATGCAGTCGAACACCACGCAGGCCTCCGTCACGGGCGTGGTCACCCTGGCGCCTGACGCGCAGTAGGTGAAGCCGTAGGCGTTGGCGGGCGCGCCGCACGTGTCCACGGTCCCCGGCGGAGGAGCCGTGACGGTGACGGTGACCGTGGGGGTGGCCGCGACGACGGGAGCGAGGGTGACCGTCTCCCGCACCGTCTCCCTGACCGTCACGGTCACCGTCGGCGTGGCGACGGGCAGCGGAGCGGCGGGTACGGCGGGCGGGGCGGTCGCCGTGACGTGGGGGGCGCCGCTTCTGCGGTAGGAGCCGGTGCCGAGATACCTCTCCTGCCAGCCGGTCATGCCCGCCCCGACGGTCAGGGCGACGTCGACCGTCCGGCAGGTGCGGGCCGCGCAGACGCGCTGCTTCACGGTGAACCGCCTGGCGACGCCGTACGTGCTGGTCACCCGGGCGGAGAGGTAGGACTTCCCGCCGACCTTCAGGATCGAGGTCTTCACCGTCTTGGTGCCGGCGGCGGCCACCTGAGCGCCCGCCGCCCGCACTCCCTCGGCAGAGGCCACCTCGCGCACGGTCGCCGCCGAGTTCACCGAGCTTACCGATGAGGTAGAAAAGCCACTTTCTCCACTTAACTCACCAAGCGCTCCAAAAGCCACTAAAACCGCCACAACAGCCCCGGCGACCAGCGCGAAAATTCTCATATCACCACGAATATTCTGTTCATCGAGGTTTCACGAAACGACAATTCTCGCCACTTATATCACGCTTTGTAGTGCTTTTTTGTCGAAACGGTCACCCCTCCGGGATGAGGCGTTCGACCGCGCGTTCGACCAGCTCACGTGCCTGTTCCTCACCGAAGACCCCAGGCAGCGTGAGCCGTTCCACGATCAGCCAGTTCATCGCCAGATAGAGCAGGGTCACCGCCGTCGCGTCGCCGGGAAGCCCCGAGTTCAGGTGATAGCCGATGTTCGCGTCGACGTCCGCCCTGATTCTCGGAGTGAGCACGTCGCGCAGCCCGGGCCTGCGGGTCGCCTCAAGGCGCAGTTCGAGCAGGGCCAGATAGCCGGCCCGGTAGGTGCTGACCCGCTCGACCAGTTCGTGCATGAGCTGCTTCACCCGCTCGCGGTCACGGGTGCCCTCAAGGCTCCTGGCCACGGTCTCGGCGTCCGGCTCAAGGTGCTCGTAGACGCGCACCCCCGCCTGGGTCAGCAGGTCGTCGCGGTTGGCGAAGTAGTTGGAGGCCGTACCGCCCGGCACCCCCGCCTGGGCGTCCACGGCACGGAAGGTCAGGCCGCGCGCGCCCTCGCGGGCCAGCACGTCGATGGCGGCGTCGAGCAGCGCGGCCCGTCTCGCCTGGTTCTGTCGCATCTCGGTTGACACCACTCCACATGTAGTACTACGGTCCAAACCACTACGAACATAGTACTTCAAATGGAGTGAATGTATGCGAAAGCTTGTCTACTACATCGGTGTCAGCATCGACGGCTACATCGCGGGCCCCGGCGGCGAGTACGACTTCTACCCCCTGGCCGACGACATGACGACGTGGATGAACGCCAGGTACCCGGAGACCGTCCCCGCCCACGTCCGGGCGCACCTCGGCCTCGACGCGCCGAACAACCGCTTCGACACGATCCTGATGGGACGCGGCACCTACCAGCCCGCCCTCGACGCCGGGATCACCAGCCCCTACACGCACCTGAGGCAGTACGTCGTCTCGACCACCATCCCCGAGATCGCCGACCCCACGGTCGATCTCGTCTCCGGCGATCCCGTGGAGCTGGTCCGCGCGCTGAAGAAGGAGGACGGCCTGGACATCCTGCTGTGCGGAGGCGGCAAGCTCGCGGGCTCCCTGCTCCCGGAGATCGACGAAATGATCGTCAAGAGCTACCCCGTGGTCGCGGGCGCGGGCGTCTCAGCCTTCTCCGGAGCCTTCGGTCCCACGCTCTTCACCCCGGCCGCGAGCCGCTCCTTCAGCAACGGCGCGACCGTCACCTGGTACGACCGGGCCTGAGCGGCCCTACCCGCCAAGGTGGATCCTCGCGACGCCTCCGCCGTACACGCGTTGTCCGAGAGGCGGCCGTGACCTGCGACCTCCGCAGGTGGGAGCCGCATCGCTTACCGGGAGGTAAGTAGCTGACAGGAGAGTGGGTACTTGAGGAAATCCTGGCCGGGAACCAGCATCGAACCGTCCCCGCCGGCAGGACAACCCATCTCTCTCTGGGACCTCCCACCTCTGGGAATCCCCGTCGACTCGGAACGGATGAAGATGACACACGACCACCGTGTTCCGGTGACGGTTCTCGGCCTGGGGCCGATGGGCCAGGCGCTGGCGGGCGCCTTCCTCGACAACGGCCACCCGACGACCGTGTGGAACCGTACGGCGGGCAAGGACGAGACCCTGGTCGCCAGGGGCGCGGCCAGGGCGGGCACCCCGGCCGAGGCCGTCGAGGCGAGCCTGCTGACGGTCGTCTGCGTGATCGACTACGACGCCGTGCACGCGATCGTCGAACCCGCCGGGTCCGCCCTCAAGGGCAGGACCCTGGTCAACCTCACCGCCGACACGCCGGAACGCTCCCGCCGGGCCGCCGCCTGGGCCGAGGAGAACGGCGTGCGCTATCTCGACGGCGCCATCATGACCCCGACGACGTCCATCGGGGGTCCCGAGGCCGTCATCCTGTACAGCGGGGACCAGGAGACCTACCAGGAGCACCGCGCGACGCTGGGGGCGCTGGGCGCGGGCGGCGTCTATCTGGGCGCCGACCCCGGGCGGGCCGCGTCCTACGACGTCGCCCTGCTCGACCTGTTCTGGACGTCGGTGAGCGGCCTGGTCCACGCCTTCGCGCTGGCCAGGGCCGAGGGCGTGTCAGCCAGGGAGCTGGCCCCGTTCGCCAAGGGGATCGGCGCCCTGCTGCCCGTCGCCATCGACGAGTTCGCCCGCCATGTCGACGAGGGCGAGCATCCCGGCTCCGCCTCGGCGCTGCTGTCGGCCCTGGCGGGGATGGACCACATCGCCCACGCCTCCCAGGCGAGGGGGCTGGACACCGGGGTGATCGACGCGGCCAGGGCGGTCGCGCGGCGGGCCGTCGAGGCCGGTCACGGGGGTGACTCCTTCTCCCGTCTGACCGAGACCATCGCCCGGCCCGCCTGAGCGGGCCCGCCTGTCAGCCGAAGGGACCCCGGCCGTTGCCCCCCGTGTCGTTCTCACGGCCGTGGTTCCCCCAGCCGCCCCGGTCGCCGTTGTCGCTCCGCCAGTCGTCGTTGTTGTCGTCGCCCGGACCCCGGTCGTTCTCGTCCGGCGGGGGCGCGGGCTGGCAGCTCTGGCCGCATCCGCCGAACCGCGAGGTGTTGATCGGGGTGAACTTGGTCGGCGGGACGTCCTTCAGGGCCGCCAGCATGGTGTCCTTCCAGATCGGCCCGGAGATGCTGGCACCGACGACCGAGCCGTAGTAGGTGCCGCCGATGGTGACGCCCACCAGCTTGTGGGTCTGCGAGCCGCGCGGGTCGCCGATGCTGACGGCGCCCGCCAGGTCGGGGGTGAACCCGGCGAACCAGGCGGAGGCGTAGCCGTCGGTGGTACCGGTCTTGCCCGCCGCGTCCCGGCCGATGCCGCCGACCCCCCGCATGGTGCCCTTGGTGAGCACGCCGGAGAGGATGTCGGCCGTCGCGTCGGCGACCTCGGGGTCGAGTGCCTGACGGCACTTGGGCTTGTAGGTGGTGACCTTGCCGTCGCGGTCGGTGATCTGGGAGATCGCCATCGGCGCGCAGTACTTCCCGCGGGCGCCGATCGCGGCGTAGGCGTTGGCCACGGTCACCGGGTCCATCTCGTTGGTGCCGAGGGTGAAGGTCTCGTACTCCTGGAGCTTGGCCCCGTCGGAGCGGTGGATGCCCAGCGACTTGGCGGTCTTGACCACCTCGCAGAGCCCGACGTGCTGTTCGAGCGTCATGAAGAAGGTGTTGACCGAGCCCCACGTGCCTGTCTGCAGGGTCCGCCAGCCGGGAGAGCCCTCGTCGTTGGTGACGGTGTGGCTCGGGTCTCCGGCGGTGCCGCCCGCGCAGTTCTTGAACGTCGAGTAACCGGCCGCGGTGTAGCCCGCGCCGACGTTGAAGCCGTCGCTGATCTTCATGCCCTTGCTCAGCGCGGTGATCAGGGTGAAGGTCTTGAAGGTCGATCCGGCCTGGAAGCCGGTGAGGCCGCCGTGCGCGGCGTCGGCGACGGGGTTGTAGGCCAGCTCGTGCTTGTCGGTGTCCCCGCCGTACGGCTTGCTGGCGGCCATGGCCTTGATGGCCCCGGTGCCCGGCTGGACCAGCGCCTCGGCGGCGAGGGGGTTGTCCGAGGCGTGGACCCGCTTCTTGATGGCCTTCTCCGCGGCGGCCTGCATGTCGGAGTCGATCGTGGTCTTGATCGTCAGGCCGCCCCGGTTGAGGAACTTCAGCCGGTCGGCGGCCTTCTTCCCGAAGTCCGGATTTTTCAGGATCTCGTTGCGGACGTAGATGCAGAAGTACGGGTACTTGCTGGACTCGCATCCGCCGGGGAGGCCCGTGCCCCTGTAGCCGAGCTTGGTGGCCTTCGCCTTCGCGGCGTCGTCCTTGGAGATCTTGCCGAGCTCGGCCATCCGGTCGAGCACGACGTTGCGCCGCTTCAGCAGCTTCTCCTGCTGCTTCCTGCCCAGGTTGGGGTCGGTGGCGTTGGGGTCCTGCACGGCCCCGGCCAGCGTCGCGGCCTGCGGCAGGGTGAGCTGGTCGGCCCTGATGCCGAAGAACCGCTTGGCCGCCGCCTCGACCCCGTAGGCGCTCGCACCGAAGTAGGCGATGTTCAGATACTTCGCCAGGATCTCGTCCTTGGTGTACTTCTTCTCGACCGCCATGGCGTAGCGCAGCTCCTTGAGCTTGCGCGCGTAGCTGGCCTCAAGCGCCTTGTTCTTGGCCGCCTCGGTGTCGGCGGCGTTGAGCAGCACCTGCTTGACGTACTGCTGGGTGATGCTGGAACCGCCCTGGGCGACCCCGCCCGCCTGCAGGTTCTTGGCCAGCGCCCGGATCGTGCCCTCGATGTCGATCGGGCCGTGCTCGTAGAAGCGGTAGTCCTCGATCGAGATGATGGCCGTCTTCATGATCGGGGCGATCTCGTCGAACCCCACGACCTCGCGGTACTGCTCGTAGAAGCGGGCGATCGGCTTGCCCTTGGAGTCTTCGACGACCGTGACCTCGGCCGGAGGCGGCTCCACGAGTTCCTCGGGTGCGAGGTTCATCTCGTTACTCGCTGAGATCAGTCCGAAGCCCGCGCCGCCCACCGCCGGTAGCGCGAGTCCCGCGACCAGCGCGCCCGCCGCCACCCCGGCACCGGCCAGCAGGGCGATCTTCGACAGGGCGCTCGTCTGCTTCTCCACCGGTTCCTGCATGCCCCACAGCCTATGGCGCCCCACGAACCTCCCAGGCCACCAAGAGAAAACCCGCACCTGACGAAAGTCAGGGGTCACCCCTTACTTCGGGCTCCTGACCTGGTGATTCACGGTGTTTAGCGTGACGTTCGTCAACGAGACGATCGGAGCGCGTTGTGTGGCGGAACAGAGGTTCGAGGCGGAGAACGGCGACCACGGCGGTCGCCCTCCTGATGGCCCTGACGACCACGGCGGTCACCGTACCGCCGGCTGCGGCGGTCGCCGCACGGGAGACGCGAGCCGTACGGGAGCCGACTCCCGCGGCGATCGAACGGGTGGTCGCCGAGTACGCCGCCAGGACCGGCTACCCGGGCATAGCCACCGCGATCACCCTGGGTGACCGGGTGCTGTACACCGGCGGGTACGGCCACGACTCCTCGGGCGCGGCGGTGACCGCGGCGACGCCGATGCCGGTCGCGTCGGTCAGCAAGTCCTTCACCGCGCTCGCCGTGATGCGGCTGGCCGAGGCGGGCAAGGTGGTCCTGGACGCCCCGGTGCGCGGCTATCTGCCCGGCTTCCGCATCGCCGACCCCCGTGGCGAGCGGATCACCGTACGCCAGTTGCTGGAGCAGACCTCCGGGCTCAGCGACGGCACCTTCCCGGAGAAGAGCCTGCCGCAGCCCGGCTCCCCCGCCGACGCCGTGACGCGGGCCAGGACGGCGACGCTGGCCGCGGAGCCGGGCACCCGGCACCTCTACACGAACACGAACTACCACCTCGCCGCCCGGCTGGTCGAGGTCGTCACGGGTGAGCCGTTCGCCGAGTACATGCGGCGGCAGGTGTTCGGGCCCGCCGGGATGCGTTCGACGACCACGATCTCCCAGACGCCGCGTGACCTGCCGTCCGGGGTGCGCGAGGGACACCTCTACGCCTACGGGATGTCGGTCCCCGCCCCGGAGCCGAAGCGGTTCGTCGGCGGCTCGGACGGCGTGATCACCACCGCCGAGGACATGGCCGTCTGGCTGATCACGCAGAACAAGGGGGGCGTGGCCCCGAACGGTACCCGGCTGCTGTCCGCCGAGGGCGTGCGGACCACGCACACCCCCTCCGACCGGCGCTGGACGTACGGCCTCGGCTGGGACACCGACGCGAGGGGCCGGGTGAGCCACAGCGGCATCTGGTTCACCTACACCGCCCACCAGCTGCTGCTTCCCGGCGGGTACGGCATCGCGGTCATCGGCAACGGCGGCATCGGCCTCGGCAACGAGGGCATCGGCGCGCTGGCGGATGAGCTGGCCACCCTCGTGACCGGCGCAAGCCCGGAGGCCGGTTCCTCGTTGCGACTGATCATCGACCTGGTGCTGGCCTGCCTCACCCTGCTGAGCCTGGCCCTGGGGGTGCGCAACCTGCGGCGCACCGGACGCTGGGCGGGGCGGTTCGTCTCCCGGCCGTCGTGGCGGCTCCTGCCGAGGCTGCTGCCCCGGCTGTTCCCCCTCGTCCTGCTGGTCCTCCTGCCCCGCCTGCTCGGCATGCTCGCCGGGGGTGGACGGGACCTCACCCACCTGCAGCTGTTCTACTACTCGGTCGCGCTGGTCACCTGGACGGCGGTCGCGGCCCTGTCGAACCTCGCCGTGCTGACCACCCGCGTCGTCGCCCTCGTACGGCTCCGCCGTACCTTTCGTCCCGGCCGGTGACCTCCTGACCGGTGATGTCCTGGGCGGTGATGACCTGGGCGGTGATGACCTGGGCGGTGATGACCTGGATGGCGATGGCCTCGATAGTGTCGGTGTCATGACGAGCTGGATACGCCGGGCGGCGGCGCGTTCGCCCGTCCCGCCGTGGGCGTCCGTCCTGCTCGTGGGGCTGCTGGCCGTCGTCGCCATGTCCCATGACGAGCTGGCCGGGTGGGCATTGGTCGCCGCCCTGCTCGCCCCCGTCGCGGGGGTGGCGTTGCTGGGGCCGTACCCGGTGGCCGCGCTCGGGGTGTGCGCGGTGACGAGCGTCACCGTGGCGCTGAGCATGACCGACAACGTGCCGGTGTGGAGCAGCGCGCTCTGCGTGGCCGTCTTCGTGATCAGCCTGCTGGCCGGGCGCGGGGCGCCGAAGGTGGCTCCCGCTCTGGGCGCGTGCGCGGCCGGGGTGGTGCTCGACGTCGTGTTCGGCCTGGTCAGAGGCGAGGTGTGGGGGGTGGGGGCGCTGCTGCTCGGCCTGACGGTCGCGCTGCCGTGGCTGCTCGGCCGTTCCGCGCACCAGCAGGCCGAACTGGTCGTGGTCACCGCGGAGCGGGCCATGCTCCAGGAACGCGCCCGTATCGCCCACGACATGCACGACACGCTCGGACACGAGCTGAGCCTGCTCGCGCTGCGCGCCGGGGCCCTTGAGATGGCCTCCGACCTGGACGAACGCCACCGCAGGGCCGCCGCCGAGCTGCGGGAGGGCGCCGGGCTCGCGACCGAGCGCCTGGCCGAGGTCCTCGCCCTGCTGCGCGACGGCGGCCCCGCGCCGCTGAGCCCGGCCCCGGCCCGCGACGCCGAGGACGTGCGGGCCCTCGTCGATCGGGCCTCGGGCGCGGGCCTGCCGGTCTCGCTCGAATGGCACGGCGTAGGGCACCTGCCGCCCGTGGTCGGCCGGGTCGCCCACCGCGTCGTCCAGGAGGCGCTGACCAACGCCGCGAAACACGCCGCCGGGGAGGCCGTGCGGGTACGGCTGGCCACCTCGGACGGCACGACCGTGGTCACCGTCGTCAACCCCCTCCCCCGGCGTGTACGGCGGGGCGCGGGAGGAGGGGCGGGCCTGGCGGCGCTGCGTGAGTACGTCCCGCAGTACGGCGGGACCTTCCGCGCGGGACCGCGCGGCGGGGAGTTCGAGGTCGTGGCCACGCTGCCACACGTGGGGGAGTCATGATCAGGGTGCTGCTGGCCGACGACGACGAGATGGTCAGGGCCGGGGTCGGCGCCATCCTCGCCACCGATCCGGCCATCGAGGTGGTGGCCGAGGCCGGGGACGGGCGGGAGGCCGTCGAGATGGCCCTCGCGCACCGGCCGGACGTCGCCCTGCTCGACATCCGCATGCCCCGGCTCGACGGCCTCTCCGCCGCCGTCGAGATCATCCGTGCGGCCCCCTCGGTCTCCGTCGCCGTGCTCACGACCTTCGGTGAGGACGCCTACCTGACCAGGGCGCTCGATGACGGTGTGCGTGGTTTCCTGCTCAAGTCGGGCAACCCCCGGGAGCTGATCGCCGGGGTGCACGCGGTCGCCGGGGGCGGCGCCTACCTGTCGCCGAGGATGGCCGCGCGGGTGATCGGGGAGCTCCGCTCGCCCCGGCTGGGCCGTGCCACGGCGGCCCGTGCCAGGGTCGAGACGCTCACGGAGCGGGAGCGCGACGTGCTCGCCCTGCTCGGCGCCGGGCTGTCCAACGCCCAGATCGCCAGGCGGCTCGGGCTCGTCGAGGGCACGGTCAAGGGGCACGTCAGCGCCATCCTCACCCGTCTCGACCTGCGGAACCGGGTCCAGGCCGCCGTTCTGGCCCACGAGGCGGGCCTGGTCACGGAGTGAGTCTCCCCCTGGCCTCCCTGGCGCGGAAGGCCGCGGTCTTGACGCGGTTCTGGCAGGCGGTGCCGCAGAAGCGGCGGGTGCCGTTGCGGGAGACGTCCACGTAGACGCGGTCGCAGTGCGGGGCCGTACAGACGCCGAGGCGGTCGCGGAACTCGCCGCCCAGCACGATCGCCAGGCCGGTGGCGCAACTGGCCCCCCAGTCGGCGGACACGGTCCCGCCGGGGCCGTGGAAGTGCAGGTGCCAGGGTTCGCCGTCGTGCCGCTGGAGTGAGGGCCGGGCCCGCGTCTGGGTGAGCAGGTCGTTGACCCTCAGGGCGGCGGTGTCGACGTCCTCGGCCGCGACGGCCTCGAAGACCTCGCGCAGTCTGACCGCGACCCCGGTCAGTTCGGCGGCCTCGTCCTCGGTGAGCCTCTCGTGGTCGGGGTATCCGGCGTCCCGCAGCACCTCGGTGGCCGCGGCGGCGAGGTCGTGGGGCGGCGCGAAGGGACGGCCTCGGGCCTCTCCCGGCGTCAACGCGTTGACCAGTGCGACCGCGATCCGGACGACCCCATCGGTGTGACTGTTGAAATCCACTTGACCGGTTACCTTCTCGCGTTCTAGCTTGTAACTGCCTAAAGCATAGAAGACGGTCACAAGGAGGCCTGTGTGCTCACCTACGATGTCGCACACGAGTGGATCACGCGTTGGGACCGCCAGCAGGAGGGTTACCTGCCCGACCGCGAGGAGCGTTTCACCGCGTTGATCGACGCCGTCGAGGCGGCGGGCCGTCCCGACCCTCTCGTCCTCGACCTCGGCTGCGGGCCCGGCTCACTGGCCGCCCGAATCCTGGAACGCCTCCCCGAGGCCAGGGTGGTCGCGGTCGACGCCGACCCGCTGCTGCTCGGTCTCGGCCGGGCCGCCTACCCTGATCCGCGCCTCAGGTTCGTCTCCCTCGACCTGCGCGTCCCCGGCTGGAGCGACCTGCTCGGCCTGGACGGGCCCGCCGACGCCGTGGTGAGCACCACGGCGCTGCACTGGATCTCCCCGCAGGACATCGCGAAGGTGTACGCCGAGGTGGCGACCGTACTGCGCCCCGGCGGGCTGCTGCTCAACGGCGACCACCTGGAGACCGACGACACCACCCCGGTCCTGGCCCGGCTCGAACGCGTCGTGCACGACCGGGAGGCCGAGCGCAGGTTCGCGGGGAACCGTCCCGAGGACTGGCGTCAGTGGTGGGACGCGGTCGCCGCCGACCCCGACTTCGCCGAGCTCAACACCGAGCGGGCCACCGCGGGCGCCGACCACCACGGCTCCGAGTCCCCGCTGCTGTCCACGCACGTCGACGCGCTGCTGGACGCGGGCTTCGTCGAGGTCGGCTGCCTGTGGCAGCGCGGCCACAACCGTCTCCTGTGCGCCGTACGCGCCTGACCCGCGCCCTCGCGCGCCCCGGACGGCGGGGGGTTCAGCGCTCCGGCTGTCCCTCGTCGGCCCGGTGGATCCTCGTCCAGGTTGCGCCGCACCCGCAGCGGTAGCCCTCGACCAGGTCGCCGGTCTCGGTGACGGCCAGGCCGTCGCTGACACGGACGTGAACGTGAGTGCTCATGGGGCTTTCCTAAGCTTTCCGAGCTTCCCCGTGGCTCTCCCCTGCCTTCCTCCGGCGGTTCCCCGAACGGGGCCACCGAGCAGGCGGAAGGGGGCTGAGCTGGGCGAACATCCTCACGATACCTTCCCTTGACGGTTCCCTGACCTCCGGGCCCGCCCGCTCGGGAAGCGCTCAGTCGCCGTTGAGGACCTGGGTCACCCACTCCAGCGACCCCGTGTCGAGCACCTCGTCCGCCAGCCGCTTGGCCGAGGCCGTCCGCAGCGCGGCCAGCGAGCTGTCGATCCACGGCTGGACGTTCTGGTGCCCCTGCTCGCGGTACTCGACGGCCTGGACGAGGCATTCGAGCTTGTCGGCGTCACGGGCGCAGACGGCTTCGAGACTGGTCTTCTCCTCGTACTCGGCGACCGCGCCGCGCACCATCCCCGCCACGACCTCGGGCACCCCGCTCACCTGGTCGGCGGTGACCTCCTCGTTCGAGGCCGCCTTCAGGTAACGCTTGCCGAGGTAGGGGATGTCGGTGATCCGGGTCTCCTGGGTGTCGTGGAACAGGCTCATGAACGCGGCCCGCTCGGGATTCCCGCCCTCAAGCGCCGCGATCACGCTCGCGATGACCGCCGCCCTGAAGGAGTGGTCGGCGATGCTCTCCGGATCCCGCACCCCCGCGACCAGCCACCCCGTGCGCCGGTACCGCTTGAGCAACCCCATCTCGTACAGCAGCCCCGCCAGACCCGTCAGTTCCTCCGCCATGGCCCCCACCCCCTTCCCAGGATCGTAGAACGCCCCTCCCCCACGACCTAGGACATCTTGACCGTCGTACGCTCGCTGTAGCGTGTCGGGAACGTACCGTCGAAAGGACCCCGGGGCCATGGGCGACGATCTCCACGATCTCCACGTGCAGGCGATCGACGTCTTCGTCGAGGCCACCGCCACCTCCGACCCCGAGCGTCGCGCCACCCTCCTGAGCCGTGCGGTGAGCGCCGACGTCGTCTTCTGGGGACCGCTCGGCCGGGGTGTCGGCCGTGAGGCCGTCAACGACTTCATCACCGAGGTCGTCCACGGCCACCCCGCCGGGCCTGGGCGCCTCGTCAGGACGACCCGGGTGGACGCCCCGGGAGAGTGGGCGAGGTTCGGCTGGCGTTACGAGACGGCCGACGGCGAGACCGTGCTGTCCGGCACGGACGTCGTCCACGTGACCACCGCCGGAGACATCGACGAGATCATCGTCTTCGCGGGCCCCCTGACCTGACAGCCTTCGCCGTACGGCGGGCACCTCGGAAAACGGCTGATCGCCGCCGTGGGGGGTGTCGGCGGCGATCAGGGTCACAGGGGGCCTCGGATCACTCCGTGAAGGTCACCGTGGCGTACAGGTAACGGGTCTTGCCGTTCTCGTCACCGCTGTGCGAACGGCCGACGATGACCTGGTTGTAGCCGGCCTGCGCGTTGTGGTTGCTCTCCTTGTACTCACCGCTCCAGGTCAGGTTGGTCAGCCGCACCTGACGGCCCTGCCAGTACAGGGCGCCGGTGCGGTAGCGCGTCATGCCGTTCTCGTCACCGGTGTGCCACCTGCCGACGAGCGCCTGGTCCGTGGGGGCGATGTAGCTGGACTTGCTCTCCCGCTGGCTGGCGGTCCAGTCTCCCGAGTGCACCTCGACCTGCTCGCCGTTGATGAAGATCCAGCTGCAGTAGTACGTGGTCCTGGTGTTCTCGTCACCGATGTGCGAACGACCGGTGAGCACCTGGTTCGCCGGGCAGTCGAAGGCGTCCGCCCGTTCCAGCACGGTCTCCTGGTAGATGCGCTCAACCTTGATCGTCGCGGCCGAGGCGGGAGAGGCCATGGTCAGCGCCGCCGCGGCGGCGGCCGCCACCACGGGTACGGCCCTGCCGTACGTCCTCGTCTTCATCTTCTCGGTTCCCTTCTGCGTGCGTTTGCGGCCGAAAGGCGGGACACGGATCACGGTGCGGCACGGTCGCACGACCCCGGCACGGACCCGCGTGAACCCGCGCGGAACCGCGCGGCCTCGTACGGACCCGCACGGCCTGTGCGATGACGGCCACAGGACCCGTCTCCCGCCGGGATGGCCCGATCACCTCGGCGACCGGGCCGACGATGGGCGGATCAGCCCTCGAAGGTCACAAGGGCGTGCTGGTAGCGGGTCTTGCCGTTCTCGTCACCGCTGTGCGAACGGCCCACGAGGACCCGGTTGTAGTCCGCCTGGAAGGTGTGCCTGCTCTCCTTGAGGTCGCCGCTCCAGACGGCGCCGGTGAGCCGTACCGGACGGCCCTGCCAGGACAGCGTGGCGGTGCGGTAGCGCGTGGTGCCGTTCTCGTCACCGGTGTGCGAACGGCCGACGAGCGCCTGGTCCGCCGGGGCGCTGTAGCTGGACCTGCTCTCCTTCTGGCCGGGGGTCCAGTCCCCGAGGGACACCCGGACCTGCTCGCCGTTGATGAGGATCCAGCTGCAGTAGTACGTGGTCCAGGCGTTCTCGTCACCGGTGTGCGAACGGCCGGTGAGCACCTGGTTCGTCGGGCAGGTGAACTGCGTGCCCCACTCCGGCACGTTCTCGGAGTAGGCCCGCTCGACCCTGATCGTCACCGCCGCGGTGGACGCGGCCGAGGCGGGAGAGGCGACGGTCAGTGCCGCCACCGCGGCGGTCGCCGCCGCAAGGGGCACGACCCTGCCATACGTCCTCATCTTCATCTCCATCGGTTCCCTTCTGCGTGCGATCACATTCAGAGAGGCGGCGCGGTGAAGATCAATTTTTGGTCGTACCCCGGGTGAAGATCGTCCCCCTGGGAGGTGATCCACCGGTCCCGCTCGCGGCCTACCGAGGATCCCCCTGACTGTTGACGACGCCCCCGCGCCCGTCAGCGTCCGGGCATCCGCGTCGGCATCCACGGGTGACGCAACGCCATGACGGTGCCCCTCACGATGGCCTCCTTGTAGGCGACGGCCGTCCGCCCGGTGAGCACCATCTCGACCGGGCTGTCGTCCCCGCGAACGAACTGGATCAGACCGTCGCGGCGGCCGAGGCTGACGCACTGGTTGGCGTACCTGAAGCGCACCGGATCGGGCGTCCGCCCCGCCAGACGCGCGGTGATCGCCCGTACGGCCTGCTGGGCCACCGGGAGCGCCGTCGCGCAGGCCATCCGCAACTCCACGCCGTCGGCCGTGCGCACGGCCGCCGCGTCGCCGATGCCGTACACCTCCCGGTGCGAGACCGAGCGGAGTGTCGGGTCCACCAGCATGCGCCCGTCGTCGTCGACGGAGAACCCGGCCTGGCGCGCCAGCTCGGGAACCCGGAAGCCGGTCGTCCAGATCGTGACGTCGGCACCGAGCCGCTCTCCGCCCTCCAGCGTGACGTGGTCGTCGTGCACCCCGGCCACCCTGGCGTGCTCGCGCACCTCGACGGCGAGACGGCCGAAGGCCGCGTTGAGGTGCCGTTGGGCCCGCCGCGACAGCGCGCCGCCCAACGCCCCCTCGGTGACCAGCCGTACCTTCACCTCCGGCAGGCACTCCGCCAGTTCGGCCGCCGTCTCGATGCCGGTGAGCCCGCCCCCGACGACGACCGCGGTGCCGCCGTCCCGCAGCCGAGTCCTGAGCCGCTCGGCCTGGTCGAGGGTGGCGACGGTGTGGGCGTGCTCGGCCGCTCCGGGCACCGGGCTCAGGTCGGCCTGGCTCCCCAGCGCGTAGACGAGTGTGTCGTAGCCGATCTCCGGAGCGTGCGCCGGTCGTACCGTCCGGGTGTCGGCGTCGATCCCGGTCACCGTGTCGACGACCAGCTCGACCCCGGTGCCCGCGAGCAGGTCGGCCAGCGGCAGGTCACGAAGACGCTGACCGGTGACGAGCTGGTGCAGCCGTACCCGCTCCACGAAGTGGTCCCGCCGGTTGACCAGGGTGACCCTGGTCCCCTTCTGCCGCGCCGCCAGCTTGGCTGCGACCAGCCCCGCGTACCCCGCTCCGAGAACCACGATGTGATGGGTCATCTGTCTCTCCCTTTCTCGCCCGCTGAGAACCGGTCAGGGGCCGGGAACGTGACGTGAACTGCGTCACACCGCCCGAGCTGGGCGTGACCTGGGGCGATGACGGCCTGGGCGGCCGCACCGCGCTCTCTCCGCCACGGAGGTCGAGCGCCTGCGGGCACGGCCGGTGACGGCGGCCCGTGCCGGACGCGCCAAGCGCCGACCGACGTCGTACGGCGGGACCTGGGCTTTCGCCAGCCTGCAAAATCGTGACTTTACGGAATGTCAAAAACACTCCACAATCACCGCGGGGGGACAAACGCCAAAAGACGATTCGACAGGGACATCATGCAAATCGGCAGACGATCCTCCGGGACGGTCCTCCTCAGCCTCGGGTTTCTCACGGTGGCGTTACTGACGGCCATGCTGGCGATCAGCATGGCCGCCGCCCCATGGGGGGGCATCGCCCACGCGTCCACTCCCAGCCCCAGCCCCACGAGCACGCAGACCAATCCCGGCTCCCCGACGCGCCCTGTCGGCCTGTGGCACTGCCCGGTGCCACTCGCCCCCGTCACCCAGACCGGCTACGCCTCCATCTGCTGGAGTGCCTCGTCGGACGAAAGCGGGGGCGTCATCTACGACGTGTACCGCCTGGACGTCGACGGCTTCGTCCTCGCCGCCACCACGACCTACCCGAGCAGCGTCGTCTCCGGCGAGTTGAACCGCCGGTACACGCTGTACGTCGTGGCCAGGGACGCGGAGGGGAACGTCAGCCCGCCGTCCGAACTGATCACGGTGCCGGCGCTGACCGGGATGACCCCGTCGCCCTCGCCGTCCCCGAAGCCCGGCGACCGCGTGCCGCCGAGCCGGCCGACCGGCCTGCAGGACGCCTGCCTGCAGGACTACCGGGGCGCCACGTTCTGCTGGCAGCCCTCGACCGACAACGTCGGGGTCAAGGAGTACGACGTCTACCGTGAGAACCCCTCGGCCTACGACAGGGTCGGCACGATCTCGTCCTCCGGCATCCTGAACTTCGCCGAGTCCGACGTGGTCGTCGGGCGGCGCTACAACTACTTCGTGGTCGCCCAGGACGAGGCCGGCAACCTCAGCGAGCCGTCCTCCATGCTGTCCGTCCTGGCCAGGGAGGGCTTCCCCACCCCGACCCCGACGTGCACGGTCTCCTACCGCGCGGCGACGTGGAGCTCGACGCTGAACGCGGAGATCAACGTGCGTAACATCGGCACGACCCCGATCGACGGCTGGACGCTGTCGGTCGACTACCCGGCGTCGTCCGCGCAGCTCACCTCGGGCTGGTCCGCGGACTGGACCCAGAACGGCTCGCGGATCAGCGGCACGAACAAGCAGTGGAACAAGGTCGTCAACCCGGGTTCGACGACCCAGATCGGGTTCACCGCCTCCTACAGCGGCGCCCAGCCCGCCCCCCTGAGGTTCGCCCTCAACGGCAGGCTCTGCTCCGTCGAGTAACGACCACCTGACGAGAACGGGCCCACGGGATCGGCGCAATCGCCCGTGGGCCCGTTCCTCTTCTCCGGGACCGGGGAAACCCGGCCGACGCCGCGGACGAACGCGTCACGACTTTTCGTCGGCGGCAGAGAAAACGCCGAAGGCGTGACCGCGCGGAGAAACCCTCGCCGAAAAAAGCCCAGGCTCAATTGAACGCGGAACGAACCAGGTGAACCCGGGCCGGAATTCGGCGCTTTCCGCCCACACAGAAACCCCTGCCGATTGGCCTTGAACAGTCCGGGCCTGGTGATCTCACGGCCTGACGCCTTCGGGGAATCCGGTCCAGCGCAGGCCGGGCGGGAGGTGACTCATGTCGTTGAACATCACGATCGTCGGTGGCAGGCCGTCGCGGTACTCGATGGCCGTCAGCGCGGTGTTGGCGCTGTTCAGCCCGAGCCACCGCGACGGCGGCGCGTCCAGCGCGTGCCGTACCAGCCACGCGATCGGATAGGCGTGCGTCACCAGGACCTCGTGGGTGGATCTCGGAGCCCTCGCGGCCGAGCCGGTGACCTTCGCGAACCGGGCGACCAGGGCCTCGGCGAGGCTCTGGCCGGAGGCCGCCTCGGCATCGTCGTAGCCGTCGAAGAAGCCGGCCCAGGACGGAGGCGTCTCGGCCGCGGTGGGAACGTAGGGCACATGGTCGACGAGTTCGGCGGCCTCGATCACCGGCACGCCCGGTAGACGACGGGCGAGTTCACGCGCGCTCGCCACGGCACGCGGTAGCGGAGAGTGCCACACGACGTCGACCGGTACACCCGCGAGCCGTTCGCCCAGCAGGCCCACCTGCCGACGCCCGGTGTCGGTGAGTTCCCCGAACGCGTCGGCCACGCCGTGACGCACGAGGTAGAGGTGTCTGGTCGTCATGCGTGGTCAGGGGCGGGGGCCCCGTCTCCTCTCGGACGGAGGTGGTCGGCCGTGACGGTTCCGGCGGTGCCGTCGACGGTGATGACGGCGCCGTCGCGGAGCCTGTTCGTCGCGTCAGGAACGCCGAGGACGGCGGGGATGCCGTGTTCTCTGGCGACGATCGCGGCGTGGGAGAGCACGCCTCCCGTCTCGGTGACGACTCCCGCGGCGACGCGCAGCAGCGGCGTCCAGGCAGGGTCGGTGAAGGGGCAGACGAGGATGTCCCCCGGGCTCACCCGCGCGAAGTCGCCGAAACCACGGACGATCCTCGCGGTGCCGGTCACGGTCCCGTGGCTGCCCGGCGTCCCGGTGAGGCCGGTGGCCGTGACGTCCGAGGCACCGGAGAGGGGTGGCGGGAGCGCGGCGGTGACCGGCCGCGCCTGCAGAATCCAGACGCGGCCGTCGGCGATCGCCCACTCGACGTCCTGCGGGCCGCCGAGCACGGCGGCGATCCGTTCGCCCAGCTCGGCCAGCCGCGTGGCGGTCGCGTCGTCGATCACCGGCCGGTCCCGGGCGGCGACGGGCACGTCGTGGACGACGAGCCGCGTGCCCCTCCGGTCAAGACGCCGCCGTTTGTCCGCGACGGTACGGACGACCGGCCCGTCCCGGGAGACACGGTAGGCGTCAGGGGTGACCCTGCCCTCGACGACGCTGGGGCCGAGACCCCAGGACGCCTCGATCCGGGTCACGTCGTCCGGACCCGCGGGAGTGAACATGACCCCGGACACCTCGGCGTCCAGGTGGCGTTGGACGATGACGGCCATCAGAAGGTCGTCGCAGCCGGAGCCGGCCCGGTAGGCGACGGCACGCGGGGAGAACAGCGAGGCCCAGCAGGCTCCTACGGCTTCGGCGACCTCGTCGGGTCCGTGCACGGCGAGGAAGCTCTCGTGCTGACCGGCGGCCGACGCCTGACCGGTGTCCTCCTTCGCCGCCGATGACCGTACGGCCACGGACGGCTCGCCGAGTTCGTCCAGCGCGCGCCCCAGCGCGTCGATCACGGCGGCGGGGACCGGGCGGGCCCCGATCTCCTGCCGCGCCGCGTCGGCGTCGTCCGGTCCGGCCGCGAGGTAGGCGGCGAACGGGACGACGAAGCCGTCGAGAACCGGCAGACCCGCCCTGAGCAACGCGCCGAGCGCACCGGCCTTGCCCCCGCAGGTGTCGGCGACGGCCTCCCCCAGGGAAACGATCATCCGCTTCGCCCTTCAACAGAACATTGACAACAATTTGTTGATTGTGCATGCTGGGACGCATGTCACGCAAGGACGACATCGCCTCCGGCGCGCACGCCGACCACGCCCAGGCCGGGCGTGAGCGGGACGCGCGTGAGCGGCTTCTTGACCTGGGCGCGGACGAGCTCGACGCCCGTCCGTGGCGTCCCCCGCCCGCCCCGCTGTCGGCGGTCGACCTCGTGCAGTTCGCCGTCTGGCGCAACGCCGACCTGGACCCGGAGGGCATCCTGGACGCGCTCGCCCTCCTGCCCGCCGCACGAGCCGAGGTCGAAGGGCTCGAATCCGCCCTGCTGTTCATCGCCAGAAGCGCGGGCCTGACCTGGGCGCAGATGGCGCACGTGATGGGGTTCAACTCCCCGCAGGCATGCCAGCAGCACTACACCCGCCTGACCGCACGACAGGACACCGGCTCATGACGCACGACTCCTCGCCCGACCTCCTGATCCTGCACGCCGTACGCGTCACCGGGTTCGCGGACACCCCGGTGATCGCCCGCCGGTACGGGCTCGACACGGCCACGGCGGAAGAGGTGCTACGCGAGGCCGAGAGCCGTGGCTGGGTCGAGCACACCTCCTTCGCCGACACCAGAGGCTGGTCGTTGACCGAAGCCGGCCGGGCCGAGAACGAGCGCCGGCTCGCGGCCGAACTCACCCTCGCGGGCGCCGCCGACGAGGTCCGAGACGTTCACCGCAGGTTCCTCCCGCTGAACGCTCTCCTGCTACAGGCCTGCACCGACTGGCAGCTCCGGCCCGCCGCCAACGATCGGCTCGCCGTCAACGACCACTCCGACCCCACCTGGGACGCCGGAGTCCTCCACGAACTGGCCTGCGTCGGCCGGGCGCTCACCCCGCTCGTGGACCGGCTCGGTCACGTCCTCACGCGGTTCCGCGGATACGACACACGTTTCGCCGCGGCCCTGGCACGCGCGCAGGCGGGGGACGGCGCCTGGGTCGACCGCACCGACGTGGACTCCTGCCACCGTGTCTGGTTCGAACTCCACGAGGACCTCATCGCCACCCTCGGCCTCACCCGCCACGCCCAGCCCTGACCCACCGTACGGTGCCCACCTGGATCACCCACGGATCGGCGATCCCGCAGCGGCGAGACGACCGGCTTCGCGAATCACCGTCCAGGCCGAGACGCCGAACCTCTTCAGTGGTCCTGCCACCTGGGCGACTTCTCATCCGCAGCGGACGCATCACGACCTGCGGTGCCTTGACTTGAGATAGTCGTTCACCCACTTCTTGCTGCTGCGCCACATCCCGTCGTCGCCCTTGACCGCACGCAGGCGCCCCCGTGCGGCAGCCACCCGGAGGGCGTTCTCGGTGACGTCGCGTGTCGCGAGGGCGGGCAGGGGGACGAGCTTGACCGGACCGGCCATCGCCGGCATGACAAAGCGATACAGATTCGTCGTCACGCTGCGTGCGACGAGTTCGCCCAACGGGCCGAACTCGTCATTGTCGGCTCGGCGCATCGCCTGCGGATACTTGTCACGGTCGCGCTTGTAGATGATCGCTGGTGGATAGCCGATCCTGCCGAGTATCAAGTTGAGCACCAAACGGCCCGTCCGCCCGTTGCCGTCAAGGAACGGATGTATCTGCTCGAACCGATTGTGAACATGTGCCAAGCGTTCGGGGAGGGGCTCCTCGGACTCACCGCGGAGGCCATCGACGATCTTCACCCAGTCCCGCATCCGGGAGTCGACCTCCGGCCATGACGGCGGCTTCATACCCCCGGGGAACTTGGCGATCTCATGTCGCCGGAAGTTCCCCGGGCCTTCGGCAGGGGTGGCGTGCGGGTGAGGGCCCACAGCCCACACGAGCGACATGGCGGTGTGATGTATCTGCCGAATCTCCTGGAGCGTGATGAGATCTCCGTTCTGCCAGTCTCCCGGCTCCAGTGCCTGCCCGTACACCCACTTCGCGGCGTCGCCGTACCCCCTCACCTCCATGTAGTCCCTGAGAGGCTTCGCGCCCACCACCCGGCCCTCCTCAAGGAGCTTCTCCACCTCCTGCAACACGAGCGTGTTGCCCTCGATCGCAGTGCTGTTGTGAGCCTCCTGGTGCCAGATGTCAGACCAGATGTCCTCCGCCTCAGCAGGCGAAGGCAGCCCGCCCAAACGGTCACGAAGCTCTCGAACGGCCTCGTCGAGACGCTGACACACAGTCGCCCTGGACGGTCTGCCCGGTCCTGACACCGGCTCTCCCATGATTTTGTTCGGCTGAGTCGATGTAACTCGAACAGAACCAACCCGCCTTGTTCGCTCCGGCCGAAAAAATCGAACCGAACGACTTACCGACGGGGCGGCACCGCGACCGAGCTTCCGCCGACGCCTCCGCCCCCGAGCACAGACCCCTACGCCCGGCGAATGAACCGCTCCCTCCGAAGACCATGAACGACAGCAGCGGGCAGCGGCCGACCTTGGTAAGGCATCGCCGATGACACGCGGAACCTAGACGAGTAAGTCCTAAGTCGTTTGGGCTGCAGGAATGGC
>NZ_JBHSBC010000022.1:0-210347 GCF_042650425.1 Streptosporangium jomthongense | reverse complement strand
ACGTCGGCGCCGTGCTCGCCGCGCCCGTCCCGCCGGGCCTCGCCTCCCGTCGCGAACCCGCACCGCCCCAGCCGCGCACGGCGATGAGACTTTCCTCACCGGCACCGGTGAGCGATCCAAAGAAGGTACAAGGTCAACAGCGGAAACATGTGATCACGTGCGTTCTCATGCGCTCAACAACACACACGCCGACATACTTAAATTTTTTTCGGTCTCACTACGGCTAATCAGCCCAAACACCCACCGCGGACACCATATCGACACACAAAATCTCCGGCGAACGGCTCACCGATCACGAAGAAGGCTCAGGACCACGACCGAGGAGTTCACGATCGCGGCCCGGGGTGTGTAGGGCGGCAAGGGCGGGGTGGGGTTTGCCGGGAGGGTGGGCGTGCCCATGGGAAATCACACAGTGTTCATGATTGGATTCACATTGTAGCGATCATTGAGCGGGGGGATGCTTCACCCATGTCCATCATCAAGGCCGGTCAGACCTACCTGATCGGGAACGGGCGCAGCACCTACTACCTCAACGCGACCCGCGCCAGCACGGCGAGCGGCATGAACCTGGACCAGGAGTCCATAAAGATCTTCGGGGCGGAGTGTGACGCGCAAACCTGGCACGTCTTCCCCCTGGACAACGATTTCCACCTGTTCGCGAACAAGAACAGCGGCCTCATCATGAAGATCTTCGACGACAGCACCGAGCCGGGGAGGTCGGTGGAGCAGTACGAACTGGACTCGCCCGATCGGGCCCCAAGCCAGACCTGGCTCCTTGAGCACGTCTCCGGTAACACCTACCAGGTGCGCAACCAGAACAGTCAACTCTTCCTGAAGGTCAGGAATTCCTCCTTGATAAGAGGGACGAACATCGAACAGACCGCAGACGCCGACCCAGACAGCATGAAGTCGCGGCAGTGGGAGTTCAACGTCAGGGACAAGTTCGAGCGCGTGCTGAACCTGCCCACCTTCGAAGGGGTGACTATCGGTGACATCCACCGGCTGACCAGCTTTGAGCACCCGGACAAGGACACCACCGATCCCGTCGAGGTCGCCAACTTCGCCTACCCGTTCCCCCTCATCACCGACCAGGCCTACGACCGACGGCGCCAGGCACAGCTGAACCCGTACTACATCCTGCGCAGGTACGGCTACTGGAGGCGCGTCTTCCAGTACGAGCACGGAGGCGCCTCGGAGTACACGGAGAAGCAGACGACCCACGTCGGCCTTACGAGCCTCAACTCCGAGCAGGTGGAGAAGACCACCAGCACATCGGTGAGTGCCGGGGCGTCGTTCGGGTTCAAGGGGTTCGGCTCCTCCATCAGCGAGACCTTCGCCGAGCAGATGAAGGTGACCGTCACCAACCAGGAGATCACGGAGACCTGGGCAGAGCAGGAGATCAGCCGCACCTACAAGCAGGGCATCAGAGTCTCCGAGGCGCTCTGGTACCGCGAGGACAACTACGTCCTGGAACGCCTCGACGGAACCATGCTCATCAAGTGGACCGTCAGAGACGAAAACAAGGCTAAGACCGACGGCTGGCCCCGAGAGGCCATGAAGGAACTTGAGCAGTACCGATCACGCCTGACCTGAACAACCAACGACCGCGGACTGAGTCAGCGCGGGCTCAGGACTCCCAAAGTCGCGGCCAGGGGCAAAGCAGAGGGCTGACCGGGCAGAACATGCATGCTCTGCCCGATCACCGGAACCGCATCATCCCGGGCCGTGGCCCTAACGCCGATCGCTCCGCCGATCCGATCCCCGATACCGACCCGGGACAGGCCACCCACGTCCGACCCTGACAAGCGGTACAGCCCCAAACCCAGACACAACATGTACCGCCAAAGCTCAAACCGAGGGGACTCCGACTCCGGGAAGGAGGAGCGCAAACGCGCGGGTAGCGGCGATGGCTGAGGAAGGCCGGTCTTCCCGTCCGCCGACGTCCCCCAAAAGCGGAGCGGAGTCGGGGCAGGGGGTCAAGGTCGTTCGTCCAGTAGGGCGCTGCACCTTGACCCCCTGCCCCGACTCCGCTTATTCCCGCAGGGGGACGACGGCGGACGGGAAGACCGGCTAGGGGAAGATGTGCAGGAGGGGAGGGGTACGGCAAGAAACCCCAGGTCAAGGCCATCCCCGACAGGGTCGTTACCTAAGCGAAATATGTGTCAGGTTGCTAGTCGGCTTGCCGCTGCCGTTCGGGCCGACCAGCGCGACGAACTCCCCGGGTTCGGCGGTCAGGTCGACCTCGCTGACGATGGGGCGCGCGTCGATGCGCGCGCTGACCCCGGCCAGGTCAAGACGCATCGGAGCCCCCGTTCGTACGGCGGCGCAGCAACCACAGGAAGAACGGTACGCCGAACCCGGTGGTGAACACGCCGACGGGCAGTTCGTTGGGGCGGTCGACGACCCTGGCGGCCAGATCGACCAGCACCAGGAACAACGCCCCCGACAGCAGGGACGTCGGCAGCACACGCCGGTGGTCGGCCCCCACGACGAACCTGGTGCCGTGCGGGATCATCAGCCCGACGAACCCGATGCCGCCGACCACGCTGACCACGGTCGCGGTGAGCAGTGACCCGACCAGCAGCAGTCCGACGCGCTGCGCGGCAACCGGCACGCCGACGGCGACGGCCGCGTCCTGCCCGGCCAGCAGGGCGTTGAGCGCGCGGGCCTGGGTCAGCAGCCACGCCACGCAGGCCACGGTGACCAGGGCGGGCACCCCGAGGTCGTCCCAGGAGGCCCCGGCGACGCTGCCCATCAGCCAGAACATCATCCCCTGCAGCTCCGTCGGGTTGAGCTGGAGCTGGACGAAGGTGGTGGCCGCCGTGCAGAGGTATCCGACGGCGACCCCGCTCAGCACCAGCCAGGAGTCGAGCAGCTGCCCGGATCGCTGGGCCAGCACGTAGACCACCAGCGCCGAGGCCATCGCGGCGACGAAGGCGGCGCCGGTGACGCCGAGTGAACCGGCCAGCCCGGCCAGCGCCGTACCACCGAGGGCGGGCACCAGCACGGCGCCGAGGGAGGCCGCCGACGAGACGCCGAGCACGTAGGGGTCGGCGAGCGGGTTGCGGACCAGCGCCTGCAGCGCCACCCCGGCCACCGCCAGCCCCGCCCCGGCGAGCGCGGCCAGCAGGGCCCGTGGCGTACGGATCTCCCAGACGACCTGTCCGAGCATCGGGTCGGCCTGGTCGCCGTGGCCGGACAGATGCGCCCAGACCACCTGCCAGACCTGGCCGAAGGGCAGCGTGACCGAGCCGACGGAGACACCGAGCACCAGGGCCGCGACCAGGGCCGCCGCCAGTACGGCCAGCAGCGCCCCGGTCGCGGGTCCTGAGATCAGGTGGGGGCGGCTCTTCGCGGGGGTTGCGAGGTCAGTCACCGGGGTGCACCACCCGGGAGATCTTCTCCACGGCCCAGGCGTTGAGCGGGCCGAGGTAGGCGCCGTCGGAGACCACGGTGTAGCTCCTCGACCGGGACGCGGGCCACTGCGGGTAGGCGGCGAACAGCCTGGCCGCCTCCCGCTCGCCGTCCTCCCGGGGGCCGAACAGGCCGACGACCAGGACGTCGACCGGGGCGACGGCCAGCTGCTCCCTGTTGAGGGTGCGCGTCATGTCGGCGGTCTGACCGGCGAAGACGTTGACGCCCCCGGCCGCCCTGATCACGTCGTCGTAGATGCCCCCGGTCATCACGGCGGGCAGGCCGTTGGCGTTCATCATGGACATGCCGGGGTAGGCGATGAGCACCCTCCTGGCGGGGCGGCCGGAGACCCGCGCCCGTACGGCCTCGACCCGGGAGCGCAGCTGTCCGACCAGGTCCCGCGCCCGTTCCTGGACGTCGAAGATCCTGCCGAGCAGGCCGATGAACTCGAAGGTGGAGCCGATGGACTGGTCCCGGTAGGCGAGTTTCTCCTCCGGCGTCGCGTCGGGTTTGCCCATGGCGCAGTTGACCGGGTTGACGAGTGAGATGATCCCGGCGGCGGCGAGCTGCTCGCGGGTGGCGAAGCCGTTCCTGGCCTCGAACCCGCCGGACCAGGTGGAGACGACCAGGTCCGGCTTGAGGTTGAGCACCTGTTCCGCGGGCACGTCGAAGTTCTTGTTCATGGTCAGCCCGCCGGTCGGCAGCGCCCTGACCCTGCCGACCATCGACGGGTCGTCGGAGACGCCGTAGCTCTGCGCGTTGGCCAGGACGTTCCGCTCCAGGCCGAGCAGGACGAAGCTCTCCGCCTCGCCGACGCTCGTCCCGTTGAGGATCAGCACGCGTCGTGGCGGAGCCTGGAAGGTGATCCGCATGCCGCAGTTGTCGAGGGTCAACGGGTATAACGGGTATTCCGTGGGGCCGGGGGCCTCGGTGACCCGGGGTTTCGCGGCGGCCGGGTCTCCGCCCCGGGCGCCGCAGCCGGTGAGGGTCAGGGCCGTCGCGAGTACGGCGGCCAGTGGTCTGGTGAGACGGTCGAAGGACATGGGTGTTCGCGCTTTCTGCCGAGGGGAGAGCGCGCGCCGGGGCACCTCACGGAAGCACGGAGGCCGTACGGAGGAACACGGGAAGCCGCAGAGGAAGGTCGCGGAAGCCGTACGGAAAGGGTGCGCGCCGGCGCGCGGGACCGTGCCGGGCGGCCGTGACGGGCCGTCCGGGGTGGTCGCCGGATGTCAGAGGGCCGCGACCGACGCGGCGCGCGCTCCCGGAGGCCCTCTGCGCACGAGGGCGTGTCTCAGCAGGGTGCGGGCTCGGGGAGCCCCGATCTCCTCGGCCACCGGGACGGTGACCGGGCCGTACGGTTGCGGGGGCGTCAGGATCAGCAGGACCAGCAGGCGCCGCAGCACGTGCCCGGCCAGCTGCCTGGCCAGGGCGCACAGGTTCTCCTCGGCCCAGCGCAGCCACACCGAGGTCGCCACCACGCTCGCCAGGTGCATCAGCGGCATGCCCAGGGCCGAGGTGGCCATGTGGCCCATCTGCCCCGGGGGTGTGCCCGTCGTGTGGTGCGCCACCGCCGCCTGCGGCTCGCCGTAGGAGAGCAGGGCGTGTAGGACGACCTGCGACAGGCCGGTCGCGGGAAGGATGGCGCCGAAGGTCCGCTCACGTCCGGTGAGCGCCAGCGCGACCGGCACCAGCAGCAGGACGCCGCCGACGGCCGCCGCAGGGTCGAAGGATCCGCCGCCGAGCAGGTGACCGAGCACGGCCAGGGTGGCGCAGGTGACGGCGAACCCCGTCGCGCGTACCCACCTCACCGCCGAGAACGGCCCCATGGCGACAGATCATCTCAGACCACCACGGAGACCACCGCACCGGCCGAACGAAGGGCCCTCGACGAGCCTCTCGCACTATCCCGGCCGCAGGGCCGCCAGTCGTCGCCGGCCGAAGCCGCTGGCCGCGACGCCGACACAGGCCGCGCCCAGCGCGACCAGGAAGGCCGCCAGCGGGCCGTACCGGTCGGCGAGGGTGCCGGACAGGAAGGCGCCGATCGCGTAACCGATGACGACGGAGGAGGTCAGCACGGTCATGACCCACGAGATCCGCTGCACCGGGACCGTCATCTCGGCCTGGGTGTAGGCCGTGACGAGGATCGGGGCGATGGTGACGCCGGGCAGCACGATCAGCAGGCCCAGCGGCCACAGCCCGCCGATGTTCAGCCCGCCGACGATCGCCAGCGGCAGACTGAGGACGGCCAGCAGCGCGAAACCCGCCTGGAGCCTGCGGGCGAGCGGGAAGGAGGCGGGCAGCATCGGGACGAAGACCCCGGCCAGGGCGCTGCTCAGCCCGAGGATCGCGTAGATCAGCCCGGCGGCCCCCTCCGAGCCCGCGTCGACCGCGCGCCAGGTGACCCCGGCCTGCACCGAGCCGAAGTAGCAGCCCAGACCGGTCAGCCCGGCGGCGAGCAGGAACACCGGGACGCGCCGCACCGGAGCCGTGGCGGCCCCGTCCCGATCCTCGTGCCGGGTGACCATGGTCGCCGTCGGGTGCAGGGCGAAGGACACACAGGCCGTGGCGGTGAGCGCCGCCGCCATGAGCACCGCCGTGCGGGGGGAGGTGACCGTCGCGATGATGCCGACCAGGGCGGGGCCGAGGACGAAGGCGAACTCGTCGCTCGTCCCCTCGAAGCTCATCGCGGTGGGGAAGCGGTTCAGGGACAGCTTCCCGCGATGGACCAGCGCGGTCCAGCGGGCCCTGGACAGCGGCCCCACCTGCGGTACGGCGGAGCCCGCGACCACCGCGGAGGCCAGCGCCGCCCAGGTGGGCGCGTCCTGTTCGACGCACACCACCAGCAGGACGAGGGCGGCGGCGTGCAGCAGTGCGGCGACCAGCCCGGTCGGCCGGTGGCCGTACCGGTCGGCGGACCTGCCGATGAGCGGCCCGCCGGTGGCCTGCCCGATCGCGAAGGCCGAGGCGGTGGCGCCGCCCAGTGCCAGCGACCCGGTCGCCCCGCTGACCAGCAGCAGCGAGCCGAGCTGGCCCATGGAGGCGGGGATGCGGCCGAGCAGGGTGATCGCCAGGTACCACGGGCCGGTGGTCGCGGGCAGGGCGGCGTAGGCGCGTAGCGCGTTCCAGCGGCTCACGGTGTGTCCGGGGTTCGTCCGTCCGAGGCGCGGAGGTCCACGCCGTACTCCATCAGGACCTCGCGGGGGATCACCTCCAGGGCCCTGACGTTGGTCGCCGCGAGGTTCACCGGGCAGGCGTGACCGGCCAGGTAGGCCTCGTACCACTTGGCGGCGATCACGCACCAGTGGTCACCCGGTTTCAGCCCGGGGAAGGCCAGGTCGGGCCGGGGGGTCGCGATGTCGTTGTCCACCGTGGACTGGAAGGCGATGAAGCCCTCGTCGACGATCGCGCAGACGGTGTGCCCCTTGGGGTTGTCGGGGCCGGTGTGGCAGTGGCCGTCGCGGCGGTAACCGGTGATCGGGTCGAAGCCGCAGGCCTCCAGCGGCTCGCCGAAGACGTTCAGTGCCTGCTCGGTCATCGTTGGCTCCCGATGGTTTCGTGGTGCGGCGGCACGGGGCAGCGGAAGACGCGCTCGGCGAACTCGGCCGCGACCCGGGCCAGGCGGGCGTCGGCGCCGGGCCGTCCGACCAGCAGCATGCCGACCGGCAGCCCGTCGACGAATCCGCACGGGACGCTGAGCGCCGGGTGCCCGGTGAGGTTGAAGACGCAGTTGTTGTCGTGCATCTCGAAGGGGAGGTCGGTCTCGATCACGGCCTCGCGGGGGTCGGCGGGCAGCGGGTGCGGCGGCATCGGGACACTCGGCAGGACGAGGAGGTCGACCTCCCGCAGGGCCAGGTCCACCTGCTCGCGCAGCCTCCGGCGCAACTGCTGGGCGTAGGCCATGACCTTGCCGTGGGTGGCGTCCCGCAGCAGGGTGGCGCCGACGAGCGCCAGCACCCCGCCGACCGGGATGTCCTCCGGACGGTCGGCGACGGCCCGGCCGAAGGTCTCCCCGAAGTTCGGGTGGTAGGGCCCCTGGTGGTTGTTGCCCTGCAGCCGTGACTCGAAGACGGTGGTCAGGCCGCCCTCGATCGAGATGGGCAGGTGGATGTCCCTGCCGTACCGGTGCAGCGGCACCGAGACGTCTGACACGGTCAGCCCCAGTTTCTCCAGCGCCCGCGCGGCCCCGCGGACCACGTCGTCCAGGCGCGGGTCGGAACGGCCCGGCCAGCCGAACCCCTCGGTGAGGACCCCGGCCCGCAGCCCGGCCACCTCTTCGGCATACCCCTCGGCGTACGGCCCCGGCACGGCCGCCGCCTCAAGGAAGGCGACCAGGTCGGCGGCGTCCCTGGTCAGCACGCCGATGTGGTCGAGTGTGCGCTCGGTCGGCATGGCGCCGTCGTAGTCGACGATCCCATAGGTCGGCTTGAGTCCGAGGACGCCGCACCAGGCGGCGGGGTTGCGGACCGAGCCGCCGTGGTCGGTGCCGACGCCGTAGTCGGCCTGCCCGGTGGCGACCAGGACCGCGGCGCCGCTCGACGAGCCGCCCGCCGAGCGGCTCGGGTCCCAGGGGTTGCCCACCGGGCCGTGCGCGCTGGTGAAGCTCGACCCGGAGTAGCACAGGTCCTCGCAGACCGACGTGCCGACGATCACCGCCCCGGCGTCGCGCATCCGGCCGACGACCACCGAGTCCGAGCCGGGGACGAACCCGGCCATGAGGCGGCTGCCCAGGGTCATCGGCACCCCGCGCACCGCGACGGACTCCTTGACGGTCACCGTCCGCCCGGCCAGCGGCCCGGTTCCCGGCGTTTCGGGGTCGTCGATCCGGTACAGCCAGGCACCGTGCGGGTTGTCCGGACCGCGCGGCACCCGGGTGACCGCGACGGGCGGCGGTTCCGGGGCTTTGGAGGCGTGATCCTCGGCCGCCAGGTCCCGGACGCGGCCGTAGGCGTCGCGCATCCGGTCGATCGCCGGGCCGAGCCTGCCGACCAGCCCGGGGTCGAGGTTCCACCGGCCCGCGACGGCCTCCAGGTCCGCTGAGGTGAAGGAAGGGAGGCTCACCCGCGCCGCTCCGTTTCCTCCGTGAGCGCCTGGCTGGCCGCGACGAACGGTTCGATCGGGATCGAGGTGATCCCGGCGCCGACCCGGCCGCGTCCCGGCTCCCGGTGGGCGAGGCCGTTGTTGATGACGGGTTCGACGCCGAGGGCGCGCACCCGGTGCACGTCGATGCCGAGCGGGGTGCCCAGGAAGTCCTCGGCCGGGATGAGGAACCGCTCGCTCGTCCCGGCGCACAGGGTCCGCATGCGCCGGGTGATCCCCTGGGCCAGGGCCATGTCGCCGCCGACGAAGGACATGATCGCGGGGGCGGCGGTCATCGCGAGGGCGCCGAAGCCCGCGGTCTCGGCGATCATCGAGTCGCCCATGGTCGGGGTGACGTCGTCGAGGGTCGCCCCCTCGACGAGGACCGGGTCGCCGACCGGCGAGGGCACGGTGAACCAGCGGTCGCCGAGGCCGCTGACGCGGATGCCGAACTCCCGCCCGTTGCCCGCCATGGTCGTGACGATCGGGCTGCCCGCGATGCCGCTCGCGGTCAGCGTGACCGCCTTGGCCGCCGAGATCGCGAAGGGCAGCGCGAAGTGCCCGTTGCCCGCGACGAAGGCCACGACCTCCGCCAGGTCCTCCCGGTCGAGGCGGGAGCGCAGCAGGCCGGGGGTGAGCGTGACCAGCAGGGCCGCGCTGGTGGCCACCAGCCGGTTGTGGCAGTCGTCGCCCCGGCGCAGCCCCTCGGCGACCAGGGCGATCAGGTCGAGCGGCTCGGAGTTCGCCACGGCCTCGTCGAGGGCGGGGGCGAGCACGTCGCCGAGCCGGCGCAGCCGCGCCAGCGTCACCTCGTCGTACGACCCGTAGCGCATGGCCCCGCCGATGCCCTCGTTCAGGGGGGAGAACGTCCGCAGCCCGCCGGCGGTCTCGGCGACCACGACGGGGGTGCCGGGGGTGACGATGCCGGCCATGGCCCCCACGGCGCCGGCGTCGTGGCAGGGGCTGATGCTCACCTCGCCGTGGTCGATGATCGCCTCGGCCTCGGCGACGGACCCGGCCTCCTTCTCCAGGAGCAGGCCCGCGATGATCCCGCCCCGCATGGGCCCGGGGATGTCGGCCAGGGCGATCGGCGGTCCCGCGTGCAGGAAGTGCCGTGGCCCGACCTGGTCGGTGGCGTCGCGGGCCTTGCAGACGCGGCGCAGGTGGACGTCGGTGCCGTTGAGGGCGTCGAGTGTCGCCCGGGTCGGATCGGACATGGCGGTGCTCCTGATATGTGGGAAGGCGAAGGCACGGCGGGGTCGCTCGCCGTGGGGGAAACGCTGTGTGGATTTCTCGAACAGGCCTAGGCGGAGGGGGCCTGGTGCCGCTCGGCCAGGAGCTTGCGTACGATCTCCCGGTTCAGCCGGGCGTGCCTGCGCGCGTGCTCGGCGGCCAGGTCGGGGGAGCCGGAGGCGATCGCCTCGAACCAGGCGGAGTGCTCCTCGAACAGGTCGTGCGGGTCGCCGGTCTGGCGCAGCAGCCAGTGCAGACGTCCCTGGAGGGGTTCGAGCACGGTCTGCAGGAGGACGTTGTGGGACAGCTTCAGGATCTCGTCGTGGAAGGCCTCGTTGGCCTCGCCGAGGGCCACCCGGTCTCCGGCGTCAAGGGCCTTGCGGCCCCTGGCCAGGGCGTTGCGGACCCGTCGCAGCTCGGCCTTGGTCGCCCGGGTCGCCGCCTGCCGGCTGGCCAGGACCTCAAGGGCCTCCCTGACGTCGAACAGCTCCTCGACGTCCTGCTCGGACAGCTCGACGACGACCGCGCCCCTGCGGGGGACCGTCCTGACGAACCCCTCGGTCTCCAGCGCCCGGATGGCCTCGCGCACCGGAAGCCTGGAGACGCCGAGCTGGGCCGCGATCTCGGTCTCGACGAGCCGGGTGCCCGCGGGGTAGACGTCGTCGATGATCCGCCGGCGCAGCTCGTCGCGGACGCGGTCCCTGAGCGGCTTGTAGTCGGCGTCGATGTCGAAAGAACCCGGCGCGTCCGGCTGCCTGCTCACAGGGTCGTCTCCCCGGTGTTCGGTCTCGGCCCGGGACCGTCGCCGACGGGCGCCGGACGCTCGGTCTCCTCGAAAGGATAACGCCGCCGGAAGTCGTCGGCCGCCGCGTCGAAGGTGGTGAACTCGACCCCGGGAAGGCCGAGCCAGTCGTCGAAGAGCCGTTCCAGCATCATCAGCACCTGGGGCCGTCCGGAGACGTCGGGGTGGAGCGTCATGGGGAACACCGCGTAGTCCAGCTCACGGTAGACCCAGTCGAACTGGTCGCGCCACAGCTGCTCGACGTCGCGGGGGCTGACGAAGCCGTGGCTGTTGGCGGACTTCTTGACGAACATCATCGGCGGCAGATCGTCGACGTACCAGTTGCCGCAGAACTCGACGAGGTCCACCTCGGTGCCGTGTTTGAGGGGTTTCATCCAGTCGGCGGCCCGTCCGGTGTAGTCGATCTTCGTCCACTCGTCGCCGACCCGGGCGTAGAAGGGGTGGAAGTCGTTGTAGTTCTGCGAGTGGTCGTAGGAGAAGCCGAACTCCTTGAGCAGGCCCGCGGTGTTGGGGCTCATCTCCCACCAGGGGGCGACGTAGCCGCGCGGGGGCCGTCCCCACAGGCGTTCGACCAGCTCGACGCAGCGGCCGAGCACGTCCCGCTCCTGGTCGGGGGTCATGTCGATGGGGTTCTCGTGGGAGTAGCCGTGCGCCCCGATCTCGTGCCCCGCCTCGGCGACGGCCGCCATCTCGGTGGGGAAGGTCTCGATGGAGTGGCCCGGGATGAACCAGGTCGTCCGCAGGCCGTACCGCTCGAAGAGCTGGAGCAGGCGTGGGGTGCCGACCTCACCGGCGAACACGCCGCGCTGGATGTCGTTGGGGGAGTCCTCGCCGCCGTAGGAGCCGAGCCAGCCGGCGACCGCGTCGACGTCGACCCCCACGAGGATCTTTATGTCCTTGGCCATGCTTTTCCTCATCTCTGGGCGGCGAGCAGCTCGCCGTACCCGGTGATCGGAGTGGTGTCCCCGGCCAGGACGAGGGCCCGCCACAGGGTCGCCGCGACGCTGTCCACCACCGGGACGCCGTACCCGGCCTCCCAGCGGGCGGCCAGGTGCGCGGCGCGCACGTTGGTGCACACCACCGCGACCGCGTCGCAGCCCGCGGCGGCGAGCCCGTCGAAGGCCGCGTCGAGCTCGGCGTCGCCGATCAGCGCGAAGTCGTAGTTGGTGGTGCGGCCGAGGTGGCGGGCCGCCCGCACGGGAAGGCCCTGCTCGGCGTAGTTCACGGCGATGGCCTCCCCGACGTCCGGTGTGTACGGCGTGAGCAGGCCGGGACGTTCGGACCCGAAGGCCCGCAGCGCCGTGAGCATGGCCAGGGTCGAGGTGGTCGCGGGGACGCCGGCGACCTCCTCCATGGCGCGGCACAGGCGTTCGTCACGGCCGGGGCCGAGCCACGAGCCCGAGGTGCCGTTCCAGGCGACGACGTCCACGCGGGCGTCACCGAGGAGTCTGGCGGCGTCGGTGAAGGTGTCCTGGTCGAACTGACGGGTGTCGGCCGGATCGAGGCTGATGCTCGTCACCCTGATCCGGGTGAAGTGGACCGAGACGTCGTTCCTCGCGGCCAGCAGGGCGCCGGTGACGGGTTCGACGACGGTGTTGGAAGACGGGGCGATCATGCCTATCCGCCGGGCGGCCGGCTGCACTGTGCCTCCGCTCAGAGGGGTCGATTAGGGATACGGTATACAGAATCCTAAGAAGTGGTCCGTAGGAAAACAAGTCGTTGACACTGGTATAGGTCGCGCTTAATCTCCATATACCGCTAACCGGATACCCACTGTAACGGCGCTCTGACGGGCCACCCCGGCCGTCGGACCAGCGAGGATTCCCGCTCCGGCGGGCATCGAACACGTCTGCCCATAGCTCCGGATCATGGCCACGTCGACGCCGCCGGAGGGACCAGGGCGCGTTCCACTCAGTGCCCAGGAGACCGTCGTGTCACCTACCGTCCGCGCACCCCAGTCAACGGCTTCGGACCGCCATCCGGTAGACGAAGTCCTGCCCATCCCCCAGTTGTTCTTCTTCGGCCTGCAGCACATGTTGATCATGTACGCGGGCTGCGTGGCCGTCCCGCTCGTGCTCGGAGCGGTGCTCAAACTCGACACCCACACCATCGCGCTGATCGTCAACGCCGACCTTCTGGTGGCCGGAATCGCGACCATCATCCAGAGCGTCGGCCTGACCCGCTTCTTCGGCATCCGGATGCCGGTGGTCGCGGGGGCCTCGTTCACCTTCCTCACCCCGATGATCCTGATCGGCTCCGAGTACGGCCTGCCGACCATGTACGGCTCGATGATCGCCGCCGGCGTCTTCGGCATCCTGGTCGCCAGACCGTTCTCCAAGGTGCTGCGGTACTTCCCGTCCCTGGTCACCGGCTGTGTGATCACGATCATCGGGTTGTCGCTGATCAAGGTGAGCGCGGACCTCATCATCGGCTCCGACCCGGCCGCGGCGGACTACGCGAGCGTGCGGTACATCCTGCTGGCCTTCGGCGTCGTGGCGATCATCGTCCTGGTGAACCGGATCTTCGGCGGGTTCGTCCGCAACGTCTCCGTGCTCTTCGGACTCGCCATCGGCGCGGTGATCTCCTGGTTCATGGGCCTGGCGGACTTCTCCTCCGTCGCCGGGGCCAAGTGGTTCGGCTTCTCCACCCCGCTGCAGTTCGGCGCGCCGGAGTTCCGGATCGTTCCAATCATCGCGATGTGCGTGGCCATGCTGGTCGTCTTCAGCGAGATGACCGCCTGCGTCCTGGCCATCGGGGACGCCGTCGGCAAGAAGGTCACCGACAGGGACATGGCCAGGGGCCTGGCCACCGACGGCCTGTCCTCCCTGCTGGCCGGGTTCATGAACTCCGTACCGGACTCCACCTTCGGCCAGAACGTGGGCCTGATCAGCCTCACCAAGGTCAAGAGCCGCTACGTCATCACGGTCACCGGAATCCTGCTGGTGATCATGGGAGCCATTCCCAAGCTCGGCGAACTCGTCGCCAGCCTGCCCGGACCCGTGATCGGCGGCGCCGGCCTGGTGATGTTCGCGATGACGGCGGCCGTGGGCATCCAGATGCTCCAGAAGGTCGAGTACGAGGGCAACCAGAACCTGCTCATCGTCGCCGTGGCACTCGGCGTCGGCATGCTGCCGGTCGTGGTGCCCACGATCTACCAGAAGTTCAGCCAGGACACCCAGTTCATCCTCGGCAGCGCGATCACGGCCACCGTGTTGGTGGCGCTGCTGCTCAACCTGCTCTTCAACCACCTGTTCGTCCGCGGGGAGACCCGCAGGGAAGAACCACCCGCCGAGGCACCCGAACTCGCCGAAGCCCAGGAGGGCACGGCCTGAGTCCCACGCCCCGGCGTCAGCACACACGTACCTAAGGAGCACCACGTCATGGGTCAGGCGCCCGTCTCAGCGAACCTCCGGCGAATCCTCAAGGTCATCGAGGACGGCTCCCACGACATGGCCACCGGGTGGAACCTCCCCCGGGAGTGCTACGTCGATCCGGAGTTCTACGCCTTCGAGCAGGAGGCCATCTTCATGCGGCAGTGGCTGTGCCTCGGCCGCGTCGACGAGATCCCGAAGCCCGGCGACTTCGTCCGCGTCGACATGGGCGACGAGCCCCTGATGATGGTCCGTGGCAAGGACATGGAGATCCGGGTCCTCAGCCCCATCTGCGCGCACCGGGCCCACCTGGTGTGCGAGGGGTCGGGGAACACCGGCAGGCTCTTCCGCTGTCCCTTCCACGCCTGGACCTACGGGCTGGACGGCAACCTCATCGCGGCGCCCTCCATGAACGACACCGTCGGCCTCAAGAACCTCAAGGGAGAGGCCTACCTCCCCTCGCACCGGGTCGAGATCTGGAACGGCTTCGTCTTCACCAATCTCGACCCGGACGCGAAACCCCTCGCGCCCACCCTCACCAAGCTGACCGCCGAACTGGAGAACTACCACATCGGCGACATGGTGAGCATGCCGGTGGCCGAACTGCGCGACAACCCCTGGAACTGGAAGTCCCAGCTGGAGAACGGCATCGAGCCGTACCACAGCGCCTATCTCCACGGCATGCTGCACGACTTCGCGCACGTCAGGCTGACCAGCTTCGTGGAGATCAGCCCTGACGAGGGCGCGATCTACCATCCGACCGGCTTCTACCACGCCGACGCCGGATTCAACCCGACCACCAAGGCGCTGCTGCCGATCATCCCGACCCTCGGCGAGAAGGAGCGCAACCAGGTCATCTTCGCCTCGATCCCGCCGAACCTCGGCTTCGGGGCGGTGCCGGAGGGCCTGTTCTACTACCTCGTCCTGCCCGCGGGGCCCGAGCACATGAACCTGCGCATCGGCCACCTCTACCCGGAGGAGTCCACCAAGCACCCGCGGTTCGAACAGCTCTACAAGATCGCCCAGGACGGCCTCGTCCTCTTCCACCAGCAGGACGCCAGCTCGGACGCCTCCCTGCAGAAGGGCATGCGCTCCCGCTTCCGCCGTCCCGGCCGCTACTCCTTCCAGGAGGAGTCGCTCCTGCAGTTCAACCAGTGGCTGCTGAAGCGCTACCAGGACTACGTGGACCTGGTCGAAGGCGCCCCCGAACCCTCGGCCACCCGCTGAACTCCCGAGTGAGGAAACACCGTGAAAATCTCTGTCGACCGCACCCTGTGCGACGGTAACGGCGTGTGCATGGGCATCGCCCCCGAGGTCTTCGACATCGACGACGACCTGAACCTGCACATCGTGGACGAGATCCCCGACGACCCGGCCGTCCAGGCCCAGGTCCGGCAGTCGGTCACCTCCTGCCCGGTCCTCGCCCTGTCCCTGGAGGAGTGATCGACCGTGGTGGGCGACACCTCACAGACCATCGTGGTGGCCGGCGGCTCCCTCGCCGGCCACACCGTGGTCACCGAACTCGAACGGCGCGGCTTCGCCGGGCGGATCGTCTGGGTACGGGGCCAGGAGGGCACGGCCCCCTACTCCCGGCCCGCGCTGTCCAAGGAACTCATCCAGGGCAAGGTCACCGCGGAGACGATCCGGCTGCCCGTGCAACGGCCGTACGGCCCGCGAACGCGGATCATGGACGGCGCGGTCTGCGCGCGGCTCGACCCGCACGCCGACCGGGTCCTCGTCACCCGGGCCTCCAAGGAGGAGTGGATCTCCTTCGACGCCCTGTTCGTCTGCACCGGGACCAACGCCAGGGTGCCCAGGGCGTTCGCCGGACTGCCCGGCGTGCACAGCCTGCGCACCCTCGCCGACGCCGAACGGATCAAGGAACGGCTGGCCGTACGGCCCCGCACCGTGGTCGTCGGCGCGGGCCTGGTCGGCAGCGAGATGGCCGCCTCCCTGCGCTCCTGCGAACTGCCGGTCGAACTGATCGTGCAGGGACAACTGCCCATGGAGGCCGTCTTCGGCGCCGAACTCGGCCGGTTCTGCCTGGAACAGCACCACGCCAACGGCGTCACCACCCGCCTCGGCACGACCGTCACCGCCCTGTCGTCGGCCGGGCCGCGGGGGCCGGTCACGCTGACCTACGACGACGGGCGGGAGAGCACGGCCGACATGGTCGTCCTCGGGCTCGGCGCGGTGACCTCCTGCGACTGGCTGGACGGCTGCGGCCTCGACCTGTCCGACGGCCTCGGCTGTGACGAGACGCTGCGCACCGCGCGGCCCAACATCCTCGCCGCGGGGGACGTCGCCAACTGGCGCCACCCCCTGTTCGGGCACCGGATGCGGGTCGAGCACTGGAGCAACGCCTCGGCGCAGGCACGGCACGCCGTGGAGAGCTGGCTGGCCGGCCAGGAGGACAGGCGGCCGCCCGCCTTCGCGGACGTGCCCTACTTCTGGTCCGACCAGTACGGCCTCAAGTACCAGATGGTCGGCCACGCCCGTGGTCACGACGAGGTCCACGTCGAGGAGGCAGGGGCGGGCGGGTACCCGTTCGTGACCTACCTCCGCGGGGGCCGGATCGTCGCCGCGGCGGGCGTCAACGCGCCCCGCGCGGTGATGCGGATGAAGGCCCGCATCCAGGCCGAACTGGCCGAAGCCCCTTCAGCAGGGGGTTCGTCGGCCGGAGACCCTTCAACCGGAGCACCTCCGGCCGGGGAAACGACGAGTGAGGAGGTGTACGCACGGTGAACGGCGAATCCACCGGTGACCGGGCGTTGCCCGAGGTGATCAGGGACAACATGTGGTCGTTGCTGAGCGACCGCTACCGCACCAACCGCCGCGCCCCCCACACGCCGACCGAGGACGAGTACCTCCACGACCGTCCCTTCTGGCCCGCCTTCACCTTCGAGGAGGTACGGCACACGGTCGAGGACGGCAAGGACCGGATCCTGGTGATCTTCCACGACACCGACGTCCCCGAGGACACCCTCGGCTTCCGGATCGACCTGGACACGGCCATGGCCGAGTGGTCCCGGCGGGTCGGCGGACGCGATCCACAGCGACACCCGGAGATGTTCGCCGCCGAACTGATCTGGTTCATGGTCTGCTTCATCGGCGTCGCCGACCTCGACGGAGAGGCCGGAACGCCCGAGGCGCCGCACTGGATCAACACCGGCTCCGAGATCTTCGGAAAGCTCAGGAACAACCCCAACATGGACACCTTCGAGTCCCATCACTGACGCCCTCGCCGGGCGTAGGAAAGGCCAGGAGACACCCATGGCAGTTGTCGAGATCGAAAGGCCTCGCGACGGTGTCGCGATCATCCGGCTCAACCGGCCGGAGGTGCGCAACGCGCTCAACACCGAGGTACGTGAACTGCTCGCCGCGGCCGTCGAGGAGCTCAACAAGGACGACGACGTCGGCGCCATCGTCCTGACCGGCGGCGACACCGTCTTCGCCGTCGGCGCCGACCTGGGCGAACAGGCCGGACGCGACGTGGTCGGCGCGATCCGCGCCTACACCCACCAGGCGTTCTGGTACAGCGGCAAGCCGGTGATCGCCGCCGTGAACGGCGACGCCTTCGGCGGCGGCAACGAGTTCATCCTCCAGTGCGACTTCGTCATCGCCGCGGAGAACGCGCGCTTCGCCCAGACCGAGGTCACCATCGGCCTGGTCCCCGGCGGTGGCGCCACCCAGCGCCTGCCCAGGGCCATCGGACGGCAGAACGCGATGTACGCCCTGCTCACCGGCGCCCCGATGAGCGCCGACGACGCCCACCGGCTCGGCTACGTCTCCGAGGTGGTCGCCGGAAACGCCATCGACCGGGCCGTCGAACTGGCCGCCCTGATCGCCTCCCGCCCCAGGCTGGCCGTACGGCAGATCAAGGAGGTCGTCCGCCTCGGCCTGGACACCTCCTTCGAGGCGGGAATAGCCCTGGAACGCCGCGGCTACCAACTGATGTTCGGCACCCAGGACCTGAGGGAGGGCTTCGCCTCCATCCAGGAGGGCAGAACCCCAAAATTCACCGGCGACTGACCGCCCGCGCCCTCCTGAGAAGGCTGTTCACCCCTCCTCAGGAGGCGGAACAGTCGCCTTAGCGCTCCCAGTCGCCGGTGCCGCCGAGTTCGTCGATGCGGTCGGGGGACAGGCCGGCGAGGAGGGAGCCGTCCAGGAGTTTCATCTGGGTACGGATGGCGGCGGTGAGCGGGTCCTCGTCGGTCATCGCGAGGGAAGGTACCGCGACACCTCGGCTCCTGACCGGAGAAACGCCGAAGCGCCACGCGGAGGTGGCGCTTCGGGGGAAGGAGGGTCAGTCGGAGGTGACGACGGACCGCCAGGACGGGGGCATGTTCTTGGACACCTCTATGCCGGAGAAGATCGAGGGCTCCTGGGGGCCGTGCTTCTTGGCCCAGGCGGCCATCTGGGTGAGGCCTTCCGACAGGGGGACGGAGCCGGCGCCGACGCCGAGGATCTCGCGGGCCCTGTCGTGCGAGGAGAAGGCGTGCACGACCTCGTGCCTGGCCTCGACGTGCCGCACGCGCGCCTCGACACCCATCGCCGCGGCGACCGCCTCGGCCAGCTCGTTGACGGTGTACGGCGTGTCGCCCCCGATGTTGAAGGTCTGCCCGTAGGCCCGGGGGTTCTCGATCGAGCGGGCGATGGGCGGCGCCACGTCGTCGATGTGGCTGAAGGCCCTGGTCTGCTCGCCGTCGCCGAAGATGACGCACTCCTCGCCGCGCAGGATCTGGTTCATGAAGATGCCGATGACGTTGCGGTAGCGGTCGCCGATGTTCTGCCGCTCGCCGTACACGTTGTGCGGGCGGAAGATGATGTACGGCAGGCCGAACATCTCGTGGCTGACCTTCAGTTCCTGCTCGACGGCGTACTTGGCGATGCCGTACGGGTCGACCGGCGAGGGGATCAGGTCCTCGGTCATCGGCGGTTCGGCGTGGCCGTACACGGCGATGGAGGAGGTGAAGACGAAGCAGCGGACGTTGCCGGAGTTGACGGCCGCGTTGATGAGGTTGACGCTGCCGACCACGTTGTTGGTGTAGTTGTAGCGCTTGATGAAGTGGCTGAGTCCCTCGGCGGCGTAGGCCGCCAGGTGGAACACGTGGTCGAACCTCCACTCGGCGAACAGGGCGTCGACCACGCCCGGGTCGCAGATGTCGCCCTGGTGGAAGTGGGCGCCGGCCGGGACGTTCCCGGCGGTCCCGCCGGACAGGTCGTCGAGCACCACGACCCGGTGACCGGCGCGGAGCAGGTCGGCCGCTACGTGGGAGCCGATGAACCCGGCACCCCCGGTGACGAGCGAGGTGTAGGTCATGGGACTACTTCCTTTCACCGATGAGGATGTGAGACGCGGGCTTGTCCAGGGTGCGCAGCCAGCGCAGGATGACCAGGGCGTGGACGAGTTCGCCGAAGGCCAGCACGGTCACCGCGCCGAGCGCGCCCGCCCACGGCACGATCGAGAAGGCCAGCGCCCCGACCGCGACCAGCGAGACGGCCGCCCCCGCCGAGGTCGCGGCCAGGGCCCCGGCGCTGGCGTTCTCCATCACGTAGTTGGCGCTGCCGACCGCGAAGATGACCGGCACGCACGCCGCGTAGACGATGACGACCCCGGCCCCGCCGTACGGCCGCAGCACCGCCAGCGCCAGCGCCAGTACGGCCGGCACGTACACCACCCCGGCCAGCACCAGCAGCCGCAGCCAGCGCGACAGCCGGTCGTAGGTCGCGGTCAGGTCGCGCTGGTTCAGGGAGCGTGAGACGTCGGGCTGCAGGACGCGCAGCAGGTAGGAGAAGGCGTTCAGCAACAGGGCCGAGGCGACGGAGGCCATGTAGAGGCCGGTGCTTTCGGCCCGCGCGCCGGTCACCGAGAGCGCCACGAACAGCAGGCTCATCGACAGGCCGCCGACCAGGTCGGGGATCGCCATCAGCAGTGACGTCCGCATCGCGGCCCGCACGAGCGTACGGCGCCGCAGCCCGTCGAACCGGGGCCGCAGCATGACCAGCAGCACCACGTTGACCGTGGCCATCGTGGCCACGGTCAACGTCAGGAACGTCACCGGGGAGACCTTGAGGACGACCACCACGACCGTCCAGCAGGCCAGCGCCACGCAGAGCGTCAGATGGGCGGCCACGTCCCGTTTCGGCTTGCCGAGGGCCCTGGACAGGCCGACCATCACCTGGGTGAGGCCGACGCAGATCGCGTACAGCCCGGCCAGCCCGGCGGTCGCCCAGTGGCCGGAGTGGCCGAGGGCGACCGTGGTCGCCAGCACGGTGAGCGCCACGGTCAGCAGCAGCGCGCAGAGTGTGACGAAGACGCCGACCAGCAGCGAGGCGACGGTCGGTCGCAGCCTCGGGATGAGCTTCAGCGCGCACTTCTCGATGCCGATCGAGGCCAGCGGGGCCAGGAACATCATGCTGCCCATGGCCTGGGCGTAGTCCGCGTACCCGTTCGCCCCCCAGGCGGCCAGCAACGCCAGGTTGGACAGCAGCACGGTGCCCCGGAACGCCGCCCGTCCGCCGAGCAGCATCACCAGGGCCCGTGTCTTCGGAGTTCCCGGCAGCCTCATGTGAGGGGGGCGGCGTAGTCGGAGGTGACGAACCTTCCCTTTCCCCCGACGGTGATCCGCACGGTCTCCGCGGGCACGACCTCAAGCGGGAACTCCCCTCCGGCCAGGGTGAACAGCTTCTGCCGTACGGTCGTGTACACCTCCTCGCCCGCCTCGTCCGCCGGGACCACGTGCACCCGCACCAGGCCTGTCGCGTCCTGGTGCACGAAGCACTCGCTGACCCCGGGATGGGTGGCGGCCAGGTGCAGGAACGCGTCCGGGTAGAGCTTCTCCCCCGAGGGGAGCGTGACGTAGTCGTTGCTCCGCCCCGTGGTCAGCCGCAGGGTGCGGAAACGACGCCCGCAGGGGCAGCGCTCCGGGGAGATGAACCCGATGTCGCCCAGCCTGTAGCGGACCAGCGGCATGGCCCGTTCGAGGAAGGCCGTCACGACGACGTTGCCCGGCTCCCCGTCGGGCAGCACGGCGCCGTCGTCGTCCACGATCTCGCAGTACACCCGGTCCTCACCCAGGTGGGCGCGGCCGTGACGGCAGTCGTAGGTGACGTTGAGCACCTCGAACGCCGAGTACTCGTCGAAGACCGGGGCGCCGAACCGCTCCTGGAACAGCTTCCGGTGTTCGGGCAGCAGCAGTTCGGACTCGGTCATGACGATCCGCAGCGTACGGCGCAGCTGTGCCATCTCCTCCGGGGTGAGTGCCCGCAGCAGCGCCCGCAGGTGGACCGGGTAGCCGATCAGTACCTTGGGCCGGTTGGCCAGCAGTTCCGCCTTGATCTCCCGCATCGGCCGGTTGGAGAGGATCACGTGCCTGCGGAACAGGTTGAACCTCTCGAACATGCGGGCCGGCGGCGCGAACGGGCGGATGTGGCTGAGCCGGTCGGTCGGCAGGTAGCGGCCGGTCGCCAGGAACCGGCGCACGCAGGCGGCCATGTGGTAGTCGTGGCTGTCCTGGTCGTGCACGATCCTGACCCGGCGCCCGGTGCTCCCGCTGGTCTGGAAGGACAGGCAGTCGTCCAGGTCGACGCCGTCGGCGAGCATGCGTTCGAGCGGCTCGTCGCGGAGCACCTGCTTGTCCAGCACCGGAAGGCGTGCCAGGTCGGCCAGGTTCCGCAGCGGCCCTCCGGCGTAGCGGGGGTCGTCGCGGTAGTAGGGCACCCGGGTACGGGCCACGTCGAGCATCCGGTTGAGCCCGTTGAGCTGACGGCGGCGCAGCCCGGCCGCGCCGCCGTACTGCCGGGCGATGGTGAGCGGTATGTATGCCGCCTCCCGGACCAGCATCGTTACGCGCTCTCCGACCGCGTCCCGCGCGGCCTGACCCGGTTGGCCAGCGCGTCCCACCAGCGCTGGGGGCTGAAGAACACCAGCAGCGCCAGGATGACGTGCACGATGATGAAGGCGTAGGCCTCGTTCCTGGTCGGCGGGTGGCCGATGAACACGGTCATGTGCGAGGCCCAGTCCCACACGGCGGGGATGGTGGCGTAGGCCGGGTCGGTGTGGTCGTTGACCGTGAGGAAGGCGAAGTCCTCAAGGCCGGACAGCATCAGCAGCAGCATGCCGTAGGCGAGCCTGCGGGTGAGGGCCGCGGTGCCGCCGCCGAGCCGGTTGGCCAGCGTGATCGTCAGGATGATCAGCGGGGTCAGCGTGAGCACGTGGTAGTACAGCGCGTAGAAGGACTCCCTGGTCCCGGTCTCCACACCGCCGTAGAAGAAGATCTTCGGCACGAAGTAGAGGAAGAACACCAGGAACGCCACCGGCAGCGTGATCAGCGGAAGCTTGAGCCGCTTGGCCCACTCCACGTCGAGCCTGGCCAGTGCCTCGGTGGCGAAGACGAACGGCAGCAGCTTCACCAGGAACAGCCCGAGTGACTTCACCTCCCGGTCGTGCGGCAGGCCGAACCAGACGAAGGCGGCGGCGGCGACGGCCAGCGCGACGAATATCAGGAAGCCGAGGGGCTTGCGGGGGAGCATCGTTGACCTCTCGTGTCAGGCTCGATCTCGAATCGGAGGGTGCGCAGAGCCCGGTCGACGGCCTCGTCGAGCGCCTCGCGCGTGTCGGCCACCATCACCAGGTAGCCAAGTTTGTGTCCCGCCTGCGTGTAGGCGTTCACGTGGTCGCCGGGTGCCTTGAACACCTGCACCTCGACGACCTCGGGCATCCGCCGCAGGGCGTCGAGTCCCTCGACGGCGGTGAGCGTCCCGTCGGTCTCGGCCGCCAGGATCCGCAGCGTCGCCGTACGGTGCTCGGTGACGTCGATCGTCAGCGGCTCGCCGAGGGCCAGCCGGATGGCGGCCTCGACGGTGTTCAGCCCGAAGGCGTGCCTGACCATCAGCGGCATGCCGTTGCCGCCGAGCCTGGCGCCCATCTCGATGAGGTGGATGTCGCCGGTCGGGGTGAGCACGAAGTCGAGGTTGACCGGCCCCTGCCGGTGCCCGACCTCGGCGCAGATCGCGACGACCGCCTCGCGCAGCCGCGTGTGGACGTCCTCGTCGAGGTCGGCCGGGACGGTGTGCGCCACGCTGATCATCGCGGGCGGCCCGGTGATGACCCGGTCGGTCACCGCCATGAACGCCAGCTCGCCCCCGGCGAGGAAGCACTCGACGGCGCCGTGCCTGCCCTCGATCAGCTCCTCCAGGATCACCTGCCGGGAGAAGGAGTACTTGCGGGCGTGCTCGATCGCCCCCGGCAGGTCGGCGGGGTCGTCGAGGACGGTGATCCCCTTGCTGCCGGAGGAGTCGGCGGGCTTGACGATCAGCGGGTAGCCCAGTTCGGCCGCCGCCGCCATGAGGCCGTCCACGTCGTCGTGCTGGACGTGCCGGTAGGTGGGCAGCCCGACCCGGGCGACCACCTCACGGAAGAAGCCCTTGTCGACCGAGCAGCGCAGCGCGTCCGGCGCGACCTGGTGCGCGGTCCGGTAGATGCGGCTCAGCTCGGCGACCGACTCCTGGGCGGCGTCGCTGGCGGGGGAGATGACGGCCGCGACCTCGATCGGCCCCAGGGCGCGGGCGATGCCCTCGGGGTCCCTGCTGGTCATGCAGAGGAAGTGGTCGGCCTCGGCGGCGCCGAGCGCGTCGGGGCGCTGGTCGACGCCGATCACCCGGTAGCCGAGCCTGCGGCCCTCCCGGTACGCGGGGATCTGGTCCTCGCCCCCGCCGAGCACGATGAGGTTTCTCAACTGGCGTCCTCCCAGACCTCTGGTTCCCTGAAGTGACCGCTGACGTCGGGTGTCTCGTAGCCGTAGAGGGCTTCCTGCGCGCGGATCGGGATGTTGGCCTCCCGGATCTGGTAGCGGGGCACGCCGATGGCCTGCACCCGCATCACCCGCACGAGGTAACGCGCGATCACCATCAGCAGGGCGAGGGTGACCAGTACGGCCGTCAGCCCGGCCAGTTCGACCGCGACGGCCCCGAGCCCCCCGGCGAGTGCCAGCGCGAGCACCGCCGTACCGATGGCCATCACCGCCGCGGACAGGCCGATCAGCCAGGTCAGCGGCCGGAACGAGAACCCGAAGAACAGTTCGACGGCGTGCGAGAACAGCTTGCGCAGATTCCACTTGCCCTGGCCGTCGAGGCGGGGCTGGTGCGCGGTGGGCAACGTGGTGTAGCGGGCGCCGAGCAACGGCGCGGTGGCGATGAAGTACGGCGTGGACAGCCTGCTGTCCACCACCTTGTGCGCCACGCTCGTGCGGACGATCCGGAACACCGACGCCCCCTGGGGCAGCTCGATGCCCAGCCACTTCCTGGCGATCGTCTGGTGAGCCCAGGTGCCGAGCCGCCGGTGCCACGGGTCCTGCCGGTTCTCGCGTACGGCGAAGACCACGTCGTACCCTTCGAGCGCCTTGTCCACCAGACGGTGCATCTCGTGCGGCGGCGACTGCAGGTCGGCGTCGAACTGGACCGTCCACGGTTTCGAGGCGTACTTGAACCCCGCGGAGAAGGCCGCCTCAAGACCGAAGTTCCTGGCGAAGGAGATGTACTTCACCTGGGGGTCCTCGGCGGCGAACCCCTTGATCGCCTCAAGCGTGCCGTCGGTGCTGCCGTCGTCGACGAACAGCAGCTCGACGTCGTCGTACCTCGACAGTTCGGCCCGGATCTCCCGGTAGGCACGATCGACGCAGGCGATCTCGTTGTAGCAGGGGACCATCGCGGTGATGCCGGGGGGCGGGACACGGCCCGCCCCCCGCTTCACCCGTGTGTCCATCGAACGCACGGAGTCGGCCATCGGTCAGTCGAACATCGCGTGCATGGTCTCGTGGGTGGCTTCCTTCTTGCTGTCGGACTCACTGCCCCAGCAGGTGTTGAGGATGATGCGGGTCTTGTCCGCGTTCAGCGGGATGGTGCGGTGCAACGTGGTGTCGGACCGCAGGAAGTACAGGTCGCCGGTGACGTGTCCCCAGGTCCTGATCGGGTGGGCCTGGAGGTACTCCTCGACGCGCGGGTCCTGCTTGTTCCAGTCGGTGTGCGGGACACACTGGAGCTGGCCGCCGTACTTGGCCTCCGGGGCCTCGATGATCCAGATCACGGTGAAGCTGAAGTCACCCCAGTGCCAGCCGTGTGTGTCACCCTGCTTGTGCTGGCGGATGGCGATGTACTTCTCCTCCTCCCACGGGCACTGCAGAACCGGCTGGGCCGCGATCCTGGACAGGAAACCCATCAGCGCCTGCGACTCGTAGACGGCGGGGATGAGCTCGCTGTCCTTGGCGATGGCCTGCTGGCTGATCGTGCTCATGTAACGGGGGGAGTTACCCGTCTCGGCGAGCTGGATGTCGATCCGCTTCTCGTGCAGGTCGAGCAGCCGGTGGACCTCCGTGCTGACCTCCTGGAACAGGTCCTTGGAGACCAGCTCGGGCAGCTTCACGTAACCCTCGCGGCGGAAGTGCTGCGAGAGTTTACGCACGGCGTGCTCGTCGGTGTAGGTGGTCTCCAGGTGCTCGGCGAGACGCTGGTCAATCGTTTCCTTCAGCGACATCTGACATCCGACCTTTCTGTGGTAACGGTCCGCCCTCCGCTGAGGCAGGACCCCCGGAAGGCACACGTTCTCCGGTGGGAGTGAGCACCTTCACAAGCTTGATCTTTCCGTTGGCTTCTGGAGTGATCCGATGTGTGCGCCGTACGGTGACGTCCAGGCCGGGCGCTCTGCGCCGGACCTCCCGCTCGATGTCGGCTGTCACGTCGTCGGGCGCGTCCCCGGACAGGATCACCAGCACCTCGACCGCCCCCGGTCGCGGCTGGAGTATCTGCAGCCGGACGACCTGGGAGAAGTCCTGGATGACGGTGGAGATGAAGTCGCCGTAGTAACGCCTGCCGTCGGCGGCGACGATGCGGTCCTCACTGCGGCCGACGACCTCCCGCACGATCGGGGTGGTCGCGACCCCGCAGGGGCAGTCGTTGGGGGAGATCCGCACCCGGTCACCGAGCCGGTAGCGGATCAGCGGCATCGCCTCGCTGCGCAGCCTGGTCACCAGGATCTCCCCGACGCCGTCCTCGACGGAGACGGTCCCGTCGTCGTGCTCGACCTCGACGACCAGGTCGGAGGTGCGCAGGTGCATGCTGCCCGCCGGGCAGGTACGGGCGATCGTGAAGACCTCGACCGAGGCGTACACCTCCCGGTGGGAGGCGCCGAAGTAGTCGAGAATGTGGGCGCGGGCGGTCGGGGTGAGCCGCTCCCCGCCGAACAGCACGGTCCTGACGCCCTCGTGGGTGATACCGCGCCGCTTCAGCTCGTCCACGATGCTGGCGATGACGTTGGGGAAGCCGATCAGGAACGTCGGCCTGGCCGCGAGGAACGCCTCGACCTGCTCGTCCAGCGGCCGGTCGGTGCGAATGTGGTGGTTGCGCAGGATGCCGAACCGCTCCAGCGGGTGCCGCAGGAACGACATGACCCGGAAGTAGGCGATGCGGTCGGTCGGGCGCAGCCCGTTGGCCAGCATGTCCTGCAGGTAGGTCGCCCGCAGGTACCCCAGGTCGCGTTCCGAGTTGCGGACCGTGATCGGGATGCCGGAGGAACCGCTGGTCGTGGCGGCCCGGGTGTTCTCCGTGGTGAAACCGGCCGCGAGCATGTCCCGCGCGGGGGCGTCGTGCAGGGTGATCCGGTCGAGCGTCGGCAGGCCGGCCAGGTCGTGGGCGGTGCGCACCCCCTCGACCTGGGCGGCGGTGAGCGTCCTGCGGTAGTGCGGGACGTCGGCGTGGGCGTGCCGTACCAGCTCGCGCAGCAGCCGGGACTGGATCCGCAGCTGCTCGGCGTGGGGCAGGCGCTCCTGCCTGCGGATCATGGCCAGGTTGTAGGCGACGGGCGCGAGACTGATCGTCGAGCGCAGCCTGCTCATCGCGACCCCCCGTCCAGGGTCGGCGTGCCGTGCTCGGCGCAGCGGCCGACGGTGAGGTGGGTGGTGCCGGGCAGGGTGATGTTCGCCAGCGTCGGCCTGCGCCGCCGCGTCATCGTGAACAGCGGCCCCGACCCACCGGTCCGCGCGTGGACCCGCCGCCAGTTCAGGTGCGTACGGCCACAGCCCCGGTGCCGTGCGCCCAGGTAGCCGAGCCGTTCGTCGTGCACGACCTCGGTGACCTCTGCGGCCGCACCGTCCTCGACGACCTCGCCGGGGGAGCGGCGCAGGAAGACCCGGGCCCCGGCCGTCCCGCCGTCCAGTTCGGTGAGCTGCGCGGCGTCGGCGAGCAGCCCGGGATCACGGGCCTCCCGCAGCGCCCGCAACTGCCCCTGCCGGAGCTCCGGGTCGGCGACCTCGGCGGACGCGCTGAGCACGACGTGGTAGCGCCCCCCGCCGGGACCGATCCGCTCCCAGTCCAGCAGGGACGTCCGTACCTCGAACAGCGGCAGGTCACGCCGGTGGGCGCCGGTCAGTTCGAGCGCCTCGAACAGCTCCGCGGGCTCCCCGACCCACAGCGGCTCCTCCCGCCGCCGCACGTACGGCGCGTCCAGCGGATACAGCCGGTCGAGCACCGTGTCGAGCCGCGTCACCGGCGTCGCCTCGGGCTCGTCGAGCCGCGCGCCCGCCACGGCCCACATCTCCCGGTAGTACGGCACGGCCGCGAACGCCCGCGCCACCGTCTCCCGGCACCCCCGCTCCCAGGCCCTTTCCGAGAACCCCCGAGTCCACATGTCAGCAGAAGGTGTTCTGGTCGTGCAGGAGCAGCCACCGGCCCTCGACCAGCGTGAAGTACAGCGTCAGGTAGTACTCCTTCTGGTACGGCTTGCCCTCGGGGTCCAGGTCGTCGTAGACCACGGAGAGCAGCGCGAACGCCGACTCACCCGCCGTCGAGATGCGGACGGTCTCGGTCCGCAGCGACCAGTCGGGGTCGCCGAACCACGAGGTGTGGAACTCGGCGACGGCGTCCCTACCCCGCAGGAACGTCCCGTTCGGCAGGATCACCGTCGCGTCCGGGTGCACGGTCTCCAGGTATCCGTCCAGGTCACGGGAGCGGATCGCCGTCAGGTGCGCGTCAAGCGCCTGGGGAAACTCCATGGTTCTTCCTCTCTGAAACGCTCTGGGTCACCAGGCGGCGATCACCAGGGACTGGGGGACGAGCTCGCTGCCGAACCGCTGTTTCAGCTCGGCCATGCCCTTGCCGAACTCGCAGCCCTCACGGCCGTGCGAGATCATGTAGTCGATCTCCCGCAGGTACAGGTCGAAGTAGAGATCGCGCCGTCCGCCGTCCCGCACGTCGAGCGAGCCGTTCACCGTGGTGACCAGCCGCCTGCCGTCGTCGAAGGTCAGGTCGAAGGACAGCAGCCGGTCCCCGTCGAGGTGCCCGAAGTAACGCACCCCCTCCTCGCCGCCGAGCGCCTCGAAGTAGCGCACGGGCAGGGGCGGGGCGTACGGGCTGTGCTTGCGCACGGTGGCGCAGGCCAGCGCGCTGGCCCGTGCGGCGTCGATGCCGCAGGCCCCCCGCAGCACCCGGGTCCGTTCGGACGCCTCGGTGTGGATCCGCAGCAGCCTGCGCCGCCGGTCACGCGGCAGGTCGGCGAAGTAGTCGTCCAGGCTCGCCCAGCGGTTGCGCAGCAACGTGTTGGGCGCCGTGGTGATCCTGGGCCGGAACCGGCGGCCGAACACGGGCATCGTCTCGGCGGTGACCTGCCGGTACAGCACGCCCAGGCAGCGCCTGCCCAGCCTGCGGCGCACCGCCTTCTCGAACGCGGCCGTCGCCTCGGCCCGCTCCGCGACGGACAGGCCGGCGGCGAAGGCGAACCCGCCGGTGAACCCGACCGGCAGGTGGCAGTCGAACCACCCGACCGGCGGCATGGAGCCGGGCTCGGCGTACCCGCGCCGCCGTGACGGCCCGTCGGCCGAGCCGGTGAACAGGCAGACCACCTGGCCGCCCTGCCGTACGACGCCCAGGTAGACCGGGCTGGTCGAGCACCAGGCGATCGCGGTGAGCGCCCGTGCCTGCCAGGCCGCGATCAGACCCTCCTGCTTGCGGAAGATCTCCCAGTCGGCGGGCACCGGCTCGGTCGTGGGGTCGATGATCTCAGCGCGCACCGGGATCACCTGGCCTGAGCCGGCCCAGCACCCGCTTACGCAACGGGCGCTCGGCACGGTCACGGTAGGCGTGGACGGCGGCGACGACCGCGTCCCGGCCGAACGTCCTGTCGAGCCGCCGCAGCGGCGGACCGGACTCGGTGCCGAACAACGTCAGGTAGAGGTCCCGGTAGGAGGCGCGGTCCCAGCGTTCCGGCAGCGCGTCCCCGGCCAGGAGCGGGCCGGGTTCGGCGTCGGAGACCTCGTCGATCCAGCACCGCCCGTACCCGGCCAGCCAGGCCAGGGCGTGCCCGACCCGCTCGGCGACCTCCGGGGTCCCCCCGGTCAGGGCGACGACCCGCTCGGCGTCGTAGCTGTGCGAGTGCAGCAGCCCGAGTACGGCCCGCATCCGGGGCAGCGGGGCGGTGTCGCCGTCCCCGTCGATGAGCTCGTGGAGCGCCACGGCCTTCGGGTCGCCCTCGCGCACCTCGGCCAGGAACCGGTCGTAGGCGTCGTAGGCGCCCAGGAAGGAGGCCCGGTCGAGACCGAGCCGCATGTCGGACAGGCAGTTCGGCCTGCCGTACAGGAACAGGACGAGCCGGGGCGGCATCACCCGCAGCAGGTCGCCGACCGTCATGCCGCCGCCCCGGGAGCCGGAGACCTTGCCCCGGTCGCCGAACTGGCGGACGAGGCCGTACGGCACGATCACCGGCTGGTGCGCGCGCAGGTAACCGCGGTAGATCGGCTGGGTGCGGTCCATCGTGCTGCCCGCGCTGCAGTGGTCCTGACCTGCGGGTTCGCAGTCGATGCGTTCGTGGGTCACCCGCAGCGTCCAGTCCAGCGCCCAGGAGGGCTTGACCAGTTCGACGCGCCTGGTGGTGGCGAGCGCGCCGCAGGACTCGCAGGCGTACCGCACCCGGTCGTGGCCGAGCCGCAGGTTACGGGTGCTGCCCCGGCCGCACTGCTCGCAGTAGACCGTGAACAGGTGCTCGGGGGCCTGGTCCAGCAGCTTGGCGAGCTTCCTGGCACCGCGCAGGTAGTGGCGCTGCAGGGGCACGTAGGTGCCGGACAGGTAACGTTCGTACTGGTAGTGGGTCTGCCAGGGAGAACCGGCCGGGGTACGGCCGTCGGCGTCGGCCTCGGCGGGACAGATGCCCATCCGCTTCAGCTCGTCGATGTAGCGACGGCAGATCCGCCTGCTGCGCTCGGTCACCGCGCCCAGCGGACGCGTCCCGTACCCGGCCAGTTCGGACTGGGCCGCGGCCTGGGCCGGCCGCACCGGGTCGTAGTCGTCGAAGCTGAGCAGGATCGACGACCTGCGCCCGAGCCGTTCCAGCGCGCGGTGCACCAGGTAGGCGCAGGCGGTGTCGCGGAAGTTGCCGACGTGGAACCAGCCCGTCGGCGACATGCTGGTCTGGATCACCACCCGCCGCTCGGGGCCGTGCCGGTCGATCAGGCGTCGCGCGTAGTGGTAGGCCCAGTGCGGCTGGGTGTGATCCTGCTGGAACAGGTCGGCGTAGCCGGTCCTCGTGGTGCTCATGCCTTCGTCCTAGGAGACCGCTCCGGCCAGGTTCTCGACGCTCCACAGCCGCGGATGCTCCTGGAACCAGGCGATGGTCTGCCGCAGCCCCTGCTCGACCGGCGTCCTCGGCGCCCAGCCGAGACGGGTCGTGGCGAGCGTGATGTCGGGACGGCGGATCTCGGGGTCGTCCTGCGGCCGGGGCACGAACGTGACCTGCGAGGCGGTGCCGGTGAGCTCCCTGATCCACTCGGCGAGGTCGAGCATGGAGATCTCGTGCGGGTTGCCGATGTTGACCGGGCCGGGCATGTCCGAGTTGAGCACCCGGAAGACTCCCTCGACCAGATCGTCCACGTAGCAGATCGACCTGGTCTGGCTGCCGTCCCCGGCGACCGTGATCGGCTCGCCGAGCAGCGCCTGCCTGACGAACGTCGGGATCGCGCGGCCGTCGAAGGGCCGCATCCTCGGACCGAACGTGTTGAAGATCCGCAGGATCGCGGTGTCCACACCATGCGCCCTGTGGAAGGCCATGGTCATGGCCTCGGCGAAGCGCTTGGCCTCGTCGTAGACACCACGCGGGCCGACCGGGTTCACGTTGCCCCAGTAGGTCTCCGGCTGCGGGTGGACCTGCGGGTCGCCGTACGCCTCGGAGGTCGAGGCGAGGACGAACCGCGCGCCCTTCTCCCTGGCCAGTTCGAGGGCGTTGTACGTGCCGTTCGAGCCGACCCGCAGCGTGTCGATGGGGAGCCGGAGATAGTCGATGGGCGAGGCGGGGGAGGCGAAGTGGAGGACGGCGTCCACCCTTCCCACGACGGCCAGATGCTCGGAGACGTCCGCGCGTACCAGGCGGAAGTGTCCGTCGGTCATGAGGTGTTCGACGTTGGCGACGGCCCCGGTGAGGAAGTTGTCAATGCAGATGACCTGGTACCCCTCGGCCAGAAATCGCTCGCAAAGATGCGAGCCGAGAAATCCGGCACCTCCGGTAATGGCCACGACGGGCCTTATCATGAGATCTTCTGACTTTCCTCTGTGGCCCCGAAGACGGTTATGGGAAACACCTTGACATTCCTTATTCGCATGTTTTCTGGGTGCGGAAAACTAATTCTGCGCAACCGAAGACGCCGCTGGGTGATGAACGCTTCGTTGAGGGACGGTTAAGAGCGCTCTTGACGTTCCGGAGAGTATTCCGACGGCGGTGTCACCGTCAACACCTTCGTCGCCGAAAGCTGTAAACAAGGTGATATATGCATATATGTCGGACATCTCGGGTGCGGCGGGCGGGCTTTCGCCCGCTGAACGGAGAGTCGAAAAATGGCCTCTGACCTGCGGTTATGTGATCCGTTGAGCACGCCTTGATCATTAACGATCACTGTACGTGTGTTTAACGGCGCCCCTGTCAATCATTTGGGTCCGTTGTCATCCGACCCTGACTGTGCATGTGGCGACAACTTTTATCCTCGGACGCCGATTGGCATGTGGGGGACGCTCCGCCCCTCCCCTGACCTCCCCAAACGTCGGTAATCTGCTGCAACGCCCTCGGGTGATGACCTGTCCGGTTTCCGGACAGGAACGTTCCATGAGGAGGTGGCCCCACTTCTCCCGGGCACGCGGAGCGGAGCGTGCGGAAGCCAGGCCGAGGAGCCCCTTTCCCCGGCGCCGATTCCCCCTTCCCCGCACCCCCGGAAAATCACCCGGCCGGCCATTTCCTTTAGCCTTCACGTTTTCTTCGGGGAAGAGCGCTCTCCCGTCCCCGGTGTGTCCGCCAGAATGAGGAGATGTCCCGAGAACGCCTGCGAACCACCTTCGACACCGTGGCCGCCGACTACCAGAGGGCGCGTCCCGACTATCCGGCCGATCTGTACGCCGACCTGCTCACGATGACGGGGATCGAACCGCCCGCGAACCTGCTCGAAGTCGGCTGCGGCCCGGGAAAGGCCACCATCCCCCTGGCGAGGCTGGGCTTCCGGATCACGGCGGTCGAGCTCGGCGCGGCCCTCGCCGGGGAGGCGCGGCGCGAACTACGCGACTTCCCCGCCGTCTCGGTGGTCACCGCCCCGTTCGAGACCTGGCGGTCACGGGACGTCGCCCCCTTTGACCTTCTCTACGCGGCCACCGCGTGGAAGTGGATCGACCCCCGGCTGAAGTACGACAGGGCCGCCGCCCTGCTGCCCTCCGGCGGCCACCTGGCCGTGTGGGACGCCCAGCACGCCTTCCCCGAGGACTTCGACCCCTTCTTCACCGAGATCCAGCGGGTCTACGACGAGATGGGGGAGGGCGACGGCGCGGCCTGGCCACCACCGACGCCCGAGGAACAGCCCGACCCGACCGCGGCCGAGTTCGAGGACTCCGGACAGTTCGCGGTCGTCGGGACGCGACGCCACGTGTGGGCGCGGAAGTACACCGCCGAGGAGTACATCGCGCTGCTGGACACCTTCTCCGGCCACATCGCCATGCAGGCGTCCAAGCGCGAACACCTCTACGGGGAGGTGCGCCGCCTGCTGGCCGTACGCCCGGACGGCCGGCTGACCCGCCACTGGCTGGCCGTCCTCACCGTCGGCCGCCGTCTGTGACGGTGATGAGCGACCCACCGTCTACGGTCTCGGACCGCGCACGCGGTCGTCGCGAACCCTTCGGGGCGATGAGCGGTCAAGGGCTGAAGCCGCAGTCCAGTTGGGGTGGTGGGTGGGCCTGAGCCCGCGCATGGCGAGTCTGACCAACGGGCCCATGTCCCGGCCCCGACCCCGTCCGGCGGCGACCAGCAGGCCCGGCAACGGGCCAACCCCCTGTCGTCCATACCGGACGGCAGGGGAAAGGCCCTCCTTCGCCACCACTCATTTCAATTACTCTACGTGTTTGATCTGTGCGTATGAGGCATGACAGCCTTGACATTCTCACCTCAATGATCACCTGGAGTAACCGTGGGCCGTCCTCGCTTGGCCGCGCTCGGCGCCGTCGGCGCTTTGTTCGCCACCGTCCTTTGCGCCGGGGAGACCTCGGCCGACACGGAACCCGTCCCCGCCCAGGCTCCGCACACGATCACCGTGGGCATCCCCCATACCGTGGGCCCGCACTCGGCGGGCACGAGTAACGTCCCCTGCCAGGGAGGACGGTTCCCCTCGGGGGGAGGCGTGCTCACCACGAGCAACGGGGTGTTCCTGACCGCCACATGGCCCAGCGGAATCAGCTGGGTCGGTGACGTCTACAACGAGACCGACACGCCGCAGACCTTCACCCCCGTGGCGATCTGCACCCTCCAGCGCCACACGACCCGGTTCGGCACCTCCGTCAACGTGCCGTCGGGGCAGACGGCGACCGTCCGCGCGACCTGCGACCCGGGTCAGGTGGCCACCGGCGGCGGGCCGAACGCGGGCGCCCGCGGTACGGGGTCCGACAGCGGGCAGGCCTACATCAGCCAGTCGTCCGACATCGGCCGGCAGTGGGTCGGCCGGGTCACCAACCACGGCCCCCGCTTCGTGATCCTGCAGACCTACGTGCGGTGCGCCGACACGCCCCACACCGCCTACGCCAGCGGTCCGACCCGGCTGGCACAGGGCGCCACGGGCACCGCCCACGTCGAGTGCGGACCCGGTGAGGTGCCGACCGGGGGCGGCGGACTGGGCGATCCGGCGGTCGATTTCAACGAGTCGTTCCCGACGACCACCGGATGGACCGTGCGCGCCACCAACCACGGCTCCGTTCCGCTGGACCTGTTCGCCCGGGTGACCTGTACTCGACCCTGATCCGAGGACACCCGCACCGGCCTGATCGTCCAGAGGAACGAAGCGCCAACTCTCAGGGTCCGGATTTGTATGGCAAGGTCCAGATAGCGCGATTGTAGGGACATCGTGCGGCTCTCCTGCTGGGTTCAGGGGGCGGCGGGTTCGTTGGTCCAGATGTCGCGGCCGTGTTGCCACAGTTCGTTGACGTGGTAGGCGAAGCGGTCGTAGAGGCCGTCGTCCTGGTGGCGTTTGAGGTGCAGCATCGGGGAGTCGTGGCCGACGAGGTTGGCCAGGTGCGGGGTGACGAGCATCTCGTCGTCGAACTGGAAGACCGACAGGGCGATGTGTTCGTCGCCGAAGCGGGCCTCGATGCCGGAGAGGTTCTTGAGGGGGTCGAGTTCGGCCAGGGTGACGCGGATGCGGGTGGAGACGGTCAGCGGTACGGCTTCGGCCTGTTCGCGGCGGCGGGTGACGTCGCTGTCGGGGTCGCCGATGAGGAAGCGGACGCGGCAGCCCTGTTCGGCCTTACGTTTGAGGACTTTGGCGAAGTTGGGGTGTTCCAGCCAGAGGAAGTAGTTGGTGTATCCGGCCAGGACGATGGTTGAGGTGGCGTTGGTGATCAGGGAACGCCACACGCTTTTGGGGCAGGCGGATCGGTAGGGGTAGACCGACAGGACCTCGCGGTCCGGGCCGGTTTTGACCGTGTTACGTATCGCGTCGGGCCACAGCACGGACTCATCCACTTTCCACGCTTCGGAGGCGGCCCACCGGTGGCGTGGGTGGGGCACGCGCCCTTCCTCCGTCAGCCAGCGTTTCCGATTCCCACGGTGCGAGCAACCCCCCTGACATGGACAAGGCCCTGGCGCCGTAGGGTGCCGGGGCCTTGCGGAGAGGGCAGGCGATCAGGCGTCGAAGGCGCCGGTGTTCACGTGGCCGATGAACGAGCGCCACTGGGCAGGGATGAAGGTCGGGGCCAGAGAGGTTCGACGCCTTCCGGGCCGTTCTTGGAGGGGTGGCTTACCCTGCCAGGTGTGATCAGGGTTGTGGTGTTCGACATCGGTGAGACGCTTGTTCGGGATGATCGTTATTGGGCGTCCTGGGCTGATTGGCTGGGGGTTTCCCGGCACACTCTGTCGGCTCTGGTCGGTGCGGTGACGGCGATGGGGCTGGACAACGCGGAGGCGATCCGGCTGTTGCGTCCCGGGGCGGATTTGCATGCCGAGCGGCGGGCCCGGGAGGAGGCCGGACGCGGGGAGTTCCTTGACGAGAGCGATCTGTATCCCGATGTGCGGCCGGGGTTTCGGGCGTTGCGGGAGGCAGGGGTGCGGGTGTGTGTGGCCGGTAACCAGACGGTCAGGGCCGGGGATCTCGTGCGTGGCCTTGGCCTGCCCGCCGATGAGATCGGCGTCTCGGAGGAGTGGGGGTGGCGAAGCCGGACCCGGAGTTCTTCCGACGTGTCGTCGAGCTGGGCCGGGCGACACCGGAGGAGACGGTTTACGTGGGGGACCATCCGGCCAACGACATCGTTCCGGCCAGGGCGGCGGGTTTGCGGACGTGCCTGATCAGGCGAGGCCCATGGGGGCACCTGTGGGCGAGGGATCGGCCGGCTGATTGGCATATCGACGGCATCTCGGAGCTGGTGCCTTTCCTCTGTGGAAGTTCCGAATGAACGCGGTTCACAGTGGGCTGCCATTCGTGTGATGAGGGCATGGTGAAGGCGTGAAACTGGATCCCGTAGAGGCTTGTTCCCGGTTTGAGACGGCGCGGGTGGCCCGTTTGGCCACGGTGAGTGATGATGGTCGACCTCATCTGGTGCCGGTCACGTTCGCGGTCGTTGACGATGTGATCGCGATTGCCGTTGATCACAAGCCGAAGTCCACGGTACGGCTGCGGCGGCTGGCGAACATCGCGGCGAATCCGCAGGTCTCGCTGTTGGTGGATGAGTACGACGATGACTGGGATCGGTTGTGGTGGGTGCGGGCGGACGTGCCCAGGTCCGGGAAGAGGGGCCGGAGCGGGCCCGAGCGTTGGAGCGGCTCATCGCCCGTTACGGACAGTATCGGGGGTGCCGCCGACCGGCGCGGTGATCCTGGTCCACATCACCGGCTGGACGGGCTGGTCGTTCGGCTAGGTTTTCGCGGTTGTCGCCCCTTGCGCGTGATGGTCAGTCGGGGATGTCGAAGGTGTATGACCAGGTGAATCTGCTTGCCGAGTGGATGCCTCGGGCGTATTCGATGACGTGGCCTTCGGCGGTGCGGGTGGTGCGGCGCACTTCGACGACGGGTTCGCCTGCGGGGAGGTCGAGGAGCAGGGTTTCCTCGGTGGTGGGCATTCGGGCGGAGATGTCCTCGGTGATCTGGTGTGGGGGAAGGCCTTGGTCGGTCAGGACTTGGAATCCGCCGGACTGTCCGGCGATGCCGGGTGTGGGGTCGGTCAGGGGTGTGCCTTCGATGTCGGCGGGGCGGTAGTAGGAGGTCATGGTGTGTGTGGGGATGCCGTCGCGGGTCATGACGCGGGCTCGTTCGTAGACCGGTGAGCCGGGTTCGATGCCGAGGGCGGTGGCTGTCGCTTCGTCGGCTTCGACCAGGGAGACGTCCTGTGTCTGGTGTCCCTGTTGCCGGGCGGAGGCGCTTTTGGGCTGTTCGGTGGCGAACACTTCGACGGTGGTCTTCTGCCAGCGGTGGCGTGCGTAGCGGTCTGGTCCCAGGCGTCGGATCGGGTAAGCGTCGCGGACATAGGCGCCTGATCCGTGCCGGGTGACGACCAGGCCCTCTGCTTTGAGCATGGTGAGGGCCTTGTTCGCGGTGTTACGGGAGACGTCGTATCGGTCGGCGAGGTCACGGACGGAGGGCAGTTTCGCGCCTGCGGGCAGGCGTCCTGCGGTGATGTCGGCCCGTAGATCGGCCACTATGCGACGCGCGGGCGAATTCGGGTCTGTTTGCACGCGAACCACCATATCCAAGTGTCGTAGGCCATTCCGCTTGACGGACATCCTGACCTGCTCTAGCGTCCAGTGTCGTACGACACTTTAGGGCAGTTCTCGCCCCGCCTCATCCAGACGGCTCCTTGATCAGGAAGTGGAGTCCAAGCCGTGACCAAGCCTAGTGTTTCGACCTTTGAGTCGATCACTTTCCGCAACGGATGCGACTGCTTCGGTGACGCCGTCCCCTTGCCCATGGGATGCGCCCGCTGTGGCCATTCCCCCTACGCCCATGGCTGCTCCAGCCAGGACAGGCACGACTACGTGCAGCCGTCCGGGGCGTTGATGAACGCTCGTCTCCAGGCCCGCCGCGAGTACGGTCCGCAGCTCCTCCCGGCACCCCGGCCTCCGGTGGAGGTCGCGCCCGCTGAGGTGATTCCGCTGGTGCCCGCCCAGCGGCGTCCCGATCCTGACCCTGAGCCGGAGGCGCCCGCGATGGTCCCGGCTGCGAACGCCGTACCGGATGGTGCCGACGAGACGCCGGAGCTCGTGGACGAGGCGGCCGTCGCTGCGGAGCGGGTTCCAGAGCCTGCGCCCGTTGTGCGGGTACGGCCTGTTCGGGCGTCGCTGCCTCGGCGAATCCGGCGGACCTCCTCTAGCGTGCCTCGGCCGGGGATCACCTGGACGAGGGTGCGTCAGCCCGGCCACTCCGGTGTACGGCCCGCGAGCGGCAGGCCCCTTCGATGTGGAGACCGATGTCGCGTTCCCCATGTTCGTACGGCCTGGCGGCCTGTTCGGGTTCCGGCTGTTCCTTGTCCCGCAGGGCAGGCCCGTCTGGCGAGCACCCTGGCCAGACATGCCTCTGATCGGATCACGGAGGTCCAGATCATGCAGCACACCCCCAGCCGCCCGGTGATCCCGGGCTGGCGATTGATCATCAGTGACGCGGGCCGGTTCTGGGCCTTCCGCACCCACCTCTTTCCCCGCGCCGCCGTACGGGCCGGGGCGCAGTCGGCGGTGGACGCCGACACCTTCGACGAGATCCAGGCCATCGTCGCCGAGCAGGAGGAGACCGCCCGCACCGCCCTGGTCGAGGAGGTCACCTCATGACGGGACGCCACCGCGACGGCCTACCGTACGCCCCGGTCTATCGGCGGGTCTGGGACGGCCCCGCGCGGGCCGAGGCCGAGCGGATCGACCAGGCCTGGGCCGACTGGACCGTGCTCTACAGCCTGGGACGACGCTGTTTCTACGCCGTGGCCGCCTGGGACGGTCCCCGGCCGGTGATCGTCGAGGACCCCACGGCTGACGGGTTGGAGGAGCGGATGCGGGAGGCCGAGATGATCCGGGCGTTCCGGCTCTCGCCGCGGTCCTCCCCGGCGCCGGTTCGGCGTAGGAGGGGTGGGGCCGGCCGTCCGTCTTCCGGGGCACGGAACGAGGTGGTCGGCGGGGAGCGGGGCTCGCCGGGCGGGGAGACGGCATCCGCCCGGGCACGGCCTTCGCCGGGTGAGGGAACGGTGCCTGCCGGGGGACGGCCTTCGTCAGGTGAGGCAATGGTGTCCGCCCGGGCACGGCGTTCACCGAGTGAAGGAACGGTGTCCGCTGAGGATCGGCGTTCGCCGGGTGGGAGGGCGGCATGATGCTGTCGGCCTGGGCTCCGCGTCAAGTTTCTGAGTTTTCAGATCGAACCTGTAACTCCGTGCAGGCGGCTCACCCCGGATGGCTGGTGTTCCACAGCTCGCGGTCCGGGTTGTGGAGCGCCTACCGGAGCGCCCTGTCCGGCAGGCCGTACCCCGGGGACGTGTTGTTGGTGCGGGCCGGGTCGGCTGAGGAGTTGGACCGCAAGTTGGCCGCCCAGGTGTCCCCGGTGGTGCCGCCGAGCATCCAGGCCGTCGCCGTCGCCCGTGTTCTGCGGACTCGAACCGCCCGGGTCGTGCAGGCCGTATGTCCTGGTCAGGCCGCTCAACCGGGTCGGGCTACGGCGTTGCGCAGGTTGCTGCGCTCTTGAAGCCGGTACGGCGGGCGTGGACGTCATCCCACCCGTCGCTCGCCGTACCTCATGAACGTGTGGCTCAGGTAGGAGGGACCTGGGCCGCACACCTCCGCAAGACGGCTCCCACGCACGCTGGCGTGCTGGGGAAGGGGGAGTCGTCTGGCGCACCGGCCCTGTGCGTGGGGCCGGTCCTCCTCCAGGGTGCCCGGCCCGTGCTCCCCGGCTCGGGGCCGGGCACCCGCCCCTCCTCCCTTCGTGAACCTCATGGCCCGAACGATCAGGAGCCCAGCCAGGACTCCCGGCCTCACGGTCCAAACGGTCGGGAGCCCTGGTCGGGTGAGGTCCTGGCCTCATGGTCCGAACAAAGGCCCTCGAAAGTCCGGCCCGAACGACGTGTGTTCCCTGTCCGCCCTCCGAACCGGGACGACCATGACCGACGACGAGCGACGCCTGATCGACCTGCTCATCAGCACCCACCCCGCCTGGCGGTACGAACAGCACGACCTGCCCGGGCTGCCCCGCTGGTGGGCCGTCCGCTACGAACCCCTGCGCCTCGACCAGCGCGGAGCCGGGGCCCGGGATGTGCTCGGCCGTACGACCTTGCACCGGCTGGCCAGGGCGTTGGCCCGGCACGACCAGATCCTGCACACCCTCCGCTGCTGAAAGAGAGTCCCCATGTCTCCGCTCAAGGCCGTAGCCCCCGACGGCACCTTCTCCACCGGGCCGGACACCACCGAACGGCTGCTCACCCCCGGCGAGGTGGCCCGCATCTTCGGCGTGGACCCCAAGACCGTCAACCGGTGGGCGCTGACCGGGAAGATCCCCTCGGTCAGGACCCCCAGTCGCCAACGCCGCTACCGGGAAACCGACATCAAGGCCCTTCTCGACGCTTCGGCTTGTTGAGAGGGGTGGTAAATGTGGTCGTGACGCTAGTTGTGGCCTGTTGGGGACACGCGGTGAGGTTGGCACGTGGACGGTGAGGACTTACCGGGGCATCCCGGGCCGCCTGACTCCCGCAGGCGGGACACGACAGCTGACGGACCGACCGTGGCACGGCTGTACAACGCCTACCTGGACAGTGAGGGCACCGACGCGGTCGATCACGAAGCCGCCGACGACCTGCTGCGCCGTGCGCCTGATCTCAAGCCGGTCGCGCGAGCCAACCGCGAGTTCTTGGCGCGCGCGGTTGGTTACCTGGCCGGTGAGTCCGGGATCGACCAGTTCGTCGACCTGGGCACGGGGCTGCCCACTCACCCCAACGTTCACCAGGTGGCTCGCGAGAGGCGACCGCAGGCGCGGGTGGTGTACGTCGACAACGACCCGGCCGTGTTCGAGCGTGGCCGTACGGTGCTGGATGACGGTGAGCGCACGGCGATGATCCAGGCGGACATCCGTCGGCCATGGACGGTCATCGACGATCCCCGGACCCGGTTGTTGATCGACTGGAGTCGGCCGGTCGCCGTACTGATGTCGTCGGTGCTGCATTTCCTCACCTCGCCCGAACCGATCGTGGCGGCCTTCCGCGAGGTCATGACGCCGGGAAGCCACCTGGTGATCTCGCACGCCACCGACACCACCAGCCGGGCCGACGGAGTGATGGAGATCCAGCGGCTGTACCGGTCGGCCGGACTGACCGTCGAGATCCGCCCCCGCCGACGCATCGAAGAGCTGTTCAGCGGCTTGGCACTCGTCGCGCCCGGACTGGTCCCGGCGTCGTACTGGCGGCCGGAGGCTGAGATCCCGCCCGAGCAGCAGGGCGATCGGGTCTGGATGCTGGCCGGAGTCGCGCGAGTACGGGACAGGTAGGGCCTACCCGATCGCGGTCTTGACGTTGAAGGCGTTCGACGGGTTCCAGCCCTCTCCGGCGCCCCCGGCGGACGTTCGCCGTCAGGCGCGGTGCCGTCGACTTCTGAGCAGCAGGGTCACGCAGATGCCCAGGCACGCCAGCCCCGCCACGGTCGTGATCACCGTGCCGGCCAGCGCGTACTCCTGCACGGCTTTCTGGTGTGCGGCCATCTCGGCGAAGGTCGAGGGCACACAGTCCGCGCCGACGGGACAGCGCGGCGGATCATCGGCGTCGAGCTTGCCGAAGCTTTCATCCGCCTGGACGAAGACGCCCGCACCGGTCGCGGCCAGCAGGAACGCCGCGACGCAGGCCCGGCCCCACCACGCCGGCGTCCGCCAGGCGGCGGGCTGCCCGGCTCGGCGGCGGCGTACGGCGGACACCCGCAGGCCGACCACCATCGCGGCGGCGACCACGGCCAGCAGGGGCCAGGCGATCGCCGCCACCAGCAGGGCGATGAACAGGGCCGCCCCGAGCCAGTCGAACATGCCGGACAAAGTAGCACTTCATGCCCTGGTCTTCGGGCAGCCCGCGTTCCACTCCGCCAGGCCCAGGTAGCCGGGGGCAGGTCAGGTGGCGTCGAAGGTGACCTTCGCGGTCTCCACGGTCGACGCGTGGCGGCCGGGGGCGTTCTGCCAGTGCCAGTAGAGGTTGGTGTGGGCGATGACCTGCGCGGCGGAGGGCAGGCCCTCTCCCGCGTCGTCCGTCGTGTGCGCGTCGCCGACCAGTGTCACGTCGTAGCCACGGGTGAAGGCGCCGTGCATGGTCGAACGGATGCACGCGTCGGTCTGCGCGCCGGTGACGACGAGATGGCCGACGCCGTGTTCGGCCAGGAGTTCCTCAAGGTCGGTGGCCTCGAAGGAGTCGCCGTAGTTCTTGTGGACCAGCGACTCCGCGTCGCGGCGGGTGAGCTCGGGGACGTACCGCCACTCGTCGCTGTCGCGCTGGAGATGCTCGTCGGAGTGCTGCACCCAGACCACGGGCACATCCTGCGCGCGGGCCCTGTCGACCAGGTCGTTGATGTTCGCGATGACGCCGTCACGGTTGTGCGCGTCCGCGACCACGCCGTTCTGGACGTCGATCACCAGCAGGGCGGTGTTCGGGCGATTGGGCAGGGTTGTCACGTGAGCCTCCTTTTCGTGCTCCCCTCACGCTAGACCATCCCACCGACGGTTTCGGCGCCCCCGTCCGGCCGATGATTTCATCGCCGCCTCTCGAACCTCTGTGAAACATGAAAAAATTTCAGCGTTGAATCGCAGCCGCAAGTCCTGATAAATCATGGAAAAGGTGATTTTGCTTATGGTGATTGCGAGGCTCTCCGGGAGAAGGTCTCGGGGCTCTCGTCGTTGAGTGGGCAGCCGTCGTCAACAGGGCTCTGAGCTGGGCAAGTTATGTCCGTTGGTCGGAGTGTGCGCCAGGAGGAACCGCATAGTAGATCATGATATTTGCTATTTTGGGGATTTGTTCCTTCGGCCCGCTTGGTTATCGGTCGGATGGTAAACGTGTGGTCACGTTGTGGCATAATCGCGTGCGGTCCGGCCTCCGGCTTGGCCTTTTCATGAATGGCGCTGAAAGAAAGGTGGCAGAGCATGCAGAAAGCGGCCCTTGACCGGGTGAGGCTCGTCTTCACCCTGCTCGACGCCGACGGCACCGGCTACCTGGAGGCCGGTGACTTCGAGCTCATGGCGAGCCGGGTCATCGCGGCCTCCCCCGACTCGGGCGACGTCGCCAAGGCCGCCATCCTGGCCGCCTTCCGGCGCTACTGGACGACCCTGGCCGCCGAGCTGGACGCCAACCGCGACGGTCGCATCAGCTTCGACGAGTACGTCGCGTGCGTGCTCTCCCCGGAGCGCTTCGACGAGGCCATCAGTGACTTCGCCGAGGCGCTGGCCAGGCTGGGCGACCCGGACGGTGACGGGTTCATCGGGCGGGACGACTTCGTGGCGCTCATGACGGCCATCGGGTTCGCGCCCGCGAACATCCACGCGCTCTTCGACGCATTCGGCCCCTCCGACGCCGACCAGATCCCCGTCCCGGTCTGGGCCACCGGCATCAAGGACTACTACAGCCCGGAGAAGACCGACATCCCAGGTGACCACCTGGTCGGCTGACCAGCCGAACCCCCACGTCCGGCCTTCGTCGACACCAGGAGCAACAGGTGGAACCAGTCATCGGACTCGCCGTGGGCCAGGGGACGGGCCCTGAACTCGCGGCCGTCTTCGAACGGGTGCTGACCGGCATCGCCGACACACACTCCGTCGGCATCGACCTCACCCGGTCGGAAAGGCTCTACCACTCGTACTCGTCGCTGAGGGCCGGCGCAGGGGTGGAGCAGATCCGCGAACTCACGCGGCAGGACGCCGACCACTACGCGGAGTTCTGCCGCACGCGGGCCGCCCTCGGCGTCCCGGCCGTCTTCCGTACGGCGATCAACGCCCAGTCGCTCTACCTCGTCCGCCAGCGCCTGCGGGCGGTCAAGGTCGACGCCATCACCACCCCGGAGACGTCGTTGCTGCTGGTCAGGGACGAGGCCCAGGGCTTCTACACCGGGGAGAACACCCACGCCCCCGGCTTCCTCGTGCGCACCATGGCGTTCAGCCGGGACATCACCGAGCAGGTCATCGCCTTCGCCGTACGGCGCGCGCGGCAGGAGTGGCCGGACGGCGGAGCCGAGCGGATCATCATGGCCTACAAGTTCCACCTGCTCGACGGCGCCCTCGACGAGTGGGTGGCCGAGAGCGCCGCGCGGCACGGCGTCGAGATCGACCTGTTCCAGCCGGACACGGTGAACCGCAACCTGATCGAGTACGGCCCGCGCCCCCGCACGATGATCATCGCGGGCAACGAGTGGGCCGACATCATGCACGTGGTCCTGCTCGACCGCTTCGGCTCGGAGCGCCAGGAGAACCGCTGCACGGAGAACGTCTACCTGCACCCCGAGGCGGCCGGGCTGGTCGAGTACCAGACCGTGCACGGCTCCGCCGACGACCTGGCCGGGAAGGACACGGTCAACCCGGTGGCGACCGTACGGGCCGCGGCGGCGATCGCCGAACGGCACGCGGGCTGCGCCGGAGCGGTGCGGATGATCGAGCGCGGCCTCGAATCCCTCGCCCGTCAGGGCGTCGGCACCCCCGACCTCGGCGGACGTCACTCCACGACGGCCGTGGTCGAGGCGCTGCTGGAGACGTTCGAGGCCCCGCCGGTGGAGTCGTGACGGCCACGGCCCTGGTCGTCGTGGACCTGCAGAACGACTTCTGCGCCGGTCCCAGGGCACTGGCCCGTTACCCGGGCGACCCCACCAGGCTGGAGGCCGTCGCGGCGAACACCGCGCTGGCCGTCAGCCGGGCGCGGGCCCACGGCACAGAGGTGGTCTTCGTCCGCTTCGTCGGTGACGTCGAGCACCAGGGGCCCAGCTGGCGGCGCCGTGACCGCGCGCTGGGCAAACGGCCCAAATGCCTGGAGGGCTCGTGGGGCGCGGAGTTCCGTATGGTCTCACCGGAGCCGGGGGAGCGGGTCTTCACCAAGCGGGCGTGCTTCGACGCCTTCCTCAGCGAGGGGTTCGAGCGGCACCTCGTCAGCCGCGGGGTCGAACGGCTCGTCCTCGCCGGGCTGTACGCCGACGTCTGCGTCGACTCCACCGCCAGGACCGCCTTCCAGAAGGGGTTCCACATCACGGTGCTGACCGACTGCACCACCGGCCTGCACCTGCAGGATGTGGACATCCTGCGCTTCATGCGCGTTCTGTACGGCGCCTACCTCGCCACCCACGACCATCCGTGGACGCCTTCGGAGGAAGAGGAGAGAGCGTGCCGTACGCCCGGGACGAAGGCCTGACCTCGGCCGTAGGCGTCGGCGTCGAGGAGGGGGTCGGCCTGACCGCCCTCATGGTTGCCGCCGCGCGGGCGATCGAGACCCACCGCCCTGACGCCCTGGCGGGCGACCCCTACGCCGAGCACTTCGTGCGGGCCGCCACCGTCTCGGCCGGTTGGCCGGTGCGCCCCGAGCAGGTTCCCGACGGGGAGGCCGACCCCCTGTGGGGCAGGCTGGGACGCTACTTCGGCCTGCGCACCCGGGTCATCGACGACTTCCTCGTCAACACGGCCCGCGCGGGCGTGCGGCAGGTCGTCCTGTTCGGGGCGGGTCTCGACACGCGGGCCTTCCGGCTCGACTGGCCGCCGGGTCTGGTCGTCCACGAGATCGACCGGGACGGCGTCCTGGCGTTCAAGCATCGGGTGCTGGACGGCCTCGCCGCCGTCCCGAAGGCCACCCGCCACACGATCGCGGCCGACCTTCGGGACGACTGGGTCCGGCCGCTGGCCGAGGCGGGGTTCGACCCGGCCGTGCCGACCGCCTGGCTGGCCGAGGGATTGCTGCTCTACCTGCCGCCGTGGGCCGAGCGGGGGCTCGTCGAGAGCGTGAACCGGCTGAGCGCCCCGGGAAGCGTCCTGGCCTGCGAGGTCAAGCTCGGGGTGGAGTCGCCGCAGGTCCGGGCCAGTCCCGTCTACACCGTGGCCAGACAGCGGATCGGCGTCGATCTCCTCGCCCTGTTCGACGGGGAGCCCCGCCCCGACTCCGTCGGCCACCTGAAGGACCTCGGCTGGGCGACCACGGTCCGCACCCCCTTCGACTTCACCTACCACTACGGCCGGGGCCCGCTCCCGGTGCCGAACGACTCCCTGGCGAGCAACCGCTGGATATTCGCCGGAAAGTCCTGATCTCTCCGGGTCAGGGGTAGTCCTCGAACTCCCAGTGTCCGATGCGGCCGATCTTCGCGGCGAGTTCGCCCCAGGTCGGGGCCTCCAGCACGGCGACGCGGTCGGCAAGCCAGGCGGTCACCCGGTCGGGGTGAAGCTCGGAGACGAGGAGCCAGTGCCTGCCGATGAGGTAGGGGTGGTGCTGGAGCTGCTCGGCGAGGGCGGACGGCGTGCAGACCGTGAGGGAGAACTGTTCGTCACCCGGCCCGTCCTGCGGGCCGACGTACATCTCCAGGAGTTCGCAGGCGTGGGTCCGGTCGACGCGCCGCCCGTCTTCGAGATCGACCCAGCGGAAGGAGTTCACCCGTGCTCGCATCGCCACATCATTCCGCGGACCATGACGAGACGTCCTCCCATATACGCGGCAGCGATTGCACGCATGCCGTCTCGGGAGTTCACCGAGCTCACCGGGGAGCGGAGCAGCTCTGACGGTACGGCTCATACGGAATGAACCGCCGCCATTCCCGCTGGTCGAATGGCCGGCCCGCGACGGCGCAGACCGCCCCGGCCAGCTCGTCGGGCAGCTCCACGTCCCAGATCCGCACCGTCATCCCCGTGGTGACGAGCCGGGAACCGTCCGAGCTGAACGCGGCCGAGTAGACCGGCCCTTCATGAGCGGTCAGCGAATCACCGATCTGCCGATGGGTGGCCACCTCCCAGAGCCGGGCCGTACCGTCGCCTCCGGCGGTGGCCAGGCGGGTCCCGTCCGGGCTGAAGGCCACGGTCTGTACCGGACCTTCGTGCCCGGTCAGCGGAGCTCTGATCTGCCGGTGGGTGGCCACCTCCCAGAGCCGTGCCGTACCGTCGCCTCCGGCGCTGGCGAGTCGGGATCCGCTCGGATCGAAGGCGATGGAGAAGACCGGGCCCTTGTGTCCGACGAACGGGTCGCCCAGCTGTCGGCGGGTTTCCGGATCCCACACACGAACGGCCCCGTCGCTCCCCGCGACGGCCAGGCGCGATCCGTCCGGGCTGAAGACGGCTGAGAAGAGCGGGCCCTGGCCTTCACTGACCGGCTTGCCGAGCTGCCGGTAGGTGGCCAGATCCCAGATCCGGGCGGTCCCGTCGTCACCGGTGGTGGCGAGCCGGGAGCCGTCCGGGCTGAACGCCACGGACTCCACCGGACCCGTGTGGCCGACCAGCGGCTCTCCGAGCCGCCGATGATTGATCACGTCCCACAGACGGACGGTCCCGTCGCCTCCGGCGGTGGCCAGGCGAGTCCCATCCGGGCTTAGGGCGACCGAGAAGAGCTCGCCCACATGGCCGGCCAACGGGTCTCCCAGGGGACGGCGGGTGGCCAGGTCCCAAAGCTGTGCCGCGCCGTCGCCTCCTGTGGTGAACAGCCGGGTCCTGTCCGGGCTGAAGACCGCCTTGCGTACCGAGCCGCCGAGTCTTCCCATCGGGACGCCGACCTGTCTGTGGACGGTGACGTCCCACAGCCGTACGCCGTCGTTCCCGGAGGTGGCCAGCCGCGCCCCGTCAGGGCTGAAAGCCACTGAGGACGGGTGCTGGTGGCTGCTCATCGGGGCGCCGATCTGCCTGTGGGTGGCGGGATCCCACACCCGCGCTGTCCCGTCGTCGCCGACCGTGGCGAGCTGGGCTCCGTCCGGGCTGAAGGCCACGGACCGTACGGCCCCTTTGTGGCCGGTCATCGGGCTGCCCACCTGTTCACGAGAGGCGGTGTCCCAGATGCGGACGGTGCCGTCGATTCCGGCGCTGGCGACGCGTGACCCGTCCGGGCTGAAGGCGACCGACCACACCACGCCGTCGTGGCCCTTCATCGGGGCTCCGATCCGCGCGTGGGTGCGGGTGTCCCACAGGTGTACGGCGCCGTCGTCGTCCGCGGTGACCAGGCGTGACCCGTCCGGGCTGAAGGCGGCCGACCATGTCCCGGCCATCGGGGCGCCGACCCGTTCGCGGGTCGTGAGGTCCCACATGTGGGTCTTACCGCCGGTGGTGACCAGGCGGGAGCCGTCCGGGCTGAAGGCCACGGACTGGATCTCGTCGTCGTGGCCCTTCATGGGGGCGCCGAGCTGTTCGTGTGTGGTGAGATCCCACACCCGCGTCGTCCCGTCGCTGCCGGCGGTGGCCAGGCGGGTCCCGTCCGGGCTGAAGGCCACGGATCGTACGGCTCCCTCATGACCGGTCATGGGGGAACCCAGTCGCCTGTAGGTGGCGGTGTCCCAAAGACGTACGGCGCCGCCGGTCTCCGCGGTGGCGAGCCGGGAGCCGTCCGGGCTGAAGGCCACGGATTCGACCGCGCCCGCGCGACCTGCCAGGACCGCACGTTCGGGTCTGCTGAGAACCGCCACCAGGCCGGCCCGCGCCTCGTCGGTCGGCGCGATGGCCCATGCCGCCACGGCCAGCCGGGCCGACGTCACGGGATCGGCGGACAGCGTCTCGCTGTGAGCGGCCACCTGGCGGGACATGATCTCGTTGCTCCGCTGTTGTACCGCATCGCGCTGTCGGCCGACTTCCTGGTTGGAGAAGACCAGAAACACCGAGACGCCGACCAATCCCACGCCCAGGACGCCAAGTCCCACGAGCACCGTTCGCCACAGGCGCCGGTTCCGTGCGGCGGCGGCGGTACCGGCACGAAGGAACTCCTCGGCCACGGAGGTCAGCCGGAGACCACGCCGGGGGTCGGCACGCCAGCGCGCTCCGGCCGTCCCGGCGTGCTCCAGTTGCGCGCCGTGGTAGAGAAAAGAGGATTCGCGCTCTTTCGCGTCCCACTCGGCGGCGGCCTTCTCGATCTTTCCGTGCAGAATCCGGTCGACGCGGTCGTCGTCCAGCCAGCCACGCAGACGACTCCACGCCGTCGTCAGCACATCATGGGCGAGTTCGACGGTCTCGGTGGTGACCATGAGCCGGTCTTCGGTGAAGGCCGTGACCACCTCTCTGACGGCTTCAGGCCGCTCCGCGCAGAGGACGGTCAACTCGTCGACACTCAAACGGCGGCGGACGACATGCCCGTCGTCGTTCAGGAGCACGAGCGCCATGATGACGCGCCTGGATATCTCCTGCTGTTCGGGGTCCAAGCGGCCATACACTCTTTCGGCGGCGTCCTGGACGGCGGAGGCCACACCGCCGGAACGGTCGTATCCCTGCCGGGTCAGCCGATCGCCGTCGCGGTTCTCCCAGATCCGCACCATCGTCATCGACAGCAGAGGCAGCGCCGTCCCCACGTCTTCCGGGGCTCGCAGGTGCCCCGCCAACTCCCGTACCACCTGCTCGGCCAGGTCCTTCTCCACCTCAAGCCCGGCCGCGGCCGCGGGTCCGGTGATGGCCCGCAGCAACTCCGCCTCACGCATCGGCTCAAGCACGAACATGCGCTCTTCCAGGGCCCGTGCCAGCGCGCTGTGGGCGGCGCAATGCTCCACGACGAAATCGCCGCGTACGGCCACCACGACCACCCCGGACCCTCCCGTCGCGATCGAGTGCAGCGCGTCCACGAAGGCGGCCCTCTCCGCGGGTCCCTCAGCGGACAGGGTGAACAGCTCCTCGAACTGATCGACCACCATCACCACTTTTCGCGGCCCCTCGCCGTTCCCGCCCTGCTGCCGCCGGCGGATCATCACGGCGGACAGCATCTGCCGTGTCCAGTCGGCGGCCTGCGCGGGATCTTCACGCAGTTCGCCGAGGACCGCGCCGCTGTCGGCGCCGCACGGGACCGCGAGCTCCCGTGCCAGGCGCCGTAAGGGGGTCGTCCCCGGGGTGAAGGTGATCTGATGCGCGTCATCGAGATCATGGTGGGGAGACGGAGCCGTGAGCGTGGGCAGCAGCCCGGCATGCAGGAGTGAGGACTTTCCCACACCGGATGCCCCGGTCACGACGACGAGGCCTCCGCCGTTGACCATGGCGACCAGCCGGGAGACGGCCTGTCCGCGCCCGTGAAAGACCGTCGCCTGCGCCGGCCCGAACGGCGCCAGCCCTTGATAGGGGCAACCGCCGATCCACTGCGGTTCCGGCGCCGAGGACACCCCCGTCGTGAGACGGCGCTCCAGAACATTCAGCCGATCGCGTACCGTGACCAGCAACGCGGTCTGGTGGCGGCGCTCGGCGTCCTGCTGGTAGAGGATCTCCTGGATCTCCCCGGCCGCCGCGTCGAGCCGCTCCAGCATCGGCGCCAGTGCCGTGTTCTGCCGGCCCAGTTCGGCGAAGCCCGACGCCATCCGTTCCAGCAGCTCCGCATGCCCACCGGCGAGCGCCTCGCCGAGAGCCGCGCGGGTGGCGTCCACCGCCTCCAGCGTCGCCACCAGGGCCTCGGCCAGCGCGTCGGCACGGGCGTCCCCCAACCGCAGGGCCTCTTCCAGCCGTACGGCCAGTTCTTCTTCCAGGCGCGCGGCACGCTCCTCCTCGGTGCCGCCGGTACGGGCGATGGCGGTGTCCAGAGCGGAGCTGATGACGGTGGCCAGCATGTTGCCGCCGACCGATCCGATGACGTTCATCCCGGCCAGTTGCACCGCCAGCCCCGGTTCGGCCAGGGCCAGCGGAGTCAGCGCGCTGGCGCACAGAGTCGCCAGGAGCAGTCGCGGCGTCGCCTTTGCCAACTGGCGGCCGGCCGCCCGGAGCACCCAGCCCCGGGCCCCCTGCTGGGCGGCCGAGATCTGTTCCGGAGACAGGGGTACTCCGTCCGATGCCTCCTGGCGCTCCACCTATCGCTCCTGATCTGAAGGCGTGGCTCCCCTGCGGGAAAGCAGATCCTCTCCACAGCATCATCGATACGGAGGGGACAGCGCTACCGATCACGACGGATGTTTCAAGAGCGGCACCGTCGCCCGCCCCGCGCCGCCCCGGCCACCGTCCATGCGGTCTTTCGCCGGACGTGGCCGGAGGACGTCTCGCGGGGGGTTACCGGCCTCCGGTGCGGGTGCTCCAGAGAGGGGTGCCGGTGGGGGTGTAGACGACGACGTTGCCGTCGTCCTGTACGGCCAGGCGGGCGCCGGAGGAGCCGCCGGTCCTGGTCGACCACAGGGCGACTCCGGCCGCGTCGTAGATGACGAAGTTGCCGTCCTGCTGCATCAACGCGACCGCGCCGGGACTGCCCGCCGTACCGGAGGACCACAGGGGGGCGGCGACGTTCACCTGGGTGAGGACCAGGTCGCCGTCCCGGCGGTAGGTCAGTTTGAAACGCCCGTCGCAGGAGGTCTGGGACGCCCCGGGGAACAGGGCCTCGTCGGGTTGGAACCAGATACAGGCCGTGGGGGCGGTGCCGACCTTGAGGATCGCGGGCTCGGTGACGCCCAGCACGTGGTGGACCTGCCCGGAGGCGAACTCCGGCTGCAGGGTCGAGGTCGAGGCCGCCTGCACCTGGTAGCCGCCCGGCCGTGACAGCGGGGTGCCGCCGCAGCCCGTGGTCGGGACGCCGACGTGCCGGGACTCGTCCACGTTGCCGGTGACGGTCCAGTCGCGGACGCCGTTGACCGCGTAGCCGTACCCCATGTGCAGGCCGCGCAGGGTGTTGCCGGTCACGGTCGCGCCGTGGACGGTGCCGGTTCCGCACGTCCACACCTGCCAGCCCATGGCCATGCCGACCTTGATGAAGGCGCTCTTGGCGTCGACCACGTTGCCGCGGACCGTCGTGCCGGTGTAGTTGCCGTCGACCGGGGCGATGTCGACCAGGTTGATGCCGCCGAGCAGTTCGCTGTGTTCGGCCCGCACGGTGTTGTTCTCGATGGTCGAGCCGGGGGCGCCGAAGATGACGATGCCGCCGTCGGTGGCGTCCACGACCGTGTTGCCGCTCACGACGGAGTCGCCGCAGGCCAGCGAGATCCCGTCGGCCCACTGGCCGCTCGGCCGGTCGACGCCCGCGGGGCCGACGCGGTTGCCGGTGATCCGGGCGCCCTGGCACTGCGGCGTCCCCGAGCTGACGGCGCCCTCGTAGTAGTGCAGCGCCGACCAGCTTCGCGGGTTCCTGATGGCGCTGTTCTCCACGATCTGCCCGGTGGCGGCGCCGCCCATCTGGACCAGGGCCGACCCGGTCCTCTGCCCGAGGGTGGGGCGGTCGCCGTCGATCTGGACGTTTCGTACGGCCACCCGGCTCCGGCCGACTCCGTCGACGGCGGTGGTGACGGTCGCGGAGGCGAGGCGCAGGGTGGCGCGTGTCGTGCCCTCGGGCAGGCCCTCGGTGAGCAGCTCCTGGTCGGCGGCGGTGAAGCGGACCGGCTCGGACAGGGTGAACACCGCGCCCTGGCAGAGCACCGCCTGGGCGCCGGGCCCCGTCAAAGCGGCGTTGATCGCGGTCTCGGTGCCCGACGGGATGCAGCCGGCGGACGACGGGCCGGTCCCGGCCCGCGCGGCCCCCGGTACGGCGGTCGCGACGAGCAGCGTGAACAGGGCCGTCCCGAGTCTTGTCGTCGGTCGTGTGCTCATGGTCAGTTCACCAGTCCCCAGTCGAGGGCGCCCGAGTAGAAGGAGGTGCCGAAGCCGGTGCCGGTCGCCGGCGTGCAGCCGACCTTCTGGTCGGTGGCGAAGCCGGTGCGGCGGCAGTAGTCGATCTTTCCGTCGCCGTTGGCGTCGGACCAGTTGCGTCCCTCCGGGTAGCCCTGGTCGATCGTGTCCGAGGTGATTTCGGCGCCGAAGCCGGTGCCGGTCGAGGTCAGGCAGCCGACGTGCGTGTCGACGTGGTTCTGGGTGCCGAACACCCGGCAGAAGTCGGCCTTTCCGTCACCGGTCGCGTCCACCCACGCCCGGCCGGTCGCCTGGCCCCAGTCGAGCGCGCCGGAGAGGAACAGCGGGCCGAAGCCGGTGCCGGTCGAGGTGTTGCAGGCGATGGTCCTGGCGGAGGTGGCTCCCACGCTGCGGCAGTAGTCGGCGTTGCCGTCCCCGTTGACGTCGGTCCAGGACCGGTCCTCGGTGTAACCCCAGTCGGTGTTGCCGGAGTTGACGTCCCTGCCGAAGCCGGTGCCGGTCGAGGGGGCGCAGCTGAGGTAGCCGTCGGTGTGGTTCTGGGTGCCGCGGATCCGGCAGTAGTCGGCCTTGCCGTCGGAGTTCACGTCGACCCAGGCCCGGCCGGTGGTCTGGCCCCAGTCGAGCACGTCGGAGATGAAGGTCTCACCGAACCCGCCGGAGGTGAACGGCGTGCAGGCCAGGCGGGACTCGGGGACACCGCCGACCCGGCGGCAGTAGTCGATCTTTCCGTCGCCGGTCGCGTCAACCCAGGCCCGGTCCTCGGGGAAGCCCCGGTCGAAGTTGCGGGAGTTGACCTCCATGCCGAAGGCGCTGCCGGTGGAGAGGGTGCAGCTGGCGTAGGCGTCGACGTGGTTCTGGGTGCCGCGCAGCCGGCAGAAGTCCGTCTTGCCGTCGCCGTTGACGTCCACCCAGGCCCGGCCCGCGTCCTGACCCCAGTCGAGCACGCCGGAGGTGATGGTGATGCCGTACCCGCTGCCGGTGGACAGCGTGCACGCCACCTTGCTGTTGGGCACCGCGCCGACCCGGCGGCAGAAGTCGGCCTTGCCGTCGCCGTTGAAGTCGACGAGGCCTCGCACGACCCCGGTGGGACCGGCGACGTCGGGGACGACGCCCTGGAAGATCTGGATCTCGTCGAGGTCGCCCTTGACGAAGCCGCCCGAGGCGCCCTTGCCGATCAGCAGGGGCTGCTGGGAGCGCCACGGCTGCCACTGCGGGCGCATCCCCACGGTGACCTTGAGCGCCCCGTCGACGTAGAGCCGCAGGTGGCGCTGCTGGGCGTCGAAGATGCCGACCAGGTGGTGGTACTCGGTGGGGTTGGCCACGGAGGTGATCGCGAAGGTGGAGTTGGCGGTGTCGGTCGCCGAGGCGGGCATCGAGAAGACCCACTTACCGTCGCCGCCCGGCTCGTAGTACAGGGTGAACCCGCCGGAGACGAACGTCTGGGCGCGGATCAGGTCCGAGGGCCGTACCCAGGTGGAGACGGTGAACGACTGGTCGGTGAGGACGACCGGGTCGTCCGGTGCCACGTAGTCGTCGACGCCGTCGAGACGGAGACCGGTCGCGCCGCCGTGCCCCGCGCCGGAGGGCGGGACCTGCACGCCGCCGTAGAAGGTGAGGTCGCGGAACATGCCGGAGGAGTCGTGGGCCGGTCCCGGCCCGACCTCCTCGAAGTGCCACTCGGCCACCTTGCTGTTCAGCGTGGGGTCGGCGATGGCCGCCGCCTCGGTGGTGGCGATGGCCCGGTTCCACGCCCTGACCTCGGCGACCGCGCCGTCGAGGGGGGAGCCGCCCCAGCCGCCGCCGACCTGGAAGGCGCCGGAGGCGTCCCAGGCGGTGACGTCGCCGACGGTGGCCTCCAGGGTGCCGTTGACGTACAGCTGCACGGACCTGATCCCCGCGTCGTACACGCCGGTGAGGTGGGTCCAGACGCCGGCCCTCGGTACGGTGGTCGACAGGGCGGACGAGGCGGTGGCCCCCGCGGTGTCCTGCGACGGGATGGTCATCGCCCACCGGTCCTGGGCCGCGAGGTAGGAGAGGAAGAAGGCGCGGTTGCCGGTGCCCCGTTGCGAGACCACGGTGCTGTCGGCGCCCTTGCCCGCCAGTTTGACCCAGGCGGAGACCGTGAAGCTGGTCGCGGTGTTGAGGAAGTCGGCCCGGCTGGCGTAGTCGTCGGCGCTGTCGACGCGCAGCGCGCTGCGCGACCTGCCGTCGGGGCCGGGCGCCAGCCGTCCGGGCTCGCCCAGGGTGGCGCCGCCGTTGATCGTCAGGGCGCGTCCCTTGTCGGTGTCGTCGAAGGCCGTGGCCGACCCGGGGGCGTCGTTGAGCAGCCACCTGGCCAGCTCGGGCTCCGGTGAGCCGACGACGAAGGAGTGGGTCCTACGCGGCGACTGGTTGCCCGCGCGGTCCACCGCGACCACGTACAGGGTGTGGGCGCCGCCCTCGGTGGGGGTCCAGCCGACGGTCACGGGGGCGCCGACCGAGGTGGGGATGGCGACCGTGGAGGGCGGGTCGGAGAAGCCCCACTTGTAGGAGGCCACGTCGGGGGAGCTCTGGAAGGTGAACTTACCGGTCTGGCCGACACCGCCCGCGACGTTGTCGCTCTCGGGGTAGACGTCGGAGGTCACGGTCGCCGTCTGCGGCCTGACGGTGTCGGTGACGAACTCGCACTTGACCGACTCGTCGCTGGTGGCGTTGGCGTCGGACGCCCTGGCCCAGAAGCGGTAGGCGGTGTTGTCGGCGATGCCGGAGGTCGGGGTGACCACGGCCGTCGTCCCCGAGCCCACGCTCGACTGCGTCAACGGTCCCTGCTGGGCTCCGGCCGGGTCGATGGCCTGCCAGTAGAAGGAGGCGGTCATCGCCTCGCCGTCGCCGTCGGCCAGGTAGGCGCGCCAGCTCGGCGTCAGCGTGCTCACGTACGGCCGTTCGCCGCCGGTGGCGCACGCCTTGCCGTCCACGGTCAGCGAGCCGGGCGGGCTGGGGACGGTGTTGGTGTTGACGATGAGCCTGGCGGTGGTGGCGTCGAACTTCTTCCAGCCCGACGAGCTGTCCTCGTCGTCGGCCCGCAGGCCGAGGGTGAGCCAGCCGCCGTACTGCCGGCCGGACACCACCCACGAGTCCAGCGGGAACTCGGTGAACTTCCTGGCGTACTGGCAGCTGTTGTTGGCGACGCTGGAGACCTCGGTGCCGCTCCACTTCGAGAATTCGGCGTTCCAGGTCGTGCCGGGCCCCAGGGTCGTGCCGACCGTGTGCAGCCAGGTGGTGCTGTCGGAGCAGGAGGTCGAGCTGAGCAGGTCGATGGTGAACCGGGAGCCGGCGAGGATCTGCTTGCCGGAGAAGGGGGCGGCGGAGAACTGGAACATCGACCGGTAGCGCGAGTAGGTGGCGCCGTCGTTGCCGCTGGGGTAGTAGCCGACCTTCGCGCAGTCGGTGTCCCAGCCGCCGGAGCAGTTGCGCCGGTCGTAGTCCCAGTACGACTGGTTCGGGGCCGCCTCGTTGATCATCGTCCAGTACGTGTAACCGACCGTGGGGTCGATGAACAGCGGGAACGTCGTCTTGGGGTCGGTCAGCAGGGCGGTGTCAGGCTTGAGGGTGAGTCCGCGGCCCGCCGCGACGCCCAGTTCGACGGGCGCGCTCCTGGCGTCCTCGGCCGGAGCGGCCGCGGTCGAGGGCTGTTTTCCCGAGGAGTCCCACATCGCGGGGGCGTCGGCGGCGAACACCGTCCTGCCCTGCTTGTCCACGGCGCGAGGCCCGTCCCACTTCAGGCCGGTCAGGGCCGTGGGCAGGGTGATCTCCCGCAGGGCCGGGTTCTTCGCGGCCTCGCGGGTCTTGACCACCAGCACGAAGGAGAAACCGGTGTCGAGCGCGGTCACCACGAGGTCGACGCCGTCGAGCACGTCGGGGTAGGTCGCGCGGGCGTCGCTCACCGTGGGCTGAGGCAGGCTGGAGGGCCAGGAGAGGGCCAGCTCGGCCTTGCCCTGTACGGCCCGCACGAGGGGGCCGGTGCCGCCGCCCGACAGGCGGACGTCGACCGTCGAGGCCCTGGGCCGCAGGAGGCCGTCGGTTCCGGGCGCCAGGGTGGGGTCCGGCTTCGTCCAGGTGCCGTCGGCCTGCCGTACCCGGCGGGGGTGGGCGTACTGCTCGACGGTGCTGCTGCCGTCGGGGTTGACGAAGACCTGGGTGGTGGGGGTGCGTTCGCTCTCCACCTCGACCCTGGTCTTGCACGCCCTGGACATCTTGATCGCCGCGTCGGTCCGAGGCACCGATTCGGCGCAGTCGGGGGCGGCGGTCGGGGGCGACTGCGCCGCCGCCGGGGTGCCGGTCGCGGACACCATGCCGATGATCATCAATAACGACGCTGCGAGTACGGCCGACCGCCGAAGTGCCGCCACCGTTTTCCCCTATCCGAGTAGATCTTGCCGGGCTGGACTGTAGCCGTCGGCATCTCGTCAAGGTCGCCGCGCTGTCAAAAATGGCAGTAAACCAGCCAAAAATGGCAGATTTCCGGCGATGTGGAGATAAGAGAAGTGCAATTATTTTTCACCTGGTTAGGCGGCTTTTCGCGCATAAAGCCCATCAGGTGCGATCGGCGGAAAAGTGCCACTTTCTCCCATGGCGAGGAACGTCCCTATGCGGAAACGAAACCGAAAACTGGTCGGCGCGGCGGTGATGACGACGGTGATGACGACCATGCTGGCCGCGTCCCTTGTCGCCGGTGAGGTCGGAGGGGTCGCCTCGGCCGCCACCACCGGACCCCCACGGGAACGCGCGGTGAAGGTGAAACGGTTCGAACCACCGACGCCGGGCAAGGTGCCCAAGGTCAAGGCGTGGAGACCCGAGCGGCCCGTGTGGCCCGGGCGGGAGAGCGCCGACGTCGTCCTGCCCGCCGTACCGGACGGTGCGGCGGGCAGGAGCGCCGACGGCGGTACGGCGGTGCGCGCGGGCGGGCTGCCGGTGTGGCTCGCGGCCACGGCCGGCCACGGCCCGGCGACCGTGCGGGTGGAGAACCTCTCGGTCGGGCAGAGCCGTGACGCCCTGACGCTGCGCCTGACCCGTACCGACAAGGTTCAGGGTGCCGAAGACAAGGTGCGGCTCACCGTGGACTACCGGGGCATGGCCTCGGCCGTCGGCGGCGACTGGGCCTCCCGGCTGCGGCTGTGGAGCGTCTCCACGTGCGTTCTCACCCCCGCGCACACGGCCTCCCCCGCTCCCGAGCACACCGCCGCCTCCACTCCCACACCGCCCGAGACTCCCGTTCCCGCGGGCACAGGGACCAGGACCCCCATCCCCGCCCCGACCGGGCCCGTCCCCGCCCTCACCCCCACCCCCAGCACCGTGCCCCTGCCACGCGTCACCTCCACGGCCACCCCCGTGGCCACCCCCACCCGCATGTCCTCCGGTCCCACCCCCGGCTCCCTGCCCCTGCAGCCCCCCGACTCCCCGGCCGTCTCCCCGACCCCCGACGCGGCCCCGACCGGGACGGCTCCCGGGTGCGGCCCCGTCGAGCTGCCCTCAACCGTGGACAGGGACAAGGGCACGGTCAGCGCCCAGGTGAACGCCACCGGGCTGGTCATGCTCGCCGCCGACTCCTCCGGTCCCACCGGGGACTACGCCGCCACCTCGCTCACCCCGTCGTCGACGTGGAACACCGGCGGCAACAGCGGCGACTTCACCTGGTCCTACCCGATGCGGGTGCCGCCCGGCCTCGGCGGACCCGAGCCGCAGCTCACGCTGTCGTACTCCTCGGCACGCGTGGACGGCCTCATGGCCGCGGCCAACACCCAGCCCTCCTGGGTCGGGGAGGGCTTCGACTGGAACCCCGGCTTCATCGAACGCCGCTACGGCGCCTGCTCCAAGGACATGGAGAACGGCGCGAACAACCAGGCCGAGACCGGTGACCTGTGCTGGGTCACCGACAACGCGACGCTGTCACTGCCCGGCCACTCCGGTGAGCTGATCAGGAACGGCGACCGCTGGCACCTGCGCGACGACGACGGCCTGAAGGTCGAGCGGCGCACCGGCACGACCAACGGCGACGACAACGGGGAGTGGTGGGTCGCCACCGACACCGACGGCACCCAGTACTGGTTCGGCGGACGCGCGGGCTCGCAGTCCACGCTGAGCGTGCCGGTCTTCGGCAACCACGCGGGGGAGGCGTGCCACCAGAGCACCTTCGCCGCGTCGAGCTGCCGTCAGGCCTTCCGCTGGCAGCTCGACTACGTGGTCGACACCCACGGCAACACGATGCGCGTCTCCTACGCCAAGGAGACCAACCGCTACAGCCGCAACTCCACCACGACGGACGCCGCCGACTACGACAGGGCGGGCTACCCGGAGAAGATCGAGTACGGCACGCGCGGCCTGGACGACGCCCCGCAGATGCGGGTGGTGCTCGGCACGGCCGACCGCTGCCTGGCCGACTGCGGGACCAAGGACGCCGCCCACTGGCCGGATGTGCCCTTCGACCAGGAGTGCACCGCCTCCCCGTGCAAGCCGCAGCAGATCTCCCCGACCTTCTGGACGACCAAGCGGCTCTCGACCGTCACCACCCAGGTGTGGAACACCGCCGGGACCGCCTGGCGTGACGTGGAGTCGTGGACCTTCGACCACACCTTCCCCGACCCCGACGACCGGGGCTCGGGCACCTCGGTCACCCCCGTGCTGTGGCTGAACACCATCACCCACACCGGCCGGGCGAGCACCGAGACCGGTTCGGCGGTGACGCTGCCCAAGGTGCGGTTCACCCCCAAGCTGCTGCCCAACCGCGTCGACACCGCGGGCGACCAGTACCCGGCGATGAACAGGTACCGGATCGGTGCGATCAAGACGGAGACCGGGAGCACGATCGACGTCACCTACGCCGGCGCCGACTGCGTCGCGGGCACCAGGACGCCCGCCCTGGACAACCTGCACGACCACGGCCTGCGGTGCTACCCGGTCAAGTGGACGCCGTCCGGCCACACCGAACCCATCACCGACTTCTTCCACAAGTACGTGGTGTCCCAGGTGACCCAGGCCGAGGCGACCGGCTCCTCCCCCCGGACGATCACCGGCTTCACGTACGGCGGCGCCCCCGCCTGGCACTACACCGACGAGGACGGCCTGCTCCAGGACGACGACAAGACCTGGTCGGTGTGGCGCGGCTACGGCCTGGTCACCAGGACCACCGGTGAGGGACCCACCCGCGTCCTGGAGGAGACCCGCTACTTCCGGGGGATGAACGGCGACCGGCTGCCCTCGGGAACCCGGTCGGTGACGATGCCCGCCGCGGGCGGCGCCCCCGCGACGGCCGACGAGGACGCCTTCGCCGGCATGGTCCGCGAGGTCGTCTCCCGCGACGTCAACGGCGTGGAGATCGGGGCCACGGTCTACCGGCCCTGGCAGTCGGACCCGACCGCCAGCCGTACGATCGACGGTTCGACGGTCCACGCCCGCCTCGTCGACAACGGCGCCACCTACACCCGCACCACCAGGGACGGCGGCAGGGCACCCCGTACGACCACCTCCTTCACCGAGTTCGACGCCTACGGCATGCCGGTGTGGGCCGAGGACAAGGGGGACGACGCGGTCACCGGCGACGAGGAGTGCTCCACCACCGAGTACACCCGCAACGCCGGCATCTGGCTGGTCGACCGGGTCTCGCGCGTGCGCAGCTTCGCGCTGGACTGCGCCACGGCCAAGGCCAAGGTGACCGCGGGCACGGTGACCGAGACGGACCTGATCACCGACGTGCGCACCGCCTACGACGGCGCCACGGCCTGGGAGGGCGCGCCCGCCCCGACCAAGGGCGACGTCACCCTGGTCGAGTCGGTCAAGGCCCTCACCGGGTCCACCTGGTCGTACGTGACCGACAGGAAGGTCACCTACGACGCCTACGGGCGGGTGCTGACCGAGACCGACGCGCGCGGCGCCACCGTCACGACCGCGTACACGCCCGCCTCGGGCGCGCCGCTCACCGGGAAGACGGTCACCGGCCCGCTCGGCTGGACGACCGTCACCGTCCTCGACCCCGCCCTCGGCCTTCCCCGGACCACGACCGACGCCAACGGCCGGGTGACCGCCCTGGCCCACGACGGCCTCGGCCGGTTGACCGCGGTGTGGCTGCCGGGCAACGACAGGTCGTCCAACGCCGACAAGCCGTCGATCGGCCACGCCTACCAGGTGAGCGACACCGGGCCGATCGTGGTGACCAGCAGGAGGCTCAACCACGCGGGCGACTACATCACCTCCTACGCCTTCTACGACAGCCTGATGCGTCAGCGACAGACGCAGAGCGCCGACGCGGCGGGTACGGCCGACCACGTGGTCGTGACCGACACCTTCTACGACTCGGCCGGACGTGTCCTCAAGACGCACAACCCCTACCTCGCCGACGCCGCGCCCGGCCCGACGCTCGTCGTGCCCGCGCAGGACGTCCCCTCGGCCGAGTACACCCTCTTCGACGCCGCGGGCCGTACGAGCGCCCAGGTGCACCTGGTGGACGAGGCTCCCGCCAGCCCGGGAGGGGTCGACGAGCGCTGGCGCACGGTGTTCGGCTACGGAGGCGACCGTGAGGACGTCACCCCGCCGGCGGGCGGCGTCGTCACCTCGTCGGTGAAGGACGCGGCCGGACGGGTCGTCGAGACGCGTCAGTACCGCACCGGGAACGTCGCGGGCAGCGCGGCCGGATTCATCAGGACGTCGTACGCCTTCGACAACAAGGGCAGGCTCGCCAAGACGACCGACGCCGAGGGCAACGAGTGGCTCTACACCTACGACCTGCGCGGTCGCCTGGTCGGCAGCACCGACCCCGACATCGGGACGGTCACCAAGACCTACGACGACGCCGGTGACCTGGTCACCGCGACCAACGCGAGCGGCCAGGTCACCGCCTTCACCTACGACGCCCTCGGACGTAGGACGACCGTTCGGGACGACTCGGTCACCGGCGACAAGCGTGCCGAATGGGTCTACGACACGGTCGCCAAGGGACAGCTCTCGAAGTCGACCAGGTACGACGGCACCGACCAGTACACCAAGACGATCACCGGGTACACCGTCGGCTACCAGCCGACCCAGGTGGTCTACGGCATCCCGGCCGCGCAGGCGGGCCTGAACGACACCTACACCTACGTCAACACCTACTGGCCCAACGGCCTGCCCAGGACCACCCGCCTGCCCGCCGTCGGCACCCTCGGCCAGGAGGAGCTGAGCCACGGCTACGACGCGCTTGACCTGCCGACCACGCTCGGCACCACCATGGGCGGCAGCTACGTGACGGGGACCGACCACACCAGCTTCGGCGAGGTCTCCAAGATCAAGCTGAGGAACAACGCGGGCAGGACCGCCGACATCTCCCGCGTCTACGAGAGCGACACCCGGCGCCTGGAGACGATCAAGACCGTGAAGGAGAGCTCTCCCGCCGTCGTCTCCGAGCTGAGTCTCGCCTACGACGCCGGGGGCAACGTCACCCGGATGTCGGACCTGGCCGGCGGCGACACCCAGTGCTTCGGCGTCGACTTCCTGCGCAGGCTCGAACAGGCGTGGACGCAGACGTCCACGACGTGCGCGCAGACGGTCAGCGCCGGGGTGGTCGGCGGGACGAACCCGTACTGGCAGTCCTACACCTACGACGACATCGGCAACCGGACACAGATGGTCAAGCACGGCACCACCTCCGGTGACGCCGTCACCACCTACACCGTGCCGGACGGCGCGCACCGGCTGAGCGCCTCCTCGACCACCGACGGCGTGGGCACGAGCTCGACCGCCCACACCTACGACGCCTCGGGCAACATGAAGACCCGTTCGTCGGCCGCCGGGACCCAGACCATGACCTGGGACAGGGAGGGTCGCCTGACCTCCGTGCAGGACGGCACCGGCACGACCGGCTACGTCTACGACGCCGACGGCGGCCGGCTGGTCCAGCGTGATCCGGCCGGGGCCACGCTGTACCTGCCGGGACAGGAGCTGCGCTACACCACCTCGGGCGGGGCCAAGACCGGCACCCGCTACTACTCCCACGGCGGACAGGTCGTCGCCACCCGTTCGGGGAACACCTCGACGACCGTCAGCTGGCTCAGCGGCGACCAGCACGGCACCGCGGGCAACGTCATCGCCAACACCGACACCCAGGCGGTCGCCGTACGCCGCATGACCCCGTTCGGCGAGGCGCGCGGCCTCACCGGGACGTGGCCGACCTCCATGAACAAGGGGTTCGTCGGCGGGACCATGGACGAGACCGGGCTGACCCACCTCGGCGCCCGGGAGTACGACCCGGCCATGGGGCGGTTCATCTCGGTGGACCCGCTCATCGACATCAAGGACTCCCAGCAGGTCAACGGCTACACCTACGCCAACAACAACCCGCTCTCCTTCACCGACCCCGACGGGCTGATCCACCGCTCGTGCCCCGACGGCGAGTGCAGTGACGGCAAGGGAGGCGCCCACCAGAACCGCGCCCACAACCCGGCGCACGACTACAACCCGCCCTACAACCCCGGCTTCAAGGGCGGTCCGTGCGGTGCCAGGCCGTGTCCCACCGCGGACAACGCGGACTGGGGGCCGCAGGGCGCCCGCCCGCGCGGCGACAACATGTCGCCTCTGAACGGTGGTCCGTGCGGTGCCCGGCCCTGCCAGGAGTACGAGGTCGCCCCGATGGGCTGGGACCGGAAGATCGACAATTCGGAGCCGGCGCCCTTCTGCGTCGACGGCCTCTTCAACTGCGCATGGGAGGGCGCCTGGGCCAACATACTTCCCCCCTCGAACCACATCCTGAAGCAGATGGGGCACGACCTCACTCCCGACTACATCTCGGTCGACTACACGGCGATCGTGCCCACCGGCCGTATGGGCGGAGCCGGGGGAACGGCGGGGCTCACGATCACCAGGTACGGCCAGGTGACCGTCAACGAACCACGTGGCAGCCTGGGCGCTCCCGGCTTCGGCGGGAGCGCACGGCTGGGCTGGACGAACGGCGGCAACGACCCCGCGTCGGTCAACGGCTTCGTCCAGGGCGAGGCCGCGAGCGCCGGGATCGCGGTGCCCGCCCACCGCCTGTTCGGGGTCGCCGTCGCCGGGGTCGCCTCCGTGGCCGACCCGAGTCAGCAGGCCGTTGAGTTCGGCGTCGTGGGCATGCCCCCGCCGACGAAGGTGGGCGTCGTGACGGCGGTGACCTTCGGAAGGTACTGGTTCACGATGCCCGGCGGCCGGTGACCGGTCACCTCTGACGTCCCTCCCGGTCCCACGGGGCCGGGAGGGACCCTGGCCGGGGCGTCACGGTCCTGCGGGACCGGCCGCGACGGCTGTGGCCGTACGGACGAAGGCGGCGACGGCCGGTGACCGCGACTCCCTCGGCCAGGCCAGGACGAGGGTGAGCGGCGGGAGGTCCTCGACGGGCCGGTAGACGACGCCGGGGCGCGGATGGCGCCGGACGACCGAGGCGGGTGGGAACCAGACGATGCTTCCCACCTCGATCAGATTGAAGATCTGGGCCAGGTCCAGGGTCCTCGACCTGGGCCCGGCCACCGCCCCGCGCGGACGCCGGTCGTCGTCGCCGGGAACGGGCGGGAGGCCCTCCCGGTCGGCAGGGGTCCCGTCGGGCAGGACCCGGTCGGACAGGTCGGCCAGCCGCAGGCGGGGGCGGGCGGCCAGCGGATCGGCCGCGGCCAGGGCGACCAGCCGGGGTTCGGTCAGCAGCGGTTCCACGTCGAGACCGTGGTCGTCGAAGGGGGCGGGCAGCAGCGCGACGTCCGCGCGGCCGTCGCGCAGCGCGGGCGCCTGCCCTCCCCGCCCGCCCAGCACGAGCCGCACCGGCAGGGCCGCGGCCTCCTCCCGGTAGCGGGTGAGGATCAGCGGCAGCAGCCCGCCGTCGTAGTCGGCCTTCAACGCCAGCCGCAGCTCGGGCTCGGGCCGACCGGCGTTCCTGGCTCGTCGTCCGGCGGCGGTGACCGCGTCGAGCGCGGTCCTGGCGTCGCGGAGCAGGACCTCGCCCGCCGAGGTCAGCGCGACCTGGCGGGTGGAGCGCGTCAGCAGCGACACACCCAGCTGCCGCTCCAGGTTCCGGATCATCCTGGACAACGGCGGTTGCGCCATACCGAGCCGCTCCGCCGCGCGCCCGAAGTGCAGTTCCTCCGCGACGGCCACGAAATACCGGAGCTGACGGACTTCAAGGTCATTCATACCCGTAAGGTATCAATCGCCACAAGATCGGTCCTTCAGCTTCGGTGCGGCCCCCGGTTGACTGGGCGGCGTTCCCTCAACCAACCCTTCCATGGAGCTTCCATGATCGTTGTCACCGCGCCCACCGGTCAGATCGGCCGACAGGTTCTCGGCCGCCTGCTGGCCGAAGGTGAGCACGTCCGCGTGATCGTCCGTGACGCCGCCCGCCTGCCCGCCGGGGCACGCGAGCGCGTGGAGGTCGTCGAGGGCTCGCACCGCGACCTCGACGTGGTCACCAAGGCCTTCGCAGGAGCCGACGCCGTCTTCTGGCTGGTACCGCCCAACCCCCGGGCCGAGAGCGTCGAGGCCGCCTACCTCGACTTCAGCCGCCCGGCCTGCGAGGCGTTCACGGCCCAGGGGGTCGCGCGGGTGGTCGGCGTCTCCGCCCTCGGCCGGGGTACGGCGATGGCCGGCAAGGCCGGTCACGTGACCGCGACGCTCGCCCTGGACGACCTGATCGCGAGCACGGGCGTCGCCTACCGGGCCCTGGCGCTGCCCTCGTTCATGGACAACCTGTTGCGCCAGGCCGAAGCGATCAGAGACCGGGGCGTGTTCACCGCGCCGGTCTCCGGGGACCTCAGGGCTCCGACCTGCTCGACCGGCGACATAGCCGCGGTCGCCGCGGAACTACTGCGCGACGACACCTGGACCGGCGTCGAGGAGGTCCCGGTGCTCGGCCCGGAGGACCTCTCCCACGACGACATGGCGCGGATCATGTCCGAGGTGCTGGGCCGCCCGGTCCGCTTCCAGCGGGTCCCGGACGAGGACTTCAGAGCCAGGCTGGTCGGCTTCGGGATGACCGAGGCCGTGGCCCGGAGCATGCTCGACATGATGCGGGCCAAGGAGGCCGGTCTCGACAACGGAGTGTCCCGCGCCTCGGGGGGCGGTTCCCCCACCGGCTTCCGTCAGTGGTGCCAGGAGGTGCTCAGCCCCGCCGTCCTCGCCTGAGCACTACGGCCGGGAGGCGGTTCATGAGGAGGGCGCCGATCTCCAACCAGGGAGACCTACGGTGCGATCATGCGGCGCTTATGTGGAATCGTCCTGCTGGTCATCGGGGTCATGAGCGTTACGGGCTGCACGCCCCGCGTGGTCGGGATGGCCGGAATCAGTGTCGACCCCCAGGGGCATCCCCTCATCGTCCTGGCCTGGTGCGGCGACAACGCACCCGAGGGGGCGAGCGTCGCCCGCTTCGACCCCCATCGGATACTTCCTGCTCCCCGAGAACACGAACGCCGGGATCACCTTTCCCCCTGAGCGATGTCCACGCCCCACGGCCGGAGCTTGTCGGGGTTGCGGACCGCCCAGATGTGGGTGATCCGGTGGTCCGTGATCTCGAACGCGAAGACCGTCATGGTGACGCCGTCCTCCTGGGCGACCAGGCCCGGCTGGCCGTTGACCGTGCGTTCGAGGAGCGTCTGGCCCTGGAACCTGTCCCGGAGGCGGAGCAGGGAGCGCACGATCCGCTCGGCGCCCTCGACCGGGTGAAGCGCGGCCTTGACCACGCCGCCGCCGTCGCTGGTCACCGTGGCGCCGGGGTCGAGAAGACCGATGAGGGCGGTGACGTCCCCGGCCTCCAGGGCGTGCTTGAAGTCCTTGACGATCCGGGCCTGCCGGGAGGCCGGGGCCGCGGGGGTGTGCGCGTCGCGGATGCGACGGCGGGCCGACGAGGCGAGCTGGCGGCAGGCCGCCGGGGTACGGCCGACGATCTCGGCCACTTCGGCGAAGGCGTAGCGGAAGACGTCGTGCAGGATGAACGCCACCCGTTCGGCCGGGGTCATCGACTCAAGCACGACGAGGAAGGCCATGTTGACCGACTCGTCCAGGGTGACCCGGTCCGCCGGATCGACGCTGGTCCACTCCGTGGGTTCGGGCAGCGGCTCGGGAACCCACTCACCCACGTAGGTCTCCCGCCGGACCCGCGCCGAGGAGAGCACGTTGAGACAGATCCGGCTGGCGACCCTGGTCAGCCAGGCCCCCGGCGACACGATGGCGTCCTGCTCCGGCCGGGACATGGCGTACCAGCGGGCGTAGGTCTCCTGGACGACGTCCTCCGCGTCGGCCAGGGAACCCAGCATCCGGTACGCCAGATTGATCAGCTGACGCCGTTCACCCATGATCACGCTCAGACCGGGATCAGCCGGTTCCGACGGAATGGCCATGGTGCCTCCGCACCCCCTTCGTTCGTCTCCGCCCTCATCCGTCCGACAGGACAGCGTGGCGAACTGTGAGGTCCTCACACATCGGGCCTCCACGCTGTCGGACGGGGCAGGTCAGGAATCGAGAAGGGAAACCTCCCCATGTCCACACCTTCCCACCGGGTCGTCGTCATCGGAGGCGGCTACGCGGGCACGCTCGCGGCCAACCGTCTGCGTGCGCACCCCGGCATCGACATCACGCTGGTCAACCCCCGCCCGGAGTTCGTCGAGCGGATCCGGCTGCACCAGCTCGTGGCCGGTACCGGCGAGGCCACGGCGGGCTACGACACACTGCTCGGCGAGGGCGTCCGGCTGGTCGTCGACAGCGCCACCCGCATCGAAACGGCCACCCGCACGGTACGGCTGGCCTCGGGCGAGGCACTGGACTACGACCACGTCGTCTACGCGGTCGGCAGCACCGGGGCGATCCCGGCCTCGGTGCCCGGCGCGGCCGAGTACGCCTTCGACGTCGCCGAACTGGAGTCCGCACGACGGCTGCGCGCCGGTCTGGAGGAGCTGGCCCCGGACGCCCCGGTCACCGTGGTCGGTGGCGGCCTGACCGGCGTCGAGACGGCCGCCGAACTCGCCGAACAGGGACGGAAGGTCACGCTGGTGTGCGGCAGGACGCTGGCGCCCTCACTGAGCGAGCCGGGCCGCAGGTCAACGGCAAGATGGCTGACGCGGCACGGCGTGGCGGTGATCGAGGGGGCCACGGTGCGCGAGGTACGGCGGGACGCGGTCGTCTTCGACGACGGCGGGGTGCGCGCGAGCGCGCTGACCATCTGGGCGGCCGGTTTCGGCGTGCCGGGTCTGGCCGCCGCGAGCGGGCTGCGCACCGACGCGCTCGGCCGGTTGCTCACCGACGAGACTCTGACCAGCCTCGACGACGAGCGTGTCGTCGCCGCCGGGGACGCCGCGGCCCCATCGGGACAGCCGCTGCGGATGAGCTGCCAGGCCGCCGGGCCGCTCGGGGCGCGGGCCGCCGACACGGTGCTGAGCCGCGTCGAGGGGGCCGCCCCGGCGTTGATCGACCTGGCCTTCGTCGGGTCGTGCGTCAGTCTCGGCCGCCACGCGGGTGTCCGGCAGTTCGCCCGCAAGGACGACACCGCGACGAACCTCTACTTCGACGGCCGGGTGGCGGCGATGTACAAGGAGTTCACCTGCAGGTTCGCGATGTCGAGGATCCGCCGCGAGGCCCGCAGGCCGGGTTCCGCGACCTGGTTCAAGGGCGGCCCACGGAGCGACGCCGCCCTCAGATGAGACCCGCGTCGTGGGCGAGAAGCGCGATCTGGGTGCGGTTGTCCAGACCGAGCTTGGTGAGGATGCTGGAGACGTGGCTCTTCACCGTCGTGACGCCCATGGCGAGTTCGGCGGCGATGTCGGAGTTCGACCGGCCCCGCGCGATCGCGAGGGCCACCTCGTGCTCGCGCGGGGTCAAGGTGGCCAACGTGGCACGGGCCCGTTCGTAGGAGTCGGCATGGGTGAGCGTGCGCTCCACCAGCCGCCGGGTGACGCCCGGCGACAGGATCGGATCACCCGCCGCGACCCGGGTGATCGCCTCGACGATCAGCGCGGGCGGGGTGTCCTTGAGCAGGAACCCGCCGGCGCCCGCGCGCAGCGCGTGCAGGATGTTCTCGTCGGTGTCGAAGGTCGTCAGCACGATCACCTCCGGCGGGCGCGTCCTGGCGCGTAACCGGCGGGTGGCGGTGATGCCGTCCACCCGGGGCATCCGCAGGTCCATCAGGACGACGTCGGGGGCGTGGGCGTCGGTCTCGGTGATCGCCTGCATGCCGTCGGCCGCCTCACCGACGACGGTTATGCCCGCGGCGCCGTCCAGCATCATGGACAATCCGGCGCGGACCAGGGCGTCGTCGTCGACCAGAAGCACACGAATCACGCCGGCCATGGTAACCACGCCCGGAGCAGGAACCGCCCGTCGCTCTCGTGGTGGTCGAGCCGCCCTCCCGCCAGCCGTACCCGCTCGGTGAGCCCGACCAGGCCGACGCCGCCACCGGGCGGGGCCGGGGGCGCGTCCGGGGAGGGCAGCGGGTTGGTGACGGTTATCGTCAGGCGGGTTCCCGGGGAACCGTCCAGCGACACCTCGACCGGCCGGCCGGGGGCGTGCTTGCGGGCGTTGGTCAGCCCCTCCTGGACGACGCGGTAGCCGGTCCTCCCGACGGCGGGCGGCACGTCGCCGGCGGTCTCGTCGCTGAGGTACACGCTCTGGCCCGCCTGCCGCGCCTCGTCGGCCAGCCTCGGCAGGTCGGCCAGCGTGGGCCAGGGCTCCCGCCTGTCCGAGAGCCCGCCCGGGAGGTCGTCCGAGGAGTCGTCCTCCTCACGCAGCAGGCCGATGACCTGGCGCAACTCCTCAAGCGCCTGGTGCACCCCGGAGCGGACCACCCCGGCGGCCCGGGAGAGCCGCTCGGGGGAGGAGTCGGGACGATACTCCAACGCCCCGGCGTGGGTGGCCACCAGCGAGAGGCGGTGGGCCAGCACGTCGTGCATCTCCCTGGCGAGCTTGCGGCGCTCGGCCGTCCGCGCCTCGGCGACCTTCCTGCCCTGTTCGGCCTCGGCGCGGTGGGCGCGTTCACGCAACGAGGCGAGCAGGGCGCGGTGGGAGCGGGCCAGCGTCCCCCAGCCGAGGAGCGCGCCGTACGAGGAACAGATCAGCAGCAGCCACCAGCCCAGGGAGATGCCGGAACTGGGCCGCCACAGGCCCTGGACCAGATGGGCCGCGGCACCCGCGACCGCCACCCCGGCGGCGAGGGGAAAACGCCCGCGCTGGGCCACCTGCAGCGCGCCCATCGTCGCCGCGGGCGTCCCCGTGGGGGAGACCGCGGCCAGGAACGTGGCGGCGAGCGCCCCGGGAACCGGCCACCACAGCTGGGCGAGCGCCGCGACCAGGCTCGCCACCGCGACCGCGACGTCCAGCCACATCAGGGCCCCGCCGCTCAACCCCCACAGCGTCGCGCCGGTGAGCGCTCCGATCCCGAGGACCACACCGGCGACCGCCGCCGACCACGGGGACAACATCTCGCTCATCGACTCAGGCTAACCACGGGTACGGCGACGCCGTCACCTACCAAAGGAGGACCCCGGCCCTGCCGGGGGAGGGCCGGAGGCGGCCACGCGCCGGATGTGGCGGACCACCCGGCCGGGCCATCCTCCTCGGCATGAACATCTCCGGTGGAAGACACCTCAGCACCGTGCTCGTCGCCCCCGTCGCCGCCCTGGCCGTCTGGATCCTGGCGGTTCCCGTGAGCGGGACGAGGGTGACCGTACGGATGGGCGAGGAAACACAGACTCTGGGCCCGGTGCCGGTGGTCGTGGCCGGTCTGGTGGCCGGGCTCGCCGGCTGGGCGCTCCTGGCCCTCCTCCGGCGCCGGGTCTCCCGGCCGCGCCGTACCTGGACGATCGTCGCGGTGACCGTGTGGCTGCTGTCGTTCCTCGGCCCGCTGGGCAGCTCCGCCGGCGGCGGGACCATGCTCGTGCTGCTCCTGATGCACCTGGTCGTCGGCGCCGTCATCGTCGTGGGCCTGGGCCGGGCTCCCGGGGAGGAACGGGGATGAACCGGTGGCCCGGTCGTGCTCTCACCGGTTCCTGCGGCGCCGGTGGTAGGCGTACGCGGTGACGCCGAGCAGGGGTCCCCACAGCAGCAACGGCAGGTAGCAGACGTAGAAGGCCGCGGCCTCCCAGCCGCCCGCCTCGGTGGGGAAGGCCGAGGGGATCGGCTCGCCGCGCAGGGTGGCTCCGGCGAAGTGGGTGACGAAGGTGATCGTCCACACGGTCGTCAGGACCACGGCGCCGAGGGCCGCCGGGACGATGACGAACAGTCTCGGTATTCCCCGGCCACGCAGCCCCGGGACCCAGCGCGGGAACCGTTCACCCCAGGCGGCGACCAGTCCGACCGCCGTGAACGCCACCAGTTCCGACACGATCGACAGCAGGACGACGTACGCTCGTTCGCCGACGCCGACCCCGCCGTCGAACACGATGGGCAGCCGCCAGAGGCCGGACGGCAGCACCGTGAACGGCACGGCGTAGGCGGTGATCCGCGCCCAGCGGGGAACCCCGGCCACCGGGGTGTGGGCCGCTCTCCACATGGCGCGCGTCGGGCCACCGGCCGGCGGCGCGTCGGTTCTCGTCATGCCGCTCACGCTATGAACGGCCAGGCCGGACGACCTCCCCCAGGTGGGGGAGGTGGCCCGGAGAGCGGTCGGCTAACGTCGGTCCCCGTGAGGCGCCCCATCGTCACGGCCCTGCGGGCCGGGATCTACCAACTGCTCGGCGCCGCGCTGCTCACCCCGGTCGCCGTGGTGCTCGGCCTGCTGATCCTGGCCGAACCGACACCGGGACGTCTGGTGGTGCTGTGGGCCGCGTGCCTGCCCGCCGCGGTGCTGCTCGCCATGACACCGCTGATGCGGCGCCTTGAGGTGACCGCCCTGTCGGAACTGCTCGACGTCACCGTGCCCAGGCGGGCCGACCGCGTCTACCTGGTCGTCCTGACCAGCCTGCACCTGTACGGCGGCGCCACGCTCAGCGCCGGCGCGCTGGCGCTGTCTCCCGCCCTGCTGCCGTCGTTCGGGTCACGGCGGGCGTCCGGTGACCTGCCCGAGGCGCTCGAGCTGGCCGTCGCCGTACTGGCCGCGATGGTCGCCGCGGGGTTCGGCCAGCGTTGGGCGGCGCGTCGTCTGCTGCGCGCCGAGCCGTCACAGGTGATCGACGAACTCGGCCGCCGCCAGACCCTCGCCCTGGAGTTGCACGACTCCGTCGGCCACGCTCTCAGCGTCGTCCTGGTGCAGGCCATGGCCGCCGAGGTGGCGCTGGGGCGGACCGAGCCCGCACTCGTCGCGCGGTCGCTCGGCCATCTGACGGACATCGCCCGACACGCCCAGCAGGACCTCGACGTGTTGCTGACCGTGCTCGACGACGGCACAACCGCCGAGGGCCCCACGCTGGAGGAACTCGGCACGCTCACCCGGGGTCTTGACGTGCGGACGAACGTCGCCGACCTCGGCAGGGTGCCTGCCCCGGTCTCGCGTACGGCCTACGCCATCCTCAGGGAGGCGCTCACCAACGCCCTGCGCCACGGCGACGGCCCGGTCACCGTTGACGTCACCGTCGGTGCCGACCTGGTCCTGACCGTGAGGAACACGACCACGGGCACCGCCGGTGAACAGGGACGCGGCCTGACCGGTATGCGCATGCGGGCCCGCCTCGCCGGTGGGACGTGCACCTGGGAGGAGGAGGGCGAGACGTGGCGCGTCCAGGCGAGGCTGCCGCTGTGATCCGGGTCGTCCTGGCCGACGACGAGAAGCTGATCCGTTCGGGATGGGCGACCATCCTCTCCCTCCACGACGACATCGAGGTGGTGGCCGAGGCCGCCGACGGCCGGGAGGCCGTCGAGGCGGGCGTCGGCGCGGACGTCGTGCTGATGGACGTCCGGATGCCCCGCATGGACGGCCTGGCCGCGACCCAGGAACTCGTTCACCGCTCCCCGGCGACCCGCGTCGTCGTGGTCACCACGTTCGAGAACGACCAGCTCGTCTGGGGTGCGCTGCGTGCCGGTGCCGCGGGCTACGTGCTCAAACGCGCCCCCGTCCACGAACTGGTCGAGGCCGTACGGCTGGTGCACTCGCGCGACGCCGTCCTCTTCCCCGACGCGCTGCGCCGCATCGCCTCCCCCCACGTCAGTACGGCCAGGAGCCGCGTTCCGGTCGAGTTGACCCCCCGTGAGCTGGACGTTCTGCGGCACATCTCGCTCGGGGAGAACAACATGGAGATCGCGGCGGCGTTGCGCGTGACGAGGGAGACGGTCAAGACGCACGTCGGCAACGTCCTGGACAAGCTCGGCGCCCGGGACCGCACCCAGGCGGCCGTTCTCGCCTACGAACTCGGCCTGATCTTCGCGGGTACCCTCGCCGACTCCCGTGGCGGCGCGCTACGCCGCCGTGAGTAGGCCAGCAGCGCGGCGCCCATCAGCGGTCCCCAGACGGGGCACGGGAACAACAGGACGAACAGGACACCGTCCAGTGCCGAGCCGCTCTGCACGGCCCCGGCCAGCACCCCCGGGGCCGAGACGCACAGGACGACGGTCGCGAACAGGCCGGGACCGACGGCCAGCACCACCGGGACGGGCCGCCCACCGACCCGGGGCACCCACCGGGGGAAGACCTCGCCCCAGCGGCTGATCAGGCCCAGCGTCAGAACGACGGACAGGACCGAACCCATGCCGATCGTGAACCCCTGAAGCCGGGTGGCCGCGTCGATGTTCGCCGAGACGAGGAACTCGATGTGGCCGGTCCTCGGGTCGTAACCGCCCAACGGCCACGGCGTCACCCAGGACAACCGTGCCAGCGCGTACGGCACGCCGCAGCAGGCGGTCAGGATCGTGACGGTCTTCCCCCACCTCGGGTTCGCCGTCCCGCGCTCATGGGTGAACGATCCGTACGCCAGCCACGCCCACCCGACCGTGATGGCCGCCATCACCCACGACCAGGCGATCCGCCCGCCGTACACGCCGAACCCGACGGCGAGGTTGGTCAGGTAGCGCGAGATCACGTCGGTCGTGGTCAGCCCCAGCACCAGCCCGGTCAGGAGCAGGACCGCCGTCACGTACGCGACGGGTCGCCGCCGTACGCACCCCACGACCACCAGCGCTCCCACGGCCAGGAAGACGACCGGGACCAGGAGATAGCCGATGGACGACAGTACGGACGCGTCTGACATGACCAGGAGGAAGAAGACACTCTGCGCCGCGGCGCCCACACCGACAAGTTTCGGCCGGGACCGGATGCCCAGCGTCAGCAGCACCCCCAGCACCCCGGAGGCCACCAGCAGGCCAACGCCCACGTCGCGTTCGATCCAGTGGTTGAAGCCAACCGTGACCCTGCTGGCCGCGCCGTACGGATAACCGCCGGGGACGAACCACCACAGGGCCGCTACCGCCAGCGTGACCAGGGAAACCACCGATGCCGACAACCGGCGCATTGCTCATCCTCCCGATCCGGAACCCACCGGCCCCGAGCCTGGTCGTCGGCGGACGGCGGAGCCTCCCCCATGTGGGGGAGGGCGTATATCCGTTGCCGCGATCACCGGGGCGGGGGACACTGCTGCATGGATCCCGACGAGTTGCGTCAGACCTTCAGAGAGCTGGGTGCCCGCGTCTACACGGCGTTGCGTGACGGCGGCCTCGAAGCCGGTCTTCTCGTCGAGCTGGCCTGCCTGGTCGAGGACTGGACCGTGTCCACCCCCGCGACCCGGGAACTCCTCGAACGCCGCACCGCCGAACTGACGGCCGCCGACGTGCTCCGGCTGGGCGGGGCCCTTCTCGACGAGGTCAACTTCGTGCCGACCTACGCGCTGGAACCGGCCCTGTTCGCGGAGTTGGAGGAGGACCTGAAGGTCGTGGAACGCGACCTCCGCGCCACGGGGGTCACCGGGACGCTCCGCATGGTCATCCCCGACTGGGACTCCATGGGCATGGCGTGGGTGGAGTTCGACGGCGCCTTCCAGGGCAACGGCATCCCGCCCGGAGCCGGGGGAGTCCTGAACGTGGCCGACGCCGCCCAGGAGGCGATCATGGAGGTGATCTGGAGGGCGTGGCCCGTCTGCCCGGTGCACGACCGGGGCCTGTACACCGAAGCGGAGAACGAGACCGCCGTATGGCGCTGCACGGCCGATGAAGGACACACGGTGGCCCCGATAGGCGAATTCCCTCCTCTGCCCCGGCGCCGAGGCCGCGTCAGATGAGCCCCCGGCCTTCGCAGGTTCCGCGCCGCTCCACGCCGCCTTCAGGGAGCCCAACCTCATCGTGATCGACCAGGTCACCCGCGCCCACATGGAAGCCGCGATCACGGTACTCGTCGACGGCCGCTTCGACCTGGTCCCCGAGGAGGGAAAGTGAGGGCCGCCGTGGTCTCAGCCGGGTGGAGTCACCGCCGGGATGCGGGAACCTCAACCGAGTAGCCGCCAGGAAGGTGGGCCTTCGTGAGCTCCTGGACAATGTCCGCGCCCTGGTTCTCGGCCGCACTCCAGTAAGCGTGAAAGCGTTTCCTGTCCACCGTGGTGCTCTCGATTTTCGTGGCAGGAAACCTGCTGATGTTGGCAGTTCGCCCGCTCACGGCCCGGTGTGGGTTCCGTGAAAGTCTTTGGTCCATCGCATCCGCCAGGGAGGATCCACCTCGCATTTCACGGTGCGGTGCGGCTCCTCCCCCCGTACGGCTGTCAGAGGAAGGTGGCGACATGATTCGCGTCGCACGAAAGATCTCCACGATCGGTGTGGTCGCGGCCACTGCGGTCACCCTGTGGGGAACGGCCGCCCAGGCCGCCCAGGCGAACAGCGGTTCGGCACCGACGGCGAATGTCAGTGAAGAGGGCCACTGGGAGCGTTACTGGTACAACAGCTGGGACCAGTGCAACGAGGACAAGCGGGGATACCAGTTGGTGAACTACTGGGTGGACGGGTGTTACGGCGGGATCGGCACCTACTACCTTGACGTTCATCTCCCCTATTGACCCCGAGCCTTTCCGGCTGGGCCTTTTCGGCCTGAAGCCGCAGGGCGTGGACGCGGCGTGGTGAGTCGCGTCTGATCGTCAGTCGTCGATCAAGATCAATCTATGTGCCGGCTGCTTTCGGCCGTTTTCATATCGTGTCGGGCTTTCGTCGTCACATCAGACGTCGTCCGGCCTGACCGGTCGCCACCGCCCGGCGACCGGTTCTCTCTGGCGCCGCATCGACCCCGGCCGCCAAGCCCTGCTCGTTCTCGTGCGTCTCCGTGAAGGAGAGACCCTTGCCGAGGGCGCAGCCGGGTTCGGGGTCGGTGCGGTCGTCCACGCCGGACTCGGCCGGATCCATCGGTCGCACGCGACCTCACCGGCCTCCGGCTTTCTCAGGCGCCTGGTTCAGGACCTGGTAGAGAACGTGTTCCTGCCATTCTCCGGCGATTTTGAGGTACTGCGGAGCGATTCCGTAGGGGACGAATCCGTTGCGCTTCAGGACACGCTGGGATGCCGTGTTGTGGATGAGCGTCTCAGCCTGGAGGCGGTGCAGCCCCAGTTCTGTGAAGGCGATCTCCTTGGTCTCGGCCACGGCCCTGGTGGCGATTCCCCGGCCGTTGTGGGTCCTGCTGACCCAGTAACCGACGCTGCCCGACTGGAAGGCGCCCCGGGTGATGCCGCTGACGGTGAGCCTGCCGACGAGTGTTCCGGCGTCGTCGAGGATCGCGAGCGGGAGCATCGTGCCGTCGGAGTACGCCCTGAGCGCCGTTTCGAGGAGGTCGCGCTGTGTGGCGACGGTGAAGAAGTCGTCGTCGCGGGTGGGTTCCCACGGGGCCAGGAAGTCGCGGTTCTCTCTCAGTCGTTCCACCAGCGAGGGTGCGTCCTCCACTGAGACAAGCCGTGTGTTGCCCATGCGAGGCACCTGCCTTGGTCGTGGTCCTCCACGTGCGGACAGCATACTTTGTAGTGATTTTTCCGGCGCTGTGTCGACGGACGTCGACGGGCGCCCCGGACCCGGCGGCACCGTCCGTCCCGGCTCGCCGTCCCGCGTGCCCAGGAGGAGAGCCGGTCCAGGAGGTCGCCCCCGGGCAGGTCGGTTCCGCGGATGTGGGACGCCCCGGCGGGCGCCTTCTTTTCGGTCCTGGGCCGTGGACGTGGAAGGGCACGCGGCGGTCGCCCTCGTTTCCCCCCACCACGCCGTCCAACTGGGAAGACTCATGCGCCGACCTTCGCCGGGGACGTGGGCCACCCGTGCGTACGGCAGGGAAGCAAGGTATAAATGCCAATATTCTGCGTAATTTAGGAACGGCGCATGGGAACGGTCGGTGTAGACGTGACGAGCTCCGATATCCGGTTCTCCGTTCTCGGTCCGCTGACCGTGACGCGGAAAGGCGTCGAACTGGATCTCGCCCCCCGGCTGAAGACCCTGCTCGCCACACTGCTCGTCGCCCAGGGCAAGGTCGTCTCCGTCGACCGCGTCATCGACGCCCTGTGGAACAAGGACGTCCCCAAAACCGCCGTCGCCACCATGCACTCCTACGTGACCAACCTCCGCCGGGCGATCGAGCCGGACCGGCCTCCCAGGGCGGTACACGGGATCGTGGACCGGCAGGGCCCCGGGTACGTGCTCCGCGCACGTCCGGAGTCGGTGGACGCCGAATGGTTCGTCTCACTCGCCGAACGCGGCGCCCGGGCGCTGGACAGCGATCCCGCGGCCGCGGTGGAGGACCTGTCGGCCGCGCTCTCCCTCTGGCGGGGCCCCGCCTACCTCGACCTGCGGGACAGCGAGGTGGTGGCGGCCGAGATCGCCCGACTGGAGAGCGCCCGGCTTGAGGCCCGCCAGAACCACGCCTTCGCTCTGATCGCCGCCGGAGCGGCGACCTCGGCCGTCGTCGAGCTTGAGGCGCTGGTCCGCGAGGACTCCCTGGCCGAACGCGCCTGGGAACTGCTCGCGCTCGCCCTCTACCGGACCGGACGGCAGAGTGACGCGCTGGGCGCGCTGCGTACCGCCCGTGACCATCTGCTGGAGGAACTGGGAGTCGATCCCGGCCCCGCGCTGCGTGCCATGGAGTCCGCGATCCTGAACCAGGATTCGGCGCTGGACGAGAACGTTTCACCGTCGGACTCGCGTTCCGTCGTGACACGGCCGCTGCCGGACTCGACGCCGGGCATCCGGGTCCCCACACCGCTGACCAGGCTGATCGGCCGAGACGACGACGTGGCGGCCGTCGGGGACCTGCTCGGAGTTCATCGACTGGTGACGATCACCGGGCCCGGCGGGGCGGGCAAGACACGCACCGCGTTCGAGGCGGCCAGGCGGTACGGCTCGGGCGAGGGGCCGTGGGCGGTGCTCCTGGCCGACCTGACCGACCTGGCACTCCTGCCCAGCCTCGTCGGCGCCGCGATGGGGGCGCCGTTCGTCAGGGGCGCCGAGGAACTGATCACGATCATCGGTGACCGGGAGGTCCTGCTCGTCCTCGACAACTGCGAGCACCTGGTGGAGGGCGTGGCCGCCCTGGCCGAGATGGTGCTGTCGCGCTGCCCGCACCTGCGGCTGCTGGCCACGAGCCGGGAGGCGCTGGCGATCACGGGAGAGGTCACCTGGGAGATCCCGCCGCTGGACCCCGAAGGCCCCGGCGTCGAACTGTTCGTCGAACGGGCCACGGCCCTGCGACCGGGCTGGCAGCCCCGCCATTCGGAGCGGGAGCTCATGGCGGAGATCTGCCGCGACCTCGACGGACTGCCACTGGCGATCGAACTGGCCGCCGCGCAGACGCGCGTCCTGTCGCTGGAACAGATCACCGACGGCCTCGCAGACCGGTTCGGCCTGCTCGCCACGACATCCCGTACGGCCCCGGCACGGCACCGCGACCTGGAAGCGGTGATCGAGTGGAGCGTCCGCCTTCTCACCGAGGACGAGCGGGAGCTCCTGGGCCGCCTCGCCCTCTTCGAGGGGGGATTCGACCTGGAGGCGGCCCAGTGGCTGACCGACCGGTCCCGGATACTGCCGAACCTGAGTGCCCTGATCTCCAAGTCGCTGGTCAGGTCCGAGACCGAGGGCACTCCCCGGCGCTACCGGATCCTGGAGACGATCAGGCAGTACGCGGGGCGCCTGCTGACCGGCGACGAGGCGGGTCGTTGGGCGGACCGGCATCTCGCCTGGGCGACGGAGCTGGCCGAGACGGCGAGCCGGCGGCTGAGGTCGCTCGACGCCGACACCTGGATGCGCCGACTCCAGCACGAACAGGCCAACATGCGGGCGGCGCTGGGCCACGCCATGGTCACGGGTGACGTCGACCGCGCCCTGCGGCTCGCCTGCGCCCTGTCGTGGTACTGGTATCGCACCGGGTACGCGCACGAGGGAATCAGCTGGCTGACCAGGACGCTCGACGCCGCCGGTCCCGATCACCAGGGGCGTGGGCAGGCACTGCTTGGCCGGGCGATGCTGCGCTACCTCGTGGGCGACGCCGTGGGCGGCAACAACGACGCCGTCCACGCCTCGGAGGCGGCGGAGCGGTCCGGTGAGATCGAGATCCTCGCCCGCAGCCTGCCGTACCGAGCCTACTTCCAGCAGCTCACCGGCGACTCGGCGCTGGCGCAGGAGCTGATCCAGGAGGCGGCCCGGCTTGTCCCGGCCGTCGGTCTGCCATGGGTCGAGGCGGAGATGATGATGATCCGCGGTCAGATCACCAGGGCGACGGGGAACTTCCCGCTCGCCGCCACACAGCTCATCCAGGCCGCGGACATCAGCGATCTGTGCGGGCACGACTGGGCGTCCATCTCGGCGTGGTGGATCGCCGCGAAGGTGTCCATGGACCTGGGCGAAGCGGAGCGGGCGATCCGGCAGGCCGCGCACGCCGTCGTCCAGCTCGATCGGAGCCTCGACGTCACCAGCTGGCTGGCCGTCGTGCACGTGCTGGGCGGCGCGCTCGGCATGGCGGGGAGGGCGAAGGAGGGCGCCATGCTGCTCGGCGCGGTGCAGGCCATCGGCGGCCGGGTCGGTTACTCCCCCGAGATCATGGACCCGGTGGACGGCCGGCGTAACGTCGCCGCCGTACGCTCGGCGCTTCCTGAGGACGACTTCCGCCGGGCCCTCACCGCCGGTCAGGCTCTGAGCAGGGACGACGTGACCGCGATGGCCCGCGAGCTGGTCGGAGACGCCCAGGGAGACCGCGGAACGCGGGCGACGCTCCCCGGCCACCGGTGAGCCGGTGACCGCCGGGCTCAGCCGGTCTTCCTGACGTGTGACGTTCCCGCCGAGAGCGGTGTGCCGTCCTGGCTGAGCGGACGGAGACGGGCGAGCTCCCGCCCACGTTCGTCGACGAGGACGGAGCGCGGCTCGTCCGGGGCGAAGGCGTGGCGCTCACCCCACTGGCGGAGGGCGACGACGGTCGTGAAGAGGTCCTGCCCGGCCTCGGTGAGCCGGTAGGTGTGCCGTCTGCCGTCGGTTGCGGCGCTCCGGTCGAGGATGCCGTACTCGACGAGCCTGCGGAGCCGGTCGGTGAGGATGTTGCGGGCGATCCCGAGCCGCCGGCGGAACTCGGTGAAGGTCGTCGCCCCGTCCATCGCGTCGCGGACGATCAGCAGGCTCCACCGGTCGCCCACCAGGTCGACGGTCCGTGCGACCGGGCAGGCTGGGTCTGTCCAGGCGTTTCCCGCAGCGGGTGTGACGTCCACCGGCCCCTCCACGATGAGTTGCAATCTGAAACCATTATGCCCCACTCTGGATAGGTTGCATTTTGAAACCTTTGGGGGTCGGCATGTCGTCAGGACTGACCGGAAGGCAGCGGACCGTGCTCGCGCTGGTGTGCGCGGTGGCGGTGTCGGCCGTCTACGGCATCCAGCCCGTCCTTGAGGCCGCGGGCGAGGACCTCGGGCTCGGGGAAGGGGCGTTGGGCCGGCTGGCCGCCGCCGGGCAGATCGGCTACCTCGCGGGACTGGTGCTGCTGGTCCCGCTCGGTGACCTGTTCGACCGCCGCGGCCTCATCACCGCGCACCTGCTGCTCACGGCGGTGGGCGCCGGGGTGGCCGCGACCGCGCCCAACGGCGGCGTCGCGATCGCGGGACTGGCCCTGGCCGGGCTGTTCGCCGTGGTCGTCCAGACCACGGTGGCCTACGTCGCAGCAGTCTCACCGGCCGGCGAACGTGGCCGCGACATCGGGACGGTCACCTCGGGCGTGGTCGTCGGGATCCTCGGCGTGCGCGTGCTCTCGGGCACGCTGGGCGAGCTGGCCGACTGGCGTACGGCCTACCTCGTGATCGCGGGGCTCTGTGTGACGCTCGCGTTCGCCGTCCGGCTCGCCCTCGGGGCCGAGACCCGCCGCCCCCGGGTCCGGTACGGCCCGCTGCTCGCGTCACTGGGGCGGCTGGTCGTCGGCGACCGGCTCCTGCTCAGCCGTGGACTGGTCGCGTTCTTCCTGTTCGCCTCCTTCGGCACGCTGTGGAGCGGGCTGGCGCTCCCGCTCGGTGCCGCGCCGTGGCGTCTCGGCACCACCGAGATCGGCCTGTTCGGGCTCGCGGGCCTCGCCGGGGCGCTGGGCGCGGCCAGGACCGGCCGATGGGCCGACCGGGGCCTGGCGTCCTCGGTCACCGGCTGGTCGCTGGCCCTGCTCACCGCCTCCTGGCTGCTGATCGCCCAGGCGGGGACGTCGCTGTGGCTGCTGGTCGTCGGCGTCGTCGTCCTGGACTTCGCCGTACAGGCCGTGCACGTCAGCAGCCAGCACCTGCTCACCACCGCCCACCCCGACCGCGGCAGCGGTGTCATCGGCGCCTACATGGTCTTCTACTCCCTCGGCTCCGCGCTCGGCGCGGTCACCACGACCTGGGCCCACAGCGTCGCGGGATGGCCGGCCGCGAGCCTGTTCGGTGCCGGCTACGCCGCGCTCGGACTCCTCACCGCCCTCTCGACCCGGCGTCTCACCACCCCGGCGCGAGCGCGGTCAACGCCATAGGTCCTGTTCGCCGGGCCGGCGCGGACCGAGGATACGTCGCTGGTCCGCGGTGATCCGAAGGTCGTTGACGCTCGCCTCGCGTCGTCGCATCAGTCCTTCGGCGTCGAACTCCCAGAGCTCGTTGCCGTGGCTGCGCCACCACCGCCCGTCGGTGTCGTGCCATTCGTACTGGAACCGTACGGCGATCCGGTCGCCGGTGAACGCCCAGAGCTCCTTGCGGAGCGCGTAGCCGAGTTCCTTCGCCCACTTGCGGGTCAGGAAGGCGATGATCTCATCCCGGCCGGTGACGAACTCGTCGCGGTTACGCCAGACCGAGCCGGGTGTGTAGGCGAGTGCCACGCGCCGCGGGTCGCGGGTGTTCCAGGCGTCCTCCGCGGCCTGGACCTTGGCGCGGGCGGTCTCCGAGGTGAAGGGCGGGACGGGTGGACGGGTCATGAGTACTCCCTGATCAGAGGATTATGGCCTGCACGGGGCAGGCGCGGGCCGCCTGCTCAACGGCGGGCCACGACGCGTCGGCGGGCGCGGCGTCGTACACCAGTTCGTCGTTGTCGTCGAGGGTGAACACCTCCGGGGCGGCGAACACGCACTGGGCGTGGGTCTGGCACAGGGTCATGTCGACACGGACGCGCATGGTTCTCCTCCAGCGGTAAGGGGTCTCAGGCGGGGTTGAAACGGGAGTGTCCGCCGAAGGACCACCGCTGGGGGAGACCACCGGTGATCTCGACGGCTCGCTCGACGTCGAAATCGACCAGCCGTTGCGCACCCGGTACGGCGGTCGCACGGTCAGGGTCCCAGTCGACCCGGGCCCGGCCCGTCAGATGCAGGGTCCTGCCGTTCTCCCAGTCGGGGAACAGCAGCCCGCAGCGCGGTTCGAGTTCGAGGTTGCCCAACGTCATGTACATCGAGTTGCCGACATAGTCGGGCCAGGTCAGCCGGCGGCCGCCGGTCACCGTGACGAAGCCGGGGTTACCGCCGCGATGCGACGCGTCGGCCCCCAGCCCCGCCGCGTACGTGCCGACGAAGAACGTGTCGGCCGCGGCGATCCACCGCCGCTGCCCGGCGGTGAGCTCCTCGGTGACGAGCGCTGTCCCGCGCGCCGGGAACGAGTCTTCGACATAGGTACGGGTTTGTAGGTATTTCGGGCAGTTGGAGTACACCTGCTCGGTGTGTATCAGGAGCCGGTCCCCGTGCCGGCGGCCCCGGCCGTTGACGCGCATCCGTCTCCGGGTGGCGGGCTCGATCGCGAGCATCCCCACCTGCCGCCCGGTGCCGGGAAGGCCGTCGAAGAGGCCTTCGAGGGGATCGCCGGTCCCGGGCAACCGGTCGACCGCGACGGTGCGGTCGTCGGCGGCGGTGGTGAATCCGGGCGGGCCGGTGAGCATCGTGACCCATGCCGCGCCTGTCTCGTCGGGGGCCGAGAGCACCACCAGACGCTGCAGACCGAGGAACTCCGCGGCCACCGGCGGGATGCTCGTCCCCACACCGGCGGATCCCCAGCCGTCGGCGGTCACCCCGGCGTGGCGCTGCACCACGTGTTCGCCTTGGTGGAACATGGCGATCCTCCTAGAAGAAACCGCAGGTCGGGGCACCTTGGGTAGGCGCCGGCGCGGTGTCGGCGCCGCTCGGCGCGTAGATCTCCAGGCGGATGCCGTCCGGATCGGTGAAGAACACACCGCCGGAGGACGCCCCCTCGCCGTGCGGGACGACCCCGTCGTGGACCGGCCGCACGCCGAGCTCGCGCAGGGTGGCCTCGGCACGACGGACGGCCTCGATGTCGGGCACCTGGAACGACAGGTGGTGCAGGCCGGGCCGGTCGACGGGGAAGACGCCGCCGCTCTGCTGCCACAAGGTGACCATCAGGGTTCCCTCGCGGCCGAGGAAGGCGAATCTGCGCTCGCCGTCACTCCGCTCGTCCAGGACCTCGAAGCCGAAGACCTGACGGTAGAAGGCGACGGAGCGCGTCAGGTCAGTCACGTTCAGGCCGACGTGCCCGGTTCGCAGGGCCGGTGTGCTCATGGGATGCCTCCAACTTTTCTAACGGTTCAATTCCTCTGACGCCATTAGAATATGCCGGGTGTCTCTAACGCTGTCAACCGGGATGTACCGTTAGAAGGGTGAAAGTGGCAGACCTCGTGAGCGGTGGCGCTCCGCTCCTCGGCGAACCGCCGCCCGTCGAGCTGGGCAACACCGCGTACGCCGTGAGAGGCCGTCCCAAGGACGGTCTGCGAAGCGTCGAGCACCTGGGCGCGTGGCTGCGCGACATGCGCCCGCGCCTCACGGTCGACCTCACCGACGCCGACATCCACGGCGTGACCGACCGTGACCTGTGCCTGGCCAGGGAGCTGAGGGACGCCATCGGGGCACTCTCCGCCGCGACCGTGGACGGCCGCGACCTTGATCCGGACGCGGTCGCGACCCTCAACCGGCACGCGGGCCGGACCCCCCGCTGGCGTGAGCTGCGCACCGCTCCCGAGCCGCACACGGTGGTGCGCTTCGAGGGCCGTCCCGTCGCCGCCGTGTTCGCCGCGCTGGCCGAGGAGGCCGCCGACCTGTTCGCCGGGCCGTCGCGCCGTCAGCTTCGCGCCTGCCACGGTCCGGGCTGTGTGCTGCACTTCGTCCGCGACACCCCGCGGCGCGAGTGGTGCTCACCCGGCTGCGGCAACCGGGCGCGAGCGGCCCGGCACTACGCCAGGGTCCGGAAGGGGGACGACGACTGATCGGCACGTGAGGGCCCTCCACGCCGCCGGTTCAGCCGAAAGTACGCCCGATCCCCGGACGATCGGCCGACTCGAATCGGGCCTTTCTTGCGATGAGTTGATACAGGCGAAAAAGTCACGATCCCTTCATGACCGAGAGCAGCGTGAGGGGCGCGAGGCCCCAGAAGATCCAGAAGGCCCGGCGGGGCTCCAGGGTCCCCGGATGGGTGGGGCCGACCGGCCTGATCGCGCTCAGCGTGATCCCGGTGGTCGCCGGTGCGCTCCGGCTGGGAGAGGTGGCGGGAGGCGCGGCGGTCACCCCCGCCAACGCGCGGTTCCTCGCGACGCCGCTCCCCGTGGTGCTGCACATCATCGGGGCGTCCGTCTACGGCATCGTGGGCGCCTTCCAGTTCGCGGGGGAGTTCCGGCGCCGGAGGCCGGGCTGGCACCGTACGGCAGGCCGGGTCCTCGTCGGGTGCGGACTCGTCGCCGCGCTCTCCGGCCTGTGGATGACCGTGTTCTACCCTCGCCCACCGGGCGACGGCGACCTCCTGGCGCTGTTCCGGCTCGTGTTCGGCACGGCGATGACGGTCTCCCTGGTGCTCGGCCTCGCCGCCGTCCTGCGGAGGGACCTCCGCCGCCACCGCGCCTGGATGATCCGCGGCTACGCGATCGGCGTGGCCGCGGGCACCCAGGCGTTCACCCAGCTCCCCTGGATGCTCCTCGTCGGCCCCCTCGACGAGATCCCCAGGGCCCTGCTCGTGGGCGCCGGATGGGTCATCAACCTCGCCGTGGCCGAGTGGATCATCCGCAGGCCCTAGCCACGCTCACGCGGGGTGACGGTCAGCTCCGGACTCCGGGCGAGCAGCAGTCCCAGCGTGGCGTACCCGGCGACCAGGTGACCGGCGCCGATCCATCGTCCGACGGGCTCGCCCAGCAGCCACAGCGACGGGATGGCCACGAACGCCCAGCTCTCCGCGACCAGAGGCCACCACCGCAGCACTCCCCGCCACCGTCCGGCGAACGCGAGTTTCACCCCGATCGTGAACATGCCCAGCATCGACAGCGGCCAGAAGACGTCGAGTACGGCCAGCCATGTGGCGCCGCGCGCCTCGACGGGCAGGATCCCGTGCAGCAGCGACCACAGGCAGGCCGGGACGAGCAGCACCGTCTCGACCCTGAGCAGGATCACGGAGGCGCGCGAGGTCCCGGTCGCCCGGGTCCGCAGCTGCGCCGTGACCAGCGCGAACAGGCCGATCTGGAAGAGCAGCGCGGTCAGGTCGTTGATCCGCGAGCCCGGCCCGTCACCGTGGGGGCCGAACAGGACGTTGCTCACCACCCAGGGCAGCGTGCAGACCGTCAGCCCGAGCCCGAGGTTGCGGATCGTGTCACGGTGCCCGGCGGGCGGGGAGCCGGCGGCCCTCGTATCCATACGCCCCTGCGCATCCATCGTCGGTCGGCTCCTTTCCACGAGGGCCGCCGGTGCGCCGCCCGGCCTCCACGATCGGCGCCCTCGGCCCCGGCTGAGCAGAGCAGACCGTCCCGATCCCGGCCCTCGAAGTTCCCGATCCCGGCGGGACGGCAGTCTCGCGACAATCGGGACACTCTTGGTGAGAATGCATTTCGTGAAGAACGTGACCCCACGTGGTCCGACGGCGACACGCAGATCCCTCCTGGTGGCCGTACCGGCCGTCGCCGTCGCGCCGGCCGTCGGCGCGGTGGTTCTGGACGTCCTGAACCGAGGGGTGAGGGCACCGAGCGGCATCGACCCCGGCTGGACGTTGGCCCTGACCGGCCTCGCGCAGGTGCTCCCCGGTGTTCTCCTGCTCCGGCGGCTGCCCCGGCACTCGGTCGCCTGGGTGCTGACCGTCTCCGGCCTCGTCTGGGTCCTGGACGGCTTCGCCGCGGCCTGGACCACGTACGCGGTCCACGTGTCGCCGGGCACGCCGGGCGCGTCGGCCGCCCACTGGTTCTACGCCCGGTTCGGCGCGACGTTGCTGCTCGGGCTGCCGCTGCTGATCCTGGTGTTCCCCGACGGGCGCCTGCCGAAGGACAGGCTGTGGCGCCGGCTGTCCGTCGTCAGCCTCGCGCTGACCGCGCTGCTGCCGACGGTGATGATGGTGGTGCCGCAGGCCGTCCTGACGCGCTACCTCGCCACGCCGCTGCCTCCCGAGATCGCACGGCTCGCGTCCGACCCGTTCGGCGTCGACCTGCCGTACGGCTTCTGGCATCCGGCCCTGAAGATCGCCTACACCGGGATCGTGGTGAGCCTGGTGGTGCCGTTCGCGGTCATGGTGCGCCGCTACCGCGCTGCCGACCCCGACCGGCGGGCCCAGATCCGCTGGCTGATGTGGGCCGCGCTGGTGGACATGTTCGTGCTGCTGCTGGGGTACATGCTGCCGCCGGAGCTCTCCGGGGCCACGCTCGGTCTCGCGATCGCGCTCACCTCCTCCGCCGTGGTGGTCGCGGTGACCAAATACCGGCTGTACGGCATCGACCGGTTGCTCTCGGCGACGGCCCTGTACGGCATGCTCGCCGCGCTGGTGATCCTGGTCGACATCGCCGTGTTCACCGTCGTCGGCACCGTGATCGACGAACGCAACGCCGCGCTCGCCGCCCTTGTGATCGTCGCGGCGGTCTACATGCCGCTGCGGACCTGGCTGATGCGGGTGGTCCGCGTGCTGGTGCGCGGGTCGCGGGAGGACCCGTACGCGACGGTCTCGACGCTGGCGAAGCGGCTCGAACTGGCCACCGACCCGCGGGAGCAGCTGGTCGCGGTGGCACGGACCCTGGCCGAGGCGTTCCGGCTGTCCTACGTGCGAGTGGAGATCGAACGCCCGGGGGGAGAACGCTCCGTGGTGGAGTACGGGTCACCGCGAGGGCCGTCGCTCTCACTGCCGGTCGCGTACCGCTCCGAGCTGGTCGGGCGGCTGGTGCTGTGCCGGACCGACCTGACCGAACGGGACCAGCGGCTCCTGGGCGACCTGGTACGGCAGGCGGCCGCGGCGGCACGCGCCTCGGAACTCAGCACCGACCTGCAGCGCATCCGCGCCCAGCTCGTGGTCGCCCGTGAGGAGGAACGTCGCAGGCTGCGACGCGACCTGCACGACGGGCTGGGACCGAACCTCGGCGCGGTGGCGTTGCGGATCGAGACCGCCAGGAACCTGACCCGCACGTCACCCGGCGAGGCCGAGCGCATCCTCGACCGGACGGCCGCCGAGGTCGCCACGGTCGTGGCGGACATCCGGCGCATAGTGCACGACCTGCGTCCACCGGCACTCGACGAGCTGGGCCTGATCCAGGCGGTCCGGCAGCAGGTGGACCGTTTCCGTCCGAGCGGCCTTGAGGTCGTCGTCACCGGCGGAGGGGCGCTCGGCGCGCTGCCCGCCGCGGTGGAGGTGGCGGCGTACCGGATCGTGTCGGAGGCGCTGACGAACGTCGTCCGGCACGCGGGCGCCTCGCGCTGCGACATCGCCCTGAGCGTGCACGAGGGGGTCCTCGACGTCCTGGTGCGCGACGACGGCGCGGGAATCGGGGCGGACGTCACAGCCGGTGTGGGGATGTCCTCACTGCGGGAACGGGCGGCCGAACTCGGCGGCGACTGCGAGATCGCCTGCCTGACCGACGGCGGAACGCTGGTCCGTGCGAGACTTCCTCTGGAACAGGTGGTGGAGGTGGAGGGTGTCCCATGAACCGATCCGGGTGTTCCTCGCCGACGACCACCCGGTGTACCGCGAAGGCCTGGCGGCGCTGCTGAGCTCGATGTCCGGCATCGAGGTGGTCGGCATGGCCGGTACCGGGCTGGAGGCGGTCGAACTGGCCACGGAGACACAGCCGGACGTGGTGGTCATGGACGTCAGGATGCCGGGACTGGACGGGATCGAGGCGACCCGGCGGATCTCCGCGCACAGCCCGCACATCGCGGTGGTCGTGCTGACGATGTCGGAGGAGGACGCCACCCTGTTCGCCGCGATGCGGGCCGGGGCGCGCGGCTACCTGCTGAAGGGCGCCAACCAGGCCGAGATCGGGCGCGCGATCACCGCGGTCGCCAACGGTGAGGCGATCTTCGGTCCCGCGGTCGCGCGCCGCGTGGCGGAGTTCCTCACCAACGGGCCGACGGCTTCGGGTGATCACGTGTTCCCGCAGCTCACGCCACGCGAACGGGAGGTCCTGTCGCTGCTCGCCGCGGGAAGGTCGAACGCGCAGATCGCCTCCACGCTGTTCCTGTCGCAGAAGACCGTGCGTAACAACGTCTCGAACATCTTCGCCAAGCTGCACGTCGCCGACCGGGCCGAGGCGATCATCCGAGCCCGCGACGCCGGCCTCGGCCACTGACCTTCCCGGTTCAGAGCCTGACCCGGTGGGTCTCGTACGCCCAGATGGCGATCTCCACCCGGTTCCTGGCGCCGAGCTTGGCCATCAGGCTGGCGATGTGGGTCTTGACGGTGCTGAGCGAGATGTGAAGCTCGTCGGCGATCTCGTTGTTGGTACGTCCCCGGGCCACCGTGACGATTATCTGCTCCTCACGCTCGGTGAGCGCCTCGACGGGACGGGCGGGCGGCGCGGCGGGCCCGGCGTGCGCGAAGGCGGTGAGCAGACGGGCGGTGACGCTCGGAGCGATGAGGGCGTCACCGGCCGCCGCGGTGTGCACGGCCTGGGAGAGCAGTTCGGCGCCGGCGTTCTTCAGCAGGAACCCCCTGGCCCCCGCGCGCAGCGCCGCGTAGACGTACTCGTCGAGGTCGAAGGTGGTGATGACCACGACGGGGATCGGGTCCTCCACGGCGGGCCCGGCGAGCATCCGGGTGGCCTCGATGCCGTTGAGCACGGGCATCCGGATGTCGAGAAGGCACACGTCAGGCCGGATCCGCCGGGCGAGGTCGACCGCCCGCCGCCCGTCCGGGGCCTCGCCGACCACCTCGATCCCCGGCTGCGCGTTGAGGATCATCGCCAGCCCGGTACGGACGATCTCCTGGTCGTCGGCGACCAGCACCCGGACGCTCACCCGGTCACCCCGGTGCGCGGCAGTACGGCGGTGACGCTCCACCCCCGGTCGGGATTGGGGCCCGCCACACAGGTCCCCCCGAGGAGGTCGGCCCGTTCGATCATGCCGGTGATCCCGTAACCGGGTGTCCCCGCGGGGCGGACGGGATCGCCGTCGTCGCTCACGTGCAGACGGACCGACGTGTCGCCCGCACTGATCCGGACCAGGACCCGGGTGGCGTGCCGCGCGTGCCGCCGGGCGTTGGTGACCGACTCCTGGGAGAGACGGTAGATCGCGGCCTCGACGGAAGGGGGAAGACCGGCGGTGTCCCCCTCGACCTCCACCCGGACGGACGGCCCGGACCGCCCCGGACCCTCCAGCTGGGAGAGGTCGGCGATACCGCGCCCCGGCTCCAGGTCGGCGGGTGTGTTCCTGCGCAGGACGTGGACCATGGCGCGCATCTCGGTGAGCGCCTGGGCCGCCTCGGCCTCGATCACCCGCAACGCCTCGGTTGCGGCGTCCGGCCGGGAGGCCGCCATCGCCAGTCCCGCCTGCGCCCGGATCGCCATCGCCGAGACGTGATGGGCGACGGTGTCGTGCAGATCCCGGGCCAGTTGTTCGCGTTCGAGCAGTTTGACCTGGTCGAGTTCCCGCGTCCGCGCCCTCGTCCGGTACCGGAACGCGGCTCCCACGGCGACCACCGAGAACACGACGGCGAACGCGGCGGCCGCGTCGGCGGGACCTCGGTAGTCCACGACCACCGAGAACGCGGTCTTGACGAGGATGACCGCCAACCCGACGATCGCCTCCCGCCCGGACCCCCACCGGAACAGCGCGTAGGGCAGGAGGAGCAGATAGACCATGGTGTTCGACTCGGGGGAGACCCCGCCCGTCAGCACCTGGGCCACACCCGACAGGCCGAACGCGAGCACGACCATCGGCAACGGCCGGGTGCGGCGCCACAACAGGGTGGGCACCAGCCCGGCCGCGAGGCCGACCGAGACGACCCGCGAGGGCATGTCCGGCCGTACCACTCCTTCGAGCAGCGCGACCGGCAGCAACACCCCCACGAGCACCCAGTCTCGCCACACCCGTCGTGGCGCGTCGGGGGAACGGGGTTCATGCCACACGGAGCGAATAAGGCCGCGCACGAAGTCATGGTACGAGAGCCCGCACCCCCCATAATCAGCCCAAAGTACGAGACATTTCGCTCACCGGATTGGTAGGCGCCGAAAGCGTGCGGAGCTCCGGCGGGGACCGGGTCGTGCACGTGGTGGAGGCGGGGTCCACCACGTGGAGGAGGCGCACCGCCCCGGCCTCCCGTACCTTCTACCCTGTTGTCCTGCTGAAAGACCGGAGAATCCAGTGGCGATCAGGTTGGTCATCGCGGACGACCAGGCGATGATCCGCACCGGGCTGCGGCTCGTCATCGAGACGGCGCCGGGCATCGAGGTCGTGGGGGAGGCGGCCGACGGCCGTCAGGTTCTCACCGTGGCCCGTCAGCTGCGGCCGGACGTCCTGCTGATGGACATCGCCATGCCGGGACTGGACGGGCTGAGCGCCGCCAGGCAACTCCTTGAGGATCCGGAACCACCCAAGATCATCATGTTGACCACCTTCAACACCGACGACAACCTGCACGCCTCACTGCGCGCGCGGGTCCACGGCTTCCTCCTCAAGAGCTCACCGGCCGAGCAGCTCATCGAGGCCGTGCGTGTGGCGGCGGCCGGAGGCGCGGTCATCGACCCCGCGGTCACCCCGCGGGTGATCGACTCGTTCGCGACCCAGCCCCAGCCGATCCCGGCGCCCGAGCTGGCCACGCTCACCCCACGTGAGCTGGAGGTGCTGCGGCTGCTCGCGGACGGGATGTCCAACCCCGAGATAGCGCGGGACCTGCGCATCGGCGAGGTGACCGTACGAACCCACGTCGGGCACATCCTGCGCAAGCTCAGCCTGCGCGACCGCATCCACGCGGTCGTGTTCGCCTACGAGGCCGGAGTCGTACGGCCAGGCAGGGGGCGGGACGACGTGAGGGACGGGTCGTGCTGACGCGACTGCTCAACGGCCGACGTCCCACCTGGCCCGACCTGCTGCTCTCCCTCGCCGTGACCGTGGCCGGGCTGGTGGAGTCCTACGGCCGTCAGGGGGCCGGATACGGCCAGATCGAGAACCCGATGACGATGGCGGCGGGGGCGATCGTCTCCGGGGTGCTGCTGCTCTTCCGGCGCGCGTTTCCGATGACGGCTCTCCTGATGCTGACCGTGCTCGGCTTCGCCATGCAGAGGACGACGAACCCGGAGTACTACGCCGCGTGGCACTTCTACTCGACCCTGATCCTGCTGCACAGCGTGGCGAGCGCCGCCGAGCTGCGCAGCCGCCGGGGGATCGCCGGGCTGTTCTGCCTGTTGATCGCCTACGGCCACCTGCAGACCCTGAGACTGGTGGACATCCCGGAGGTCCTGATCAGCGCGATCTTCGTGGGGGTGGCGTACACCAGCGGCATCCTGCTGCGCAGGCAGATGGACCGGACGGCACGGCTGGCCCAGCACACCACCCGCCTGGAGATGGAACGTGAGGAGCGGGCCCGCTGGGCGGTGGCGGAGGAACGCGCGCGGATCGCCCGCGAACTGCACGACATCGTCTCCCACAACGTGAGCCTGATGACCCTGCACGTGGGCGGGGTACGCAGGATGCTCGGCGACGACCGGGAAAGGGAACGCGAACGCACCCTGCTGCTCGGTGTCGAACAGGCGGGCCGGGAGGCCGTCGCCGAGCTCACGCTCATGCTGGGGATGCTGCGGTCCCTGGGTGACGGCGACGTCCCCGCCCCCCAGCCCGGCCTGGACCGTCTGGACGAGCTGATCGCCCAGGTCCGGGAGGCGGGGCCGCGGATCGAGCCGCGGATCATCGGAACCCCGACGCCCCTGTCGTCGGGGTTGGACCTGTCCGCGTACCGCCTGATCCAGGAGGCGCTGACGAACGTGCTGAAACACGCGCGCGCTTCCAACGTCGACATCACCATCGCGTACGGCCCCGCCGAGCTGAGCATCCTCGTGATCAACGACGGGGCGGACCCCGCCGTCGGCGACACGGCCCGCCGTCCGCCAGAGGGCGGACACGGCCTGATCGGAATGCGGGAACGGATCGAGATGCACGGTGGCGAACTGTCCGTCGGCCCCATCCCGGGCGGGCACTACCGGGTGTTCGCGAGGTTCCCGCTCGGCGACCCGGTGGGGGTCGGCTGAACCGGCTCTCCCGACCACTCCTCGTCGCTCATGCGCAGCATCCTGAGCCCGATGACTCCGGCACCGGCGATGTAGAGCGCCCCGCCCGCGATCGTGCCGAACGGGAAGATCGGCCCCGTCAGGATGCCGGCCAGCATCGCGAAGGGAGCCCACCACGGCCCGCGCCGGGCGTAGGCCAGGGCCAGCCCGAGCAGGAGCAGGCCGACGAGCCCGACGAACCCCGGGATCTGGAACGCGTACCGGGCCCCGGGATCGGTGATCGCCTGGTCCGCGAGCGCGGCGCCCTGCGCGGCGGGCAGAGCCCTTTCGAGATACGAGTAGAAGAAGTCGCCGAGCATCAGCCCCGAGAAGTTCACGACGCCGAAGAACGCGAGCCCTCCGGCGATGTGCCCGAAGACGACGCCACGCCCCCGGATCAGGTGGACCATCCCGACGATGCCCGGGAGCAGCAGAACCCAGCTCCAGTGGAGCAGCGAGGCGCTGACCGAGACCTGCTCCGGATATCGGCCGTAGACGCCGACGGTGTCGCCGCCCTGTCTGAGCGCCGGGTCGGCGACGACGGCCACCACATAGAGCAGCGGCGCGACGACCAGGCTGAGCCCGGCCACCGTTCTGCGAAAGGCGCGGGGATCCGCGAGCACCGACATTGACCTTCCCCTTCCATGAAGACCGCGACGAACAGGGCGGTCAGGTTGGGAAGGTAGGCGCGGAAACCACCGGGCGTCGTCCTTCTGAGGACCGACCGGCACTCCTCGCCCAAGCGGAGCCGTACCCACGCCCACCTCCACACGACGGGCGTTCGGCTCAGCTCACGGCCGTCCACATGGGGTCCAGGAAACGCGCTCGACCTCGCGGGTGCCGGTACGACAGGTGCACATGCCGTAGGAACAGCAGGTCTCCGACCATGTCCGCCAGAGGGCCGTCCTCGTCCGCGGCGCATAGCAGAGTGATGATGTCAACGAAGAGATCGGGGAACACCTCCACCAGAGGCGGGCGCCGACCGGCGGTCATACCGCGCACGGTACCCAAACGCCTCCTACCGCGACCCGGGAAGGCGGCGGCGCGGACCACTTAGTGGAGGGCCTGTGCCAGTTCTGCGGCCCGGGAGGTGACGGCCTGGACTTCGTCGAGGGAGTGGACATGCGCATAGAGCGTGTCGAAAACCTGCTGGGACTCCTCGAAGGCCTCTGTCTGCTTACGTGTCTCCGGTGGCGCGATCACAACCTGCAGATCCACGTCCGGTGAGATGGTGCTGGTCCGGCCCAGCGAGTCGATGACTCTGGCATCCTCGCCTCGGCGAAGTCGCTCCAGGGCATAACCCCACGCCTTCACCTGGAGAGGAACATCTTCAACCTGCGCAAGCCGGAACGACCAGGTTTGCGTGAGCTGGACCACTCGACCGTTCGCGATGGCGAAGTCAACCGGGGTGTGAACTCGCGCTCCGACGTGGATCTGGACCTTTGCCCGGATGTACTCCTCTGAGATCAAAGCGGCCCGGAACGCCTCTCGGAGATCGCGATGTAGATCACGCTTAGTGACCGAGGGGTGTTTCGACGCGGACACGGGGTCGATGATGAGGTGCTCGAAGACGAACGCCAACGCCTCTTCGGCGCTGTGAGCCAGCAGGGGCGCTGGTTCGCTGAACTGCACCACATTGCGGTGATCGCGGTGAAGCTTGAGCAGCCATTCCTCGCCCAGGGGCTCGCCGTGATCCTCCAGTAGAGCCGTGCGACTTCTGTCGATCTCCTCGTCCAGATGGATCAGTTGACTGATCGCGGTTTCCAGCGCCGCAGTACCGGCGAACTTCCGCGCACGGTCCAGGTTGCTGATCTGCCTGATCGTCCAGTCGCCTGTCACCGGATCGCCGGCGACCGCTCCGACGTTGACGAACTCACCTGTGCGTGGGTCCGGGAGACAGCGGACAATCGAGTAAACGTAACGACTCATTGGACCGACCTCCCTTCAGATCAATGCTCGCAACCTGGCGGCTGTGGTGGGCGCCCGGCGTTCCAGGAACCAGCCGAGTGCTTCCAGATCGTCGTCGCTCACCGGCCACGATGCTGGCACGCCACGCACAACCTTGACGAGAGCATCGCGACCTATTCTCTCAAGCGCGGCCGACACTTCGTCGATCGCACCAGGGTCGAGTCCACTCGGGGGGTCCGGCAACTCATTTGGCTCATCGACGCTGAGCTCCAGGTATGTACGACGGACAGTCCCGTCGTTGGGAGGCAGATAGAGACCGTGGTCGTGGCTGTAGATCGAGCGGTCGTTGCTCAGATCGTGCAGCCACTGAGGGTCTGACCCGAAACACCAGTCGTAAAGGGCGTAGACACCGACCTGACGTCTACGGTTGTCATCCTGAGTCCGGCTGGTCAGCTGTGGCCGAGTCTCGATGGCACGGTCCAGTGCGAGACAGGCGTGAGCGATCCCTGGCTGGAGCTTGCCGAACGGCATCGGCCAACCCGCGAGATCATCCGGGATGCGGATCAGGCCGCTGTCACAGACAGGAGCCCCGATGAGTCGTCCCACCTGGGCGACGACGTATTCCACGGCTAGAGATCCGCGAGCGTGTTCAGGACAGCCTTCCAGCGCCTTCACGAAATACCTGCGGTTGTCACTGCCGATCACGGGAAACGGGCTGGCGAACGACTGGCCCATCGCACCACCTGTCAAGGCGCGTACGGTGAGGGAGTCGAAATCGTCGTGGCGGCCTGTGACCAGGCTCGACCACTCGCTCAAGTCGGCCATTGGCCCTCCTGCCTGCCGTCCTGCCCGACCGGCAGAACCATAGAGGATCACATGTGTCTTCGTACGGGCAGCGGGAAATATCCGGGAGATCCGCCAACATGAGAGGAACCATCCTGGTCGTCCCCGAGCGCAACCTGCCTCCTCACGCGTGAGGTCGGGTTATGGGTGAACTGGGGGCAGGGCCGGCCGAGTGGATGCCGGTGGCGCGGATCCCGGAGATCACCGCCTGCGGGACGTTTGGTTGTCGGGGACGTTGATGGACCTGTATGCGGCGCGGAAACGGACGGTTGGGGACACGTCTGATTGCTGTGAGAACGCCAATGTGATCGTTTCCGGGTGGGTCCGGCAGGGGACCGATGTCTGACCAAGGAAATGCCTGGATCCGGCCTCCGAACCTACGGACCGGAGTTCGCCCTGGCTCTGGCCCGGTACGCCCGTGTCGCCATCTGGGCGCCGCAGGTGCGGGCGTCGCAGTAAACCGCGGCCTGGTTGCGGGAGCGGTCGTAGTAGCCGAGTTCGCAGGGCGGGTTGCGGCACGCCTTCACCCGGCTCCACGTCCCGCGCAGGGCCAGTTCGGCGGCGGACGCGAGCACCCGGGCGAAGGCGCCCGCCGTACCTCCGGCGACCGGGCACAGCGCGGCGTCGAGGACGCCGACGACGGGACGGACCGGATACAGCTCCCCGAAGCGCCGCAGGCGGTCGACGTCCTCGTCGCGGACCGGGGCGCCGGCGTGTGAGAGCAGGACGCCGATCAGGGCCTCGCGCAGTTCGCGTGCCGCGGCCAGGTCGGTCGCGGTGACGCGGACGCCGGAGTCCGCCAGCCCGGCGGCGGCCAGCCAGTCGCGGAAGGACTCGGTGTCCGCCAGGCGCTCCCGCTCACCGCGCAGCGCCCGGGTGTTGACGAAGGCCAGCACCAGCTCGGCGGCAGGGGAGGGCGTCAGTGGGCTGCCGCCCGTCGTCGCGGCGGGTGCGGCGGGCACAACGGTGGACACAGGGGCAGCCTACGGGCTCGTCGGCAGCGGTGTAATGTCATGAGCTAAACCATTACGGTAATGACGAACGTGCGGGCTTCCGCCGTCGACAGGAGGCTCCATGACATCGTTTCCCGACTTCGGCGTGGCCGGGCGGGTCGCCCTCGTCACCGGTGCGGCGCGTGGCCTCGGCCGGGCGATCGCGCTGGCACTGGCCAACGCCGGGGCCGACGTCGCCCTGGGACTGCGCGACGTCGGCGCGGACTCCGGCCTGGCCGCCGAGATCCGGGCGCTGGGCCGTACGGCGCTGCCCCTGCAGATGGACCTGGCCGACCCCGGCCAGATCGCCGGAGCCGTGGAGGCCGTGACGGACCGGTTCGGCCGGATCGACATCCTGGTCAACAACGCGGGTGTGGCGCCGGGCAACCCGGCCGAGGACGTCACCGAGACCGACTTCGACCGGACGGTCGCGATCAACCTCAAGGGCGTCTTCCTCACCAGCCAGGCCGCGGGCCGGGTCATGATCCGCCAGGGATACGGGCGGATCGTCAACCTGGGGTCGCAGGCCGGCGAGGTGGCCCTGCCCGGAGAGTCCGTGTACTGCATGACCAAGGCCGCCGTCGCCCACCTCACCCGTTGTCTCGCGGTGGAGTGGGGCCCGTACGGGATCACGGTCAACAACGTCGCCCCGACCTTCGTCCGTACTCCCGGGACGGCCGCGGCACTGGCCGACCCGGAGTTCGAAGCCGACGTGATCGAGCGCATCGCGGCCCTGCACCGCATCGGAGAGCCCATGGAGGTCGCCGGGGCGGTGCTGTTCCTCGCCTCGCCGGCCGCTTCGCTGGTCACCGGGCACACGCTCGTCGTGGACGGCGGCTGGACCGTCCGCTGAACCCCGTCCTGTTCCCTCGAAAGGAGAGACACGTGGAGGGCACGCCCGATCCGGTCACCAAGAACGGTTACGAGTTGGAGTTCGAGGACGTCTTCGACGGCGATCGCCTCGACGAGAACCGATGGGTGCCCCGTTACCTGCCCCAGTGGACCACCGGTACGGCGTCCCTCGCCCGGTACCGAGTCGGCGGCGGCCTGCTGCGGCTCCTGATCGAGGAGGACCAGCCGCCGTGGTGCCCCGAGGCCGAGGGGGAACTCCGTGTCTCCTCCCTGCAGACCGGTCTCTTCGCCGGACCCGTGGGCAGCGGCGTCGGGCAGCACGGCCGCGGGCCCGGCATGGTCGTCCGCGAGGCGCAGGCCGACGTCAGGCTCTACACCCCCCGGTACGGCCTCGTCGAGATGCGGGCCAAGGCGACCGACGACCCCCGTGCCATGGTCGCGCTGTGGATGATCGGCTACGAGGACGAGCCGGAACGTTCGGCCGAGATCTGCGTCTGTGAGATCTTCGGCAGGGACGTCCGGCCGGACGGCGCACGGATCGGCATGGGGCTGCACCCCTTCGGCGACCCGGACATCACCGACGATTTCACCGTGGAGTCCGTACCCATCGACGTCCGTGACTTCCACGTGTACGCGGCCGAGTGGACACCCGGCCGGGTGACCTTCCTCATCGACGGGGAACGCGTCAGGACCGTGCCCCAGTCGCCGCGCTACCCGATGCAGCTCATGCTCGGCATCTACGAGTTCCCCCGTACGGGCCCGGAGCCGGCACGGCCGTATCCACGGGAGTTCACGGTCGACTACGTCCGCGGCTACCGGCCCGCGGCCGGGTGAGACGGCCGGCGCATCGACTCGGCCGCTCGCCCGCCGGTCGTGAGGGCGACCGGACGGAGCACCGGTCATCGGCCGGCACGGCCGGCCGATGACCGGCACGGCCGCTCAGCTGGCGGCCACCGCGAAGAGGCCGACCAGGAACCCGGCCGCCGCCACCAGGCAGACCCGGCCCGCCACCCGCCCCACCAGCTCGTCCAGGTACCAGATCCAGAGCCCGCCACTACACAGGGCCAGCAGGAACCAGAAGAACGGCAACGACGCCGCCACCCCCAGCACGCCCCGAAGGCTGGCCCGGTCCCCACCGGCGTTGATCTGGGCGGGATAGACCGCGCTGCTCTCGGCCCACGAGAAGGCCTTGACCATCACACGGTCACCGGTGGAGGCGTAGGTGAAGACCCCCGTACAGGCCCGCAGGCTCCTGCGGCCGCTGCCCGAGCGACACTCGGTGACCAGCAGCGTTCCGGGCTCCCCGACCAGACCGGCCGACAACACGGCGTTCATCAGACTCGTCACCGCCTGGTACCCCAGATACCCGACCATGAGGGTCGCGGACACGGCGATGCACGCCGTCCAGAGATGAGAACCCAGAGAGTCGCGCTTGCCGTACTTCGAACGCCGTGACGACAGCCGCCTACCGGGTGTCGGTCGGCCGGAACGCCGGTACTGGCCACGCGAACGAGGTTTCCGCATGAGAGCACCATGTCGCCCCGTGCTTGCGCCCGGGTTGGAGTTCGCTGGTGCGCACGTTCGGCACAGCGGAGACGCACGGCAAAGGCGCATGGTCGCGACTGCGGCGGGGGTCTCGAACCCGGCCCGGCCGGTCAGCCGGGAGTGACCCGGTCACGGTCCCGCACCCCCGCCTGCGGTACGCGCTGGGCGGCGGCGTACACCGGTCCGCGTACCCGCTGCATCACACCCGCAGGAGGCAGGCCGGGAATCGGATGCCGGGCCGGGTCGAACCGCATCGGCGCCGCGGAGTCCGGTAGCGGCGGGCCGGTCAGTTCCAGCAGGCCGAAGCGCCGCCAAGGCGTCAACGGATGGGCCACCACCAGGTCCAGCACCAGCGGTTCACGCTCAACCGCCAGTGCGAGCTCGTCAAGGTCGGCCCACGAGGCCCATGACGACCGCGCGACGGCGCCGAGTAACACCTTCCGGTTCCGGCCGTCGAGGGCGAACGACAGCAGCGAGCCGTACATGCCCGGCGCCCACCGCCTCGTGGGCCGCAACGCACGCCGGCCGAGGACGGTGTGTCCCGTGGTGGCCAGCAGCAGGTCGCAGACACCCTCGCCCGTGTCACCCGGCAGCCCGGCCGCGGACCAGCGGACGGCGAGGCCGAGGATGTCCGGCAGCGGCGGCGGCAGACCGGCCGCGCGAGACAGGCGAGCCACCCCGGTCAGGGTCATGGGCTCGTCCAGGAAGGCGGCGCCCATCTGTGGAGACACGCCCCGCAGACGCAGGGCGGCGTGGAGAACGAGCCCGTCAGGGTGCAGCGGCCTCCCGTGTCGCAGTCGCGCCGCCTTCTCGGAGACGGCCGCCAACCCAGCGCCGACGGCGCGGACAACCCGGTCCTTCACGCGTCCCGCCACCTTCCGTCACCTGACCGCGCGCCGGTCACGATCGGTGTGACAGCGGCCTTCCGCGGCCTCTCTGATCCGTGCCTACCCCTCACAACCCCCTCGAAGCCGCCTCGGCCGGCACCCCGTACGCGGCCCGGCCCCTGGGACAGGGCTCCCGCCGGTCCGGCCCCCTTTTCGCGACACGGCCACCATGGACGCGGTCTGGAAATCAAGTTCACGACAGTTATTGGCTCTAACTTTTCCTATTGCTGCTCACTGTCGCTCGTTATATGGTCTAACGGTCGCTAGTGCTGATAGCTCGACTGGTCGGTCCGGTCGACGAACAGAGGAGAAGGATGTTCCGCACTCGCTCGGCCACCTCGCGAACCCCTCGCCGCCGGAGCGGCACGCGCGCCGCCCTGCTCGCGGTTCCGCTGACCGTCGCCGGTGTCCTCGGCGCCACCGCCGTGCCCGTCCAGGCCGTCACCCACGATCACGGCACCGGCCCGGCCTCGCTGACCTGCCAAGGCAGAGGTGTCGACCCGGCCGCCAAGGCCCGCTACCGGACCGAAATCCTCATCCAGGCGCCGCTCCGCACGATCTGGGATCTGCAGACCGACGTGGAAGACTGGCCCTCCTGGCAGAAGCCCGTCGCGCCCATGACCACAAAGCGTCTCGACCCGGGTCCACTGCGCGAGCGCTCACGGTTCCAGGCGACCGTTCACCTGCCCCCCAACCCCCCGTCCCCGCCCTCCACGGTGGTCATCACCTCCACCGTCCGGCAACTCCAGTACGGCAGATGCATCCGCTGGACCGGACCCGCCGACGGCGCCGGTTTCCACATCGACGGCATCCACGTCTGGAACTTCGTCAAGGTCCCCGGCGGCGTCCTCGTCCGCACCGAGGAAAGCCACACCGGCCCCCAAGCCGACCCCACCTCGGACATGGGCCTGGAAGCCTGGCTCAACGATCTCAAGACCGCCGCGGAATCCGGCTCCCACAACTGACCGGACAACAGCCGGCCCCGCTGGTTCACCTCGTGGCCACCGATGCCTCCTTCGTGACGCACGGACGGGTGAGGACCGGCGTCGTCCACGCTTCGGCCCCCGCCCGAGGTCGTCCCCGCAGCCCGGCGCGGGGAGCCTGAACGCCTTGCCCGGTGGGGGACCGGATGGCCCCAATATGGACACTCGCTCGCTTCCCGCACGGCCAACCTCGGCGGACGTCGCCAGGGGCGGTTTCCAGGAGCTTATGGCCGTAGGTGCTCACACTCATCGGAGACCGGCTCCGATCCCCCTCAAAGCCCGGACCGTCGAGCAGACGCACCAGGCGGTGAAAGCCGCAGCGGCGTGACAACCGGCCAGGCGAGCAGCTGATTCGGGTCCGATCCAGCGGGCGCCGAAGCGGGACCATGCAGCCGAAATATGAAGAAATGCAAGCTCCCCGCCGACGCCGATCGATGGTCACCTTGAGGTGTCCTCCTTCCCAGTCGTAAGGAGCCACCCATGAGAATCCGCCGATTATCCACAGCCCTGCTCGCGATGGCACTGGGTGCCGCCACGGTCATCACCGGGGCGACACCGGCACAGGCCGAACCCTCCGACTGCGTTATCGGCCGCCTCTATGATCCGCCCGCGTACACCAGCTACTGCGCGAGCGGCACCGGCTACCACATGATCGGTGTGGGCTGGAAGCATCCCAACCCGCAGATGCCCGAGTACGGAGAGTGGCACGGCGAGTGGGCGCCCGTCGGCGGCACGTCCATCGCGTACATCCCCTTCAGCAGGCAGATCACCGGCGTGAACATCCTGAAGAAGGACTAGTAAGAGCGCCCCGCCCGCCCTCCCACGCGGAGGACCTCAGCCCTGGGCGGGGCCGTCCACAGTGCCTTCCGTGTGGCGTGGGTCCACACCCCGCACCGCCTGAAGACCACCGGTCTGATCACGCTCGCCGACAAGGGCCGCCTCGGTGCCGGTCGTACAAGGACGGGAACAGGCCCGTCTCGCAGAAGGGCTCCAGCTCCACCCACGCCAGGCTTCGTGACCCCGGCGAGCGGGTGAACACGCAGTCGAAGGCCTGGCGCGTCCCGCGCTGCCGCCCGCTTCGCGCAGGTCAACTCGTCAAAGGATCATCTCGCCTCAACTTTGTGAAGCGAGATGAAAGCTCCGTGTATGTTCCGGATCTTGGGATGGGGTGTCGCGGCCGAAGACCTCGTCAACTCACGTTTTCCGCCAGAGTGCGCTTCGTCACCATGGCCCGCAGCGAGAAGCACGATGCCTGGACGGCAAGGCAGGACATCAACCCCGTCGGTAGTTTCTGATCATGTCCGATGCCGACTTCACGCCCCTCCGCGTCACCCACCGCGTGGGGCTCTCCCGCGAGACCTCCCTCCGCATGCGCACATGGGCGAAGGCGAAGGGTTACACCGTCAGCTGGCGTGGCCGGGTCGCACAGGAGATCATCGACGCCTTCCTCACCGCCCATCCCGAGGTCGTCGAGCAGGCGAGAACGTTCGAGATGGTCCACGCCACCGCGAGAACCCCCGGCCCGTCGCCGGAGGACTACGCGTGGGAGGGGAACAGCCGGCTCGGGGACGTCTACACGATCGTCTTCGTCCGTGGGCTCGACGAACACGAGGTGCTGCGCCGACTCGGCGCCGCGGACGAGGACATCCGGCTGATCGAAGACGGGGACCACTCCTGTCCAGAGGGACCTCAGATCGTCACCGTGAGGCGAATCGGGGACTGGACCGTCGCGGTCGAGGACTGCGGCTGGCGCGGCGCACGACGAGAGACTCTGGGCGCCCTGTCACACGACGGCGGAGAGGCCGTGACGGTGCATCGGCATGACTACGCCCGGCACCATGTCGCCTATGCCGTCGACGGCCGGCTCATCACCGACATCAACCCGGGATTTCCCATCGACAGGTGGGGTACGGACCCCGACCGGCTCAACCACCACCTCCGCGAACTGGGCATCGATCCGACCGCCGAGGACAGCGTCGACAACCCCATCCCGGCGGCCCTGGCCCTCGCCGGCCGCATCACCGGCGTCACGATCAACCCCCACCACCTTCACCGCCCCATCCTCGGCGCCACTCTCTGACCCCTGGCGGTGTCGAGACCGTTCCGCCCATGTTCCGATCTTCATGAGCCAAGGGCGTCAGCGGTAGGGATGGAGGTGGCCGGTGGATCCGATCAGAGCCGAACTCCAGGTCAGGCACCATCGGTCCGGTAGTCGAAGTACACGGTGAGGCTTGGCCAGTCGCCGTCCTCGGTGATCTCGTTGTGCATGATCACGTCGTGGACTTCGACATCGCCCAGTTCCTCGATGGAATCTGCGACCCTACGAAGGAGCGCGGGCACATCTCCTTGCTCTGGCCCCTCCGGGTTGGCCTGGGAGAAGTGGTGCATGGTCCAGGTGCTTCGCTCGGACATCCCCGGCCCTCCTCTGATCGCTGCGCTGTACCGCAGCATAGAGATCATGCGGCTGTTGCGAGCCCTCCCTGGTGGGGAACAGAGCCATCGGGCGGCCTTGGCATTGGTCAGGCCGGGACCGTGGTCGCCGAACTTGCCGGCGATGGCGCTTTTGCGCATGAGGACACAGGAGATGACGCGCCGGTCGCCCGGTTCCATGCCGTAGTCCAGGGCTTCGTCGGCCCACATGATGGCCTGGGTCTGTCATCACGGATGAGGGACATGGATTCCCCGTCGGTCTTGACGCTCGGCGCGAAGCGCATGGACACAACAGTGCGCCAGGATCTGACCGAGTCGGGCCGTGGCGGTCTCAGGCGCCGGCTTCCATCGCCTGGTCGGCGAAACGGAGAAGTCCGGCGATCCGGCGGTGGCAGTCGGCCGGGTCCTGGCGTGAGAACGAGGAGCTGCTCCAGAGGCCGTCGGGAGTGAGGAATCCCGGGGCGTGGTCCGTGCCCAGCGTCTCGTCGAGGTGGAGGAGGCCGCCGAGGACCCAGTCCTGGTCGTAATGGCAGTCGCGCTGCGGCAGGTACCTCTCCAGGTAGGCGGTGAGAACGCCGGCGTCCTCCGGTCGCCCGAATCGGGTGATGGCGAAGCTGTACCCCTGACCGGCGTAGACGAGGCCGCTTTCCAGGAGGAGGTCGGCCAGGATTTCACGGAACCGGGTACGCCGGTCGAGGCCGATGAGCCACGCCGCGGCGAGCCGCTCCCGCCAACCGGAGAACTCTCCCCGTCGAAGCATGCGTTCAAGGTCGGCGTCGGTGATCTGCCGAGCGTCGTGGCCCAACGAGCGGAGGAACCTGGTTCGCTCCTGGTCGGCCAGGTCGACGAAGTTGCCATGCAGAAGATCAAGGTAACGGGCGGTCTCATGCTCCGGCGCGGCGACCGCGTAGCGCTCAATGACCTCGACCGTCAGGTCGTCTGTCGGATCAGTCATGGACACATCCTGGCGTGCGAGGCAAGAGCCCGATGATCACTCGGGAGTCCTCGTGGCCGGTGACGGGAGCCGGCCGACGGAACTCATTTCCGGGAGCGCCAACGGGGTGCTTCTTTTTCGATGGCTGGCGTCCTCGCGATCGACTCCCCTTCGGCGCGGGTCGGCTCTGCACCGAGTACGGAAACCAGGTTGGCATGCACACCCCTCGCCACGCTGTTGGAGAGGGCTACACGGTCGTCCGCCCGGCCCGCATCGAGTCCTCCAGAGCGGAGGCATGCTGATCGCCGTCCGACAGGTGTGGGACAGCACCGAAGGCGACGACGCCCGGCTGTGTGCGGTCGTGACCGAACCGGTGTCGCTCATCGCCTACCGGCTGGGCCACCACGCCGGAACCGTGACCGGCCACCGCCAGGGTCTGCGCTTCCGCCCCCGCTGACGATGAGCCCGGCACCCGGCACGCCACGGCGCCCCTGTCCTCCTGGGCAGGGGCGCCGTCATGAAGTCACGCAGCCGCTACACCTGGACGCATTTCTTTGCGTCGGCGAAAACGCGCTTCCCGTCAAGTGTGCGCAATTTCGCGCAGCTATAGGTCGCGTTCCAGGAGGTGACAGTGATCACGTTGGGACCGGGCGCCGGGTCCGCGGTCCCAGTACAGTCCTCTCCGATCAGCCACAAGAAGTGGAAAAGCGGCTCCCCGCTCTCCCACCTCCCCTGAGCGCAAACGAAATTGGAGCTGGCGGAGGCGGCGGCCGGGATCGCCGCCAACGGGGAAGCGAGAACCACGGCGGCAGCAGTGACAGCGAGGCGCTTGATCAAGGACATGGGGGTGCCCTTCCACGGAGGAGGCTGGCGAGACCGTTCGGGGAGCGCCTCGAAGGTAACCCGGGAGAGCGGTCCCGCTCCCTGGCCAGAAGCGGACAACGGTGAACGTCGCGTTGACGGCCTCGACGCGACGCCGCAAAACCTCACCGGGATCCTCCGCTGCCCGTTCGGGGCGCCGTCGCCTTTCCCGTCTCTCCCGCACGAACCCCACTGTGGCCGCGACCGCAGCAGGAACGGACACCACGAGAATCAGCCAGATCGTCTCTGAACTGTACTTCTGGTACACGGCCACGACCGAAAGCCGGCAGGAACACGGCGTGGCGCACGGCACCGTCCGCCGCCCCGGTGCCGCGGAAGGTCATCGTGGGGAGACGTCCGGCACCCGTGGTCTCCCCCAGGCGTGCGATCGCCCCTACGGATTCCACGGGGGCCGGGAAAAAGAAGAACCCCCTGCTGGGCAAGGGGTTGAAGAGTAGGGCGCCTGGGACTCGAACCCAGAACCTACGGATTAAAAGTCCGCAGCTCTAACCATTGAGCTAACGCCCCGCTTGAGACAGCGTACCGAGGATAGTGTCCACCAACGTCCGTTGCCAGGCCCGGAAGGGGCGGTGGTTGGACGAACCGTGTGTGGACGGGGGTAGATGGATCATACAGTGGCACTCATGACGAGCTCGGGGCTTGAGTCCGCCGGAGGGGTCCGCGTGTCCTCCCGGCAAGGGTATGTCGTGGTCGACGTGGAGACCACGGGGTTTTCCCCGGCGAAGGGCGACCAGATCTGTGAGATCGCCCTCGTCTCCCTGAGCACCGAGGGCGAGGTCCTCGACGAGTGGCACTCGCTGGTCAACCCACGCAGGACGACCGGGGCCGTGCACGTGCACGGGATCACCGAGGCGATGGTCGCGCGGGCGCCGGTGATCGAGGAGGTGCTCGACGACGTCTGGCAGCGGGTCGCCGGGCGTGTCCTGGTGGCTCACAACACCTCCTTCGACCTCCGGTTCCTCCGGGTTCTGCCGGAAAGTCACTGGCTGACCGAGACCCTGTGCACGCAGAAACTCGCCCCGGACTTCCTCTCCGAGGGGAAGTGGACCCTGGCCGCCTGCTGTGAACGGGCGGGCATACCGCTCTCCGGCGCCCACGCCGCGCTGGCCGACGCCAGGGCCACCGCCGAGCTGCTCCGCTTCTACATGCGCCAGGGCGTCTCCTGGCAGGAGAAACTGGCCAGGGCCGCACGGACTCCCCTCTGGCGCCCCAGCGGCAGGCCGCAACGCCCCGCACTCGGCCGACGACTCCAAGGTCAGCGGTAGGCGGGAATCCCGGTCAGGGCCTCGCCCAGGACGAGGGTGTGGATCTCCTGGGTGCCCTCGTAGGTCAGCACGCTCTCCAGGTTGTTCATGTGCCTGATCACGGGATACTCCAGCGTGATGCCGTTGCCGCCCAGGATCGAGCGAGCCTGACGGGCGATGTCCAGCGCGGCGCGGACATTGGCGAGCTTGCCGAAGCTGACCTGCCGGGGGGTGAGGGTGCCCGCGTCCTTCAGCCGGCCCAGGTGGAGCGCGGTGAGCTGAGCCTGGCCGAGACCGACGTACATCCAGGCGAGCTTCTCCTGGGTCATCTGGAAGGCCCCGATGGGCTTGCCGAACTGGACACGGGTCTTCGAGTAGTCGACGGCGGCCTCCAGGCAGGCGCGGGCCGCTCCCACGACGCCCCACAGGATGCCGAAACGCGCCTCCGACAGGCACGAAAGCGGCCCCTTCAACCCCCGCACCCCGGGCAGTACGGCTGACGCGGGAAGACGGACGTCGTCGAGATACAGGGAGGAGGTCACCGAGGCCCTCAGGGACATCTTCCTGTGGATCTCAGGGGCGGAGAACCCGGGAGTGCCGGTGGGGACGACGAAGCCGCGGACGCCGTCCTCCGTCTGGGCCCAGACCACCGCGACGTCGGCGACGGAGCCGTTGGTGATCCACATCTTGGAGCCGTTGAGGACCCAGTCGCCCGAAGGGTCCTGCTTGGCATGGGTGCGCATCCCGGCGGGGTCGGAGCCGTGGTCGGGCTCGGTGAGGCCGAAGCAGCCGATCGCCTCGCCGGAGGCCATCCTGGACAGCCACTCCTCCTTCTGCTCCGCGGAGCCGTACTTCCAGATGGGGAACATGGCCAGCGAGCCCTGCACGGAGACGAACGAGCGCAGCCCCGAGTCTCCCGCCTCAAGCTCCCGGCAGGCGACGCCGTAGGAGACGGCGTCCAGGCCCGCGCAGCCGTACCCGTCCAGGTGCATGCCGAGCAGGCCGAGCGAGCCGAGGAGCGGTGCCAGTTCGCGGGCGGGGAAGACCGCCTCCTCGAACCACTCGCCCACGTGGGGGAGCACCTTGTCCGCGACGAACTCACCGGTGGTGTCACGGATGAGCCGCTGTTCCTCGGAGAATGCGTCGTCGACGCGCAGGAGATCGTCCATGAGGTGTTCCTCTCTCGTCGGCCCCTGTCAGGGTATTGATGGCGTCTCAGGAAGGATGTCAGGGTCCTCCCAGGGGGAATCCCGATGTGAGCGATGTCCCTTCAGGGGCATTCTGAAGACATGAACGAAAACGAGTTCTCAAGCGTCAAGAAGCTCCGCAGGACCAGGAACGGGCGCGTCATCGCGGGTGTGGCCTCCGGGCTCGGACACTACGTCGGAGTCGACCCCAACATCATCCGCGCGGCCCTGGCCGTCGCCTCCTTCTTCGGTGGTCTCGGCGTCGGGATCTACGCGGTCGGCTGGCTGCTGCTGCCCGAGGAGGGCAAGGACTCCTCGATCCTGCAGGACCTGGTCGCCAAGAACAAGGACAACCCGGTGTGGCTGGACGCCAAGGCCAAGGCCGAGCAGGGGTGGGCGAAGGCCGAGAACTGGAGCAGGAACGCCGGTCACAACGGCTCCTACCAGGCTCCGCACCAGCAGGCCCCCTACCAGCAGGCCCCGCAGTACCCCACCCACCAGGACCCGGTCGCTCCCTACCCCACCCCCGGTACGGCCCAGCGAGACAACGGCGGCCCCGCCCCTCAGGCGTGAGTCAGGCGGACGTCTCCGTGCGAGCCATCTCGATGATCTCCTGGCGGGATCGGACCCAGAGCACGGCCAGCGCGGCCGCCAGAAGGAGACCGGCCGCGCCGGCCAGTGCCACCACGACCTCAGGGCCGAGTCTGTCGGCGGCGGCGCCGCCCACCAGGATGCCGACGCCCTGTGACGCGAGCAGGCCCGAGTGCACGAGCCCGAAGGCCAGGGCCCGCCGTTCGGCGGGGACACACTGCACGAACGCGGCGTTCGCCGCGAGCTGGTAGGCCCCGCCGACCCCCGACAGGAACCACAGGACCAGCACCACGACCAGCGGCGGCCGTACGGCACAGGCGATCAGCGGCGCGCAGGTCAGCATCGCCAGCCAGCCCATCAGGCGCAGCCGGCTCGACGGGGTGACGTATCGGCCGAAGAGGAAGGCGCCGACGACCGTCCCGGTGGGCATCGCGGCCATCAGCAGGCCCGCGACGAAGGAGATCCGTTCCGGATCGTCGGTCAGCGTCGCGGCGTAGGGGGTGGCGATCCCCTCAGGAAGCACGTAGAAGCCACACAACCAGGCGAACATGACGAGCGTACGCAGTCGTCCGTCACCGAAGACGAGTCGGGTGCCCGCACGGGTCATGGTCCACATCGAGGGCGAGGCCGTGTCGTCGCGGACGGGCGCGGGGCGGCGCCGTATGCCGGAGACCAGGATCAACGCCGAGGCCAGATAGGTCGCCGCGTCCAGAGCCAGCGCCCGGTACGGTCCCATACCCATGATCAGGGCGCCGCCGAGGGCGAAGCCCAGCATCTGGGCCCCCTGGTTGGTCATGTTCTGCAGGGCGGAACCCACGACGTAGCGGTCGCCCTCAAGGATCTCGGGTAACAGCGCGGCCCTGGCGGCGGAGAACGGGGCGCTGAGCAGCACCACGCAGAAGACCAGGGCGCACAGCGCCGCGAACGGTGTGCCGGGGATCGCCATGAGCGCGACCAGGAGTGCTCTGAGCAGGTCGCATACGATCATGATGTGTCGCCGGGCGTGCCGGTCGGCGAGTGCCGAGAGCAGCGGCCCGCCGATGATCGGGGGAAGGTAGGTCAGGGCATAGACCGAAGCCGTCGCCAGAGGCGACTCCGTGCGCTGGAAGACCAGCACGGACAACGCGACTCGGGAGAGCTGGTCACCCAGGAGGGAAAGCCCCTGGGCCATCCAGAGCGCGCGAAACTCTCCGATGGCGATTATCTCGCCATATGTCACTTGGGCTTCGGTGGGGCGGCGGTGCCGCCCGGGTAGCCGACCGGGCCGGGTGGCCGCCATATGACTCCGCTGGGCTGCAAGCACATTGACTGTGGGTGGTCAGTATGTAACCTACGGTGCCCGTTGAAGCGCCGTTGCGCAACCGAAAGCGACGAAGCCCATGCATAGCGTGGCGAAATATCATGATATTTCCCCGCATGGGAGGTTGTGTCGTTTCGATCACCAGCCGAGGTCGTGCAGCCTGTCGTCGTCGATACCGAAGTGATGGCCCACCTCATGGAGCACGGTGATGCGGACCTCGTTCACCACGTCACTTTCGGACTTACATATAGAAAGTATGGAGTTACGGTAGATCTCAATGCGGTCGGGTAGTACTCCTGCGTACCAGTCCCCGCGTTCGGTGAGTGGAATCCCGGTGTACAGCCCAAGAAGATCGGGTTCGGGCGGATCGTCCACAACCACCACGACCACGTTGTTCATCACTCTCGTCAGTTCGGGAGGAATCGTGTCCAGAGCCTCGGCCACGAGCTCCTCGAACCTTTCTCGCGAGACTTCGATCACACCCGCCATTGTGCCCCCGGTTTCCGGGTAGAGGGCGGAGCGGATGGATCTCAGCAAGCTCAGAAGCCTCACAAAGCGGACCCAGGGAGGGCTTCGCAGCCTCGCCGTGGGGCGCGTCACGCGCGGCGTGGCGGTCGTCGCGGTGTCCATCGCCTCGGCCTGGCTCGGCATCATGCTCGGTGGCCCCGTACGCGCCAATGTCGGCCCCGTGGAACTCGGTATGACGGCGGAGCCGTCCTGGACGGGGGAGACCGTCCTCGACGCGCATCCGTTCGGCACGCTGCTGTTCGACACCCACGACGCGCCGGTCGGCCTGCGCGTCACCCTGGAGAACATCAACACCAGCAGGGTCGCCATGATCCTGGACAACCCGCGGATGTCCTCCCACCTGCCCAGCATGATGGAGAAGGAGCTACGTGAGGGGGTCAGAACCCTGGTTGTCAGGGCTCTGGTGTGCGGCCTCGCGGGCGGCCTGCTCGGCTCGCTGATCGTCTTCCGCAGGCCGGGTCCCGCGCTGGCGGGCCTGCTGAGCGCCACGGTCGCCATCGCGGGTACGGGCGCGGCCGTCGCGCTGACCTTTCACCCGAGGGCGGTGGTCGAGCCGAAGTACACCGGCCTGCTCGCCGGGGCGCCCTCGCTGGTCGGTGACGCCGAGTCGATCGTGACGCGGTTCGAGTCGTACCGGACCCAGCTCGCCAAGCTGGTCAACAACGTCTCCCAGCTCTACGACACGGTCTCGGCCCTGCCGCTGTACGACTCCGACCCCGCCTCGATCAGGATCCTCCACGTCTCGGACATCCACCTCAATCCGATCGCCTGGAACGTCATCCGCTCGCTCACCGAGCAGTTCAAGATCGACGCGGTCGTGGACACCGGCGACCTGACCGACCACGGGACGGGCCCCGAGGACAAGTTCGCCGAGGAGATCGGCCGGCTCGGCCTGCCGTACGTGTTCGTCAGGGGTAACCACGACTCCGGTTCGACCCAGAAGGCGGTCGCGAAGCAGAAGGGCGCCGTCGTCCTCGACGACAAGGTCAAGACCGTGGCCGGGCTGCGCATCTACGGGCTCGGCGACCCCCGGTTCACCCCGGACAAGTCCGTTTCCGTCGACTCGGACCTGGAGGCGCTTGCGGCCACCGGGCGTGAGCACGCCGCCAGGCTCGCCCTGGAGAGCAAGCCCGTCGACCTCGTCGCCGTGCACGACCCGACGATCGCCAGGCAGTTCTCCGGCCGGACGCCCATGATTCTCGCGGGACACTCCCACGAGAGATCGACCGAACTGCTGCCCTCCGGTACCCGGCTGCTCGTCCAGGGCTCCACGGGCGGGGCGGGTCTACGGGCCCTGGAACACGACGAACCGACCCCCGTCGCGGCCTCGGTGCTGTACTTCGATCGCAAGTCGCACCGCCTGCGGGCCTGGGACGACATCACCCTGGGAGGGCTGGGAGAGCAATCCGTCCAGATCGAGCGTCACGTCGAGAGCGCCCCTGGCCGTACAATTTCTCCTGGGCCGACTGTTTCCCCGTCTCCAACGGGGGCGACCGTCGGCGCCACGCCGCCTTAGCCGGAACGCCGCTTTGGCATCGGGGTCAAAAGTCCCCTATGCTTCAGAGGTCTCCAGCGGAAGACGGCAACGGAGCGGGACGCCAGTTCCGAGCCCCCATCGTCTAGTGGCCTAGGACACCGCCCTTTCAAGGCGGCGACACGGGTTCGAATCCCGTTGGGGGCACCTGCTGAGCGAAAGCTCACCGGGGAAACGGCAGGTCGAAGACCTCCGAAGAACTGGTAAGCTAAGCAAGGCAAGAAAGACGGAAGCGAAAACTTCCGACAAAAGCAAGGTCCTGTAGAGCAGTTTGGAGTGCTCGCCACCCTGTCAAGGTGGAGGTCGCGGGTTCAAGTCCCGTCAGGACCGCTCTGGTAGGTGTTCGATCCACCACCGAGGTCAGGTAGCTCAGTTGGTACGAGCGTCCGCCTGAAAAGCGGAAGGTCGGCAGTTCGACCCTGCCCCTGACCACAGCAGCTGAGCAGTAGGGAAGCCCCGAACGAAATCGTTCGGGGCTTTTTTGATCTCGGCGGCAGTAAGTCGGCGGCCTCCGTTTCAGGTTCGTTCATGGCACGCTGACGTGCGTGTGGTTATTTCCCTGGTCAGAGGCGAAAGGTTCGGGCCGGGGCACGACGTTGCCCAGGGCGCTTCGGACGGTTCGCGCCGTTGACACTGCGCGGGACTTCCATGTGTGGTCCCGTGATCGCCGGCATGACCACGGTTGCGGTCACCCGCGCTGCGTTGAAGAGCGTGAAGGCCACTGTGTCTGCCACACGTTCTCGGAAGACACACGGACAGCGCGTGACCGGCCCGCCGGATTGGAACGTGGTTCGGCGCAGGAGGCCGTCAGGGGCTTGATGGCCAAGGGGTTCGTGGAGATTCGTGCCGTCAGCCACCTGGCGGAGCGCGCGTTGGCCGGTGGGGAGACCGATACGGCGATGAGGCACCTGGAACACATGCGCATGATCGCTGACGTGTGTCACAACCTGCCGGGCGATTTTCTGTCCAAGAGGCGCGAGGTCCGCGAGCGGAAGGCCGTCAAGAGCCTCCGATTCCACTTACGGGAGTTCGATCCCGACGATCGTGTGCCCAGTGGGTCGCGGGGCAATTGGAAGGTCAGAGATTCGACCACGTTCGCGTTCTCCGCGATCGGATCAAATGGAGGCATGCTCGGTATACGAGTGCCGACAGGTCCTCAAGAACGTCCATCAAGACGGCTGTGCAAGCCCTGATGTGTCTACCGAACTGGGGCGACTCCAGCCGCAGGGGCCTTTCGTGGCACAGCGTCACAAACATGCGAAGACCGCGTCAAGCTGATCGCGACACTCTGGCATTCAACCGCTTCGCCGCTGCCCCCGCCAGGGCGAGCAGCCCTCCGAACACCGGCAGCCAGCCCAGGCGCTCCGGCAGCCAGGAGAGGTGGGCGGGCGGGGTGAGCAGTCCCGGGACGGCGCCGAAGCGGAGTGCGGCCAGGGCGGTCACGGCAGCCACCGTCAGGTGCCAGAGGAAGATCGTCATAGCGGACAGGTTGAGCAGCGCCACCGCGGCCCAGAGCCGGGGCCTGCGCATCAGCCGCCCCAGCGGCCCGTGCGCCAGCAGCGCCAGCCCCACCTGGGCGAGCCCGAAGGCGACGGCGGCGAGCGTGGGCGGGCTGAGGTTCGAGACCCTCGCCCCCGGCACGCCCACCATGCTCGCGGGATAGCCGAACCCGGCCACCAGGACCGCCGCCCCGGCCGCCCCTCCGGCCAGCAGCGCCACCGCCGTCCGCCGGGAGGCGAGCCCGCCGCCCGCCCAGCCCATCCCCAGCATGTACGGCACCAGCCACCCGGCCGCGAGGTTCACCCACCCCAGCCAGGCCGGCCCGCCCAGGCCGAACCTGACCGCGTCCACCACGAGCACCACCGCGGCCGCCGAGGCGGCGGTGACGCCCGGCCGCAGTCTCAGCAGCAGGGGAGTGGCGGCGGTGAGCGCCGCGAAGACCGCCAGGAACCAGATCGGTCCGAGCGCCGGGAGCGCCAGCGCCCTGACCGTCGCGTACGGCGCGCCGTGCAGCGCCAGCCCCGCCGCGATCCCTGCCCAGACCAGCAGGAGCGGGCCCACCGGCCGCAGCAGCCGCCCCATCCTGGCCCGCACCCACGCCGGACCCGCCGCCCGCGCCGGACCCGCCGCCCGCGCCGGACCCGCCGTCTCCGCCCGCGCCCGATCACCCGCAGTCCGCAGGCTCCGTGCCGCGGCGTACCCGCCCACGAAGAAGAACACCGCCAGCGTCTGCAACACCCACGACAGCGGCGCGAGCTCCGGCATGAACGCGAGCGGGCTGGAGACGGCGACCGTCCCCCGGGGCCCGGGCACCCACGCCGTGACGAGCCAGTGCCCCAGCACCACCCCGGCGATCGCCAGCGCCCGCAGCGCGTCCACCCCCCGGTCCCGCCCCGGCGGCGTCATCGCCTCGACCCGCGCCGCCGTACGGCGCCCGGCCGGGTCACGCATGGGACACCTCGGCGGTCCGCCCGAGGGCGATCAGGGTGAGGTTGCGCAGGGACTCGCCGCCGGGGGCGAGATAGTCGCTGTGCCCGGCGGCGCCGGCCGCGAACACCCGGGAACCGTAGCCGGGCTCGGCGGGATCGCGACCGAAGCCCAGCGGGCCGAGCTTGACCTTGGGGATGTCGCGCGTCCAGTCCTCCGTGCCGCTGCCCGCCCAGAGGGGGACCCCGCCCAGCTCGGCCGCCGAGGAGACGCCGAGCCCGGGGCTGCCGAACACGGCCAGGTTGTCCGCCCGGATCCCCGGCGCGGCCTTGGCGCACACCACCGACCCGTAGCTGTGGCACAGCAGGCTGACCCGCTTGCCGCGGAGCGTCTCGTTCACGTAGCGCCGCAGCGCCGGGGCGCCCTTCTCCGCGGCCCAGCCGGTGGCGGACTCCAGGCTGACGGTCGCCGGGCTGTCGTACCCGAGCCAGGCGACCACGGCCAGCCGGGCTGCCGGATCCAGTTCCCGCGCCTGGGCGAGCACCGCCCGCGCCCCGCCTCCGGGGGTGCTGTACGGCTTGGCCCGCCCGCCGTCGAAGGTGGCGGGCGTGGTGTCGGCGCCGGGGACGATGACGGCCACGTGCTCCGCCGTACTGAGATCGCCGTAGACCTGGATGATCCGGTCACCCTGCGGCGAGGGGACGGCCAGGTAGGTGAGCGCTGCGGCGGTGGCGACGGCGAGCGAGGAGCGGAGCACGGAGGCCTCCTGTCCGGTTCGGGGGAACGAGACAGGACGCTACGAATCAAGATCGGTAACTCGCGTCACACCGCGGTGCTCACCTTCACATCACCCCCCGGAGGGAGGAAGGCGGCGCCGTCCCGGGGAGCGGGGCGTGGGACGGTCCCCTGGGGATCTCACTCGCCGGAGCGGACCGGTCCGGACTCGCAGGCGTACAGGATCGCCTGGGCCCGGTCGCGCAGGTTCAGCTTGGTCGGGATCGGCCGATGTGGGTCTTGACCGTCTGCTCCGAGAGTACGAGCTCCTCGGCGATCTCCTGGTCGGAGCGGCCCCTGGCGATGGGGACGAGCACCTCGGTCTCGTGTTCGGTGACGCGCTCGACAGCCTCCCGCCCGTTCACCGCCTCGATGTCGGACCGGGCGTCCAGGAACACGGTGAAGCCGGTTCTGACCATGCCCTGATCGTCATGTTTCCTCAGCGATCGGAAGTATCGCGGTGACCGCGAAGCCCTTTCCCGTCGGTCCCGCCCACACGCTCCCGCCGAGCATGGCGGCCCGTTCCCGCATCCCGATCAGGCCGTGTCCCGTGTGCTTCTCGCGCCCCGCCTTCGCCGCCTCCGCGGCGGCGCGGTCCCCGCCGTCGTCCGCCACGTGGATGTTCAGCTCGTCGCCCGAGCGGTGGATCCTCACCGTGACGGCCGAGCCGGGCGCGTGCCGCATGGCGTTGCTGAGCGACTCCTGCACGATCCGGTAGGCCGACAGATTCACCGCGGTGGGCAGGTCGAGCAGGTCGCCGCCCAGCTTGAGCTCCACGGAGAGCCCTGCGGAGCGCGCGGTGGCGGCGAGCTCCTCCAGGCGGCCCAGGCCCGGCTGCGGCGCGGTGTCCGTACGCCCGTCCCCGTCGCGTAGCACGCCCAGCACGCGGCGCATCTCGGTCATGGCGGCCAGCGAGAGCGCGCGGATCTCGCCGAGCCCCTCCTCCAGCAGCCGCGCGTCCTCCCGCGCCTGCAGCGGTATGGCCTCCGCCTGGATGGCGATCACCGACATGTGGTGCGCCACCACGTCGTGCAGCTCCCGGGCGATCCTGGCCCGTTCCTCCAGGACGGCCTGCCCGGCCAGCGCCTGCTCGCTGCGCCGTTCCTCCTCGGCCAGCCGCCCGGCGGCCGTCCTCCTGGCCTGGACGTTGTAGCCGAACAGGACGGTGACGGTCACCATGGCGATGCCGATGAACGTCACGCCGGGCAGGCTGGGGTCGGATTGGATGCCGAGGATCCACAGGGCGGCAGCCGAGATCATCCACACACCGATGATGACGTGCCGCTCGCAGCGGACCGCGACCGCGTAGACCACCAGCAGGTACATGATCACGGCGTCGGCGGAGAAGGCCGCCTCCAGGTCCTGGCCGCGGGTGACGATCCCCCAGGGAATCAGCACCACCGCGAGCCGCCAGGCCATCAGCGGCCAGCGGTCGCGCAGCGCCAGCGGCAGCGAGGAGGTCAGGGCGATGAACGCGATCTCTCCCCCGTCCAGAGGCGTCGCCATATACAGCGACTCGTGCCTCATGAGCGCCTGCACGGCGCGGAACAGGATGAAGGCCAGTACGAGATCGGCGACGAGGACCAGGTTGATCGTGCGGAACGGCAGCAGACTCAGAAACCCCGGCACGCGGGGGGTCAGCCACCGGGGGCGGGGGTGCGACGGACCGGCCCTGCCGGTCCACACGGCTGCGGTGAGCGCGCGGCCCAGCCGGGCGACGGGCCGCAGCCGCGCCCGCTGGGCGGGGGGAGAAGCCATCCGGCCAGTCTATGGAGACCGCCAATCACCCAGATCACACCATGGAGGGATCTTTCGCCTCATCCCGGTGAGTCGGATCACGCCATTTGGAACCGGAGGAGCGTTGCGACCTGGCGGGCAAGGTTCCCCGGACCAAGCTTGTCGGCACCAGTCGAGGAGTTCCCATGCCGGACGTCTGGGGCGTTGAGCTGTTCGACCGCCGCTTGCGCTCTGAGATGGGTAAGTGCGTGCGCCTACCGAGCGCCGACGGCGTTCAAGACGGTTGGGCGGCGGTGATCCGGACGCCTGACCGCCCGTAGGGGCAGGTCACGACCACCGGGAAGCCCGCGTCGGCGACGGCCTGGGCGTTGGGCGGAACGCCCAGGAGGTGCGGGGAACGAAGTCGTCGGGTTGATCGGATGCGGCGGTCTCAGTCGACAAGTGCGCCGGCGGTCAGGTTGGCGATCGTTCCGGTCATGGCTCCGGCTCGGTCCGAAGCCAGGAACGCGGCCGTCTCCGCGATCTCGGAGAGCGTGGGCAGTCTCTTCAGAAGCGTTCCCTGCGCCATCGCTCCGCTTTCGAGCAGCTCCTGGACCGACTGCCCGGCCGCCGTCGCGGCTTGCTCGAAGAGGTCCTTGGTGTGGGAACCCGCCGCGGGCGCGTCGACGGCGGCGTGTGGACGGATGCCGATCACCCGGACGTTGCCGGGTGCCAGTTCCGCGGCCAGAACCCGGGAGAAGGCCTCCTTGCCCGCCGCGCTCACGGCGTGCCCCAGGATGCCGCTCACAGCCAGCTTGGAGCCCGGCTCGGACAGCGTCAGGATGACGCCGGGCCGTTCGCGACCCATGTGCCGTGCCACAGCCTTGCTCGTGATGAACAGCGCCCGCAGATAGCCGTCGATCGGCCGCATGAACTCCTCCAGCGAGAGGTCCGCCAGCGAGGTCCCCTGGTCGTGCGGGACACTCACGGCGTTGACGGCGATGTCGATGCCGCCGGCCGTCGCCGCGACCGTGTCGGCGTGCTTCTCGACCGCCTGTTGGTCGAGAACGTCGACCTGCGCGGTCTCGACCGCTCCGCCCGTGGCGGCGATGTCACGTGCCACGGCGTCGAGCCTCTCCTGTGTCCGTCCGGCGATGAACACCCTCGCGCCTTCCCGGGCGAACACCCGGGCGATCGCGCCACCGATGGCGCCCCCGCCCCCATAGATGACAGCGTTCCTGTCGCCGAGCAGCGATCCACTCATGTTTGTCCCCCAAAGGTGGTTGATTCTTCGGACGGTTACACGGGCTCGATGGCACACCGGCACCGTCGGTTCAGGCGTCCGGGACGGAGATCACCGCGTCACCGGCACGCGAGCACGTCGATCGGTGCCGTCGCCGTGGGTCCAGGCGTCCGGGACGGAGATCACCGCCACCGGCACACGGGTACGTCGATCTGTTGGTCAGTCGTTTTTCTGGCGCTGGATCTGTTCCGCGATGCGCTTGATGCGGTTCAGCCGTACATCCCAGGTTCTGCCGACCTCGTTCAGCTGCCGTACGGCACGGGCGAGCTGTGCCTCGTCGACTTCGTAGCGTCGCTCGCGGCCCATCGGTGTCGCGCGCACGAGGCCCGCGCGATCGAGGACGTTCAGATGCTTGGTGACCGCCTGGCGCGAGATCGGGAGACGATCGCTCAGGCTGGTCGGCGTACCGACGCCTTCCGCGAGCAGCAGGTCGAGCAGACGGCGCCTGATCGGGTCGCCGATCGCCGACCAGAGCTCGTCGTCGACGGCGACGGTCATCGCGCCACCACGGAAGAGGCGTAGCTCCGCAGGAGGGGAAGGAAGGTGTCCCAGCCGTGCTCGTGTTCGTGGAAGGCCTTCTCAAGCACGGCGGCCTCCCAGCCCTTCTCCCGCCAGCCGCTCTCGGTCAGGTGCAGAATCGTGCCGTCGCCGGAGGGTTCGAGCTCGAAGGTGATCAGGAGAGAGTTGCCCGCATCGGGCAGTTGACCGTCAGGGGCGATCCAGCGCATCGCGAACCTGCGGGGCGGGTCCACGTCGACCACCGTGATCGACTCGACCACGTCGGGGACGTCCCACACCAGTTCGCCGACGGCGCCTGGCTCGGGCTCGAACGACGCGTCGTCGGACCACCACATCTTGATGTGCTCGGGACGACTCACCACATCGAACACGACCTCCGGCGCCGCGTCGATGTGGATCTCACGCTCCAGCTTTCCGAACTCCACCACGGACCTCCAATAGGCAACCATCGGTTGCGCATTAACCTAGTGGCCGCATCAGTGATGCGCAACCTTGTGTTGCGTGTAGACCGTAGGGTCGGCGGAGAGGGCGTTATGGGCACGGCCGGTCGGGGCGCGGCCCATGCCCGGACGGAGGGTGAGGCCGTACGGGGAGGTCTGGTCGCGGCGTCGCCCTGATGCGCCATGGCGCCCGCAGCCGAGAAGGCTGCGGGCGCCATGGGCTTTCGGGTCGTCGGAGAGGCCGGGGCCTCCTTACGGGTTGACCTTCACCTGGACCGCCGGGGCCGTGCCGATCCGGACGTCCAGGACGATCGACTTGCCGGCGCGGAGGGCGGCGCGGGCCTCGTCGCGGAGGTTGAGCTTCAGGTCCCGGGTCTTGCCGGGCTGGAGCGTGACCTTCTTGTCGTCGACAGGACGGCCGCCGTGGGAGACGGTGACATCCTCCTGGCACTTGCCCTTGCCCGTGCAGATCAGGGTGATCGTCACCTGGGCGGGGGCGTTCCCCTGCGTCTTGACCGTGGCGGTGACGGTGTCGTGGAGCACCCTCATCCCCGTGGGCTCGGGTACCCGGGACAGGAGCGGGGCGAGGTAACGCTTCGTGTCACCGGAGGTGTTGAGCGCGAGGGTCGTCCCGTCCGGCTGGTTCAGGAGCACGGTCAGCGTCGCGTTGCCCTGCTCGTCGAGGCGGGCCTCCCCGAGGTAGGCGATGTCGCCTCCGGCCGGAGCCGACGCGGGGGCGCCGGCCTTCAGCAGGAGGAACGACAGCTGCTTGGCCGCCGTGGCGGCCCCCGCTGACACCGTCACCGTGACGGTGCCGTTGTCGTTCACGACCGCCTGGTGGCGGATGCCGTCGGTCTCGGTGGCCTTGGCCGCCGCCGCTGGGACCACGGTGGTGAACGCGACGGTCCGCGCCGAGGCCGCGGACTCCGCCGAAGCCGCCGCGGCAGGCGTCGCGGTCTCCTCCGTGGCGGGGTTCTCGGCGGCAGGGCTCGCAGGTTCCGGCGCGGTGGCGGGTGCCGTCAGGGCGGTGCGCAGGACCGGTCGGCCGAGGCCGGTGTCCCACCGCCAGACCTTCTCCAGGTCCCACCCGATCGACGCGTAGGTGGCCGGGTCGGCGGCCTGCGCGACGGTGACGGTGGTGCCGTTGAAGCTCTCCGGCGCGGTGGAGCCGATGCTCTGCACCGACGCGACCAGGGTCTCGACGGCGAGGTTGTGCTCGACGGTCGGCGCGCCCCCGTTCAGGGTGCGGGCGACGATCCGGTGGGCCCATCCGGTCGCGGTCACCGTCGGGTTGAGCGCGACGTTGTTCCGGATGGTGGTGCCGGTGTAGGCGTAGCCGCTGATGCCGGCCGCGGCCTCGCTCTTCGGTACGGTCACCGCGCCGGTGGCGTAGTTCCGCTCGGTGAGGCTGCCGCCGCTCGCGGAGCACTGGGCGGCGCCGCCGGCGATGCCGACGAGTCCGCCCGCGTACTTGCCGCCGGTCGTCGAGACGGTCGTCGCCGACCACGAGTCGCGCAGCACGCCGCAGCTGTAGCCGACGATGCCGCCGACCGTGGTGGCGCCGACGATCGAGCCGCTGGTGGCGACCCGCTCAACGGTGCCGTCGAGGCGGTCGGCCAGCGGACCCACGTTCCCCGTGGTGGTGTTCACCGAGGCCCCGGCGAGGGTCAGGTCGTGCACCTTGCCGGTGACGGAGGCGAACAGGCCGCCGACGGAGGAGGTGTAACCGCTCAGGGTGTGTCCCGCCCCGTCCAGTTCGCCGGTGAACGCGGGGGTGATCGGGGCGACGCCGGTCAGGTCGAGGTCCGCGGCGAGCCGGAACCTCTCCGCCGGGTGAGCGGCGATCTGACCCAGGTCGGCCGCCTGCCGTACGAGGTAGAAGCCGTCGGTGTCCCGCGCCAGAGCCGGGCCCGTGGGCTCGGGATCGGAGACGGCGGGGACGTCCTCGGGTACGGCGCGCAGTACGGGCCGCCTGCCGTCCTCGTCCCACTTCCAGACCGTGGTGAGGTCGAAGCCGAGCTTGCCGGTCCAGAAGTCCTGGCTGCGGGCCTCGTCCCTGGTCGCGGTGGCGCCGTTGAGCGTCGCCGGACCGATCGTGGTCTCCTGCTGCGTGGTGGCCTGGAGGGTCTCGACCGCCCAGTTCCCCTCAAGCGTGGCGACGTTGTTCGCCAGCACCCGGCCCAGGAAGCGGTGCGCCCAGGACGGCGCGGTGACGGTCGGGTTGAGCGCGATCGAGTTCCGGATCGTGGTGCCGGTGTAGCCGTACCCGGCCACGCCTCCGTCGTTGCGGCCGTCGGCGAGGACGGCACCCGTGGCGAAGGCCCGCTCGGTGAGCGATCCCGCCAGCGCGACGCCGATGACCCCGCCCGCCTCGGTGGACAGCGCGTGCACGTCCGCCGTGGAGTAGACGTCACGGACGACGCCCTGGGAGTCGCCGAGCAGACCGCCGACCCGCGAGGCCCCGGTCACCGAGCCGGAGACCCACACACGCTCGACGGTGCCGGTGCTCGCGCCCGCCAGGATGCCCGCGCGCGCGGTGGTTCCGGTCACCTTGGCGCCGACGATCGCGAGGTCGTGGACGTTTCCGGACACCTGAGTGAACAGGCCGCCGGTCGAGGTCAGGCCCTTGATCGTGTGGCCCGCGCCGTCCAGCTCACCGGTGAACGCGCCCGGCAGGGTGGTGAACGGCTTTCCGCTCAGGTCGATGTCGGCGCCGAGCACGTAGTCATACGAGAGGTGCGTACCGATCTGGGCGAGGTCGTCGGCGCTCTTGACGATGTGGAAGCCCCTGTCGTCCTTCGGCAGCTGGGGCGCCTCACCGGCCTGCAGCGTCTCGGGCGCCACCTTCAGGGTCGGCCGCGCGCCGGTCTCGTTCCACTGCCAGACGTTGGTGAAGTCCCAGCCGCGCGCCTCGTAGAAGGACTGCTTGCGGAGCTCGGCGGGGGGGACGACGTTGCCCCTCTGGTTGCCCGCCGCGGGCGGGTCGGTCAGCGTCTGCCCACTGATCGGTACGGCCCGGCTGACGTGGTTGTCCTCCAGCGAGGCCGTCTGCCCGGCGAGCACGCGGCCGAGGATGGCGTGCGCGTAGCTGGTGCCGGAGACGTTCGAGTTCAGCGCGACCGAGTGGCTGACCTCGGTCGCGTCGTACCCGTAGGCCGCGATGCCGCCCGCCGACGCCCCGGCCGAGGTGACCGAGCCGGTGGCCAGCACGTTCTGGGTGACGGAGCCGCCCATGGCGACGCCGACGACGCCGCCGACGTACTGGGCCGTGGCCTTGACGTTCACCGTCGAGACGCTGTTGCGGACGATGCCGAACTGGTGGCCGGTGATGCCGCCGACATAGCTCGCGGCGGTCAGCGACCCGTCGGCACGGACCCGCTCGATCGTGCCGTGGTTGATGTCGGCGACGAGACCGGCCGGGGTGCGGTCGGTGGTCGCCTCGCCGTTGACGACCAGGTTCACGATCGTGCCGTGGTTGTCGGCGAACAGGCCGGGCCCCTGGCCGGGGATCGCGGACAGGCCGGAGACGGTGTGCCCGGCGCCGTCGAACACGCCGGTGAAGGCGATCGTGCGGCCGATCTGGGAACGGCCGAGGCCGCTCAGGTTCAGGTCGCCGGCGAGCCTGTAGTGCCCGGCCGGATCGTTGTCGATCTTCGCCAGGTCGTCGGCGGAGTCGATCAGGTAGGGGGTCTGGGCGGTGCCGTCACCGGCCAGGCCCTCGCGCAGGGTCACGGCTGGCCGCAGCGGTTTGCCGGACCTCAGCGAGTCCCAGACGAACAGCCTGACGGTCGAGCTCGGCGCGACCGCGAGCGGCTTGTCGAAACTGATGTACTGCTCACGGCCGGTGTGGTTGAGCGTGACGTCGGCCGAGCGCACGTCGATCATCTTCTGCTGCGAGGCGTCGTACGTCGCGGCCATGACGGTCAGCCTGTCGAGGCTGCCCGGGGAGGAGATGAGTCCGACGCCGTCCAGCTCACGGTTCCTGATCTCGGCGGAGGAGACCTTCCAGGTGCCCTGCGGCTTGGTGACGGTGAAGTCGTCGACCACCCGGCCGTCGATCTTGTACGCCGTCAGTCGCAGGCCCGCGTCGGTGGCCGTCAGGACACCGCCCATCTGGACGTCCTCGTCGTCGACCTTGTCGTCCCACCAGTGCTTCGCGTTCTCGTAGAACTTGGGGCCGGAGGAGCCCATCGTCACGAAGGTGGTGCCCTCGGCCGTCTCCTCCGGCGTCCGGGCCAGCCGGCCCTCGTAGATCGTCGAGCGCTTGTAGACGTGGTCGTGGGCGCCGATGTACATGTCGACGCCGAGCTGGTCGAGGACGCGCGTGACCTTCTCGCGGTCGATGTCCATGCCCGCGTCGGCCCCGTGGCGGCCGCCGTAGTAGGAGAAGTGCCCGAGGGCGACGTTCCACTTCTTGTCCGAGGCCCGGACGTCCTTCACCAGCCAGGCGAGCTGGTCGTCGAGACGGGCGGTGGAGCTGAGGACGGAGAAGTGGATCTGCCCGCGGTCGAACGAGTAGTTGGCCTCGCCCACGGCGCCGTTCTTGGGCAGCGCGAACATGTTGGTGAAGACCGAGGCGGGCTCGACGGCGACCGAGTTGTAGTCGGGGTCCTCGTAGGTCTCGTGGTTGCCCTTGACGGCCGCGTACTGCGTGTCGAGGCCGGACAGGAGCGCGTCGTTGATCTCGCTCCACATCCTGGTGCGGCCGCCGTCCTCGACGAGGTCGCCGAGCTGCATGACGGTGCCGCCGCCGGGAGCCTTGGCCTTCAGCTGGTCGAGGACCTTGCCCGGCAGCTTGAGGCTGTCGGCGTTGCTGTCGGGGACCTGGATGTCGCCGAGGATGTAGACGGGCTCGCTGTCGGTCCCGCCCGCGAGGAACCGGCCCTTGACGTCCGTCCAGGCGGCCGTGTCGGCGGCCTTCGGGGCGGCGCCGTTCCTGGTGACGCCGAGGCGGTACCGGTAGGACGTGCCGACCTTCAGGCCGGTGAGCCGGAACTCGTGGGAGCGCAGCGTCTGGCCCGTGACGGAGTGCTGGAACTTGGGCTCGTCGTTGCCGACGGTCGACGTCTCGTACGGGCTGTCGCCGGTCGAGGTGAGGACCTGGGCCCTGGACCAGTCGTCGCCGCCCTCCGGCAGGACCTGCGCGTAGACGCGCTGGATGTCCCGGTCGGTCGTGACGGCGATGCCCGCCGTGCCGGGCTCGGCGCCCACGGCCACGTTGTTGGTGAAGCGGAACACGCCCGCCGGGTCCTGCGTCCTCTGGTCGATCTGGATCCGGCGCAGCTCGGCGTTGGTGTTGCCCTTGTCGTCGGTCGCCTTCACGACGACGAACGTGTCGTCGTAGGAGCGGATCTGGAAGGCGCCGTCCTTGACCGGGACCTGGCCCGCGGAGTCCCACACCTCAAGGGCGGTGGTCGGCTGCCCGCCGGAGTCGTCGGTCGCGCTCACCTGCGGCAGCGTGACCGCCTGGCCGTACCGGGCGGTCGCGGGCACGTCGGCGACGGTGATCTGCGGGGCGTAGTTCGCGCCGCTCGTCGTCTCGCCGATCCAGATCGGGGCGGAGACCAGGAAGTTGCCGTCGGCCTGGTCGGCGCGGACGTAGTAGAAGTCGCCGTCCTTGACGTCCAGCTTCTTCTTCAGCGTCAGGTCGTTGCCGCTCAGCCTGCCGAAGTCGTGGGCGACCTTCCCGCCGTTGGTGATCAGCTGGGCGCCGGTGAAGGAGTCCTTGGCGTCGGGGTCCCTCAGCTGGAGCTCGGCGTCCAGGGTGGTGGTGCCCGCGGGCAGGATCGAGCCCATCAGCTTGCCGTTGCCGCCGAAGGCGAGGACGGCGTTGACGTCTCCGGTGGAGTACGTGCTGCGGTCGCGCATCGCCGCGTAGAGGTCGTCCAGGCTCCTGCCCCTGGCCCAGATGCCGGTGATCGACGGGTTGCTCGTGACCCAGGTGGCGGAGTGCTCGTCGCCGTTCCAGACCGGGGACAGATGCCAGCCCGCGTCAAGGGCCTTCTGGAACTCCCTGGCCTGGTCCGGGGACTTGACCTCGATCAGCTCCATGCGTTCGTCGGCGGTCCTGTCCAGGCCCCTGAAGCCGAAGAACTCGCCCTTGCCCGTGGGTGAGGGGTGGTTGAACTGGCCGATCGCGTTCGGGTCCTGCTTGAGGCGGGCGAGGTAGGTGAAGTAGTCGTACTTCATGTCGCCGACGCCGAAGCCGTTGGCGAACCCGTCGACGGTGCCCTTCTCCGTGGCCCTGGCCGTCGCGTGCCAGCTGGTGTTGAAGAGGTTGATGTGGCCGGTGCCGTCGTACCAGGTGTTCTCGATGGCGGGGGCCACGGTGAGCTCGGTCTGGGACGCGTTGAACTTGTCCGCCAGCTCGTGCAGGGCACGCCACTCGTCCGAGTCGGCGTCCCGCCAGTCCTTGATGAAGTCGTCGCCGTTGCGGATGTCCCACATCACGTCGTGCTCGGTGAGGGCGAAGAAGTCCGCGTCAGTCTTGTCGCGTACGTAGGTGAACGCCGCGCTCGGGTTCTCGGCTCCGTCGCTCATCCCGGTGTGCGCGTGGAACTCACCGGTGTACAGGGACTTGCCGAGGTAGGTCGGCCGGTTCTCGGTCGCCGAGGCCGCCGAGGCCGGGGAGGCCGGCGCGACGACGAGTGCGCCGGCCGTGAGTGCGATCGCGGTGATCGCACCGGGCCAGGCAGGGGGTCGTGGTGCGCTGCTGCGCGTCATGTTTCTGCCGTTTCAGGTGATTCGAGTGTGCTGATCACAGAAATCACAGCGGGTGGAACGGCTCACTGCGCGTGCGTGTAGTGAAGGTGAACGATCAACAAATCCCGACAATGATCACATTTTGGATCTATCAGACAAGGCGCCCAACGGGCTTGTTCGGTGATCAGACGGGCGGCGCTCCGGTCACGTCCGGTCGGCGGCCGCGCGCGGAGACCGCCATGACCGACCGGCCCGCGACGGCGCACGCGCACCGCCTCCCGAGTGCCGTGAACGGCAGGCCGGACCGGTCCGGTGACCTGCGCCGTAACCTTCAGCCGCCGGGCTCGGGGTGACGGGGTGCGAGCCGGTACGGAGACCCGGCCCCTTTTACGCGCTCTCTGTCGTGATAAATGAGAACTATCGTGACTTTCATGGAAAACTTCCCTCAGCGCAGGGACCCCCAGACGTCGAACCTGCGCGCCTCGGACAGCAACAGGGAGCAGGTCTCCGCCCTGCTCGGTGAGGCCCTGAGCACCGGTCAGCTGGCCTACGAGGAGTACTCCGAACGCCTGGACAGGCTCTACCAGGCCAAGACGGTTGGGGAGCTTGAGGTTCTCACCAGCGATCTGCAGGTCGAGCGGCACCGTCCGGCCACGAGCCCGGTGTCCTACGTCCCGGGCACGAACTCAGAACCCGAGAACGTCATCGCCATCTTCGGCGGCGCCGACCGCAAGGGCCGCTGGCGGGTACGGCGGCGCATCAGGGGTCTGGCCCTTTTCGGCGGGATGCGGTTCGACATGACCGACGCCGAGTTCGAGGCGAAGGAGATCGAGATCACGATCAACGCCGTCTTCGGCGGGGCCGAGATCATCGTGCCCGAGGGGGTGGAGGTGCGCTGCCAGGGTGTGGGCATCTTCGGCGGCTTCGACGTGCACGGCGGCCCGGACATCGACCCGTCTGCGCCGGTGGTCGTGGTGAAGGGCCTGGCGCTGTTCGGCGGCGTGAGCGGCAAGGCCAAGCGCAGGAAGGACCGCTGAGCCCGGGAGCGGGACTCACAGCACCGGTGCGGGGGTGGAGTTGACGAGGCCGCCGTCGACGAGGATGTCCTGGCCGTTGACGTAGGACGCCTCGCCGGAGGTGAGGAAGGCGACCACGGCGGCGACCTCCTCGGCGGTGCCGACGCGTCCGGCGGCGATGGAGGCCGCGAGGGAGGCCCGGGCCTCGGCGGAGACCTCGGTGCGGAACGCCGGGGTGTCGATGGTGCCCGGGCTCACGGAGTTGACCCGGATGCGCCGTGGCGCCAGCTCGGCCGCGAGGGTCCGGGTCAGATTGTGCGCCGCGGCCTTGGCCGCCGAGTAGAGGGCCGTGCCGGGCGTTCCACGGTGCAGGGCGAACGACGCGTTGATCACGATCGATCCCCCGTCGGACAGCAGGGGAAGCGTCTTCTGGACGGTGAAGAACACCGCCTTGAGGTTGATGTCCACGACGCGGTGGAACTCGGCCTCGGTGACGTCGCCGAAGGCCTGGAAGGCGCCGACGCCCGCGTTGGCGAACACCACGTCCAGCCCGCCGTACCGGTCGTGGACGGTCGAGGCCAGTGTGTCCAGGTCGGCGAGGTTCGCCGCGTCGCCGGCCACCCCGAACGCCCGGTCGCCGAGGCTCGCCACGGCGGCGTCCAGCCGTACCCTGTCACGGCCTGTGACGACGACCCGGGCTCCTTCGGCGAGCAGCCGGTGCGCGGTGGCCAGGCCCATGCCGCTGGTACCGCCGGTGATCAGTGCGACTTTTCCCGAGAACCGTGTCATGGGTCCAGCGTGCCGGTACGGCGCGCGGGCATACAGTGCGCGCCTGTCGTGGGTGTGGCACCACCAGGTTCAGGCCGTGCGGGTCAGGGCGGCGAGACGCTCGCCGGTGCCGGGGCGGGGGTCGTACAGCACGAGGTTCAGGCCGGGACGGTCGGCGACCGTCAGGGTCGTCGCGTCGAAGAACAGCTCACCGGCCCGGGGGTGGCGCAGGGCGTTGACGGCCTGGGCCGGGACGCCCACCTCGTGGCGTTCCCACAGTTCGGCGAAGTCGGGGCTGACGACGCCGAGGTCGGCGACCACCCGCTCGAATCCGGCGTCGCCGGGGAAACGCGCCCAGTCGGCGCGGTAGGCGGCCACGACGGCGGGGGCGGCCGAGACCCACGTCTCGCGCATGGCGAGATAGCGGGGGCTGGTGAAGAAGGTGACCAGGCAGTTGTGGGCGGCCCCCTCGGCGAAGCCGAACACGCTCCGCGCCGTCTCGTTGAACGCCAGCACGTCCCAGTTCCTGTCCCGCAGCACCGCGGGCCGTCCCTCCCACCCGTCGAGCAGGCGCCGCAGCTCGGGGGTGACCTCGCTCGCGGGCGTCCGCCCGGCGGGCGGCGGGTTGAGACCGGCCAGGGAGTAGAGGTGGGCCCGTTCGGGTTCGCCCAGGCGCAGTGCCCCGGCGATCGCGTCGAGCACGCCGGTCGAGACGGTGATGTCGCGGCCCTGTTCGAGCCAGGTGTACCAGGAGACCCCGACCCCGGCCAGCAGCGCCACCTCCTCGCGCCGCAGCCCCGGGGTCCGGCGCCGTCCGGCCGTGGGGATGCCGACGTCGCCGGGGGTGAGCCGGGCCCGGCGGGCGCGCAGGAAGTCACGGAGCCGTTCGCGCCGCCGGGTGGAGTCGCCGATCGCCTCGATGGTCATGTCCCCACGATAGCCACAGGGATCGACTATTGTTAGTCAGGTGGCTGACTCAAAGAAATCGGCGGGCAAGCGGCGGCAGCTGATGGTCGCCGCCGCCCAGGTCCTGCACCGGCAGGGCGTGGAGCGCACCACCATCGCCGACATCGCCAACGCCGCCGACGTCCCCGTCGGGAACGTGTACTACTACTTCAAGACCAAGGACGCGCTGGTACAGGCGGCCCTGGCCGAGCACGCCGGGCACCTGGCGGGCCTCACCGACGAACTCGACAGGCTCCCCGACCCGCGCGAACGCCTCAAGGCCCTGGTCGGCGGCTGGATCGGCCAGCGCGACGTCGCGGCCCGCTACGGCTGCCCGACCGGGACCCTGGCCGTCGAGCTGGACAAACGCGAGGACGGGGGCATGGACGTCGAGGCGGGCAGGGTCATCCGGCTGCTGCTCGACTGGGCCGAGCGGCAGTTCCGCGAACTGGGCGCCCCCGATCCGGACGGCCTGGCGCTCACGCTCGTCGGCGCCTACCAGGGCATGTCGCTGCTGACCAACGCCCTGCGCGACCCGGAGATCATGGTCCGCGAGGGAAACCGCCTCCTGGACTGGCTCGACTCCCTGCCCGGCGACTCCTGAGGCTCAGCGGCTCGGGGCGCGGGCGTCGGCGGTCAGGACATGGGTGAAGAAGTTCTTCACCCGGCCGAACAGGGAGGGGCCGTGGTGCCCGACACCGGGGACCACGTCGTACCGTACGGCCAGGCCGTGCCGTTCGAGGCTGTGTTTCAGGGCGAGCATCCGCCCGGTGCGGGGAACTCCCTCGTCGTTCACCCCCGGAATCCACGCCGGATGCCCGGCGCCGACGCGGATGGCCCTGGTCTGGGTGTCCTCGGCGCCGATCAGCAGGTGGACGGCTGTCTCGCGCAGCGCGGAGGGGTCGACCCGCCTGCCCAGTGTCTCCAGGGTGCCATCGATCCCCGCGGGCCAGGGCAGGCTCTCGTCGAGCAGCGTGACCGCCCCCGGCGCCCCGATCGTCACCGCGCGCACCCGCTCCGGGTGCAGGTAGAGGAACCGGTGGGCGAAGTGGCCGCCTCCGGAGAAACCGAACAGCAGAAAACGCCTGCTGTCGACACGGTAGGTGCCGGTGACCTCCTCGACCATGGCGAGCAGGATCAGGTCGAAGCGGATGTCACCGTGCCTGAGGTACTTGTAGCCGTCGAACTCGCCGGGGTCCGGGATGCCGACCGGGAAGAGGGGGACCAGCACGACGCAGTCGTTGGCCTCGGAGAAGTCGGCGAAGGAGTCCCGGTAGGTCTGGACGTCCCGCTCGGTTCCGTGGACCAGGACCGCCAGCGAGTAGACCTTCCCGGAGTCGGCGCTGTAGTCGTCGGGGACGTGCAGGCAGTAGGAGAAACGCTGGTCGTACTGCGAGGCGTACATCGGTGTGCGGCCGATGTCGTAGATGGAGAGGGCGCGTGGTCGGTGCATGTTCACTCGTCTCGGGACGACGCTCAGGACGACGGTTCCGGCAGGGGGGTGGGCAGGGAGTATCGCGGGACCGCCACGTGGACGGACGACCAGCCCCCGTGGACGCACTGGTTCACGGTGACCTCGGCGACCGCTCCGAGCAGGTGGTGGGCCTCGGCGGGACGGTAACCGTACTCGGCGGTCAGCCTGCGGTGGAGCTCGCGCATCGCCGCCCGCAGGTTGGCGGTGACGTCGGTCCCGTGGGCGCATCCGACGGTGCCGATGTGCCCGAGGCCGTCGAGGTGGGGAGTGCCCATCGCGGTCCCCGCTCCGGGGAGCAGGTCCACGGTCACGGTGACGTCGGCGTTGGTCTCCAGCGCGGTGCCGGTGATCTCCGCGTCGCCCATGAGGGCGTGCACGTCCCCGAGGGACAGCAACCCGCCCGCCACCTCGACCGGTATGACGAGCACGCTGCCCGTCCGCAGCGCCTGGCAGTCCATGTTGCCACCGCACCGGGGGTGGGACAGCAGCGAGGGGAAGGCCTCTCCAGAGGGCGCGAGACCGAGTGAGCCGACCATCGGGCGCGTCGGAAGGACGAGCGGGCCGAGCGAGGTCGGGAACGACACGGTGTCGCCGTCGATAGCGATAGGGCAGACACGGGTGTCGCCGAGCGGCGCGTCCAGTTCGTCGTCACGGTGGATCAGGGTCACCGCGTACGGCGCGACCGTGCCCAGCCGGATGTCGCGGATCGTGACGGCCAGGGCGTCGCCGGGCCGCGCGCCACGGATCGCGACCGGACCGGCGACGGGGTTGAAGGCGCCGATCAGGTCGAGAAGGTCGGATTCGGCGGGGAAACGCTGGTCGGTGGAGACGACCTGGTTAGAGAAGCAGTCGAGGGTCTCGAAGACCAGCGTGGCGCCGTCGCCGACCTCGACCACCGGGGTGAGGGCCTGGTCGTAGGCGAAATGGTGCAGGTTCCTCGGCACCCGCACCGCCGTGGGACCGGTCGTGAGGTCAGCCATCGGCCCGCTCCCGTGCCACCGGACGGTCGTACACGGCGGGGGCCGTCTCGTTCGGCGCGTTCAGCGCGGCACGTGCCCGGCCGAGCGTGGCGGGGTCGAGATCCACGGTGACGAACTCCGTCCCCTCCTCGGCGCGGGCCAGGACCCGGCCCCAGGGGTCGACCGCCATGGACTGGCCGAAGGCCGCGAAACCGTCGTCCCCAACCCCCTCCTGAGCCGGGGCCAGGACGTAGCAGAGGTTCTCGATCGCCCGGGCGCGCAGCAGCGGCTCCCAGTGCGCGGCACCGGTGAGGGCGGAGAAGTTGGACGGCACACACAACACGTCGGCACCGGAACGCGCCAGCGAACGGTACAGCTCGGGGAAACGCAGGTCGTAGCAGATCGACAGGCCGAAGGAGAGCCCCCGGTAGTCCACGGTCACCAGATGGTCGCCGGGGGTGGTGTACTCGCCCTCGTCCTCGGTCACCTCGGCCGTCGCCAGCCGGAACAGGTGAACCTTGCGGTACTCGGCCACGATCCGGCCCGTTGACCCGACGAAGACCGCGGCGTTGTACGGCCTGGCCTCCTCGCCGGAGGCCAGCCACATTCCGCCGACCAGTACGGCCAGCCCGCGCGCCGCCGCCGCGGAGCGCAGACGTGACAGCGTCGGGCCGTCGCGCTCCTCGACGAGACCGGGTGACGGAGCGCCCCGGTAGGCGCAGGCCTCGGGCAACAGGAGCAGTTCCGCTCCCGCGTCCGCGGCGCGGTCGAGTGTGGCGGCCATCCGGTCGAGGTTGGCGTCCCTGTCGGGCCCGGAGGACATCTGGGCCAGGGCGACTCGCATGGGTCTCCGTTCTTCGTTTCTGGGGCTTGTGGGCGCTCAGCCGCGGTCGAGGGCCGGGGTGGCCGCGAGCAGCGCGCGGGTGTAGGGGTGGGCGGGCTCCCGCGTCACCTGCGAGGCAGGCCCCTGCTCCACGATCCGGCCGCCGTGCATCACCGCGACGTGGTCGGCGACGTGTACGGCGGTGGCCAGGTCGTGGGTGATGAGCAGGACACCGAGCTCCCGGCTCTCCCGCAGGTCGTCGAGCAGCTTGAGCACGCTGGCCCGTACCGAGACGTCCAGCATGGAGACCGGCTCGTCGGCGATGAGATAGTCGGGGTCGAGGACGAGACCGCCGGCGATGGCGACACGCTGGCGCTGCCCGCCGGACAGCTCGAACGGGCGGCGGTCGAGGAAGGACTCGACCGGGGTGAGGCCGACCGCGGTCAGCGCGGCCCGGACCCGTTCCTCCCGCTCCGCCCTGGGCACCCCGTGCACGGCCAGCCCTTCGGCGACGATGTCCCTGACCCGCTGGCGGGGGCTGAGGGACTCGTAGGGATCCTGGAAGATCATCTGGACGCGGCGGCGGAAGGCCTTGAGGTCCCGGCCGCGTAGCGTGGCGACGTCCACGCCGTCCACGCTCACCCGGCCCCCGGTGAGGTCCTGCACCCGGGCCATGCACCGGGCGAGTGTGCTCTTGCCCGACCCCGACTCCCCGACCAGCGCCACGACGCTGCCCTTGGCCAATGAGAGCCGTACTCCGTCGACCGCGAACGAGCCCGGTGACGGGCGGCGCAGCAGCACGTCGGCCAGCGGCCTGCGGCCGCCGTACCTGACACGGACGTCCTCGGCGACCAGGCTCATGCGTCCACCTCCACCAGGTGACAGGAGCAGGAACGGCCGCCGCCCAGGTCCCGTGGCGGCGGGGGGCTCTCCGCGCACCGGTCGAGTGAACTCGTGCAGCGCGGTTGGAAGGCACAGCCGGTCAGCGGCAGGTCGAGCCGGGGCGGCACGCCGGGAATCGAGGTCAGCGGGCGCCGCGCGGTCAGGTCGGGGGTGGCCTCGACCAGGCGCCGGGTGTACGGGTGGAGTGGCCTGCGCACGAGGTCGGCGCAGGCCGCGTGTTCCACGACGGAGCCGGCGTACATGACGGCGGCCCGGTCGCAGATGCGCGGGACCAGGGCGAGGTCGTGGGTGACGAGCACCACGGCGAGCCCGAGCGAGTCGCTCAGCTCCCGCAGCAGGGCGACGATCTGGTCCTGCACGATCACGTCGAGCGCCGTGGTCGGCTCGTCGGCCAGCAGGACCTTCGGCTCGCAGGCCAGCGCGAGGGCGATGACGGCCCGCTGCCGTTGGCCGCCGGATAGCTCGTGCGGGTAGCGGGAGGCGACGCCCTCGGGCAGGCCGACCCGTTCGAGCACCTCAAGGGCGCGCAGCCTGCCCTCCCGCCTGCCGCCGCCGTGGATGCGGACGGCCTCGGCGATCTGGGCGCCGACCCGGCGCACCGGGTTGAGCGCGTTCATGGCGCCCTGGAAGACCATCGCGATGTCGGTCCAGCGATGTGGCCGCATCGAGGCCTCACCACCGGCCAGGATGTCCTCGCCGTCGAGCAGCACCTGGCCGGAGACGACGGTCCCGGCGGGCAGCAGCCCCATCATGGCCAGCATTGTGGTGGTTTTGCCGCACCCGGACTCGCCGACGAGCGCCAGCCGTTCCCCCGGTTCGAGGTCGAGGCTGACCGACCGTACGGCACGCGCGCCCGAGGGGAATCCGACGACCAGGTCACGCACGCTGAGCAGGCTCATCGGGGCACCACCTTGAAGTACTCGCGGGCCAGGTGCGCGACCCTGAGCCGGGGGTTGAGCGTGTCCTCGATCGACTGGGACACCCAGTAGCAGCACATGACGACGAGCGAGACGGCGACACCTGGCGGGGCGAAGGCCCACCAGGCCCCCTGCGTCATCGCCGTCCGCTGGAACGCGAAACGGATCATGGTTCCCCAGGTGACGGTTTCCGGGTCGCCGAGCCCGAGGAAGGTCAGCGCGGTCTCGGTGAAGATCGCCAGGGCGATGGTGAGCGCGGCCATCGCGCTCAGCAGCGGCGCGAGCTGCGGCAGGAGGTGGCGGCCGATCACCCTCAGGTGACTCGCGCCCAGTCCGCGGATCCGCTGGACGTAAGGACGGTTCCTGAGGGAGGAGGTCTCGGCCCGCACCACCCTGGCCGTCGAGGTCCACAGCAGCAGCGCGATCACCACGACGAGATGACCGATGCTGCTGCCCCACACGGCCGCGATGACGATGCCGAGCGGCAGGGCGGGAATCACGATGGCGTAGTCGGTGATCCGCATGAGCAGCGTGTCGACCCAGCCGCCGAAGTACCCCGCGGTCACCCCGACGCAGCCGCCGACCAGCACGGCGACCAGGGCCGCGGCGGCACCGATGAACAACGTCGGCCGCGTGCCGTACAACAGGAGGCTGAGCACGTCGTGGCCGCCGTCGTCGAGCCCGAGCGGGTGCGCGGGGCCGGGCGGGGCGAAGACCGCTCCGACCTGCCGCCCCGGATCGTACGGCGCCAGCCACCCGGCCAGCAGGGCGGCCAGTGTCAGCAGGACGAGGACGGCGACGCCGACGGTGGCCCGTGGGTTGGCGCGCAGGAGTCTCATCGGGCCACCCTCGGGTCGAGCCGGACGTAGAGCAGGTCGGCCAGCAGGTTGAGCGTGACCACCGAGACGGTGAGCACGAGGAACACCCCCTGGAGCATCGGATAGTCGCGTTGCACCACCGCCTCGTACATCGCCCGGCCGACGCCGGGCCAGGAGAAGACCGTCTCCACGAGGATCGACCCGCCGATGAGGCTGCCGAGGGAGAGGGCGACGAGTGTGATGACGGGCAGCATCGCGTTCGGCAGCACGTGCCTGGCCAACGTGCGCATCGGACCGGCGCCGAGCGCCCTGGCGGTCAGCACGTGATCGTCACCCAGGGTCTCCAGCATGGAGGAGCGCACCACGAGCGTGTACTGCCCGAAGACGATGAGCGCGATGGTCAGCGCGGGCAGGACCATGTGGGCGGCCACGTCGGCGAGCTGTTCGCCCCAGGTCGGGTCGACCAGGAACTCGTCGCGCATGCCCTGCGCGGGCAGGTCGGAGCCCAGCAGCAGGATGAGCAGCAGCCCCAGGAAGTGGGTCGGGACCGAGTAGAAGGCGATGGCGGTGTTGGTGCTGAGCCTGTCGACCCAGCCGCCCCGGTACCACGCGGCGAGCGCGCCGCTGACCAGGCCGAGCGCGAGCGCCAGAAGCAGGCCGATCGTGATGAGCGGCAGCGTGTTGGCGAAGGCCTCCGCCAGGCGGCCGGCGACCGGTTCCTGGGTGGCGAAGGAGACGCCCAGGTCTCCGTGGGCCAGACGGCCGAGATAGATCCAGTACTGGTCCCAGAGCGGCTGGTCGAGGCCGAACTGCCTGCGCAGCGCCGCGCTCAGCTCCGGCGAACCGCCCGGAACCCGGGACAGGTTCGCCACGGCGTCCCCGGGCAGCACGCGGAACAGGAGGAAGTTCAGCGTCACCACCACGTAGATGGTCACCAGGGTCGTCAGCAGACGCCTGATCAGGTGGCCGGTGCGTGACATCAGGGGGCGGCCGTCGCCGACAGCAGGCCGTAACGGGACTGCGAGTCGAGGATGCCGAGCGGCGAGTCGCCGAACCCGCTCCACTTCTTGCTGTGCCCCTCCACGACGTCGTCGTAGTGGGTGACGATGTACGGCCGGGCCTCGTAGACCATCTTCTGCATCCGCCAGACGATCTCCCTGCGGTCGGCGTCGTCCACGGTGCTCGCCTGCTGGTCGTACAGCTTGTCGTAGTCCTTGTCGCAGTAGGCGGTGTCGTTCCAGCTGCCCCACTGCCCGCAGGTCATGCCGTTGAGCAGGAAGTCGGGGTCGCGCTGCGCGATCCAGCCCCACTGGGCCAGGGTGAACTGCTCGTACTTCTTGTCGGGTCCGGTCAGCTGGTCGAAGGCGGTGGCGTTGTCGGCCTGTCTGGGTTTGAGCTGCACGCCGATCTTCCTGAAGTCCTCGCTGACGATCTGCAGGGCCCGCTCACCCTCGCCGCCCTCGACGTCCGGGATGATCACCTCGTACGACATGGGCGCGCCGTCGGCGACCCGGACGCCGTCGGGGCCGGGCCGGTGGCCCGCCTCGTCGAGCAGCGCCGCCGCCTTGGTCAGGTCGAAGCCCAGGGGCCGCACCGAGGGGTCGTACCAGTCGCCGCTGGCCGGAGGCACGATGGAGCTGCCCGGTGTGCCGTACCCGAGGTAGGCGACCTCGATGATCCGCTTGCGGTCGACGGCGTGCTCGAACGCCTCGCGCACCTTCGGGTCGCGCAGTTCGGGGTGGGCCTTCTGGTTCGGGCTCTGGTTGATGATGAGGTCGTGGAAACGGAAGCCCGCCCTGCGTGACACCGTGAAGCCCGCCTGCTCGACCGGCTTGACCGCGGTGATCGGCAGTGGTGCCGCGTAGTCGATCTGGCCGGTCTTGAGGGCGTTGACCATGGCGTCGGGGCTGCTGAAGAACTGCAGGCCGAAACCGCCGGGCTTGGGGCGGTCGCCGTACCAGTTGGGATTGGGCTCCATCAGCGCGATCTGGTCCTTGGCGTACTTGCTCAGCCGGAACGGTCCGCCCGCGACCAGCGGCGCGGGGTTGGGGGTCTGCTTGAGCTGCATCCCGTCGCCGGTCGCGTACTTCTCCCACACGTGGGCCGGGAGCACGGGGACCTTCACCAGGCGGCCGAGCACGTTGGCGGTCGGCTTCTCATAGGTGATCACGACCCGCTCGGGCGTGGGAGCCGAGGCGCTCCTGACGTTCTTGACCGAGGCGGCCTCCGAGGCGGTCGGCCCCTCGCGGTACTTCACGATGGTGTTGACGGTGAAGGCCACGTCGGCGGCGGTGAGGGGGGTGCCGTCCGACCACTTCGCGCCGGGGCGCAGGTCGAAGGTCCAGGTGAGCTTGTCCTCGCTGGAGGTCCACGACTTCGCCAGGTCGCCCTCGAAGGAGCCGGAACCGGTGTACTGGACAAGAAACGGGTAGTTGTAGCGGAAGATCATCGCGCAGGTCGTGCCGATGGACGCGAACGGATTGGTCGAGTTGCAGGTGAACGTCGTGCCGATCCGCAACACGGCGCCGCTCTTTCCCGCGGCCCGCGCCCCGGCGTCCGAGCCGCCGGAACATCCTGCGGCCAGCAGGCCTACCAGCGTCAACGCGGTGAGCTTAGTCTGGGGTTTCACCGTCTTGCCTTCCTTCCCTGTCACCCGCGAAACCTGCTCGTCACGCCGCGTTCCTGGCGTGGGCCGGGCTCGCCCCGACGGTGGGCCATGTCGGCCGTGGGAGATCACCGGGGCTCGTTCTGGGGGATGGGTATGCAGTATATCGGTCGTCCTTTTCCTGACAAGGCCTTGCTTTCAGGGACAAGTGCTCGCCGGAGAGAGAGGTAGCCGATATATTGCTGCTGTGCCCCTGCCCCATGTGAAGTCAGACCGGCGCTACACGAGCGCCCAGCAGTTCGCCTACGAGGAGCTGCGCGCCTGGATCCTCAACGGGGTCCTGCAGCCGGACGAGACCGTGCGTGACGTCGAGATCGCGGAGTTCCTCGGGGTCAGCCGGACCCCCGTCCGCGAGGCCCTCATCCGGCTCGGCCAGGAAGGGCTCGTCGAGGCCAGTGCCAGCCGCATGACCCGGGTCGCCCCCCTGCCCCTCGACCGGGCCTCACATCTGTTTCAGGTGGGCGCGACCCTCGACGCGCTGGCCGCCGAACTGGCCGCGCCGCACATGACGGAGTCCGACCTGCACCTCATGCGGGGGCTGCTGGACACGCTGAACCAGACCACCGCCCCCGACCGGTTGAGCGCGCTCGACGAGGAGTTCCACCGTGTCTACTACCGCAGGGCGGCCAACCCGGTCCTGATCGAGACGCTCGACTCCATCGACGAACAACTCCGCCGGATAGAGCGCCATATCTGGGGCTACGTCCGGGTGCACGAGGAGGCATACGAGGAACACCGCGTCCTGCTGGAGGCGCTCGGCGCGGGAGACGCCACGGGGGCGGCCGCCGCGGCGCGCCACAACTGGCACCGCTCCTGGCAGCGCATCGACGAGTTGCTCAAACCCGCGTCGGCCGAGGCCGCTCAGGAGCCGAGATAGCGCAGCACGGCCAGGACCCGTCGGCTGTAACCGGTGGTGTGTGACAGCTCAAGCTTGTCGAACAGGGCGTTGACGTGCTTCTCGACCGCGCTCTGCGACACGTGCAGCGTCTGCGCGATCGAGGCGTTGGTCAGCCCCTGCGCCATCAGCTCGACCACCTGCCGCTCCCGGGCGGTCAGCCGGGTCAGCGGGTCGGCGTGGCTGGTGCGGGCGAGCAACTGCCGTACCACCTCGGGGTCGAAGGCCGTCCCCCCGGCTCCGACCCGGTCGAGTGCCTCAAGGAAGTCGCTCACCTGGGCCACCCGGTCCTTGAGCAGGTAGCCGACCCCGGAGATGTCGCCGCTCATCAGCTCGGTCGCGTACTTCTTCTCCACGTACTGCGACAGCACCAGCACCCTGACGTCCGGCCGGAGCCGCCTGATCTCCAGGGCCGCGCGCAGGCCCTCGTCGGTGTGCGTCGGCGGCATCCGGACGTCGGCCACCACCACGTCGAGCTCCGCTCCGGCCTCGGAGACGGCCTCGACCAGGGCCTCGCCGTCGCCCACGGCGGCGAGCACCTCGTGCCCCTCCTCGGCCAGCAGCCGGACCAGGCCCTCCCTGAGCAGGGTCGAGTCCTCGGCCAGGATCACCCGCATGGCAGCTCCGCCGTGATCACGGTCGGCCCGCCGTCCGGGCTGGTCACGGTGAGACGGCCGTCGAGCGCGGCCACCCGGCCCGCCAGCCCGGACAGACCGTCCCCCGTCGCGTCGGCGCCACCGGCGCCGTTGTCCTCCACACGCACGAGGACCATCGTGCCCTGTTCGCGGACCTCGACGGTGACCAGGTCCGCCCCCGAGTGCTTGTCGGCGTTGGTCACCGCCTCGCTGACCACGAAGTAGGCCGCCGTCTCGACCGTCCTGGGCAGCCGTTCCGGCGGCGCTCCGACGACCTTGACCGGGACCCCGGCGCGTTCGGCGACCCCGGCCAGCGCCTCGGCGAACCCCAGCGAGTCGAGTGCCGAAGGATAGACCCGCCAGGCCACCTCGCGAAGCTCGGTCAGCGCCTGCTGGGCCTGCTCGTGCAGCTGTTCGAGCAGCTCGGGCCGTCCCCTGCGGGCCCGTCCGGCCAGCATCGACAGCGCGACCAGCCGCTGCTGCACCCCGTCGTGCAGGTCACGTTCGATCCTGCGCCGCTCGGAGTCGACCGCCGCCAGAGCCCCCGCCCTGCTCTCGGTCAGCTCGGTGATCCTGCGCCGCAGCGCCTCGGTCGGGTCGGGGGCGAGCATCCGTACGGCCAGCCGCCGTTCGAGCACGTCCGCCCCCACCAGGCCGGACAGGTGCAGGAAGAGCAGGAAGACCCCCGCCAGGCCGATGTAGGCGATCAGCGGCGGGGCCGGCGGCATGCCGTCGAACGGCAGGCCCCTTCCCCACGTCCAGGCCAGGACGGCGGCCGTGACCGTGCCGTACCCGAGCAGGAGGACCACCAGGCCGCCGAGCACGCCGACCGGCACCCTCGCCGCGAGGTAGCCCAGCTCACCCCCGCCCTGGGGGGAGAGGTCGAGACCGAGCCGCCGGACTTCGAGCGCGGCCAGCCGCCGGGCCGCCGCCCGCGCCCAGGGGCGCCCCGCGAACGGCAGCGCCACCAGGACGAAGACCAGGCCGAGCAGGGCGGTGAACGCGCCGAGGGTCACCGCCCCGAGCAGCCGCAGCCCCCTAACGACGGCTCGCATGCCGCCCCTTGTACCGTTCGTTCAGCCTGAGGCCCACGAAGACGACCACGGCCAGCGCGACCACGGCGATCACCACGTTGGTGCCCACGCCGACGTAGGCCTCGACCAGGGACCAGTTCTCCCCGAGGAGGTAGCCGGCCAGCACGAAGATGGTGTTCCAGATGAGGCTGCCCGCGGCGGTCAGCGCCGTGAAGACACCCAGCGGCATGCGTTCGACCCCGGCCGGGATCGAGATCATGCTGCGGAAGATCGGGATCATCCTGCCGAAGAACACGGTCTTGCGGCCGTGCTTGAGGAACCACGCCTCGGTCTTGTCGATGTCGGAGACCTTCAGCAGCGGGATGCGGGCGGCCAGGGCCAGGGTGCGTTCACGGCCGAGCAGCGCGCCGATCCAGTACAGCGCCAGCGCGCCGACCACCGAGCCCGTCGTGGTCCACAGCAGTACGGCCGGCAGACTCATCTCCCCCTGGGAGGAGGCGAAGCCCGCCAGCGGCAGGATCACCTCGCTCGGGATGGGAGGAAAGAGGTTCTCCATCGCCACCGCGAACCCGGCCCCCGGGGCGCCGAGGCTTTCCATCAGTGCTACCAGCCAATCCGTCATGCCCAGAAGGTTACGAAGGTCGGGATATGGTCACCATGAGGTTCGTGACCGTTTCCGGTTGTGGAAAACCACACCTGTGGAAAACCACAGCGAGGTTCGGGCAGGCGCCTCATGTCGCGGAGCCGTCGGCCGTACCTATCGTCGCCGACCGTGTTCAAGAAGATGTTCAAGAAGACGGCGTTCGCGGGGCCGGCGGCCCTCGTCGTCCTGGTGGCGGTGGTCGTGCTGTCCGCGATGGCCGACAGCACCATGCAGCCCCTGCCCGCCTCCGCCCCCGCCGGGGAGTTCAGCGCGCGGCGCGCCCTGGACCACCTGAGGGAGTTCGCCGCCGAGCCACGGCCCATCGGAAGTCCGGCGGGTGACCGGGCCAGGGACTACCTGGTGGGACGGCTGCGGGCCGAGGGTCTCCAGGTCGAGGTGCAGCGGGCCGTCGGAGCCCGCCCGGCCTCCGGGCTGGCGACGTTCGGCCAGGTCGACAACATCGTGGGCAGGCTTCCCGGGACCGACCCGACGGGTACGGTGCTCATCGCCGCCCACTACGACTCGGCGGCGATGGGCCCCGGCGCCTCCGACGACGGCGCGGCGGTGGCCGCGATGATCGAGACGGTCAGGGCACTGCGCACGGGAACCGGTCTCCGCAACGACGTCGTGCTGCTGATGTCGGACGGTGAGGAGGACGGCGTTCTCGGCGCCGAGGCGTTCGTCAGGCGGCATCCGCTCGGCCGTGCGGGCGGGGTGCTGCTGAACTGGGAGGCCAGGGGAGTGCGCGGCCCCTCACTGATGTTCGAGACCTCACGGAACAACGCCCGGCTGGTCGAGACGTTCGCCGACGCCGTCCCCGCCCCGCGCGGTGACTCCTCCATGGTCGAGATGTACCGGCTGCTGCCCAACAACACCGACTTCACCCCGCTGACCGGGGCCGGGTTCACCGGCATGAACTTCGCCTACATCAGGGGCTCCTCGCTCTACCACACCGCGGCGGACTCCGTCGCGAACCTCGACCCCGGCAGCCTGCAGCACCACGGCTCCACCATGCTGGCGCTGACCCGCGCCCTGGGCGGCGCCGACCTGCGGACGCTGACCTCCGACCACGACGTCACCTACTTCCGCGCCCTCGGCGTCATGATCACCTACCCGGGCACGGCCGTCCCGCCCCTGGCGGCGCTGGCCGTACTGGCGGTCGCGGGCCTGGTGGTCCTCGGCCGGGTACGGCGACTGCTCACCCTTCCCCGGCTGGCGGTCGCGACGGTCTCGGCGGTCCTGCCGCTGCTCGCCTCGGTCGCCATGGCCCAGGGGCTGTGGGAACTGCTGGTCGGCCTGCGGCCCGAGTACGACACGATGGGCGGACTTCTACATCGCCCGCAGGCCTTCGAGGCGGCGATCGCGGTCATGTCCGCGCTGGCGGTGCTCTGCTGGTACCTGCCGCTGCGCCGCAGGCTCGGCCCGGCCGCGCTGTCGGCGGCCGTGCTGGTCTGGACGGCCGGGCTGGGCGCGCTGTGCGCCTGGTTCGCCCCGGGAGCGGCCTTCCTGTTCACCCTGCCCGCGCTGCTGGGCGCGCTCGGCGCGCTGGCGGCGTCCGTGACCGGAGCGCCGGCCTGGGTACGGGCGGTCGCGACGACACTGGGGCCGGTCACGGCCGCCGCGGTGCTGCCCTCCCTGGCCTGGAACGCCTTCGACGGGATGGGCCTGGCGCTCGGCGGGGTGGGCGCCCTGGTGCTGGCGCTGTTCTGGCTGGGCGTCGCGCCGCTCGTCGAACCGTTCCGGCTCGGGCGCGCCGTACCTTTGACGGCGGCCGGGCTGGCTCTCGCCCTGGTCGGCGCGGGGCTGGCCGTGGACGGGTTCGACGCCGAGCGGCCACGCCGTACGCACCTGGCCTACGTCATGGACGCCGACACCCGCGTCGCGCACTGGGCCAGCGCGGACCCCGAACCCGCCGGGTGGACCAGGCGGTACGTCTCGGCGCGTGCCGTTGACGGGCTGCCGCCCGGCTACGCGCGGGGGTCGCTGTGGACGGGCCCCGCCCCGGCGATCAGGGCCGACGGCCCGAGGGTCGTCGTGTCCTCCTACGACGGCGGCACACTCACGATGCGCGTGACAGCGGGCCGGGGAGCCCGTTCGGTGACGCTGCGGCTGGACCGGCCGATCACCTGGGCGGGTGTGTCCGCGGGCCGGTTCGGCCAGGCGGGCGTCCAGGTCACCGGTACGCGCACCGGCACCTGGCCGAGTGAGATCCGCTTCCGCGGCATCCCCTCCCAGGGGGTCAGGGTCACCGTACGGCTGTCGCCCGCCGAGCGGGTCCGTGTCATCGCGATCTCCGAGAGCGACGGCCTGTCCGCGGTGCCCGGCTTCGTGCCCCGGCCCCCGGGACTGGTCGCGGCGACCAGGGAGGACGGTGACCTCGTCGCGGTCACCCGGGGGTACACGCTGCGCCGCGGCTCACACGGCGAGGGCGTCGCCGAGGGCGCGCAGTGAGGCGGTCTCGTTGTCGCGGTGCCGGACGAACGTCAGTGCGGAGTCCGGCAGGCCGGTGACGGGGACGAAGGCGATGTCGGGGCGGCCGTGGTAGCGGGCGCTCGGCGCGCAGAGCAGCATCGCCCCCCGGCCGGCGGCGATCAGCGTCAGCGCCTCCTGCAGGGTGCTGACCCCGGGCCCCCGGGGCACGGGCCTGCCGCCGGGGGTGACGGCGGGCACCTGCAGGTCGCGCCAGTAGCGCGGGGCGGGTTCCGCGATGTCGACGAGCACGCAGTCGGCGAGTTCCTCGGCGGAGACCGACTCCCGGCCCGCGAAGGGGTGGCGGCCGGAGACCACCAGGGTCATCGGCTCCTTGGAGAAGAGCGGCCCCGCGACCAGGTCGGGCTCCCTGACCGGGGCCGGGACGACGGCCCCGTCGACCTCGCCCCGGCGCACGCCGCCGAACGGGTCGGCCAACGGGTACTCCACGGTCTCGACCTCGCAGGCGGGGTGCCGGTCCTCGAAGGCCCTGATCGCCGTCATGACCTGCTCGTTCAGGAAGCCGGAGAAGCCGATCCGCACGACCCCCTCGACGCCGCGCGCCCCGGTCCTGGCGCGCTCGACGCTCTGCCGCAGGGCGTCGTAGGCCGGACGCAGGTCCGTCAGGAAACGCTCGCCGAGCGGGGTGAGCCGTACCCGGCGGCTGGTGCGTTCGAGGAGGCGGGCGCCGATCCTGCGCTCCAGCGAACGCAGGAGCTGGCTGACCCGTCCCTGGGAGACGCGCAGCCGTTCCGCGGCGTGCCCGAAGTGCAGCTCCTCACTCAGCGTGAGGAAGCACTCAAGCTCTCTCATCTCCAGCTCAGGCACCGCGCGTCCCCAAATCGATTAGCCCGGTTAATGTAAGGATGCGATCTTCGTCGTTGTTCCCGGCCCAGCGGCGGCACAGGCTTGGCGGCATGTTCACAACGATGCGAACCCCGGTGAGGACCGGGAACTGGACCGCCGTCGTCGCCGTCGCCCTGGGCACCTTCTCCGTCGTCACGACCGAGATGCTGCCGGTCGGGCTGCTCACCGCGATGAGCGCGGAACTCGGCGTCTCCGCGGGTACGGCGGGCCTGGTGGTGACGGTCCCCGGCCTCGTCGGGGCGATCGTGGCACCGGTGCTCGTGGTGGCCGTCGGCGGGCTCGACCGGCGGCGGGTGCTGGTCGCGCTGGCGGCGCTGCTGGCCGTGGCCAACCTGCTCTCGGCGCTGGCCCCGGTGTTCGCCGTCATGCTGGCCGCCCGCGTCCTGGTGGGGCTGTCCATCGGCGGCTTCTGGGCGGTCGCGGCGGGGCTGGGGGCACGGCTGGCGCCGGAGCGGGCGGGGACGGCCACCTCGCTGATCTTCAGCGGGGTCTCCCTGGCCTCCGTGCTCGGGGTGCCCTCGGGGACGTTCGCCGGTGAGCTCGTGGGCTGGCGCCCGGCGTTCGCCGCGCTCGGGGTGCTCGCGCTGGTCCTGCTGGTCGCGCTGGTCCTGACGCTGCCGCCGCTGCCCGCCCTCGGGACGGTCAGGGCGCGGGAACTGCCCGGCCTGCTCCGCAACGCCCGGCTACGGCTCGGCCTGGTCGTCGTCCTGCTGATGGTGACCGGCCACTTCGCGGCCTACACCTATGTCAGGCCCGTCCTTGAGCAGGTCTCCGGCGTCGGCCCCGGCCTCGTCGGCACCCTGCTCCTGGTGTACGGCCTGGCCGGGGTGATGGGGAACTTCGTCGCCGGGGCCGTCGTCGTGCGGGCCCGGTACGGCACGGTCCTGGCCGTGGCCGGGCTGCTCGGCGTCTGCATGTTCGCGCTTCCGCTCGCCGGTGAGACGCGGGCCGCGGTCGTGGTCTCGCTTGCGGCGTGGGGGCTGGCCTACGGAGGGGTCTCGGTCAGCATGCAGACGTGGGTGCTCACGGCGGCGCCGAAGACCCCGGAGGCGGGGTCGGCGCTGTTCGTCGCCGTCTTCAACGCGGCCATCTCCCTGGGCGCGTTGCTCGGCGGCCGGGTCGTCGACACCGTCGCGGTCTCCGGCGTCATGTGGGCGGGGGGAGCGCTCGCGCTCCTGGCCGTGCCGGTGGTGGTGCTCGCCGTACGGCGCCGCGGTTCACAGGGGGACCGGGACGCGGTTGGCGCGCCAGGACACCAGGGCCAGGAACGCCCCGGCGAAGAAGGCGCCTGAGGCGATCAGGGCGGCGGTGTGGAGGCCGGGGACCAGCGGCGCGGACGTCGCGGTGAGGGTGCTGAACAGGGCGACGCCGACGGAGTTGCCGATCTGCCTGGCGACGTTGAACACCGCCGAGGCGACACCCGCGTTGGCGTCCGGCGCGGCCTGCACGATCGCGGCGGTCGCGGCCGGGACGGTGGTCGGGGTGGCCAGGCCCGTGGCGACCAGGGCGAAGAGCAACTGCCAGTAGGGGGTGTCGGGACCGGCGACCAGCCAGCCGAGGAAGCCGAACGCGCCGAGCAGCAGCGCCCCGGCCATCGGGGCGTGGGGGCCGTGGCGCGCGGTGAGGCGGCCGGAGAGCGGGGCGGCGAACACCGCCATGCACACGGTCGGCAGCAGCGCGATCCCGGTGCCGAGGGCGCCGTAGCCGCGCTCGTTCTGGAAGTACAGCGTGGACAGGTAGAGCATCCCGTAGTAGCCGAGGTTGAGCAGCACCCCGACCGCCGCGGCCGGGGAGAAACCGGGGGAGCGGAAGAGCGAGGGCGGCAGCAGGGGGGTGGAGCCGGGGGTGGCCTCAAGACGCCGTTCGACCAGGACGAACAGGACGAGCGCCACGATCCCCACCCCGCAGGCCGCGAGCACGGTCGGTGACGTCCAGCCCTGGGTACCGGCCTCGTTGAGCATGCCCGCGAGCGCCGTCAGGCCGACGACGCCCAGGACCTGACCGACGGGGTCGAGTCCACGACCCGAGGCGCGGGCGGCCGGGGCCGGGACGTGCCTCAGGGTGAGCCACACGGCGAGCAGCGCGACCGGCACGTTGACCCAGAACGCGGCCTGCCAGTTCAGCCCGGCCACGAGGAGACCGCCGACCAGGGGGCCGGCGGCGAAGGCGACCCCGGCGACGCCGGCCCACACCCCCAGGGCTCTGGCCCGGGTCGCCCGCCCGGGGTAGGCGGCGGCCAGCAGCGCCAGCGACGTCGGCACCAGCAGCGCCCCGCCGACGCCCTGGAGCATCCTCGACGCGATCAGCGTCACGGAGGTCGTGGCGAACCCGCAGCCGAGGGAGGCGACGGTGAAGACGCCGAGGCCGGTCAGGAAGACCCCGCGGTGCCCGAGCCGGTCACCGAGGCCGCCGCCGAGGAGCAGCAGGCCCGCGAAGACCGTGCTGTAGCCGTCCACGACCCAGGCCGTGGCCGAGGCGTCGGCGTGCACGGACTCCCTGATGGTGGGGACCGCGACGGTGACGACGGTGACGTCGAGCATGACCAGGAAGTAGCCGAGGCTCAGCGCGATGAGCGGGGGCCAGACCAGCCGCTCGACAGGGGCCCGGCGGTCGGTTGTACGCATGACCGCATGGTCGTCCCGGGTCGCTTAGTCATCCGTCTAACCGTTGGTGTACGTTCGCGCCGTGGAGCACCCACGACGTGACCCGGACATCGCCCGCGCGGCGCGCCTGATCGCCAGCGCCTCCCGCGCCCACATGCTCAAGGCGCTCTCCGGCGGCCGTCCGCTGGCCGCGAGCGTCCTGGCCGAGGAGGCCGGGGTCACCCCGGCCACCGCGAGCGTGCACCTGCGGCGGCTCACCGAGGCCGGTCTGGTCGTCGGCGAGCAGCGCGGGCGGCATCACTACTACCGTCTGGCGAGCGCCGAGGTCTCCACGGCGCTTGAGGCGCTGGCGGTCATCGCCCCGACCGTCCCGGCCCCCGTCGCCTCGCTGCGGGTCAGCAGCAGGGAGAACGCCCTGCGCAGGTCGCGCACCTGCTACGACCACCTCGCCGGGTCGCTCGGTGTCGGGCTCATGGAGACCTTCGTCAGCCAGGGGCTGCTCACCGGGACGCCGAAGGCCGAGGAGGACGGCCGGGGGCCCGACCTGCCCGCCGCCTACGGCCGGGCCCTGGAGTACCACCTGACCGGGAAGGGCGGGGAGGTCTTCGGCCGTTTCGGCGTCGACGTCGCCCGCCTGAGCACCAGGCGGCGCCCGGTCGTGCGCTACTGCGTCGACTGGAGCGAGCGGCGCCACCACCTCGCGGGAGGGCTGGGGGCGGCGCTCACCGGCCGCTTCTTCACCCTCGACTGGCTGCGGTACGGCGTCTCGCCCCGGGTCGTCCACCTCACCGAGACGGGCAGGCGGGGGCTGGCGGACACCTTCTCCTTCGAGGCGCCCGCCTGAGGCGCTGGAGATCGCCGCGAGGAACGGCTCCGCCGAGCCGGCCCCTGACCCGTCACCCGGCCGCGCCGCCGTACGGCTGACCGAACCCGAGCAGGGCGGGCAGCTCCTCCAGGGACCGTACGGCGGGCAGCCCGGCGGGCACCGGGGCGCCCGCCCGGTTCAGCCAGACGCCGTACAGCCCGGCGGCGTTCGCCGCGGCGGCGTCCACGTCGTGCCTGTCACCGACGTAGGCCACCCGCCCGGGCGGCAGCCCGAGCACCGCGCAGGCCGCGTGGAAGATCTCCGCCCGTGGCTTGGCGACGCCGACCTCGCTCGACGCGACCAGCACGGGCAGCGCCGTACCCAGCCCGATCCTGCGGAGCTTGTCACGCTGCTGGGCGGCGTCCCCGTTGGTCAGGACCCCGAGCTGCGGCCGGACGGCCTGTCCGGCCAGTACGGCAAGGCAGGGCGCGACGTCGGGGAAGGCATGCCAGGCGGCCTCGTAGTGCCGCAGGTAGCCCGCGAACCAGGTGTCCGCCTCGGTGTCGTCCCAGGACCCCAGGCCGAGCTCGGCGAAGAGAGTGGTCACGCGCAGGCGGCGCTGTCCGGTGAAGGTGAGCTCACCGGCGAGGTAACGGTCCATGGCGTGGTGTTCGAGCTCCGACCAGCGCCGCCGCGCCGCCTCGTGGTCGACGTCCGCCCCCGCGACCCCTGTGAGAGCCGCGGTGAAGGCCGTGGTCGCGGCCGTGTCGTGGTCGAGCAGCGTGCCGTCGAGGTCGAACAGGAGTCCCTCGACGTTCCGGTTCCGTGTCACGTGGCCGCACCGTATCCGATCATCCACGGCCGTGCACGGGGTGGTCATCCCGAATCACCCGTGGTGAACGCGCCAGGTCCCGAAGGCATGTGCTTTCGCTTTCCGCGCCGTCACTTTTCCCTCAGACCGTTTTCCCCGCGTGGTACGCCGGATCCCTCGATTACCCGGCCCAGATTCTCCAACGAATCTCTCCATAAAGTCATATTTCTGGTATGTCATATGGACCGCTGATCACGACTTTTGTGTTTTTCGATCACGTTGGCAATCGTGAAGTGCTAAAAAGGGCCTTCTATGAGAATCTTCCGGCGCCGGAAAGGCGGACGATCTGCCGGAGACGCCTTCGTCGTCGGGCGTCTCTGGAACGACATCGCCCTTGACGCCGCCGTCGAGGCGGTCGAGGAAGGCTATCTGAACGCGGGACTCGTCCTCCTTGGGGAGACCCACGGTGACCCGGAGTTACGTTCCCTGCGGCTCGACGCGCTCAGCCGCGCCGCGGTCGGCAGGAGCCAGGGCATCGCCGAACTGCTCGCCGGGTCCCGTGACCGGGCCGACATCCTGCTCTGGCTCGGCCGTACGGTCATCGACGAGGCGTGGGTCATCCGGGGCGGAGGCTTCTCCGGGGAGGCAGGTGAGGACCGGTTCAAGATGTTCTTCGCCACCCTGTCCGGCGCCCACGAACCGCTCATGGAGGCGGCGAGACTGCGTCCGTACGACCCCGTGCCGTGGGAGTCCATGATCTGGTTCGCCCTGGGCATGCAGTTCGACCGGGCCGAGGAGGACGAGATCTGGGAGGAGACCGTCTCCCGTTCCGCCACGCTCTTCTCCGCCCACTGGGCCCGGATTCAGGCGCTTTCCGAGAAGTGGGGCGGTTCCCACGAGGAGATGTTCTCCCACGCCCGGGAAGCGGCGGCGTTCGCGCCCCGGGGAAATCCGCTCACCGCGATGCTGGCACTGGCGCACCTGGAGTATCTACGCGCCGAGGAACGCCGTCTCGTGGTCGAGAACAAGATGATGGCCTACATGAAGTTCAGCATGCGGTATTTCTCCGAGCGGGTCGTCGGAGAACTGAAGGACGCCGAACGCCGCTGGACGGCCTACGCCACCGCGCACCCCCGCGACTTCGAGGCCCACCATCTGTTCGGGGCCGTCTTCGTCCGTGAGGCGAGCACCCACGACCTCGCGGCCAGACACCTCAGGCAGGTCGGCAACCGGGTCGGGCGCGGCGCCCCGTGGAGCTATCTCGGAGACCCCGCCGAGGAGTTCGCCGCCGCGCTGCGCAGGCTCAGGATCTCCCTGCCCGGACCCCGCGACGACTGAGGGGCGACCTTTCTCACCTGCGGTTTCGTGCCTAGAGTGGAAGGAGACGACCGGCTCGCGGCAGGTCGGGAAGGCGGGATCCGATGACGGTGAACCCCCTGACAGGTGTGCTCCGCGACTGCTCTCCGTTCCCGCCGATCGCGGACTACGCGTTCCTGTCCGACTGCGAGACGACCGCCCTGGTCGCGCCGAGCGGGAACGTCGAATGGCTGTGCCTGCCACGGATCGACTCGCCCAGCGTGTTCGCCGCCATCCTGGACCGGGACGCCGGGGGCTTCCGCCTCGGCCCCGCCGACATCAGGGTCCCCGCGGCACGCCGCTACCTGCCGGGAACCATGGTCCTGGAGACGAGCTGGGGCACCCCGACCGGCTGGATCGTCGTGCGCGACCTGCTGGTCGTCGGCCCGTGGCACCACGACGACGAACTGTCCCACACCCACCGCAGGGCGCCGACCGACTACGACGCCAGCCACGTCCTGCTGCGCACGGTGCGCTGCGTCAGCGGGGAGGCGCAGGTCACCCTGGACTGCGAACCCATGTTCGGCTACGGCCGCACCCCCGGCCGCTGGTCCTACACCGACCGGGGCTACCACCAGGGCGTCGCCAGGGCCGAGGGGGAGTCCCTCGAACTGAGGCTCACCACCGACATGCGGCTGGGCTTCGAGGCGACGCGGGCCACGGCGCGCACCCTCCTGAAGGAGGGCGACACCCGCTTCTGCGCGCTGACCTGGACCGCCCACGAGCCGCCCTACACCTTCGACGAGGCGTACGGCAGGCTCGTGTGGACCGCGCACCACTGGCAGCACTGGCTGGCCAGGGGAGACTTCCCCGACCACCCGTGGCGGAGCTTCCTCGAACGCAGCGCCCTCACCCTCAAGGGCCTGACCTTCGCCCCGAGTGGCGCCCTGGTCGCGGCGGCGACCACCTCCCTGCCGGAGACACCCGGCGGCGACCGCAACTGGGACTACCGCTACAGCTGGATCAGGGACTCGACCTTCGCCCTGTGGGGCCTGTACACGCTGGGCTTCGACTGGGAGGCCGACGACTTCTTCTGGTTCATCGCCGACGTCGCCGAACGCGACGAGGAACTGCAGGTCATGTACGGCGTCGACGGAGAACGCGTCCTCACCGAGCACGTCCTGGACGACCTTGAGGGCTACGAGGGCTCCCGGCCCGTCCGGGTCGGCAACGCCGCCTACGACCACCGGCAGAACGACGTCTGGGGAGCCGTCCTCGACTCCTTCTACATCCACACCCGCTCCAGGGACCGCCTCGACGAGCGGATCTGGCCGGTGCTGCGGCGGCAGGTCGAGTCCGCGATCAGATACTGGCGCGAGCCCGACCGGGGCATCTGGGAGGTACGCGGCGAGCCACGGCACTTCACCAGCTCGAAGGTCATGTGCTGGGTCGCCGTGGACAGGGGGGTACGGCTGGCCAGGCTCCGCCAGGACACGGCCCTGGTCGCCCGCTGGAGGCGGATCGCCGACGAGATCCACGCCGACGTGTGCGCCAACGGCGTCAGCGAGCGGGGGGTCTTCAGGCAGCACTACGACTCCGACACCCTGGACGCCTCACTCCTGCTCATCCCGCTGGTCGGCTTCCTGCCGCCGGACGACCCCAGGGTCCGCGACACGGTGCTCGCCATCGCCGACGAGCTGACCGTGGACGACCTGGTGCTGCGTTACCTGCCCAAGGAGACCGACGACGGCCTCACCGGTGAGGAGGGGACCTTCACGATCTGCTCGTTCTGGCTGGTCTCGGCCCTGACCGAGATCGGGGAGCACCGCAGGGCGCGCAGGCTCTGCGAGAAGGTGCTCTCCTTCGCCAGCCCGCTCGGCCTCTACGCCGAGGAGATCGACCCGCTCAGCGGACGTCACCTGGGGAACTTCCCCCAGGCCTTCACCCACCTGGCCCTCATCAACGCGGTCATCCACATCATCAGGGCGGAACGCGGCAGGTTCGGCGGCCGTACGTGGCGCAACCCGGCAACCGACCCCCTGTGAACCCGGCCGCCGGGCCGCGCTCGGAACGCCGGGGAGACGCCGGGCGGGCCCGGCGCTACCGCGAGGCGCTGAGCGGCCGGTGGGAGGGGGCCACGACGACCGGGCAGGGCGCCCCGCGCAGCAACGCCTGGCAGAGCACGCCGAGCGGCAGTTCGGCCGGGTCGTCCCAGCCACGGTCCCCGACGACCACCAGGTCCGCGTCCTGGGCCGCCCGCTGGAGGGCCGCGACGTGGGCGTCGTCCACGACGGTCGTCTCCACGTTCACCTGGCCGTATCTCTCCTCAAGGATCGAGACGGCCCGCCGGAAGGCGACCATGTACTCCCGGGTGTCCCGCGCCTCCTCGGGGATCAGGCAGATCGCCCGCAGCGACGCCTTGCGCAGCCACGCCTGTTCGAACGCCAGCCGCAGTTCCAGCCGTTCAGGGGCGGTCGCGTCGACACCGACGACCACCAGGTTCGTCGGAGGGCCGGGCCGTTCCCCGACGACGGCGACCGGGCAGTAGGCGTGCGCGGCGAGCTGTACGGCCGTCGAGCCGATCCGCAGCTCCGCGAAGCCGCCTGAGCCACGTCTGCCGACCACCAGCAGGTCGGCGGCGCCGGACTCGCTCATCAGGACGACGGACGGCGACCCCAGGTCGAGTGAGGTCCTGACCTCGATCCGGGGAGCCAGCCGCCGCGCCAGGTCGACGCCCTTGTCGAGCACCTGACTGCCGAGGCGTTGCACCGTCTCCATGCTGGCCAGCGGCACCGGAGTTCCCTGGGACCACTGCCAGGCGTGGCAGACGACCAACGGGGCGAAACGCAGCCGGGCCTCCTCGGCGGCCCACCTGAGCGCCCGTTCACTCGCCTCGGAACCGTCGTATCCGGCGACCACAGGCCGCTGGTCGGCGTTGTACTGCATCGCGCTGCCTCCCCCATGTCCCCTGTTTCCATCCTTGTCGTACTTCGCTGACCAGGGGGAACACCACGCCGTAAAACCTCCCCCACGGCCTGGCGGGGAATCGGGGGTTACCGGAGGGGGCCTACCAGGGGAGTCAGCGGCGGTGGCGCAGCCGTCTGCGGGTGCGCAGGCGGACGAGGGGCACCGCGACCGCGGCGCCGAGCAGCAGCGGAGCCCCGGAACCGAGGGCGGCCGTCGCCTTCAGCGCGGACTGGGAGAAGGTGTCGGGGATGGAGATGACGTCGGCGTGCGAGAACGGCCAGACGATCACGAAGGCGCGGCCGATCACATGGTCGATCGGGATGGCGCCGCCACCGGGGTCACCCTGGTGGGCGCGCGAGTCGGACGAGACCATCCGGTGGTCGCCCATCACCCACAGCCGCCCGGGCGGGACGGTGATCTCGAACGGCGTCACCGAGGGCTTGTTGCCCGGGAACAGGTAGGCCTTCTCGTCGAGGGGGACACCGTTGACCGTGACGCGGTCCTGGCCGTCACAGCACTTCACCTTGTCACCGGGGACGCCGATGACCCGCTTGATGAAGTCCTTCTCCGTGGGGACCAGGCCGAAGAGGGAGCCGACCCAGTTGAGGGCGCCGGTGATCGGGTTCGAGGGCTCCTCGAACTCGACCTCGTCCGGCCAGGAGTCGACGCCGCCGGAGAAGACCACCACGTCACCGCGCTCGATGTCACGCACCCGGTAGACGAGCTTGTTGACCAGGACCCGGTCGTTGATCTGGAGCGTGTTCTCCATCGATCCGGACGGGATGTAGAACGCCTGGACGATGAAGGTCTTGATCAGCAGGGCCAGCAGAAGGGCGACCACGATCATGATGGGCAACTCCCGCCAGAGAGAGCCCTTCTTCTTGTCGCTGCCCCTGGCCGGCTGTTCCACGTCCTCCGCGACCACGTGCACCCCGTCCCGGCCGCCCGGCCTTCAATGGTTTCTCGCTGATGAGCCTAGATCATGCCTACTTCCGACGCTTCGCGTCGAGGCGATCCCGCCTCTGAGTACCCAGGAGAGGCGCTCCCGACACCGTCCGTGAAGTGAGGAACGCCCCACGTGTGACGCCGGTCAGGGTCTCTCCCACGAGGAACCGGACCACCGCCGTCCCCGTGTTCTGGCCGGGACGGGCGGTCTGGCCGTGTGTACGGCCGGGAGCACCACCGAAGCGCTACCGGGGTGTTCCAGGGCACTGCTGAAACACCGCGGGGCACCGTGGGGGCACTACCGAAGCACTACCGGGGCCGGCACGTCACGGCCGCCAGGCCGTACGAGGCGTTCGAGCACGCGGCTCAGGCGCTCGCCATCGCCGTCTCGGGCACCGGGCGCTGCGCGACAGGCTCGGGAGCGGGGGCGGCGGGCAGGGTGGCCGAGGTGACCACGGGGGCGGCCTTCTGCGCGGCCGGGCAGGAGCAGTAACCGTTGGTGACGATCAGGCGTCCCCGCTGCGGGGTGTAGTCACGGGAGTCCGTGGTGAGAAGAACACCCGTGCAGGTATTGCAGACAATCGGCTGACGATCCATGGGACGGCTTCCTTTCCGAGGGTTAGCCGTCGAACCCTAGATGTCCGGCCGGCTGCTGGTTCCTTGCTGGAAAATACTTAATCTTCCATTAAGGATTTCTATCCTACTTCGTAGCTTAAAGTAGCCCAATGCGCACAGATCGTGATATTGGGTGATTTTTCTTGATCTTATCCATGTGTCACGAACCCTGCGATGGCCATTGTGGGCTTTCGAAGGACCAGTGTGGGGGATCGAGCGGTGTGACTCTGGCAACAAACCTTTTTGCCTTCATCATCCATGTCGCCCCCCGGCTTTGAGCGGAAAATTCAGTAAACGGTGGCATATCACTAGATTGACGGCACCCATTGCTGATCTTTGTCAGAATCTGTGGCGACGTTTCCTCAGGTGAGAGCCATCAGAAGAAGATCACGACATTCGAACCCGGGACCGGCACCACCGTGACGGTTACTCGCGGTCACCCCGGGAGAACGCCTCCGGCTCGACCCCCTCGACGTACGGCTCCGCGGGCCTGCGCCCCTCCTCCCGCCGCCACCGCTCGAACCCCGCCGTCGTCCCCGCGGTCACCACGACCCCCAGCGCGAGCCCCGCGACCACGTCGCTGAACCAGTGGACGCCGAGGGCGACCCGCGTGTACGCCACGAAGACCGCCGGCACCGCCGCGAGGGTCCAGGCGGCGGCTCTGGACGCCGGCCCCCTCAGCCGGGGCAGCAGCATCAGCACGAGCACGCTCGCCCCCGTGGCCGCCGCCATCGCGTGTCCGGAGGGGAACGACCACCCCGGCGCCCAGGAGACCGGGTCCGGCAGGACGGGCCTGGCCCGGTTGACGATCTCCTTGATCAACACGTTCAGCACACCGCTGGCCGCGATCGTGACGACCGCCCAGACCGCCGGGCGGCGCGCTCCCCGGTACCACGCCCAGGCCGCGGCGGCGACCACGAGCACGCGCCAGGTGTTGGGGCCCAGGATGTCGGTCCACGCCCCGAGAAGACGCGCGTAGCCGGGGTCGGCCAGTACATAGGCGTGCAATCCGGTGGCGATCGCCTCGTCGAGGTCGTTCAGCGGCTCGAAGGAGATCAGTACGAGCACGAGCAACAGGACGAACGGCACCGAGAACAGTGCCACGGCCCCGACCGCGAACGTCAGCCGCATCCCCAGGCGGCGGTCGGAATCCTGACGGCTGCGCTCTCCGAGTGTCCTGGCCATCATCCATCGCTACCCGAAAGGGGACGGATATGCCAGGGATTCGACCCGCACGGGGCGGGAACGGCGTGTCACCGGCGCTGCGGGGCCCGGCCGTCCCGATCAGAGATCCTCAGACAGGGACTCCCGGAACGCTCTTCAAGCGGCGTTCCTGCTCTCCCGCCGGGTGGTCCAGCGCAGCACGTCACAGTGCCGCCGCTCGGCCTCGGCCAGGGCCGACTCGTCGAGGTAGGAGTCGAGCACCGCGCGTAACTGCGGCATCTGCTCGGCCACGTCGGCCCACGCCTGGGCGGGCTCGTCCCAGCCGAGTTCGATCAGCGCGTCCAGGTGCGCGGCGTAGGCCGTCCACCACTGGCGGCTCAGCTCGGCCAGGAACCCGCTCAGGCCACCGAACTCTTGCTCGATGTCCGCCTCCCACCACGGAGGGACCGTGGTGTCACCGGTCTCCGCCATGTCCCTGAGCACGATGTGCACCAGGGCGCGGCGCCTGCGGATGATGGTCGAACGTGACAGGATGCTCATGTCCACACCCTGCCGCCCCCAGTTTGCCGAACGCTTAACGATCTGTTGACGGCAATATACGGTGCCCGCGGAGCCCGCGACGCGGGAGCATCCTCGCCTGAGGACGACTCCGACCCCGTACGGCATGGCCGGGGCGGGCCGCGTCCCGCCGGGGGACTACCCTGATCGGTGATGTATCGAATCGTGTTCACGCAGGTCCTCAGCCGCATCGACCCGGAGGACATCCACCACCTGACGGTCGGCGGGTTGCGCCTGCTGTCGGCGGCCCCCGTGGTCAAGCGGCTCGTCCACCGCAGGCTCGCCCCACGCGACCCCGCCCTGCGGGTGCAGGCCTTCGGCGTGCACTTCCCCAGCCCCTTCGGGCTGGCGGCGGGGTTCGACAAGGACGCCAGGTGCGTCGAGGCCATGTCCGCGCTCGGCTTCGGCCACGTCGAGGTCGGTACGATCACCGCGCACGCCCAGCCGGGCAACGCCAGGCCCAGGCTGTTCCGCCTGGTCAGGGAGCGGGCGATCATCAACAGGATGGGCTTCAACAACGCCGGTGCCGCCGCCGCGGCCAAGGCCCTCGGCAGGACCCGCGGGGTCCCCGTCGTGGTCGGCGTCAACATCGGCAAGACCAAGGTCGTGCCCGAGTCCCAGGCCGCGGACGACTACGTGTCCAGCGCCAAGGAACTCGCCCCCCTGGCCGACTACCTGGTGGTCAACGTCAGTTCGCCCAACACCCCGGGCCTGCGTGACCTGCAGGCCGTCGAACTGCTGCGCCCCCTGCTGCGGGCGGTCAAGGAGGTCGCCGACGGCACGCCGAGGCGCACCCCGCTGCTCGTCAAGATCGCACCGGACCTGGCCGACGAGGACGTGGACGCCGTCGCCGACCTGGCCCTCGAACTCGGGCTCGACGGCGTCATCGCCACCAACACCACGATCAGCCGCCAGGACGTGAGCAGTACCGAGACGGGCGGCCTCTCCGGACGTCCGCTGCGGGCCCGTTCGCTTGAGGTGCTGCGCAGGCTCAGGGCGCGGGTCGGCGATCGCCTGGTGCTGGTCTCCGTCGGCGGCGTCGAGGGCGTCGACGACGTCTGGGAGCGCCTGCTGGCAGGGGCGACCCTGGTGCAGGGCTACACCGGAATGATCTACGAGGGGCCGCTGTGGGCCTGGCGGATCAACCGCGACCTGTCCCGGCGCCTGCGGAGGCACGGTGTCACGGATGTGCGCCAGATCATCGGCCGCACCGCGGGCTGAGGTAATACCCTGGGAGGGTAAACCTCGACACCTGGAGGCGTGATGAGCCTGAGCACATACACCGTCACCGGCATGACCTGCGGCCACTGCGTGAGTTCGGTCAAGGAGGAGGTCGGTGAGGTCCCCGGCGTGACCGGCGTCGAGGTCGACCTGGCCAGCGGCCGGGTCGACGTCTCCGGTGAGACCCTCGACGACGCCGCCATCCGCGCCGCCATCGAGGAGGCCGGCTACAAGGTGGCGGGCTGACCGCCCGCCCGTTTCTCGTACGGCACGCCCCCCGGCGCCACCCGCCGACCCCGGCGCGCCCCGCACCCCACGCCCCCCGGCCGTCCGGCCGTCCGGCCCTCCCGCCGCGACGTCCACGACCACCCCGGGGAGCCCGCGACCCCGGCCGCCACGGGAGACGATCTCCCGCGAGGGCCGTGACCCTCACACCGGGGACCAGACCGTGGTCCCCGGTGCGGGGCCGTACCGTCACATGCTCGGCCGGGTCGAGTCGGCGTCGTGGGTCATGCCCTCAAGGCGCTTCATGACGTCCTCGGCGTTGACGAAGCCGGGGCGGTGGCGGCGCGGACCGGCGCCGCCGAGCTGCCACGGGCGCGGCCCGGACAGGGGGCGATACTCGACGCCGAGCGCGTCCAGCCTGCGCAGGTGCCGTTCGAGCCGCGCGTCGAAGTCGGCCCCGGGAGTGCCCGACCAGGCGACCTCGGCCAGCGCGCAACCCCTGGGCCACGCCCGGTAGTCGAGCGCTCTGGCGTCGGGCAGCCGCTCGCTCCACAGCTGGAACTGCGCCCCGATCACGTGCTCCCGCTGCGCGTCCGTCCACGACGACGGCACCGGCTCGTAGGCCACGACGTCGCCGACGGTGATGGTCTCGCCGATGGCCAGCGGCTCCTCCTCGGAGGCCGCCTCCGCGTAGTCGAAGTACAGCGGGAAGACCGAGGTCTGCACCACGTCGTGCCCGGCCTGCGCGGCCCGCTGCGCCACGCCGGGGCCACGCCAGGGCATCACGATCGTGTCGGGCCGCAGCATGCCGCTGACGAAGGCCTCGTCCCACACCACGGCCCTGCTGCCCCGCTCGGCCAGCACGTCCGCGAGCCTGCGCAGGAACCACGCGTGCAGGTCGCCCACGTTCTCCAGGCCGAGCTCCGCCTGGAAGGCGGCGATCTCGGGGGAGGCGGCCCAGTCGTCGAGCACGCACTCGTCCCCGCCGATGTGCACGTACGGTGTCTCGCCGAGTGCCCCCAGGATCTCGTCGATGACGACGGTCAGGAAGTCGACGGTCGACGGCAGCGGGGACAGGATGGCGGTCGAGATGCCCCAGCGGTCGAGCACGGTGAACGGCTCGGGGGTCCTGCCACCGGTCGCCCGCGCGTCGAGCTCGGGGTAGGCCGCCAGGATCGCGCAGGCGTGCCCCGGCACGTCGATCTCGGGCACGACCGTCACGGCCCGCGCGCGGGCGTACCCGGAGATCTCCGCGAGGTCGTCCAGCGTGTAGTACCCGCCGTGCGGTACCTCGTCGTAGACCGGGGCGTCCTCGTGGTGCCCGACGATCGTACGCGGCCGGTGCGAGCCGACCTCGTGCAGCCGGGGGTAGGCCCGGCTCTCGACCCGCCACCCCTGGTCGTCGACCAGGTGCAGGTGGAGCCGGTTCAGCTTGTGGACCGCCATGAGGTCGATCATCCTGAGCACCTCCCGCTTGGGCAGGAAGTGCCGCGCGAGGTCCAGGTGCGCCCCGCGCCACGCCAGGCGCGGCGCGTCCCGCACGGTGACACCGGGAACGGTCCAGCCCGCACCCCCGGCCTCAACGGGAGCCGCGCGGAAGGCCGCGTCGGGCAGCAGCTGCCGCAGCGTCTGGCCCGCGTAGAACGCCCCCTGGCGGTCGCCGGCCGCGATCCGCACCCCCCGGCCCGTCACCTCAAACGTGTAGGCCTCGTGGCCGAGCGCGGCGTCGTGCTCGACCGTGACCGCCCCGGCCTCTCCCGCCCCCGCGGGCCTCAGGTCGAGCACGGACAGTGCCAGCCGTACGGCCCCGGCCAGGTCGGTGGGGCCCGCGACGGGAGCCCCCGGGGAGAGCTCGAACGAGTCGGTGGAGGTTTCGAAGGCGACAGGACGTGGCAACGGCGCATTCATGCTTCAGATCATGTCAAATCGAACATGATCGCGCATTACTTGAGATAGTTCTGCAGCCCGTTGGCAAGGGCGAGGGCGGCCTTCTGGCGGAACGCCGGGCTCTGGAGATTCGCCGCGTCCCCCGCGTTGCGCATGTTGCCGCACTCGATGAAGATCTTCGGCACCGTGGAGAGGTTCAGGCCGCCCAGGTCGTTGCGGAAGTCGAGGGCCTTGCTACCGATGTAGGTGGAGTAGGGCGTCCCGGTGCCCGCCTTGTAGGCGTTCCGTACGTCGATGCCGAGCTTCCTGGACGCACCGACCACCGGGTCGACCGGTCCGTTGATCTTCTTCGGCATGATGATGTGGAAGCCGTGGTCGCCCGCGGACGCCCCGTCGGCGTGGATGGAGATCGCCGCGTCGGCGTGGGCCTTGTTGCCGACCGCGGCCCGCTCGGTGATACACGGCCCGAAGCCCGAGTTGTTCTGCCGGGTGAGCTTGACCGTCGCGCCCCTGCTCTTGAGGATCTTGGCCAGCCGCTGGGAGACGTCCCAGGTGAAGGCCGCCTCGGTGTAACCGTTGTTGGTCTCGGTGCCGGTGGTGTCGCAGGCCTTCTTCTGGGTCAGAACGTCGACCTGCTTGTTGATCTCCGCAGGGTGCCGGTAGTTCTGCCCGTTGTGGCCGGGGTCGATGACCACGACCTTGCCCTTCAGCGGGTCCGCGGGAACGCTCCCGCCCGTCGCCGGGGTCTCAGGAGCCGGGGTCGCCGTCCGCTCCGACAGCGCGGAGGCGGGTGAGGCCGTACCGGAGGCGGGGCCGCCGTTCTGCGCCGGGGCCGCGCCGGTGCCGCCCGTGGTGCCGCCACAGGCGGCGACGCCAAGGCCGCACAGAGCAAGAGTGGCCACGAGTGCTTTGCTGGTCACGCTCATCCTCCTCGAAGGAACCGTCAACCACCCAACCTACGTGGCCCGGGACCGTTACCTCGCCGAGACCCCGGCGGTCACCAGACCCGCTCTCCCGTCTCCTGCCTCTGCAGCAGCGCGGCGAGTTCTCTGGCGTCGTCCGCGTCCAGTCCGAGGACCACACGCGGACGGCCCCATGGATGGTCGATCGAATGGGCCACGTAGCTCGCGACGGACTCGGCGCCCGTGTCCTCGCCGCGCCCTCTGGTGGCCCGCCAGTGCGCCCATGCCCGCTCAAGCTCGGCGGCCGCCCGTTGGGCACACGAAATCAGCTCAGGATCACGCATTGCTACCCCCTCGTCACATCGCAGTCAACACCCGCGTGTCTTCGCGACATCGAGGGTTGACCTGCTTTTGACGGGGACTTGGGGCCCGCCTGGACCTGTAACGCTCCAGGCAGGCTCCCTACGGCAGCGCGGGGCCCGTGCTGCGCCGTACGACGAGCTTGGGAGTGATCTCGCGCAGCCGCGCGACCTTGCCCGGGTCGCCGATCCGGTCGCTCAGCAGCGCCGCCGCGGAGCGCCCCATCGCCCTGCGGGGCTGGTCGACGGTCGTCAGCGAGATCGGCTGGGTCCCGGCGAGGTGGACATTGTCGTATCCCACGACCGACAGGTCCTCGGGCACCCGCAGGCCGAGCTCGGCGGCGGCGGCGAGCACCCCGATCGCCACCGTGTCGTTCGCGGCGAAGATCGCGGTGGGACGGGGGTCGCGGGTCAGCAGCCTGCGCGCCGCCTCCGCCCCGCCCTCCTCGGTGCACTCGCCCTGCTCGACCATGATGTACGGCGCCAGCGCGTGCCTGCGCATCGCGACCAGGTAGCCCTCGCACCGGAAGCGGCCCGAGGAGAACCGGGTGCCCTCGATGTGGGCGATCCTGCGGTGGCCGAGTTCCACGAGATGGTCGATGGCCAGCCGCGCCCCGAGCTGGTCGTCGTCCACGACGATGTCCACACCGCCCAGCTCGATGTCACGCTCGCCGACCACGACCGTCGGCGTGTAGCCGGTGGCCTCGACGAGCGTCTCGCTGGTCGGCGCGATGCCGAGCAGGACGAGGCCGTCGACGCGCAGTTCGAGGAACGCCTCGACCGCCTCGTCCTCGAAGGCCGGGTCCCACTGGCTGTTGCCGATGAGCAGCCGCAGGCCGTCGCCGTGCAGGCTCTCCTGCAGGCCGTCGAGGAACTCGGCGTAGAAGGGGTTGTGCAGGTCGGCGACGAGCGCCCCGACCAGGTGGGTGCGGCCCTCGACGAGGCTGCGGGCGACCGCGTTCGGCCGGTATCCGAGCTCTCTGGCCGCCTGGAGCACCGCCTGCCTCCGGTGCTCGCTGACGTGCGGCGATCCGCGCAGCACGAGCGAGACCAGTGATTTGGAGACACCGGCGCGCTCGGCCACATTGCGGATCGTGGGCCGTGGACGCGGCCCCGCGCCGTCCTGTAGGACGGGGTCGGCGAACTCGCGCGCTCGGGTGACGGTGGTGTTGACCGGTGGTCCTGACATGGCTCTCCCCCGGGAAGTGGTGGATGGGCACCTGTCACTCAAAACGATCGAGTTACGAATCGGGTACGGCCTGAAGGCTGTTTCCTGGATCTTTCCCCCCACTCCGGTCACCCAGATGGCGGCTCACCACGGCGAAAGCCCGAAAAACGACTCTTGTTTCTCCCCGCCACCCCTTGATCGGCTCGGCTAGTGTGCGGGACGTGGGTTCGATATCCGGGGCCGAGGAACGGGAACGGGACAGACCCGCGGGGCGGGGCGCGCGTCCCGCACGGCGCAGGCTCAGCGTCGACCGGCGGCGTGAGGAACTCGTGGCGGCGGCCCTTGAGCTGTTCGGCGCGCGCGACGCGGAGGACGTCTCCATCGACGACGTCGCCTCGGCCGCGGGCACGTCGCGGGCGCTGGTCTACCACTACTTCGGCGGCAAACAGGAGCTCTACGTGGCCGCGCTGCGCAGTGCGGCGGACCAACTTGAGGCGCGGCTGCAGCCGAGCGAGAACGGCGGCCCGGTCGAGCGGCTCGCCGTGGGGCTGGAACGCTACTTCGACTTCGTCGAGGAACGCGCCGCAGGCTTCGCGGCGCTGGTCAGAGGCGGCCCCGCCAACCGCAGCGGCGAGGTCGGCGAGATCGTCGACGGGGTACGGCACCGCCTGCTGGGCCTGGTGATGAGGCTGTTGCGGGTCGAGGAACCCGGACCCGTCCTGCGGGTCACGCTGCGTTCGTGGATCGCCTCGGTCGAGACGGTGGCCCTCGACTGGCTGGAGTACCGCGACGTCGACCGGCGGGTGGTCGAGCGCATACTGGTCGACCACATGGTGGCCACGCTCGGCGTGGCGGCCGGTCACGACCCGAGGGTCGTGCCGTTGCTGGAGAACCTGGTCTCCGAACACGCACCGTGACCGGCTCGGAAGATCACCGGGCGGGCCGTGGGTTACGGAGCGTGCGGACGGAGTATGGGGGCCGGGGCAGGGGTGGGACCAGGCTTCGGGGCCGCGTGGCCGTACGGGACGATGTGGGGCGGCGCCGGGCGGGCGACGCCGCATCCCACATAACCCGTTTGGCCTCACGCGCTCACGAATCCGACGTGAGCGCGCGCTGGATCCCCCCTAGGTCCGTGACGGCCCCCGTCTTACTCCGAGCGCTGTTGCGGAATCCCCGCCAGCAGCGCGCGAACCTCGGTTTCCCGGTAGCGGCGGTGTCCGCCGAGTGTGCGAATGGACGTTAGCTTCCCGGCCTTCGCCCACCGGGTGACGGTCTTGGGATCGACCCGGAACATGGTTGCGACCTCCGCCGGGGTGAGCAGCGGCTCTGCCTCGGGTGTACGAGCTGACATTTGTGCGGCCTCTCCTCCATGTGGACCGGCGACAGCGATCCTGCGACTTGACGCTTGTCACGGATGTTGTCCCCCTATGGCCCCTTGCGTGCGGCTGTTCGGGCCATATGCGGCATCACCCGATGTGACCATACAGCCACGTAGAGCGATTGGCGAGCCTTTGAGTGGCTCATCTCTCTTGTGCACCTGTTGTTGTCACGCTCGGTGATTCTAGCGACACGTTTCGTGGTATCGCAGTGAAAACGGCAAACTACTCAGTTCGTAGACGTGTCACCGGTCATCGACGAACCTACTTATGCAGGTCAGAGGGATGATTTGCGACTCAGTTTGCTGATTCGAGAAGTTGTATTGATCTCCAGCGGAGGATCACGCGCTGGTACATGGCGTAGGCCAACTCTTCCTCGCCGTTCTCCAGACCTGTCAGCGCGGCGGCGATCTCCGCGACCGACTGGTCGGCCTGGAGCTTGTCGTCGCCCATCAGGTGGACGATGCCGCCGTAGTCGAGTTCCACGAGCGAGTGCGGGTGGAACTCCTCAAGCCAGCGGGCGATCTCCTCGACCTCGGCGGCGACCGCGACCTCGCCGACCTGCCTGCGGATGATCTGCAGGGCGCGGGCGCAGCGCCGTCTGGCATGGGCCATGGACGTCACGTAGATGAGGTTCCTCGTGGTGGTCGTGCCCTCGGGGTCTCCCTCTCCTTCGAGCACGAGCCAGCGCTCGTTGCCGTCGAAGGGGACGAACCACGACGTGGGAACGTGCCAGGTCGAGGTACGGATATGGGTGCGCAACGCGGCGGCCCCGCCACGGCGCTTGAACTTGTCGAAGTCGTCGGCCGTCTGCTCGGCGACGGAGATCGGTACGAACCGCTCCATCAGCCTCACGGGGGTCGAGCCACGGAAGCGGGAGAAGGCCAGCCACGATCTCAGCCGGCTCTGCCACGGGCAGACGTAGAGGACGTCCTCGACACGCCTGAGGTAGGCGTTGGGGCTCTCCTGGGCGGGAGCGGGGGACGGGGGCACCCCCAGGAGACGCCGTACGGCCTCGCCGTGCTCGGCGTGGAGCGCGCCCGCGCGGCGAGGCCGGTCGGTGGCCTCGGCGTAGGCGGCCCAGGATGAGCGTTCCGGCGGGGCGAACGCGGTCAGCGGTTCGTAGACACGGAGGTACGCGGCATAGGGCAGCACGTCCGCATCGTGTCACGAAGGGCGGGCCGTTGTCCGGTGCCGCCGTCGTGAGGAGTTCCGTCGTCCACGGTGTCTCGGCTGGTGAGACCCAGGGGGCGCGATCGCGGCTCGTTACATGGTTCTGGCTACGCTGAGGGTGATCTCCGCCGCAACGGAGCGGCGGACGGACGACCGGGAGCCACCACCGTGACCGACGTCTTCGGGCTGTCCCACAAGGACACCAGCCCAGCGAACAGCCAGGCCAGGCACGAGCAGGTCGTGTTCTGCTCCGACGAGCGCAGCGGCCTGCGAGCCATCATCGCCATCCACAACACCGCCCTCGGCCCCGCCCTGGGCGGCACCAGGTTCTACCCCTACGACAGCGAGCAGGCGGCCCTGACCGACGTGCTCAACCTCTCCCGGGCGATGGCCTACAAGAACGCCCTGGCCGGTCTCGACCTCGGCGGCGGCAAGGCCGTCATCATCGGAGACCCCGCCGTCGACAAGAACGAGGCCATGCTGCGTGCCTACGGCAGGTTCGTGCAGTCCCTCGGCGGCCGTTACTTCACGGCCTGCGACGTCGGCACCTACAGCGAGGACATGGACCTCGTGGCCCGCGAGAGCTCCTACGTGACCGGCCGCACACTGGCCAACGGCGGGGCGGGCGACTCCTCGATCCTGACCGCCTACGGCGTGTTCCAGGGCATGCGGGCCGCCGTCGAGCACGTCCACGGCACGTCGGAACTGCGCGGCAGGAGGGTCGGTGTCGAGGGCGTCGGCAAGGTCGGCCACCGCCTGGTCGACCACCTCGTCGAGGCCGGGGCCGAGGTCGTGGTCTGCGACGTCAGCGAGCGGGCCGTCGAGCGGGTCCGCGCCAGGCACCCGCAGGTCGAGGTGGTCGCCGACCAGGTCGCGCTGACCGGTGCGGACATCGACGTCTACGCGCCGTGCGCCCTGGGCGGGGCACTCGACGACGAGACGGTGGCCAGGCTGCGAGCCAAGATCGTGTGCGGCGGGGCGAACAACCAGCTCGCGCACCCGGGGGTGGAGAAGGAGCTCGCCGACCGCGGCATCCTCTACGCGCCCGACTACGTGGTCAACTCCGGCGGCGTCATCCAGGTGGCCGACGAGATCCACGGGTTCGACATGGGCCGCGCGAAGGCAAAGGCCACCCAGATCTTCGACACGACTCTCAAGATCTTCGTGACGGCGGACGAGGATGGCGTCCCTCCGGCGGTCGCAGCCGATAGGCTAGCGGAGCGCAGAATGTCGGAAGTCGGGCGAATTAGGGGCATTTGGCTGGGCCGCTAGCCCATCACGCCCATACGGCGTACCGAGCCGGGCGTAAAACGGGTACGGTTGTAGTCGAACGAGAGCTGACGCCTCAAGTCAGGTGGCGTCAGTGCGTGGTGCGTTAGCGACGAGGGGTCGGGCACGACCCCACACGAGGGGGTCGAGCCAATGGGGCGCGGCCGAGCAAAGGCCAAGCAGGTCAAGGTTGCTCGCCAGCTGAAGTACAACAGCGGTGGCACTGATCTTGAGCGTCTTCGCGACGAGCTCGGAGTCAGAGACGACTCCAACCACAATGACGACGCCAACGACTCCTATGACGAACTGGCTGAGCGGTACGCCGATTACGCCGATGACTACGGCTCCGGAGACGACCGTGAAGACGGGACGTCCGGCCGGCGTTAGGCGGCTTCACTTCGAATACGAGTGAGAGACACCCGGAGGCCGAAAGACCACCGGGTGTTCTCTCCCTGCGTCTTTTCCCGACAGCGCTCCGGCTCCCGGAGCGCTGTTCGGCGTTTTCACGGAGGCGTTCCGGACGCGCCCCGGGCGGCCATCCACCCGGGGCTCGCCGTACACGGCTAGCGGTAACGCGCGACACCCGTGCCGGGGACGACCTCGCCGAGCACCCAGGCGGGCAGGCCGCGCGCCTTGAGCAGCGCCAGGGCCGGATCGACGGCCTCCGGCGCGACGATCGCGGCCATGCCGACCCCGAGGTTGAAGGTGCGGTCCATGTCGGCCTGCGCGATCTTCCCGTGCCCGGCGAGCAGCCCGAAGACCGCGGGCGGGGTCCAGGAGGAGCGGTCGAGCAGGGCGTCGAGCGTCGGCGGCAGGGAACGGGACAGGTTGCCCTCAAGGCCGCCGCCGGTGATGTGCGCGTAGGCGTGGACCTCCGTCGCACGGGTCAGCTCAAGGCAGTCCAGGGCGTAGATCCTGGTCGGCTCCAGCAGTTCCTCACCGAGCGTGCGGCCGAGCTCGGCGAACTGGTCGTCGAGCGAAAGACCGGCCTGCGCGATGACGTGCCGTACCAGGGAGTAGCCGTTGGAGTGCACGCCGGAGGAGGCCAGCGCCAGCACCACGTCACCCTCGCGGACCCGGTCACGGCCGAGCAGTTCGTCGCCCTCGACCACACCGGTCGCCGCGCCCGCCAGGTCGTACTCGTCGGCGCCCATGGCGCCCGGGTGCTCGGCCGTCTCACCGCCGACGAGGGCACAGCCCGCCAGGCGGCAACCCTCCGCGACACCGCCGACGATCTCGGCGATCCGCTCGGGGACGACCTTGCCGCAGGCGATGTAGTCGGTCATGAAGAGCGGCTCCGCACCGCAGACCACCAGGTCGTCCACGACCATGCCGACCAGGTCGATGCCGATCGTGTCGTGCTTGCCGAGGCGCTGGGCCAACATGACCTTGGTGCCGACCCCGTCGGTCGAGGTGGTCAGCAGCGGACGCCGGTAACCGAGCAGCGCCGAGGCGTCGAACAGACCGGCGAAGCCGCTGGCGTCGTCGACCACCTCGGGCCGTCGCGCCCGCGCGACCTTCGCCTTCATCAGCTCGACGGCGCGTTCGCCCGCGTCGATGTCCACACCGGCGGCGGCGTAACTGGTCATGCGGTCTCCGAGGTGTTCTGCGGGATCACAGACAGGATCACAGCTTGGCTTCCAGGACGTACTTGCCGACGTTGTCCTGGTCGATGGCGATGGGATAGACGCCGTCGAAACAGGCCCGGCAGAGCCGTTCAGCGGGGATCGTGGTCGCCTCGGTCAGCCCCTCGATCGAGATGTAACCGAGGGAGTCGGCGCCCAGGGAGGCACGGATCTCCTCGACGCTGAGCGAACCGGCGATCAGCTCGGCCCGCGTCGCGAAGTCGATGCCGTAGAAGCACGGCCAGGCGACCGGCGGGGAGGAGATGCGGACGTGGACCTCCCTGGCCCCCGCCTCGCGCAGCATCTTGACGATCGCCCGCTGGGTGTTGCCGCGCACGATGGAGTCGTCGACGACGACCAGGCGCTTGCCCGCGACGACCTCCTTCAGCGGGTTGAGCTTCAGCCGGATGCCGAGCTGGCGGATCGTCTGGGACGGCTGGATGAACGTGCGACCGACGTAGGAGTTCTTGACCAGGCCCTGGCCGTACGGGATGCCGCTCGCCTCGGCGTAGCCGACGGCGGCGGGGGTGCCGGACTCGGGCGTCGGGATGACCAGGTCGGCCTCGACGGGGTGCTCACGGGCCAGCACCCGGCCGACCTCGACGCGGGTGCTCTGCACGCTGCGCCCGGCGATCGTGGTGTCGGGACGGGCCAGGTAGACGTACTCGAACAGGCAGCCCTTGGGCTCGGGGAGCGCGAACTTGCGCGAGCGCACACCCCGCTCGTCGATGGTGATCAGCTCGCCCGGCTCGATCTCGCGGACGAAGGTCGCGCCCACGATGTCCAGCGCGGCGGTCTCCGAGGCGACGACCCAGCCGCGTTCGAGACGGCCGAGCACCAGCGGGCGGATGCCCTGCGGGTCACGGGCGGCGTAGAGGGTGCGCTCGTCCATGAAGACGAGCGAGTACGCCCCCTTGACCTGCGGGAACAGTTCCGCGGCGGCGTCCTCGATGGGCTGGCTGCGGTCCTGGGCGAGCAGTGAGGCGAGCACCTCGGTGTCGGTCGTCGCCCTGGTCGAGCCGGGGGCGAGCCGCTGGGAGAGCTCGGGGGTGTTGATCAGGTTTCCGTTGTGGGCGAGTGCGAGGCCGCCCTCCTCGGTCGAGCTCAGCGTCGGCTGGGCGTTCTCCCAGACGCTCGACCCGGTGGTCGAGTAGCGGCAGTGCCCGATCGCCAGGTGGCCGCGGAGGGTGCCGAGGATCGACTCGTCGAAGACCTGGGCGACAAGGCCCATGTCCTTGTAGACGAGGATGCGGCTTCCCTCACTGACCGCGATGCCCGCGGACTCCTGCCCGCGGTGCTGCAGCGCGTACAGCCCGTAGTAGGTGAGTTTGGAGACTTCCTCCCCGGGTGCCCAGACGCCGAAGACGCCGCACGCGTCTTTCGGAGGCCGGTCACGGGGGTCAAGGTCATGGCTCAGCTGGCCGTCGCCCTTCAGCACATGCTTCAGTCTAGGTCGGCTTCCTCGTTGCTCGAACCCGGGGGCCTTCTCCGCCGTCTGCCGCACCGTTGCCGAACAATCGTCAGTGTTTTGCCGTGTCGGCCTGTTTCACGGCAAAGAGCCGGGGGAGTGTGGGGTATCCGGCATCCCTACACGTCGGGAGAGTGGACGTGACAACACCTGAGGACCCGAACCAGCCTGATCCGCGGCGGGAACAGCGGGACCGGTGGCCAGACGGGGAGCCCGAGGAGGCGTCGGGCCGGGAGCACCCGACGGCCCCGGGAGAGGAGGAACCGGAGCCGCGTTCTCCCGAGCCCAGGCGGCCGATTCCCGAGGAGCCGGAGCCGTGGTCTCCAGAACCGCGCGGGCCGGTGCCCCGGGAGCCGGGAGCCCCGGAACCGGGGCTGCCCGGTCCTGGAGTGCCGAGCCCGGGAACGCCGGGACCCGATCCTGGAGTGCCGAGCCCGGGAACGCCGGGAGTGCCCGGTCCTGGAGTGCCGGGGGCGCCGGAACCCGGGGCGCCGGGGCGATGGGAGAGGCCGCCGGGGGAGCCGATCTCCACGCCGGACGAACCGGTGACACCGCGTCATCCCGACCTGCCGACCGCTCCCGAGGTCCCGGAACCCCTCCAGACCGACCCCGGCTCAGACAGGGGCCCAGAGAGAGGCCCAGAGAGAGGCTCGGACAGGGGCCCGGACAGGGGCCCGGACGCCACCGAGGTGTTCCAGTATCCCGAGCCCGGCCGGTACGGAGGCATCCCCGGCGCCAGTCCCTACGGAGGTCAGGGCGCCCAGGGCCAGGGCGCTCCGTACGGCGGAGCGAGCGGAGGGGCATCGCCGTACGGCCAGCAGGCCGCCGGCCACCGGGGAGGCCAGGAGGGACCGTACGGCGAGGAACCCCGGGAAAGCGGTCAGGCGGGGCCGTACGGACAGGGGTACCCGGGAGCCGGACAGGAAGGGACGTCCGGACAGGATCGTCCAGGAGGCGGGCAGGAGCGACCGTACGGCTCGGGGGGCCTGGGAGCCGGACAGGAGGGGCCGTACGGCCGACATCCGGGAAGCGGGCAGGAGGGGCGATACGGCCAGGAGTATCCAGGAGCCGGTCAGGAAGGGCCGTACAGCCAGCACCCGGGGACCGGCCAGGGAGGGTCGTACGGCCAGGAACGCCCGGTAGGCGGGGAAGGGCCGTACGGACAGGAGTACCCGGGAGCCGGACAAGAGAGACCGTACGGACAGGAACGCCCGGGAGCCGGGCAGGAAGGGCCGTACGGGCAGGAGCAGCCCTACCAGCCGCCGCTCACGCCGGGGGGACCGGGTTATCCGGGGGCGCCGCCGTACCAGGGGGGTTACCAGAGCCCCTACCAGAAGCCGCAGGGCGGCGGGCTCGGCACGGCGTCGCTCGTTTTGGGCATCGCGAGCATCTTCCTGCTCGTGGTGTGCGGCCTCGGCGTGCTGACGGCCATCGCCGGACTGGTCATCGGCATCGTCGCCTTCGTGAAGGACTCCAACCGGGGACGCGCCGTCGGGGGCATCGTGCTGAGCGTGTTGGCGCTGATCATCGCTGTGGTGTTCCTGACGTGGTTCTACAGCACGGTCGGTGACTGCATGGACCTGCCGCCCGGCCTGCAGCAGCGCTGTGTCGAGGAGCGGCTGGGCGTACAGGTCCAGAGCGCGCCACAGTGGCGGTCGTAGGCGATGGCCGCAGCGGCTCCACAGCGGTCCCATCGTGGCTCATGATGACTCTCGTAGCGGCCCCGCGATGGCCCCACTGTGGCCCACGGTGGCCGACCGTAGTGGCGGCCTGCGGTGGTGGGTGGGCGCGGGGGCGGTCGTGAGGGGCTCCGGGTGGTCCTACGGCGTGGCGAGCGACGAGAAGGAGACGACCTCGGTCAGCCGCACGCCGTGCTCGGGGTGGTTCTACGGTGTGGCGGGCGAGGCCTTCAGGTGGTGTCTAGGCGACGGGCAGGTGGGCGGAGAGGTCTGCCCGGCTTCCACTCGCCGTGACCCTGCCCTCCTCCTCGGCCCGCTCCCAGGTCAGCCGCCCGGTGGCCAGTTCGAGCCAGGTGAGCGCGTCGGTCTCGATCACGTTCGGCGGGGTGCCCCGGGTGTGCCGGGGCCCCTCGACGCACTGCACCGCGGCGTACGGCGGGACCCGCACCTCGACGGTCCGTCCCGGAGCCGCCGTGGCCAGCCGGTCGAGCAGGTGCCGTACGGCGAAGCGGGCGGCCTCCCGCTCGGGGCGCAGGCCCAGGTCGTAGGCCCGCAGCACCACGGCGATGCAGGCCCGCAGCAACTCGGCGGTCGTCTCCCCGCCGTCGTAGGCGGGCTCGCCGAGCGCGACGAGCTGGGCGTCGAGGGCGGCGTGGACCTTGGCGGGATCCGGCTTGTGAGGAGGCACGTTCCCATCATCCCCCGGCTCGGGGTGGGGATCGCGACACACGCTTCACCGGGTGGGCAGACGTCGTTCACTCCGGATTCCCCCGGCCCTCGTAACGTCCAGCCGAACCGGTCGCACCACAACCTTGGAGGCCCCCGTGGCGAACGTGTCACCGCGCAGAGCGCTCCCCCTGCTGGCCAACCCTCACGGGGGTGGACGCAGCGCGCTGACCTGCTGGTTCCGCTGCGGCAACCAGTGCGCTCACGACGTCCAGAACACCAGCGAGAACACCTACTTCGGTGACGTGGTCGCCGAGGTCGTCTCCCGCCGCGGGGTGCTGCGCGCGGGCACCCTCGGCGCGCTCGCGATCGGCGCCGTCGCGACGGGCGCGGCCCCGGCCCTGGCCGCTCCCGGCCCCGACGACGCGGCGCAGGCCTTCGGTCCCGGCCACGGCGGCCCGGGAGGCCACGGGGGTCACGGTGGCGGCAGGCTCACCTTCACCGCGGTCCCGCCGAACACCGACGACAGGGTGACGGTTCCCGAGGGCTACGAGACGGCGCCGGTGGTGCGCTGGGGTGACCCGGTGCTGCCCGACGCGCCCGCCTTCGACTTCGAGAACCAGAGCGCGGACGCGCAGGCCAAGCAGTTCGGCTACAACAACGACTTCGTCACCTTCTTCCCGCTGGGCGGCCACCGTGGCCTGCTCTGGGTCAACCACGAGTACACCGACGAGAACCTGATGTTCCGCGGTTACACCAACGGTGACGCCGCGACCGAGGAGCAGATCAGGATCGCGCTGGCCGCGCACGGCGGCTCGGTGGTCGAGATCGAGCGGGTCGGCGGGACGGGGCAGTGGCGGCTCGTCACCCGGGGACGCCGCCGCTACAACCGCCGGATCACCGCGCTGACCCCGATGCGCTTCACCGGTCCCGCCGCGGGCGGCGACCTGCTGAAGACCGCGGCCGACCCGGCGGGCACCACCCCGGTCGGCACGCTCAACAACTGCGCCGGCGGCACGACCCCGTGGGGGACGGTGCTGAGCGGCGAGGAGAACTTCAACCAGTACTTCGTCAACGGCAACGGCGTCCCCGAGGCCCAGAAGCCCTACCTCTCCCGGTACGGCGTGAGCCCCACGACCGGCGTCCCGGCGGGCAACCGCAGGTTCGACCGGGTCGAGGAGCGTTTCGACCTGGCCAAGCACCCCAACGAGGTCAACAGGTTCGGGTGGATCGTGGAGATCGACCCGTTCGACCCCACCTCGACCCCGATCAAGCGCACCGCCCTGGGCAGGCTCGCCCACGAGGGCGCGACGACCACCCTGGCCAGGGACGGCCGGGTCGTGGCCTACATGGGGGACGACTCCCGGTTCGAGTACGTCTACAAGTTCGTCTCGAAGAGGCGCTACATCCCCGGCTTCGACCGGCACAACCGGACGCTGCTCGACGAGGGCACGCTGTACGTCGCGAAGTTCACCGGGGACAGCCCGGCCAAGGAGATCGACGGCAGCGGCAAGCTGCCCTCAGACGGAAGCTTCGACGGCTCCGGGCAGTGGATTCCGCTGGTGACCGGCGGCATCTCGCACGTGCCCGGCATGACGGCCCAGGAGGTCCTTGTCTACACCCGGTCCGCGGCGGACAAGGTCGGCGCGACCAAGATGGACCGTCCCGAGGACGTGGAGCGCAACCCGGTCACCGGTGGCGTCTACGTGGCGCTGACCAACAACGCCAACCGGACCCCCGCGCAGGTGGACGAGGCCAACCCGCGTCCGGCCAACAAGCACGGCCACATCCTGGAGATCACGGAGCGGCGCGACGACGCGGGCGCCACGACCTTCTCCTGGTCGCTGCCGCTGGTCTGCGGTGACCCGAACGACCCGGCGACCTACTTCGCCGGGTTCGACAAGACGAAGGTCTCGCCGATCTCCTGCCCGGACAACGTCGCCTTCGACGGCGACGGCAACCTGTGGATCTCCACCGACGGCAACCAGCTCGGCGCCCACGACGGCCTGTTCGTCATGCCGGTCCGCGGTCCCGAGCGCGGCCACCTCAAGCAGTTCCTGAGCGTCCCGGTCGGCGCGGAGACCTGTGGCCCCCTGGTCAGCCCCGACCAGCGCAGTGTCTTCACGGCCGTCCAGCACCCCGGGGAGACCAACGGCGCCACCCCGGAGGCGCCGAGCAGCCACTGGCCGGACGGGGGCACCAGTCAGCCCCGCCCCGCCGTGGTGGTCACCTGGCACAGGAGGGGCGGGAAGATCGGCTCCTGACCCGATGATCCCGGTGCCGCCCGCGCCCATCTGGGCGGGGTCGCGGGCGGCACCGTACTTCCTCATCCCTGCGCCATCGCCGGTACGGCCTCCGCGGGCCTGTCCCCGTCCCGCCCCGAGCGGGACCGGCGCAGGGAGAACAGGCTGACCGGCACCCCGACCAGCACGATGAGCGCCGCGATCACCAGGGTCGTCCGGTAGGCGTCGAGGAAGGCCGTCAGCGGGCCCGCGCCGTCCGCGAGGAACGCCGTCTGCCTGCCGTTCAGGATGGCCCCGAGGATCGTGACTCCGAGCAGGCCGAAGACCTCCCGGGAGACGTTCAGCACGCCCGCGGCGATTCCGGCGCGGTCCGCGGGGAGCATGCCCAGGACGACCGTGGTGACCGGGACGAGCAGGCCGCCGCCGAGGCCGTACAGCAGGAACCACGGCAGCAGGTCGCCGAAGGTGCCTCCCTCGCCGACGAAGGAGATCCCGAAGATCGCCCCGGCCATCACGAGGAGTCCGGCCGCCACGGTCGGCGCGGTGCCGACCATCTGGCTGATCCGGGCGGACAGGGCGGCGGACACCGCCATCACCAGGGCCATCGGCACGAAGGAGGCCCCGGCCTCAAGGGGGGAGAAGCCCAGCGCGTTCTGCAGGTAGAGCGCGGTGAAGAAGTAGATCCCGAACACGCCGAACGCCCACAGCCCGATCGAGAGCATGCCGCCGCTGACCACCCGTGACCTGAACACCGACAGGTCGATCATCGGCTCCCGGCTCCGGCGCTCGATGACGACGAACGCGATCGCGAAGGCGACGGCCAGTCCGAACGCGCCGAGGATCTCCGGTGAGGTCCAACCGGCCCGGCCGCCCTCGATGAGTCCGTAGGTCAGGGCGAACATCGCCAGGCTCGACGTGGCCAGGCCGGGGATGTCCAGGCTGTGCCGTACGCGGACGTCGGGGGTGTCCCTGATCGCCCAGAGGGTCAGGCCGACGGTCACCAGCCCGACGGGCACGTTGATCAGGTAGATCCAGCCCCACCGCCAGTTCTCACTGATGAAACCACCGGTCAACGGCCCGAGGGCCAGGGCGAGCGCGCCGACGGAGCTCCACAGGCCGATGGCGGTCGCACGTTCCCTGGCGTCGGGGAAGACCGACCTGATCAGGGCAAGCGCGGTCGGGGTCAGCAGGGCGGCGCCGACGCCCTGGGCCGCCCTGGCGGCGATCAGGAGGCCGCCGGTGGTGGCCAGCCCGGCGGCGAGGGAGGCCAGGGTGAAGACGCTCAGCCCGAGCACGAAGATCCTTCGTCGGCCGAGGATGTCGGCCAGGCGCCCTCCGGCCAGCATCAGTCCGGCGAACACCAGGATGTAGCTGCTGACGATCCACTCAAGTCCGGACAGGCTCAGCCCGAGGTCCCGCTGGATCGTCGGCAGCGCGACGTTCACCACGTTGTTGTCGAGGTAGGTCATGAACGTCCCGAGCGAGATCGCCCCCAACGCCCACCACCGGCGGTCAGTCGTCACGTCAACTCCTATACGGTGTACTTATACGTTGTACATGTACATCGCATAGTTGAGCTTGTACGGCGTATAGTTGTCAACCGTGATGGGAAAACTGACCCGGGACGCCGTCATCGACCAGGCGCTGCGCATCGGTGACGCCGAAGGACTCCAGGCGGTCACGATCAGGCGGCTCGCCCAGGACCTGGGTGTCACTCCCATGGCCCTGTACTGGCATTTCAAGAACAAGGAGCAGCTGACCGTCGGCATGGGCGACCACCTGATGCGCGGCTTCGCGACCCAGGAGGACGCCACGGGACCGTGGAACGAGCGGCTGCGCGGTCTCGTCGCGGACCTGGTCGGCATCCTGCGACGGCACACGTGCGCCGCCTCCGTGCTTGAGGAGGTGGACCAGATGGAGGTGCCGAGCTTCCTGCGGGTGTGGGACACCGCGCTCGGCCTGATCAACCAGGCCGGGTTCACCTACGAGGAGAGCTGCCTGGTCGCCAGATACCTCCTGAAGGGCGCGATCGCCCTCGCCGGAGGGGAGGCGCGCGACCGGCGCCGTCCGTCGGACCACGAGGCGGCCGAGGTCAAGCGGATCAAACGGCTCAGCCTGCAGTCGCTGCCCCGCGAGTCCTACCCGCACCTCGTGGAGATGGCCACCCCGCTCGTCGACGGCTGTTCGGCCGAGGTCTACGACACCTTCGGGGTCGACCTGCTGATCGGCGGCGTCGAGGTCATGGCGGCCCGCCGTGCGGCACGCCCGTTGTGAGATGCCTCCGCACCCCTGACCTGGCGTTCGGTACGGCGAAGCGGGAGTGATGCGAAAACGTGATGATTAGCGTGACAACGAATGGAACGGTCTAAGCGTGTCCTAAATGACCCCTTCCAACACACCAGTAACTGGTGTAGCAGAGAGGAAGCCCTGTGGCTTTCAAGGTGCCGGGCGCCCGCACGCTTAGTGTCGTGGCCGTCGGAGTGCTGGCCGGAACCATGCTCACCGTGGGCGGCAGCGCCGTCGCAGCGACGGCCGGTTCCGAGATTCACGCCTGTGTGAACAAGAAGACGCGTTACGCGCGCATCGTGAACCCGTCCGCCGTGTGCAGGCCCACCGAGATCCGAGTGACCTGGGGTGACGGCAACAACGTCAGCCAGGGCATCGCCAGCTCCGGCCCTCGTGGCGCGCAGGGCGCCCCGGGCAAGGACGGCGCCCAGGGCCCGGCCGGTCCGCAGGGCCCCAAGGGCGAGCAGGGCCTGCCGGGCAAGCAGGGCCCGGCGGGTCCGCAGGGCCCCAAGGGCGCTGAGGGTCCGCAGGGTGCTCCCGGCAAGGATGGCAAGGACGGCGCGGACGGCAAGCCGGGCGAGGACGGCAAGCCCGGTGCCCAGGGCCCCAAGGGAGACCAGGGTCCGGCAGGCCCTCAGGGCAAGCAGGGTCCGCAGGGCCCGGCCGGTGAGGACGGCAAGCCCGGTGCCAAGGGTGAGAAGGGTGACCAGGGTCCTCAGGGCCCCGCGGGCCCGCAGGGTCCCCAGGGCCAGAAGGGCGAGAAGGGTGAGCCCGGTTCCGGCGGCGCCGGTACCCTGAACACCTACACCGCCCAGTTCAGCTTCGGCGGTGGCGGCTATGGCAGCAATTCCAAGACCGTGACCTGCGACTCGGGCAAGGCCACCGGCGGCGGCTACAGCCTCGGGAGCGGAAGCGGCTCGGCCCAGATCTACGCGAGCGCTCCCAACGCCGGCAGCGGCGCCCCGACCGGCTGGACCGTGTCCGGCAAGAACGCCAGCGGCACCATCTATGTGATCTGCCTCTCCTGATCCAGGAGAGCTCGACGGGAAGGGCTCCGCGTAGCGGATGGCCCTTCCTCGGCCCTCGCCGTACGAATGGCAGGGCCAGGTGGGTCGCGTGAGGACGGAGTCGGGACACCCGGCCTCACGCGACTCACGGACAGAAGGGGTGCGACCCGCGCCCCACGCAGGACCAGGAAGGCTCCTCCCCGGCCGCACTCCGGGAGGGGCCTTTCTCGTTCCCGCCTTGGACGGCTCCCGCCTTGGACGGCTCTCACGCCTGGAACTCTCATGCCTGGAAAGGCTCCACGCTCAGAAACCTCCACGCCTGGACCTTCACGCCGGAAAGCCCCGCGCCTGGAAACCCCCGCGCCTGGGAAACCCCCGTGTCCGGAAACGCTCTGCGCTCGGCAGGCTTCGGCTCCCGGAAGACCCCACGCTCGCGAGTGCCCCCGTGCCTCGCGTGTCATCGGTCGCGGTCGCGGGGGCCGCTCCGCCCGGCCATCCGCCAGATGATCACCATGCCCACCGCGAGGACGACCAGGGCGACGGCCACGATGATCCCCTTGACGATGAAGTCGTGCAGCAGGTGGTCGAGCAGTTCCGACCCCCCGTCTCCGCTCACCGGTCGTCCCTCCCGTACCGCTCGTCCCCGAAGCGCCGACTGTCCTCGGAGGGCCGGTCATCCCGAAGGCGTTGGTCGTCCTCGAAGGGCCGGTCGTTCCTGGGGCGTTGCCCGTCATCCAGGTACCGGGCCGCGAACCGGACCGCCTCACCGGCGAGCCGTCCACGGGAACCTCCCCGCCCGGGCCGTGCGGTGGCACGGGTTTCGAGGTAGCCGGCGGCGGCCTCGGCGTATCGGCGGACCTGGGCACCCCTGCCCCGGCGCTTGAGCGTGACGGCGACGCCGAACGCGATCAGGGCGACCACCACGAGCCCTCCCACGATCAGGCCGAATCTGACGAGCATCAGGGTCAGCACCGTTTGCACGGCTCCTCCTTCGATTTATCACAGGTGTGATAAATCGAAGGTATCACAGGTGTGATAAAAAGAGGTGTGCCCAAGCAGGTCGATCCGGTCGCCCGTCGTGCCGACGTCGTGGACGCGCTGTTCAGAGTCGTCTTCAGGGACGGTCTGCAGGCGGCCTCCCTGCGCGCGGTCGCGGACGAGGCCGGGCTGAACATCGGCTCCCTGCGGCACTACTTCGCCAACCAGCAGGAGCTGATGGGCTTCGCCATGCGGTCCATGCTCGACCGGGTCGAGGGACGACTGCTGCGCCGCATCGACGAGGTGGGGGACCTGGAGGCTCTCACCGGAGAGCAGCGGCGCCGGCTCTCCCTGAACCTGTTCGCCGAACTGCTGCCCCTCGACGAGGCCCGCCGCGCCGAGGCCGCGGTCTTCGTCGACTTCGTCACCGCGGCCAGGACCCACCCCGCGATCGACGCCGATCTCGCCCGTGAGGCCGCGGCGGGGATGCGGGCCCTCGTCCGGCGCGTTCTCCGGCGCGCGATCGACACCGGGACCCTGCGGCCCGGCCTGGACCTCGACATCGAGATCGAGCGGCTGAGCTCCCTGCTCGACGGCCTCAGCCTGAACACCGTCCTGTATCCCGACCTGCTCTCGCCCGAGCTCTGCCTCGACGTTCTGCGGGCGCACCTGGACAGCCTCGCCTGACGGTGGCCGACAGGGGAGCCGATTGTCTCTCCCCGGACACGAGGAGCGAGGTTACAGTCACGGTGAGTACGTCATGCCGGGAGCCCCGCGAGAAGGGAAACCTCCATGGGAAAGCACGAGGGCAAGCCCGTCGAGGAGAAGGACTTCGTACCGTCGCTGACCAGGCAGCAGGCAGAGACCCGGACCAGACCGGGCAGGCACGAGAGGCCGGAGCCGGAGCAGGAGCGGTGACCGGCACGGCGGGTCCCCGGCCACGGGGGCGCGGGGGACCGTGAGAAACGCCGTCGGGGGGCACGGCCCGCGAGCCGTACCCCCCGACGGGGATGGATCAGCCGAAGATGGCCGGGAGGGTCGAGGTGTGGGTCTCCCGCAGCTCGGTGGCCGGGATCTCCAGGACGTTCTCCACGACCAGCGCGTCACCGCCGGTGAGGCCCAGGCACTGACAGGGCACGTCGTTGGCGGCGCACAGCTCGGCGAAGGCCTCGAACGACTCCGGGGCGACCGTCACCAGCGCGCGGGCCGACGACTCGCTGAACAGGGCGACGAAGGCGTCGTCGTCCGGCAGGGTGACCGTCGCGCCGACCCCCTGGGCGAGGACCGACTCGGCCAGGGCGATCGCAAGACCGCCGTCGGACAGGTCGTGGGAGCCGGTCAGCAGGCCGCGTGAGGCGGCCTCGGTGAGGACCAGGGCGAGGGCGCGCTCGGCCTCCAGGTCGGCCTTCGGCGGCAGGCCGCCCAGGTGACCGTGGACCACGTGCGCCCACTCGGAGCCGCCGAACTCCTCCTCGGTCTCGCCGAGCAGCAGAACCTTCTGGCCGGGGGCGGTGAAGCCGCTGCGGACCCGGTTCGCCACGTCGTCGATCACACCGAGCACGCCGACGACCGGGGTCGGGTGGATCGCGGTGGAGCCCGTCTGGTTGTAGAAGGAGACGTTTCCGCCGGTCACCGGCACTCCGAGGGCCTTGCAGGCGTCGGCGAGACCCCGGGTGGCCTCGGCGAACTGCCACATGACCTCGGGGTCCTCGGGGGAGCCGAAGTTGAGGCAGTTGGTCACCGCGAGCGGGGTCGCCCCGGTCACCGCGACGTTGCGGTAGGCCTCGGCCAGCGCGAGCTGCGCGCCCGCGTACGGGTCGAGCCTGGCGTAGCGGCCGTTGCCGTCCGTGGCGAGCGCGATGCCCCTGGTCGTCTCCTCGGCGCCGGGCATGACCTCGCTGATGCGCAGCACCCCGGCGTCGGCGGGCTGGGCCAGCACGGTGTTGCCCCGGACGTAGCGGTCGTACTGGGAGGTGACCCACTCCTTCGAGGCCAGGTTCGGCGAGCCGAGCAGCCGCAGCAGCGCGGCGCGCAGGTCCTCGGAGCGGGCCAGGCGGGAGGGGACGTCGGCGTTCAGGGCGGCCTGCCCGGCGGGCTCGTGGAAGGGCCGCTCGTAGACGGGGCCCTCGTCGGCCGCGGTGCCCGGCGGGATGTCCACGATGGTCTCGCCGTGCCAGGTCATCACCAGGCGTCCGCCGTCGGTGACCTCGCCGATCACGGTCGCCGGGATGTCCCACTTGGCGCAGATCGCCATGAAGGCATCGATGTCGTCGGGGGTGACGACCGCCATCATGCGTTCCTGCGACTCGCTCATCAGGATCTCCTCGGGCCGCAGCGACGGATCGCGCAGCGGGACGAGGTCCAGCTTGACGTCCATGCCGCCGGTGCCCTTGGCCGCGAGCTCGGTGGTCGCGCACGAGACACCGGCCGCGCCGAGGTCCTGGATGCCCACGACGACGTCCGCCTGGTACAGCTCAAGGCAGCACTCGATCAGGAGCTTCTCCATGAACGGGTCGCCGACCTGGACGCTGGGGCGCTTGGCCTGCGACTCGTCCTCGAAGGTGGCCGAGGCCAGGACGGAGGCGCCGCCGATGCCGTCGGGGCCGGTCAGCGCGCCGAAGAGCACGACCTTGTTGCCCGGCCCGGGAGCGGTGGCCAGCTTGATCTGGTCCTTGCGGAGCAGGCCGACGCACAGCGCGTTGACCAGCGGGTTGCCGATGTAGCAGGGGTCGAAGACGACCTCGCCGCCGATGTTGGGCAGCCCGAGGCAGTTGCCGTAGTGGCTGATGCCCTCGACCACGCCGGGCAGCACCCGCCGCGTGTCGTGGGCGTCGGCGCCGCCGAAGCGCAGGGCGTCCATGACCGCGATCGGCCTGGCGCCCATCGACATGATGTCGCGCACGATGCCGCCGACACCGGTCGCCGCGCCCTGGTGCGGTTCGACGTAGGACGGGTGGTTGTGCGACTCGATCTTGAAGGTGGCCGCCCAGCCGTCGCCGACGTCCACGACGCCGGCGTTCTCCCCCATACCGACCAGCAGGGCCTCCGACTTGGGGGCCTTGGTGCCGAACTGGCGCAGGTGCACCTTGGAGGACTTGTAGGAGCAGTGCTCGCTCCACATGACGCTGTAGATGGCCAGCTCGGAGCTGGTCGGCCTGCGGCCGAGGATCTCGCGGACCCGGTCGTACTCGTCGAGCTTCATGCCCAGTTCGGCGTACGGCTGCCGCTCGTCGGGGGTGTCCTGGGCCCGCTTGACGGTGTCCAGAACCGCCTCGGGGCGCGGGGTCTCGTGCTCGCTCACAGGTTCACCAGCTTCTTCAGGATGGAGGTGAAGAAGCCCCGGCCGTCGGTGCTCGGGGCTCCGGTGAGGTCTTCGACCGCGTGCTCGGGGTGCGGCATGAGGCCGACGACGTTGCCCGCCTCGTTCCTGATGCCCGCGATGTCGTTCAGCGAGCCGTTCGGGTTGCCCCCGACGTAGCGGAAGACGACCTGCCCGTTGGCCTCAAGGGCGCCGAGGGTCTCCTGGTCGGCCACGTAACGGCCCTCGCCGTGCTTGATCGGCAGCACGATCTCCTGGCCCTCGGCGAAGTCGGAGGTCCAGGGGGTCGCGGTGCTCTCGACCCTGATGCCCTGGTCACGGCAGATGTAGTGCAGCCCCGCGTTGCGCATCAGCGCGCCGGGCAGCAGGTGGGCCTCGCAGAGGATCTGGAAGCCGTTGCAGGTGCCCAGAACAGGAAGCCCGGCCCTGGCCGCCGGGATCAGCTCCTCCATCAGGGGCGCGAACCTGGAGATGGCTCCGCACCGGAGGTAGTCCCCGTAGGAGAACCCACCGGGCAGGAAGACCGCGTCCACTCCCTTGAGATCAGGGTCGGCGTGCCACAGCGGAACGGCCTCGCCGCCCGCGTGACGTACGGCACGCGCCGCGTCCTGATCGTCAAGAGTCCCGGGAAAAGTGACGACGCCCACGCGGGCAGCACTCATGACAGCGTTCCCCTCCACAAACGAGCGCCGCGCCGGCGTCTCTCACGGTGGACAGCGGTCTGCGGCGGTGCGCCCAGGCTATCCGTTCCCGACAAGCGGGTCACACGCGCAGGTCGCCGGGCCGTACGGCATGGCCTTCTCAGTCATGTGACCTGGTGAAACTGTGGGGTCTCTCACACCGCGGCGAGGACGCGGTCCTCGCGGGGCAGCCCGACGCGCACGCGGTTGTCACACATGAGCCCCTCGCGCACGAGGCCCTCGCACGCGAGGCTCTCGCGCAGCAGGAGGGCGTCGTCGTCCCAGTCGAGGTGCTTGCGCAGGTGCACGGTCGTGCCCCGGCCCGGCGTGACGCCGAAGGAGATCTCGTCGACCACGGCCTGCATGATCAGGATGCCCCGGCCGTTCTCCGTGTCGCCCGGAGGGTAGTGCTCGGGGAGCCGGGCCAGGCCCTGCCCCCTGTCGATGATCTGGACGTCACAACGGCCGTAGCCGATCGCGACCTCGACCTCGTAGCGGTTGGCGGGGCCCCCGTGGCGTACGGCATTGGCGCACGCCTCGGTGACCGCGAGCAGGATGTCGGACACGCAGCTTTCGGTGACGCCGAGTGAGCGAAGCGAGTCGCCAAGGGCTCTGCGGACCATCGGTATGCCGACGGCCTCTCTCGGCAGAGCCAGCGAGAACTCGATATCCACCGGACCCCCTTCCCGGGCCAGACGTCACCCTGTCAAGGTTTCCCCGCGGAATCCGGGCTAACCGCAAAATAACCTTAATGTTATTTAGTGTTGGTCAAGCTGTGGGATTACGGCAGGTCCAGAAAGTGATCTACCTGGGCGTAAGGGATCTACCCCTGAGATAAGGGGCGTTCCGGGATCTGTGTGGATCTTCGCCGTGTAGGCCGCAGTCCAGGGTCACTGCTTCGACGCCCGATGACAGCCACTCCGAACCCACGACGCCAAAAGGTACGGGTTACCGGCGCCGTGTGCGAGGAGTTTCGGCTTGGGCGCGTCGGTGTCTGGACCGAGGAACGCAGGAGCGAAGCGACGGAGAGACGAGGGAAGGCACCGACCCGAAGCGCCCAAGCCCGCGCCGCCGCCAGGCGGCGCAAAAAGCACTGCCCGCGCCGCCGCCAGGCGGAGCAAAGAAACCCGGCTTGGGCGCGCCGACGCTTGGACTGAGGAGCGAAGGAGCGAAGCGGATGAGCGACGAGGGAAAGCGTTGGCTCGAAGCGCCCAAGCCCGCGCCGCCGCGAGGCGGCGCAAAAAGGCGCTGCCCGCGGTGCCGAAGGCGCCGCAAAATCTCACGCCTCGGCGGTGACCGTGTAGTCCTCGATGACGGTGTTGGCCAGCAGGGTCTCGGCCATCTTCCTGACCTCGGCCAGGGCGGCCTCGTCGGCGGGGCCGTCGATCTCGACCTCGAACCGCTTGCCCTGCCGTACCGCGGAGACGCCGGAGAAGCCGAGCCGCGGCAGCGCGCGGGCGATGGCCTGGCCCTGCGCGTCGAGAATCTCGGGCTTCAGCATGACGTCGACGATGACGCGCGCCACGGTGTTCCTCCTGGTCGCTGCGGGGACGGTTAGGCGCCTCAAGAGTAACGGGCTCCGCCGGACGTTTGGTCCCGGGGCCCGGGTGGCCGCGAGACGGGCACGTTCCACACGACGAACCGGTCCGTGCGCCGAGGGAGCGGTCCATGCGAGGGTGAGAGAGGTGATCCGGCGGGAACAAGGGGCGAGATGGATGTCGGGGCAGGTCTTGCGCACAGGTATGTGACCTCTGCCACGATGTCCACAAACGCATACGAACCACCACCAGTCGGATCGGATGCGCTGCTAACCGGCCGGACAGCGGTGGTGAACCCACCTCCCAAGGCCCTGAGCACACAGGAGTGGCACGTGACAGCCGAGGCCCCTCGTGGTGCGCAAGCACCTGCGGAGCTCGTCCAGTTGCTGACCCCGGAGGGGGAACGGGTCGAGCATCCCGACTACGACATCGACCTGACCCCGGAGGAGATCCGCGGTCTCTACCGGGACCTGGTCCTGGTGCGCCGCGTCGACCTGGAAGCGGTCGCCCTGCAGCGCCAGGGCGAACTCGGCCTGTGGGCCTCCCTGCTCGGCCAGGAGGCCGCGCAGATCGGCTCCGGACGGGCGCTCGCCGCGACGGACATGGTCTTCCCCACCTACCGTGAGCACGGCGTCGCCTGGTGCCGGGGGGTCGACCCGGTCAACCTCCTGGGCATGTTTCGCGGGGTCAACCACGGCGGCTGGGACCCGGCTGAGCACAACTTCCACCTCTACACGATCGTCATCGGCAGCCAGACCCTGCACGCCGTCGGCTACGCCATGGGTGTGCAGCGCGACGGCGCGGAGAACGCGACGCTGGTCTACTTCGGCGACGGCGCCACCTCCCAGGGCGACGTGAACGAGTCGTTCATCTGGGCGTCGGTCTTCAACGCCCCCGTGGTCTTCTTCTGCCAGAACAACCAGTGGGCCATCTCGGAGCCGCTGGAGAAGCAGACCCGCATCCCGCTGTACCGCAGGGCCAGCGGCTTCGGCTTCCCCGGTGTCCGGGTGGACGGCAACGACGTCTTCGCCTGCCTGGCGGTCACCCGCAAGGCCCTGGCCGACGTGCGTTCCGGCCAGGGACCCACCCTCATCGAGGCCTTCACCTACCGGATGGGCGCCCACACCACCTCCGACGACCCGACCCGCTACCGCGTGGCCAGCGAGCTTGAGGCGTGGAAGCTCAAGGACCCGATCGAGCGGGTCCGCGCCTACATGTTCAAGAACGAGATCGCCGACCAGGAATTCTTCGACGCGATCGACGCCGAGGCCGACGAGCTGGGCAAGGACGTCCGCAGGCGTTGTCTGGCCCTGCCGGACCCCGAGCCACTGGCGATCTTCGACCACGTGTACGCGGAGCCGCACCGGCTGATGGAGGAGGAGCGCGCGGAGTTCGCCGCCTACCTGGAGGGGTTCGAGGGATGACGAGTCTCACGCTGGCCAAGGCTCTCAACGAGGGCATGCGCAAGGCCATGGAGGACGACCCCAAGGTTCTGATCATGGGTGAGGACGTCGGCAAGCTCGGCGGTGTCTTCCGCGTCACGGACGGCCTGCAGAAGGACTTCGGCGAGCAGCGGGTCATCGACACCCCGCTGGCCGAGTCCGGCATCATCGGCACGGCGATCGGGCTCGCGCTCAGGGGCTACCGCCCGGTCTGCGAGATCCAGTTCGACGGTTTCGTCTTCCCGGCGGCCGACCAGATCATCACCCAGCTCGCCAAGATGCCGCTGCGCTCGCTGGGCAAGCTGAAGCTGCCCGTCGTGGTGCGCATCCCCTGCGGCGGCGGCATCGGCGCGGTCGAGCACCACAGCGAGTCGCCGGAGGCCTACTTCACCCACACCGGTGGCCTGCGGGTCGTGGCCTGCTCCAACCCCGTCGACGGCTACACCATGATCCAGCAGGCGATCAGGAGCGACGACCCGGTCGTCTTCTTCGAGCCCAAGCGGCGCTACTGGGAGAAGGCCGAGGTGGACACCGCCTCCTCCGCCGCCGACTGGACCCCCTTCGACCAGGCCAGGATCGTACGGCAGGGCGGCGACGTGACACTGCTGGCCTACGGCCCGATGGTGAAGACCTGCCTTGAGGTCGCGACGGCGGCCGAGGAGGACGGCAGGTCCGTCGAGGTGGTCGACCTGCGCTCGCTCAACCCGCTCGACGTGGACCGGGTCGTGGAGTCGGTGCGCCGTACCGGGCGGTGCGTCGTGGTCCACGAGGCGCCCGTCTACAACGGGTTCGGCGCCGAGATCGCCGCCAGGGTCACCGAGAGGTGCTTCTACAACCTGGAGGCCCCGGTGCTGCGCGTCGGCGGGCCCTCGACCCCCTACCCGCCCTCAAGGCTGGAGGACCACTACCTCCCGGATCTGGACCGGGTCCTCGAAGCCGTCGACCGCGTGTTCGCGTTCTAGAGGGGAGACGACGTGAAGGAGTTCAAGCTCCCCGACGTGGGGGAGGGCCTGCTTGAGGCCGAGATCGTCCGCTGGCACGTCAAGCCCGGCGACCCGGTCAAGGTCAACCAGATCATCGTGGAGATCGAGACGGCCAAGGCCATCGTCGAGCTGCCCTCGCCGTACGAGGGGGTGATCGCCGCGCTGCTGGCCGAGGAGGGGCAGACCGTCGACGTCGGCAAGCCGATCATCACCGTCGACGACGGCTCGGGTCCTCCGGAGACACCGGCCGGGACCCCCGCCGAGGACATGGTCCCCACGATCCCCAAGCCGGAGCGGCAGCCCGTGCTGGTCGGCTACGGCGTCAAGCCGGGTACGGCCAAGCGCAGGCCCCGCAAGTCCGCCGCTCCGGCGGCCACCGCCCCGGCTCCGGCTCCCGCTCCGGCGGCCGTCGAGGCTCCGGCTCCGGTGGCTCCGGTACGGCAGGCTGAGCCCGCTGCCGCGCCCGCTGGGCCTGCCACGCCCGCCGGGTCCGGTGCCGCGCGGGGCGCGGTGCTGGCCAAGCCCCCGGTGCGCAAGCTCGCCAAGGACCTCGGTGTCGACCTGGGCACGCTCACCGGGACGGGCCCGAACGGGAGCATCACCCGGGAGGACGTCCACGCCGCGGTCGCCGCGCCCGGGCGTGGCGCGACGGCCGTGGCGCAGGGACCCGACGAGGAGCGCATCCCCATCAGGGGAGTGCGCAGGGCGACCGCGCAGGCCATGGTGTCCTCGGCGTTCACCGCGCCGCACGTCACCGAGTTCCTCCAGGTGGACGTGACCGGGACGATGGAGGCCGTCAGGCGGCTGCGGCTGCTCGACGACTTCGCCGAGGTCAAGGTCTCGCCGCTGCTGCTGGTGGCCAAGGCGATGCTGGTCGCGGCCCGTCGCTATCCGATGGTCAACTCCTCCTGGGACGAGGCGAACCAGGAGATCGTGGTCAAGCACCGGGTGAACCTGGGCATCGCCGCGGCGACCCCGCGCGGCCTGATCGTGCCCAACGTCAAGGACGCCCACGCGCTGTCGCTGCCCGACCTCGCCCGCGCCCTGGGGGCGCTGGTCGAGACCGCGCGGGCGGGCCGTACCCAGCCCGCCGACATGTCGGGCGGCACGATCACGATCACGAACGTGGGCGTGTTCGGGGTGGACGCCGGGACCCCGATCCTCAACCCGGGCGAGTCGGCGATCCTGGCCTTCGGGCAGATCAGGGACCTGCCCTGGGTGGTCGACGGGCAGATCGTGCCCAGGAAGGTGTGCACGCTCGCGCTGTCGTTCGACCACCGGATCGTGGACGGCGAACTGGGCTCGCTCTTCCTGCGCGACGTGGGCGCCATGCTGGAGGACCCGCTGCGCATGCTCGCCTGGGGCTGAGCCCCCGCACCGGCCCGACGGGCCCGTCCCCTCACGGGGGCGGGCCCGTCCCCTTTTACCCGGCGTTTGCGGGGCCGCCGTTTCCGTGGCCTTTCCCGGGGCGTTTCGATTGACGCGTGAAGCCCGTGGACCGATCTGCGGCGACCGGGCTCCCGTGCGGGTCGATGACCTTTCTGTGAATCCGGTGTTCCGCTTCTCCCTGATTTCGGGGAAGGGGCTTTGCCGTACGGCGTGCTCCGTGGGGCCGTTTTGACCTGTGGTGATGTTCCCCTTGGGGTGGCCGGTGGCGCGTCCGAGGATGTCATGACATATCCGGTTAAAACGTTATCCATTCATCGGGGGTTTAGTGGTTAATGCATATATCGGTGCTAGTGTCGTGATTTGGAGATTCGCGAAAGGTTCCACCAGAAGGGAAAGCCAATGAGACTCGAAAAGCTCTTCCCGGCCGGCGGTGCCCCGCTCGCGTGGGGCGGCTGCCGACGCCGTCGCTGCGGATGCGGTGGCCGGGGCTGGCGCCGTGGTGGCTGGGGCTGGGGCGGCTGGTGGTGGTAGTTCCCTCAGCGACGAACCGGCGGGTAACCCGCCGGTTCTCCTTTTCCACCCCCGTACGTCCTCCGGACGACCCCCCACCGGCCCCTTTCGTCTCCATCAGGGAGGCCTTCGGGCGGTTCTGGCCGCACACCCGGGGGGTCCGCAGGCTGTTCGTGGCCGGGGTGCTGCTGGCGATCGTGGCGGCCCTCTGTGAGATCGGGGCGATCCGGCTCTTCGGCCGCATCACCGACGAGGTCCTCGCGGGACAGAACCTGGACGCCTTCTGGGAGCCCGCCTTCGTCTGGCTCGGCCTGATGGTCGTCGCCGGGCTGGCCTCCTTCCTCGGTTCCTACGCCACCGCCGTCGGCGGCGAGCGCTTCCTGCTGCGCCTGCGGGACCGGGTGTTCGCGCACATGCAGACCCTGACCCCCGACTTCTTCGACCGGCGCAGGCTCGGCGACCTGATGGCCAGGCTCACCGACGACGTCGAGGCCATCGAGGAACTGGTCGGCTCCGGTGTGGTCAGGATTCTCACGACGACCGTCAGCGTGTTCTTCTTCGCCGGGGCCGCCCTGCTGACCCGCTGGGACCTGGCGCTGGTGACGTTCGCGATGGTTCCGGCGTTCCTGGTCGTCTCCAAGCTTTTCGCCTCGCGCCTCAGGACGGCCGCCGCGCGTGAGCGGCTCAGTAACGGCGTCATGAACGGCGTCATCGAGGAGGGCCTGGCCAACCAGGCGCTGGTGCAGGCCTTCAACCGGCAGGGCACCGAGGCGCGGCGGCTGCACACCCAGGGGCGCGCCTGGATGAGGGCCAACGTGACCCAGGCCAGGCTCTCCGCGCTGTACGGGCCGGTCGTCCAGATCATCGAGACCGTCTGCCTGCTCGTCGTCATCGGGGTCGGCGCGTGGGAGATCACGGCGGGCCGCCTCACGATCGGCGGGCTGCTCGCCTTCGCGGCCTACCTCGCCTACCTCTACCCGGCGGTCCAGGGGCTCGGGCAACTCGCGCTGACCGTCTCCCAGGCCGCGGCGGGCTCCGACCGGGTGATCGAGATCCTGCGGATCCGGCCCCGGGTCACCGATTCCGCCGGGGCCGTACCGCCCGCCGCGCCGCCACGGGGACGGATCGACTTCGCCGACGTCGGCTTCACCTATCCGGGCAGGTCGACTCCCACGCTGCGGCACCTGACCTTCCACGCGAAACCGGGCGAACTGGTCGTGTGCGTCGGCCCGAGCGGCGCGGGCAAGTCGACCGTGGCCAAACTCCTGCTGCGCTTCCACGACCCGGCCGAGGGGCGTGTCCTGCTCGACGGCGTGGACATCAGGGACATTCCTCGTACGGCGCTGCGTGAGGCCGTGACCGTTCTGCAGCAGGAGAACCTGCTCTTCTCCGGCACCGTACGCGACAACATCGCCTACGGCCGTCCCGGCTGCGGGATGGACGAGATCGTCAGGGCCGCCGTCATGGCCGGGGCACACGAGTTCGTCGAGCGGCTCCCGGCGAGGTACGACACCCAGGTCGGGCAGCGAGGCAGGCTGCTGTCCGGTGGTCAGCGCCAGCGCCTGGCCATCGCCAGGGCGATCCTGCGTGACGCCCCGGTGCTCGTCCTCGACGAGCCGATGACCGGCCTGGACCCGGAGACCGCCGCCCGGGTCATGGAGCCGCTCGGCCGTCTCATGGCGGGCCGTACGACCATCCTGCTCACCCATGACCTGCGGTTCGTCCCCGGGACGGCCCGCACGGTCGTGCTCGGTGCCGCTCCGGGGCGGACGCGGACCAGGTTCGGTCGTACGGCATGGCGAACCCGCCCCCGGATGGGGACGGGTCCACTCAGGGGCTGACCGGTCCTCTCATTCCCGAATTCCGGCGAGGCCGAGGGAAGTCACCGATTCACGCGAGGCGTTTCCCGATGGGTTTCCCTAAGCCGGAACGGGACGAAACGTGACCGCCGTCACCATCCCCAGTCGTCGTCCCATCCCCAGTTGCTCCACCGCCAGCCGCCGCGCCAGCCGCAGCCGCCGCGCCAGCCACAGCGACTCCGCCACCCGCAGCCGCACCGGCAGCAGCGCCGCCGGCAGCAGCCCGCGGTGAGGAATCCGGCCGAGACGGACGTCTGGACGGCCGGGACCGCCGCTGTGGGCGTGGTAGTGGCCTCCGCCGGGCCGGCGATGAGGACTCCGGCGAGGAGCCCCGCGCCCATGGTGCTCGCGAAGAGCGAGGCAGCAGTCTTCGATCCCATGCGATCCTCCGGTTTCACGGGAAGACGATTTCGCCTTCCTGGGCTCGAACACCCCAAACATCGCAGGAGACGCACCTACCACGACACCGCAAAGCACTTATAGTTTGGCAAAGGCGCACAGATCTGTATAAATAATAAATAAATGGCATATATCGGAGCATTTCGGGCGAGGGAGAGCCGCCGCGCCGAATACCGCGGGACGCCCCGCGCTCGTCCCGCGTAAAGGGCGGCCGTACGCTTACTGGGCATCCGACCGAAGGGGAGATCATGTTCCGTCATGTCGTGCTGTTCACCTGGGCCGAGGGGACGACCGAGGAGCAGAAGGCGACGGTCAAGACCGAGCTTCGCAGGCTGACGGAGATCATCCCGGAGATCCGCGCCTACACGCTGGGGGCCGACGCGGGTGTGAACCCCGGCAACCACGAGTTCGCCATCGTCGCGGACTTCGACAACGCCGACGACTTCCTGGTCTACCGGGACCACCCGGAGCACCAGGCAGTGATCGCCAAGCACATCAAGCCCATCGTGGCCTCCCGCGCCGCCGTACAGTTCACGATCTGACCCACGCGCGTTTGTCGGCCGAGGTCGGGCCCCAGGAGCCGAGCCACACCGGCACTCCGAGGGCCTCCTCGACCGCCCCCGGCCAGTCGTCGACACCGTCCACGTAGTGGGGACGGGCCCGCAGCAGCCGTTCCGTCAGCCTCGCCTGCCCGTCGAGGTCGCCCGCCGTACCCACGGGTGGCTCGCCGATGTCGTAGGAGACGCACATCCGCGAGACCGGCACGTCCAGGTGGGTGAGCGCGAGCGCGTCCGCCCCGCCGGTGACCGCCAGCGCGTAGCGGTGCGCGACCGCGTCGAAGTGCCCGACCCTGAACGGCCCCTGCCACGGCCCCGTCCCGTTGTGCCGCTCGGGCACCCGCAGCGTCCGGTCCTCGGTGACCAGGGGCCCGGGACCGTGCCTGGGCGTGTGGGAACGCAGCACCCCGAGCCGTACGGCACCCGCCCCGCCGAGCAGTTCGAGGGCGTTCGCAAAGGTCGTCGTGCTCCAGGTCGTGTACGGGTGGAAGCCGTGCCACTCGTCGAGCAGCACGCCCTGGGCCCCCTCGAAGACGACCGGCCCCTCGCGCAGCAGGGCCGCGAGCCGCGCGGGGCCGGTGAGGGTCACCCGCTCGGCGAACGCCCGGTAGGCCGCGACGCAGTCCTCGACCGGGGGAAGCTCCGTCGCCACCGGCCCGGCCACCCACCAGGTCTCCTCGACCTCCCGGCGCAGCGCGCGCAGCTTGCGGGCCAGCCGTACCGGCGCGGCGCAGTCACCCACGGTCGGCGCGAGGCCCGGATGCGCCAGGGCGTAGGAGACGGTCTCCCCGACGCCCATCCCGCACGACCCGTGCCGGTCCTCGCCGCGCGCCAGCTCCCTGGCCCGCCCGGCCGCCACGTGGTACGGCGTCGCGAGCAGGGCGTCCCGGTCCACGGTGAGCAGCCCGAACGGGTCGGGCACCCCGAGGCGGGCCAGGTTCGCCGCCTCGGAGGCCAGGGCGAGCGGGTCCACGATCGTGAAGCGTGAAAGGTGGGTCGGCACGCCCCGGAACGTCCCCGCCCCGAACTGGGCGAAGGTGTGGTGCCGCCCGTCGGGCAGGACGACGTTGTGCGCCGCCTGCCCGCCACCGTTGAAGCGGACGACCGCCCGCACCGGCTCCTGTGAGCAGAGCCAGTCCACGACGGTCCCCTTGCCCGCGTCGCCGTACCCGAGGTCGGCGACGATCACGTGTTCGCGCACGCCCGTACCCCTCACAGCCGGATCACGCCGCTGGCGCCCGGCTCCTCGGGCACCGCGAGCGTCCGCCGGTCGAGACGGGCCAGCGCCCTGCCCACGGCCTGGCCGGCCTCCGAGCCCATCTCGTCGAGGTCGTCCAGCCCCTCGTCCAGGTCGATGGCGTCCTCGCCGAGGCCGACGGTGAGCGCGATGGTCTCGCAGACCGCGTCCAGGTCGTCCAGTTCGAGGACGTTCTGACCGAGCAGGTCGCGCCAGGCGGCCAGCACCTGGCCGTCCCCGGCGTAGCTCGCCCCGGCGGGCAGGATGTAGTAGACGTGGTAGGCCCTGGTCAGCTCGGCGACGATGTCCTTCGTCGTGATGTCCCGCAGCGGGGAGTCGCCGATCACCTGGCGGACCTGACGGCGGCTGACCTTCGGGTAGGGCAGTTCGTCGCCGATGATGAACAGGTAGCCCTTGCGCCCGCGCCTCTCGAAGCAGTCGATCGAGGTGTGCCTGGCCATGAAGTACATCGCCAGCTCGTAGGACTCGGTCTTCTGGCCGCCGCCCCCGCCTTCGAGCAGGATCTTGCCGAGGTCCTCGTCCATCCGGTTGTCGGACTCGAACTGGCCGATCTGGAGGGGGGCGCGGTCGCAGGTCGCGTCGCCGATCGCGCCGAAGAGGATCTGCGGGTCGGTGGCGTAGCCCTTGCGCATCAGCAGGCCCAGCAGGTCGGGCAGCTTGGTCTGGAGCGTACGGGGGACCCCGCCCATCGAGCCGGTCACGTCGAACAGGACGGCGATGGCGAGGCTGTCGGGGTGCTCGTCGGAGTCACGGCTCTCACGGGCGGCGACGCCGTACGGGTCGAGGTCCTCGTGCGTGGCGCGCGCGCCGCTGTCGCTGTAGGCGAAGGCGCTGGTGCCCTTGGCGGCGCGGTAGCTCGCGGCGGCGGAGTAGACGTCGGTCGACCAGATTCCGCTTCCCATGTGGGTCCCCTTGGTTGTTCTCAGGTTGAGTTAATCTCATTATGAGAATAACGATGGGCCGCGTCAACCCGCCGCAGTGTTTGTCTGTAGCGCCTCGGCCCTCACGTCAAGAGGGGTCAGGCCTTCCCGCAAGTGGAGGATCTTGTTATCGGAAGAGGGTGGGGGCGCCGTACGGCGTGCGTTCCATTCGGCGACGGTGATGTTGCCCAGGACGGAGGCGGTGTTGTCCGGTCGCCATGTCTTTTCTCCATTTCTCGAATATCTATGCGAGTGATCAAGGATGGATGGCACGCTTGTTCGTGTGCGGCTCCGTTACAACGTTCGCCTCTACCCCACCCCTGGCCAGTGCCGTGCGCTGGCTCGGGCGTTCGGATGCGCGCGGACAGTGTTCAACGATGGACTGTGTACGCGACGGCAAGCCCACGAGCAGGGCTTGCCGTACGTCTCCGACACCGAGCTGTCCAAGCGGGTCATCACGCAGGCCAAGAGAACTCCGGAGCGCGCATGGCTGGGCGAGGTGTCGGCAGTGGTGTTGCAGCAGGCGTTGGCGGATTTGAACACCGCCTTTCGCGTCTTTTTCGCCTCCCTGACGGGCGCACGCAAGGGGCCGAAGGCGGCTCGGCCCCGGTTCCGGTCACGTAAGGACAGTCGGCAGTCGATTCGTTTCACCCGTAACGCTCGCTTCGCCATCACTGCTGGTGGGAGGCTGCGTTTGCCGAAGATCGGGGATGTGGCGGTTCGATGGTCGCGGGACCTGCCCGCCGAACCATCCAGCGTCACGGTCATCAAGGACGCCGCTGATCGGTATTTCGCCTCGTTCGTCGTTGAGGTGGCCGATGAACCGCTCCCGGAAACGGAGTCGGAGGTCGGGATAGATCTGGGTCTGTCACATTTCGCGGTGTTGTCGGACGGTCGGAAGGTCGCCAATCCCCGGTTCCTGCGCCGGGCCGAGCGGCGGCTACGTAAGGCGCAGCAGGCCCTGTCCCGCAAGGAAAAAGGGTCTAACAACCGCAGCAAGGCCCGGATGAAGGTCGCCCGTGCTCACGCCCGGGTGGCCGACGCTCGCCGGGACTTCACGCACAAGCTCTCCACCGTGATCGTCCGTGAGAATCAAGCGGTGTACGTGGAGGATCTGTCTGTGAAGGGGCTGGGCCGTACCCGGCTGGCGAAGTCGGTGTATGACGCGGGTTGGGGGAGGTTCACGGCGATGCTGGAGTACAAGGCGGCCCGCTACGGCCGCACTTTCGCCAGGATCGATCGGTGGTTTCCCTCCTCCAAACGATGCTCGGAGTGCGGGGCCGTCGCCGAGTCGATGCCGTTGAACGTCCGGGAGTGGCAGTGCCCATGCGGCGTGGTCCATGACCGGGATGTCAACGCCGCGATCAACATTCTCGCCGCCGGACGGGCGGAGAGGCTAAACGCCTGTGGAGCGCGGGTAAGACCAGGTTCCGGTCTGGCACGGCGCGAGGAAGCAGGAAGCCGCAGAGGTGCCGCATGAACATGCGGTACGGACTGAATCTTTGGCTTCAAGCCGAGGAGTACGTCAACGGGCCATGCTCGATCGGCAGGGCAAGTCGGGCGTCCACGAGACGGTCCTGGCGGGCGACGAGGAGAGCGTGGCGCGGGCCGTACGGCGATACGCCGACGCCGGGACGACGGAGCTACTGGTGAACCCGCTCGGCGACGAGCGCGAACGGGCCAGGACCGTCGAACTGTTCGCCTCGGTCTGAGGGATCTCAGAGGTTCAGCGGACGGTAGGTCCTGGGACCGTAGAGATCGTCGAGCAACTCGTCGAGCTCACCCAGCAGCCGCCAGGCGTCCCGGGGCGGCGCGACCAGGCTGCCCCGCACGAAACGGCCGATCGCACCGGGCACCCGGTCCCCCATGAGGGCGGCGACGCAGCGGGTGGCGAGCCTGATGTCCAGGGTCTCGGTCGCGGGCGCCCCGGTGAGGACCTCCGGCGGGTAGGCGTCACGGTGCCTGGCGACCAGGACCGTCAACGGGCTGCCGAGCGGGACCGACTGGCTCCAGTCGACGAGCACCAGACCGTGGTCGATCGGGTGGACCAGGACGTGGTGGCCGAACACCGCGCCGTGCACCACCCCGGCGCGGTGCGCCGCCCCGATCGCGACCAGCAGCCGCCGCCAGATCCACGCCGCGTCCCTCGGGTCGAGTACCGGCCGCCGCCGCGCGATCTCCGCCAGGCTCACGAACCCGTCGGGGACCCGGCTGATCACGTTCGCCCGCCGCCGCGCGTCGCCGGAGCCGTGCCGGAGGGAGTCGACCAGCCGGGGCACGTACGGCAGCAGCGTCGGATCGCCCTCCCGTTCGATCGTCCTGAGCGCCTGCGCCTCGCGCCGCATGAGGTCGTTGTCCGCGGGACCGCGCGGGATCTTGAGCAGGGCGCCGGGGGCGCAGTCGTACAGCAGGGCGGTCGCGCCCTCGTGGAGCAGCCGCCCGACGTGGTGGGTTCCGACCACCGTTCCGGCCAGGTCGTCCGTGGGGGTGTGTCCGGTGTGCTCGGCCCACAGGCTCGCCAGCCTGGCGAACGCCCCGGCGGCCTCGGCACCCGGCGTCAGGTCGGGGTGCAGCAGCCGGGCCAGTCTCCGGTACGTCCGCCGTGGTGTCGGCCCGCCGAACAGGTCCCCGGGGACGCGGGCGGCGGAGACCAGCGCGATCGCCTCGGCCGGGGTGGTCATCGGGTGCCCTCCTGCTCGGCGGGCCGCAGCAGGGCGGGGTGCAGCAGGCGGGCGTCCCCGGCGCGGTAGAGCTTGGCGCGTGGCCCGCCCCGGGAGCCGCCGCTCACCGTGCTGTGCCCGGTGGCCTCGACGAAACCGGGTACGGAGAGGACCTTGCGGTGGAAGTTGCCCGCGTGCAGCGGGACGCCCCACACCGTCTCGTAGACGCCGCGCAGCTCGGAGATCGTGAACGTCTCCCCGGTGAACGTCGTGGCCAGCGGCGTGTACTCCAGCTTGGCCCGCGCCCGTTCGAGGCCGTCGGCGAGGACGCGCGCGTGGTCGAAGGCCAGCTCCGGCGGGCGCGAGACCGGGTGCCAGGCGGCGGAGGCCGCGTCGGAGCCCGCCCTGGGGTCGGGCAGATCGGGGGCGAAGGCGAGGTAGGAGATCGAGACGACCCGCATCCTCGGGTCCCGGTCCGGGCTTCCGTAGCTGGCCAGCTGTTCGATGTGGACGCGGGGGGCGAGCCCGGTCTCCTCGGCCAGTTCCCGCCTGGCCGCCTCGGGCAGGTCCTCGCCCGGCCTGATGAACCCTCCCGGCAGTGCCCAGCGTCCCTGCTGGGGAGGGCGGCCCCGCTCGACCAGCAGCACGTGCAGCACACCCGCGCGGATGGTCAGCGCGACCACGTCCACCGTCACGGCGACCGGGGGATAGTCCCTGGGGTCGTACTCCGCCAGGAACGCCGATTCCTTCTCGTCCACGACACACCCTTCCCGGGTCAAGATAATCTCATAATGAGAATAACTCGGTTCCGGGGTGATCGCACACACGGAAGAGGGCCGTCCCGGAAACGGGACGACCCTCCACGGCCGGGTGGTCAGAACGCCTCTTCGGACAGCTCCATCAGGCTCTGGTCGGTTTCGGTCAGCACGCGGCGCTCGGCGGCCAGCCGGGGCAGGACGGTCTTGGCGAAGAACGACGCCGCGGCCACCTTGCCCTCGTAGAACGCCTGGTCCCTGCCGGGGGAGCCGAGCGCGGCCAGCGCCACCTCGGCCTGGCGCAGCAGCAGCCAGCCGATCACCAGGTCACCCAGGGAGAGCAGGAACCGGGTGCTGTTGAGACCGACCTTGTAGACCTCCTCGGGGGTCTCCAGCGAGGTGATCGCCCAGCCGGCCATCGTGTCGGCCATGGCCTTGACCTCGTCGGCGGCCTCGTCGAGCAGCCCGCGCTCCTCCTTGAGGCGGCCGTTGCCCGCCTGGGAGGCGGCGAAGGCCTTGATGTCACCGTACAGCGCGCCGAGCGCGGCCCCCTGGTTGCGCAGGACCTTGCGGAAGAACAGGTCCATGCCCTGGATCGCGGTCGTGCCCTCGTAGAGGGAGTCGATCTTGGCGTCCCTGATGTACTGCTCGAACGGGTAGTCCTGCAGGTAGCCGGAGCCGCCCAGGGTCTGCAGCGAGCGGGAGAGCAGCTCGTAGGACCGCTCGGACCCGACCCCCTTGACCAGCGGCAGCAGCAGGTCGTTCATCGCCTCGGCGTGCCGGTCCTCACGGCCCTCGAAGCGGGCGGCCTGCACCGCGTCCTGGTAGGTGGCCGTCAGCATCACCAGCGCCCGCATGCCCTCGGCGTACGACTTCTGGAGCATGAGCTCGCGGCGCACGTCGGGGTGGTGGACGATGGTCACGCGCGGGGCGGCCTTGTCGGTCATCTGGGTGAGGTCGGCGCCCTGCACCCTGGCCCTGGCGTATTCGAGGGCGTTCAGGTAACCGGTCGACAGGGTGGCGATGGCCTTGGTCCCCACCATCATCCGGGCGTGCTCGATGATCATGAACATCTGCTTGATGCCCTCGTGCACGTCGCCGATCAGCGTCCCGACAGCCGGGTGCCGCTCGCCGAAGGTGAGCTCGCAGGTCGTGGAGACCTTCAGGCCCATCTTCTTCTCGACGTTGGTGACGTAGACGCCGTTGCGCTCGCCCAGCTCCCCGGTCTCCAGGTCCACGTGGTACTTCGGGACCAGGAACATCGACAGGCCCTTGGTGCCGACGCCGTGCCCCTCGGGGCGGGCAAGCACGAGGTGGAAGATGTTGTCGGCCAGGTCGTGCTCGGCGCTGGTGATGAAGCGCTTGACGCCCTCGATGTGCCAGGTGCCATCGGGCTGCCTGATCGCCTTCGTACGGCCCGCGCCCACGTCGGAGCCCGCGTCGGGCTCGGTGAGGACCATGGTCGCGCCCCAGGTCCGCTCGATGGCCAGTTCGGCGAAGCGCTTCTGGTCCTCGGTGCCGATGAGGTGCATCACGTAGGCGAAGGCGGGTCCGCTGGCGTACATCCAGACGGCCGGGTTCGCGCCGAGGATCATCTCGGCGAGCGCCCAGTTGACGCTGGGCGGCAGGCCGGGACCACCCAGTTCGGCGGGCAGGCCGATGTTGGTCCAGCCGCCCTCGCGGTAGGCGGCGAAGGACCGCTTGAAGCCCTCCGGCATCGTCACCGCGCCGGTCTCCGGGTCCAGAACGGGCGGCGTGCGGTCGCCCTCCTCGAAGGAGTCGGCCAGAACCCCCGTCGCCAGGCGGTTGACCTCGTCGAGGACGCTGCGCACGACGTCCTCGTCCATGTCCGCGTAGAGGCCGGTACCCAGGATGTCCCCGCGGCCGAACACCTCGAAGAGATTGAACTCCAGATCACGGAGGTTGCTCTTGTAGTGGCCCATGGGATCTGCTCCTTGAAACCGGGGGACCGGGCTTTTTCTCTACTCATCAGTAACCTTACCCCTGATGCTACCCGCCAGTAACCCCCCAAAAACTGTGCCGGTAAGGGCGTTTGTCACATTCCTCGGGGAAAGGGAGCTGTACCGGCCCGCTCGGACGAGGCCGCGCCCCCGGGCCGACACGCGGCCTTGACAGGGACGGTCGTCACCCCCGGGTTAGGCTCCTGCCATGGACGAGCGGTGGCGTGCGGACCTCGCGCTGTGGGCGATCCCCGACGAGATCGCGGCGAAGGCGCGGACCGACCCCTGGGGGCACTCGCCCGCGCGGTTCGCCGAGCGGACGGAGCGGGCGCTCGCCGAACCGCAGGGACCGACCCTGGACCGGGTCGCCGAGGCGCTGCCGCCCGGGGGCGTCCTGCTCGACGTCGGCGCGGGCACCGGGGCGGCCGGTCTCCCGCTGGCCGGGCGGATGGGAGAGCTGGTCGCGGTAGACACCTCGCCCGGCATGCTCGCCGAACTGGAGTCACGGGCCGCCGCGCTCGGAGTGCCGCTCAGGATCGTCACCGGCCGCTGGCCCGACGTCGCGCCGGTGACCCCGGTCGCCGACGTGGCGGTCTGCGCCCACGTCGTCTACAACGTGCCCGACCTGGCCGCCTTCCTCACCGAACTGTCCGGTCACGCCCGCCTCAGGGTCGTCGTCGAACTCACCGAACGCCACCCGATGACCTGGCTCAACCCCCTGTGGGCCCACTTCCACGGGATCGTCCGCCCGGACCGGCCCACGGTCCACGACGTGATCGCGGTCGCCGAGGCGCTCGGTCACCGGGTGCGGCACGAGGCGCGCCTGGCCCCGCTGTCCCGCTTCGCGACACCGGAGGGCCTGGCGGAGAGCGCCTGCAGAAGACTCTGCCTCGACCCGGGGCGGGCGGACGAGGTCGTCGCGGCGGCGATCCGGCTCGACATGTGGCCGCTTCCCCGCGAGCGGTGGTTCACCCTGTGGTGGGACACGGGAATCGGGCCGACATCGGAGGCGTTGCCCGGATAGAGCTCTCAGTCGAGACGCTCCCGGACGAGACGCGCCGTACCCGGTCCGAAAAGACGACGCTTCAGGGAGTCGTCATGGCTTGGATCCTCATTGTCGTCGCCGGTCTGTTCGAGATCGCGATGGCCTACTCGCTCAAGCTGAGCAACGGGTTCTCCTCGCTGCTGCCGAGCGTCGGAGTCGTCGTCTTCGGGGTGCTCAGCTTCGGTCTGCTCTCACTGGCCCTCAAGAACCTGGAGGTCGGTACGGCCTACGCCGTCTGGACCGGCATCGGCGCCGTGGGCACCGCCGCCCTGGGCATCGTCCTCCTGGGCGAGGACGCCTCGGCCCTGAAGATCATCTCCATCGTCCTCATCCTCGCGGGCGTCATCGGGCTCAACCTCGCGGGGGGCGGCCACTGACCGCCCCTAGGGAAACCGGTTTGACGCGATAGATGGTGTCGCGATTGGCTGAGGGCATGATTAACGTGCACTATGTGACATTCGACTGTGCCCGGCCGCACGAGCTGGCGGCCTTCTGGAGCCAGGCGACCGGCTGGGAGATCCACCCGGAGACGGAACCCGACGGCGACGAGGTCCTCGTCTGCGGGGAGCCGAACCTGCTGTTCATCAGGGTTCCCGAGGGGAAGTCGGTCAAGAACCGTGTCCACCTCGACGTCACGGGCTCCGACGGCACCACCCGCGACCAGGAGGTCGAGAGGCTGGCCGGGCTCGGCGCCACGGTCCACGACGACCGGCGCAACCCCGACGGCACCGGCTGGGTGACCATGCTGGACCCCGAGGGCAACGAGTTCTGCGTCTGCCGCGCCGACTACGAGAAGCAGTCGTGAGATCCCTGTGACGAGCGGGGCCTCCCGGGGCCTTCCACCGGTCCCGGGACGTTCCGCCGAGCCGTCCGGTCAGTGCCCGTGGGGCAGCGAGGGGCGTTCGCCGCGTCCCCTGAGCGTCAGGGCCAGGAACGCGGTGATCAGATACACCACGACGCCGCCCTGCAGCGCGTCGAACGCGGCGCCGAACACGCCCTGGTCGTCCACGATGAGCTGCACCGGATACATGAGCGCCGCCGCGCCGAGCGCGGGGTAGAGCGAGAACCGCCACGGCCTGCGCAGCGCCCACAGCCTGGCCTGCCGCGTCACCCGGTCACCCGAGCCCGGCCTGCCGACCGATCCGATCGCCGCGACCAGGGTGAACAGCGTGATCCCCAGGCAGAGTGCCCAGGTGAGGTCCGCGGCCCCCGGCAGGATCACCCCCAGGCCGAAGCTGACGGCCGCCGTCGCGCCTCCGGTCACCGCCGCCGCCCTCCAGGGGGCTCCCCGCAGGGCCGCGCCGGCGAGGGACATCTCGTCACGTCGAGTGAGTTCGTCGTTCATGTTCCCAAGACTGCCCCGCCGGCCCCCTTCTTCGCATCGGGGAGCAACCCTGATCCGTCCCCTACCCGCCGGGCGGGGCGTCGCGGCGAATGTTGAACGTTTGTTGACTGCCCCTAAGTCCCGATTTAGGATTCAATTAGGAAACTTTCCTAAAGGAAAGCTTCCTAGCCCCCCACCTTCTAGGAGATTCGTCGTGAGCTTTCGTCGTCGCGCGGTGACCCTCGCCAGTTCTGCCGCCCTCTGCCTGGGCGTTCTGGCCCTCACCCCCACCTCGGCCATGGCCGCCCCCTCCGGCTGCACCGTGCAGCAGGGATCGAACTGGGCGTCCAGCCTCTGCACCTCCGGCACGGGCCGGCACCTGGTGGTCGTGCGTGCGCAGCACTACACCGGCAACATCCTGATCACCGGCCCCTGCGTGGCCATCGGCCAGGTCTCGAAGACGACGGTCAACTGGCCGGTCACGTACGTCGGCTCGGCCGGCTGCTGAGAGCCCGCTCGGCCACTTGGCCCATGTCGGGCCGTCGACTCGAACGCCGCTCACGTCGAGGCCCGCATGTCCGTGTTGACGCCTACCGAGGCCCGGCCCCTGAGGACCGGGCCTCGGTAGGCTCACGGCATGCCGGTGAACCCTTATCTGACCTTTCGCGTCGCGACCCTTGAGGACGTCCCGACGGTTCTGGCCCTGCTGGCCGACGACTCGACCTCCGGCGCCCAACAGGGCGAGTACGGCGAGACCCACCGGGCGGCCTTCGAGGCCATCGACGCCGACCCGGGCAACGAGCTGATCGTCGCCGAACTGGACGGCGAGGTCGTCGGCACCATGCAGCTCACCTACATCCCGGGGATCTCCCGTGGGGGAGCGCTCAGGATGCAGATCGAGGCCGTCAGGATCGCCTCCGGCCTGCGCGGCAGAGGACTGGGCGGGCAGATGCTGCGCTGGGCCGTCGAGCGGGGCCGGGCCAGGGGGTGCGCCCTGGTCCAGCTCACCACGAACAAGGCGCGCAAGGACGCGCACCGCTTCTACGACTCCCTCGGCTTCGTCGCCTCACACGAGGGATACAAGCTCGCGCTGAGCTGAGAGGCGGGACCCCCACCGGGTCACGGGCTCACCCCGAACTGCGCGCCCACGTCGAACTGCGCGCCGACCCCGAACTCCGCGCCCATGTCGAAGCGCGGGATCGCACCGAAGCGCGGGCTCACGTCGAACGAGGGCACCGGCGGCGGAGCGGGGACAACCGAAACAGCCGCCGGGGCCGGGGTCTTGCGGAGGCGTGACGTGCGCGCGGAACGCGCGCGGAGCTGGTCGATCATCCAGCGGCACCAGGCGATGCGGTGGTTCTCGTAGCTGATGCCGTACCACAGGGTGGCGTAGTCGCCGAAGCGGCGGCTCTCGCGGCCGGGCGCGCTGGAGAAGGCCGAGCGCTCGTCCTCGTAGGTCGCCAGCCGCCGTTCGTGCTCCTCAAGCTGGATCTGGAAGAGCTTGATCAGTTCGGCCGGGTCGGCGAGCCAGGCGGCGTAGGACTTCAACAGCAGTTCGTCACGCTCGGGACGGGACTGCGGGGGCTCGATGACCCACTCGCGCAGTTCCCTCGTCCCCAGCCGGGTGATGGAGTAGATCTTCTTGCGCTGCGGGCCGGGACCCGGGACCTGCTCGAAGGTGACCAGTTCCGCCGCGACCAGCCGTTGCAGCTCAGGGTGGATCTGGCTGTGCCGGGCCGTCCAGAAACATCCCAGCGGATGTCCCATGGCGGTGGCCAGCTCGTATCCGGACCTCGGTCGGCGGGCCAGCGCTGTGAGGATCGCGTATCCGAGAGTTGAGGTCACCGCGGAAGGATCTCACGGGGCACCCCTAATGCGGCACCGTAGCTTTACCTATGTCGTCTCAGACATAACGGGCATCACCTCGACCGGATTGTCGTGATAGACGGCCCCCCTGCCCAGGTCGGCGTCGTACTCCTCGACCACCGCGTTGACCGTCGAACCCCCCGGGCTCAGCTTGCGCCAGTGCCCCTTCGTCGAGGCCACGACGCCGGGCCGTACCCGGTCGCTGATCTCGACCACGGCCTCGAAGCCGCCGACCGCGTTGAACACCCGGGCCCGCTGCCCGTCGCGCAGCCCCCTGGACGCGGCGTCCTCGGGGTTGACCACCACCCGGGGCCCCTTCGAACGGCGCAGTAGCTCGGGGTTGTTGCCGAAGGTGGTGTTCAGGAAGGTGTGCGGCGCGGGTGTGACCAGGGCCAGCGGATAGGGACCGCACGCGGCCGAGGCCGTACGCGGCGGCACGTAGGCGGGACCGGAACCGAACTCCAGCCTCCCCGAGGCCGTGGGGAAGCCGTCGGCGAACGGGACGAACGGCCGGGGCACGTTGAGCCTGACCCAGCCCTCCTTGCGCAGCCGGTCGACCGTGATCCCGTCGAGGGAGGGATGCCCGGAGGCGAGCAGCTGCTCGGCCAGTTCGAGGTCGGAGTCGTACAGCGACGGCTCGGTGAGCCCCATGTGCCCGGCCAGACGGCGGAACGTCTCCGTCGTCGACAGGCACTCACCCGGCGGCTCGACCGCGGGCTCGTTCCACACGAGATACATGTGTCCGTATCCCGCGTGCAGGTCGGTGTGCTCGATCTGCATCGTCGCCGGAAGCACGATGTCGGCGTAGTCGACGGTGTCGGTGGGGAACTGCTCCATCACGACGGTGAACAGGTCCTCACGCGCCAGCCTCTCGCGGACACGGTTCTGGTCAGGGGTCGAGCCGACCGGGTTGGCGGCGTAGACCCACAGGCACTTGACCGACTCGTCGAGCCCGTCGGCCAGCCTGGTCATCGTGAGCCGCCTGACCGGCGCCGCCAGCAGGTCGTCACGGGTGTCGATGTTCAGGTGGATGTGGCCGCTGGTCGAGTAGGCGACCCCGCCGCCGGGATGGCGCCAGTCGCCCGTCACCGCCGGGATGGCCGCGATCGTCCGCATCGCCGTACCGCCGCCCGCGTGCCGCTGGACGCCCATCGTGGCCCTGATGCCGGTCGGCCGGGTGTGCGCGAGCCGTACGCCGAGGGAGCGGATGTCGGCCTCGGGCAGGCCGGTGATCTCCGCGACGAGGGCGGGCGGGTGACGCAGGATCTCCGCCCGGAAGTCCTCCCAGCCGTTGGTGTGCTCGGCCAGGAAGGCGTCGTCCTGCGCGCCCTCGGACAACACCACGTTCAGCAGCCCGAGCGCCAGGGCGGCGTCCGTGCCCGGCCTGATCGGCAGGTGGAGGTCGGCCTGCTCGGCGGTCCTGGTGCGGATCGGGTCGATCGCCACGACGTACGCCCCGGCCGTCCTCGCCTCCTGGATGAACCGCCACAGATGGTGGCCGCTGGTGAGGGTGTTCGTGCCCCACAGCAGGATGAGCCGCGACAGGGCGAACGTCTCGGGGTCCATCCCGCCCGGGGTGCCGTTGGTCAGCCGCAGACCGGCGTTGCCCGCGGTCGAGCAGATGTTCAGGAAGTGCCGGGAGGCGCCCAGGACGTTCCAGAACCGGCGGCCCGCGACCCCCTCACAGCCCTGGATGTGGCCGAGCGTCCCGGTGCCGAGGTAGGGCCAGATCGCCTCGCCGCCGTGCTCGTCCACGATCGCGCGCAGCCGTACGGAGATCTCGTCGAGAGCCTCGTCCCAGCTGATCCGCTCGAAACGGCCCGAACCCTTGGGGCCGACCCGGCGCATGGGGTAAAGGACGCGGTCGGAGGCCCCGGCGTGTTCGAGATAGCGGTTGACCTTCACACAGAGCGCGCCGCGCGTGTAGGGCTGCTCCGGGTTGCCGCGCATCCCGACCGCCTTGCCGTCCCTGACGGTCACCACCCACGAACAGGTGTCCGGGCAGTCCAGCGGACAGGCCCCCAGGACACGCAGCTCCCCCCGCTCACCCACTGCCATGCCCAGACTCTAGCCAGGGGGTACGGCTCGCCGGCCGTACCCCCCCTTGAGGTCAGCCCGTCACCGCGACACCGCGTCCCGCCACGCCGGGGCCACGTTCATCCTGCCCGGCGCCGCTGAGGCGGTGCCGCCCGGCAGGATCGGGCTGCGGGCGTAGACGGCCGCGGCCGTCGCGATGGCACCGCTGTTCACCGCCAAAGCCCTGTCGTCGATGTTGGCCAGGGTGTCGCAGGCCTGGTGGTAACACCGGTCGTAGGCGACCCCCGCCTCACCGCCGAACGTGGCGGCCTCCTCGGCGGTCTTGATCCCCTCGGCGCCGGTGAACAACCCGCCCGCCGGGATGCCGACCGCGATGAAGGGCCCGTAGTCGGACCGCCCGGTGAAGTCGGTCCCCTTGTACGGCTGGCCGACCGAGGCGTAGTACGTCTCGAACAGCTTCTCGATCTCGCCCGATCCGGCGGGACCGGCCCCGGCGCCCGTGTGGTCGGAGTCGTCGCCGTCGTAGATGCCGTAGACGAAGTTCGGCGAGGCGATCATGTCGAAGTTGAGGTACAGCCTGATCCTGGCCCTCTCCCCGGGGGAGAGCGCGGCCACGTAGTGCTGGGAGCCGAGCAGCCCCAGCTCCTCCGCCCCCCAGAAGGCGAACCTGAGCCTGTTCCTGGTCGGCGTGCCGCCCGCCCGCAGGGCCGTCTCCAGTACGGCCGCGCTGCCCGAGCCGTTGTCGTTGACGCCGGGTCCCGCCGGCACGCTGTCCAGGTGGCTGCCCAGCATGACGACCCTGCGGGAGTCGCCCCAGGGGCTCTCGGCTATCACGTTGCGGGTCTTCCTGTGCGGGTCGCCCTCGGCGGTGACGGAGAGCGTGGCCCGGGACCCCGGCGTGGCCAGCTCCTGGCCGACGGCGAAGGTGGTGCCCACGACGGGGACGCGCGTGGTCGTGTCGCCGAGCGAACCGTTCAGCGGTCCCCGCCGGTCGGCGGCCCCCTCCCCGGCCTGACCCTCGTTGAAGATGATCACGCCGGAGGCGCCCGCGGCCTCCGCCAGCTCGGCCTTGACCCGGAAGCCGCACGTGCCACGCTGCACCAACGCGATGTTGCCCCGGACGAACCCCGCGAAGTCGGCGGCCTCGCACCCGGAGGTCGAACCGGGTGCCGCACTCGGCGGCAGCACCAGATCGACGGGCTGCACGGCGGCCGTGACGTTCCCCGAGCCGGAGTACGCCATGGGGACGAAGTCGGTCTGCGGCGCGTAGGACCTCGCCCCGGGGGAGACCCGGGCGAGCTTGGGCGTGCCGATGACACGGAAGAACGGGAACTCGAACTCCTGCTCGGTCACCCTGTACCCCGCGGCCCGCAGCCTGCCCGCCACGTAGTCGGCCGACTCGTCGTATCCGCGGGTTCCCGCGGCCCGGGTGCCGCCGTTGGCCGCGGCGATCCGCTGGAACGCCTCCAGGTGCCGCTTCACGGAGAGCACGTCCACGGGCGGCGAACCGACGGACGCGACGGACGCGACGGTGACCTCGGGAGCCGGTGAGGTCACGGCGGTCGCCTGGGTGCCGGGCAGGGTCACGGCCGAGGCTGTGGTGATCGCGGCCAGCAGGCCCTGGTACGCGCGTACGCGCATGCGAAACTCCTCTGACGAGAGTTGACGGAAGTGGAGCGGGGAATCCCCGTGATCGCGGCGAACAAAAAAGATCTCCGGTAACCGGATTAACCAAATTTGACAATCTTCGTCAGATCGACGGGCGGGGTGGTCCCCGGCGTCACCCGGCGGTCACGACGTCACCCGGGTAACGGCACCCGGCCGTGCGCCGTGACACGTCGCACCACGACCATCCGCTTCGCGCCCTTCCATGGCGCCACGCGGTCGCCAGAAGTGGCTAGGGTCGGGTGCGAAGGAAAAACGGGGCTGCGACGCATGATGATCAGCTTTTCAGGCCGGTGCCGGCCCGGCCGTCATCGCCGCATTCCAGCAGGTCAATTCTCAATCTCGGATAGGTACGCGATGTTCGCCACATCGGTCTCCTCCGGGCTGACGCTCCCGGCGAACCAGGCATCCAGGATCTCCCCCAGCAACGGCGCCGAGGTCAGCCTGAGACTCAACGCCAGCACGTTGGCGTCGTTCCAGCGTCTGGCCCCCTCGGCCGTCGCCGCGTCCACGCACAGGGCGGCTCGCACCCCGCGCACCTTGTTGGCCGCGATCGACGCCCCCGTGCCGGTCCAGCAGCACACGATCGCCTGGTCGGCCACCCCGGAGACGACGTCCCGCGCGGCCTGTGAGCAACACCACGCCCAGTCCGAGGGGCCTTCGGCGACGGCGCCGTGCGCGATCACCGTGTGTCCTCTCGCCTCTATCTCCGACACCAGGATGGGAGCCACCCCGTCAAGACTGTCCGAGGCCAATGAGATACGCATGCCTTCGATTGTGGACACTGGAAGAGAAGATCGGTGACGCACCTGTAATGCGGAACGTGCAGAATCGCTGGCGGTGACGGAAATCAGAGAGCACGAAGAAGCGGCGCCCGTCGAAGGCACAGAGCCCGAGACGGAGCGCGATTCCGGCGTGCTCGTCGTCGAACCGCTCCTGCCGCAGCGCATCCGCAGACCATCCGATCTGCTGCGCTTCCTGGCGACCCTGCTGGGGCTCGTGGCCGTGGTCCTGCTCGCCCTCGTCGCGAAGAAGACCCTCAACGGCCTCGAAGGCGACGTCATCGACGGGACGAACCGGGCACCCTTCCTCCTCAGCGGCCTCGTCGGCGTGCTCAGCGGCGCCACCATGCTGGGCGTGCCGACCGCCTACGCCATCGAACGCGTCCTGCACCGCGACGGCCTGCGCGTCGCCGAGGGGCTCTTCGCCGCCATCGCGGGCATGGTCCTGTCCTTCGCCCTCGGCGAGTGGATCGTCGGCGCGGGCCCGGAAGACCTGTGGCTCCTGCTGACCGGGGGCAGGCAGGGAGTCGAGCCGCTCAACACGCTGCTCACCTCGGTCATCGCCTACGTCACCGCGGTGCGCATCTCCCGAAGACCCACCTGGCGGGCGGCCCTGTGGAGCGCCGTCGCGCTCAACGCCGTCGCGCTGTTCGCCGCGACCGCGGCCACCATCCTCGGCATCGTCGTCTCCATCCTGGTCGGCCTCGCCGTCGGCTACGCCACCCTGTACGGCATCGGCAGCCCCAACACCAGGCCGCCCGGCAGCACGATCGTGGCCACCCTCGCCAAACTCGGCTTCGCCCCCGTCAGGGCGCACCGCCTCGACGACGACCACCAGAGCAGCAGGCGCTACGCCGTCGGCCTCAAGGACGGCACCCGCCTCGACGTCACCGTCCTCGACCGTGACCGCCAGGTCGCCGGGGTGCTCTACCGCATCTGGCGCCGCATCCGGCTCAACACCGAGACCCGCCGCAGGGCCATCCGCTCCCTGCGCGCCGAGCTGGAACGCGAGGCCCTGATGGCCTACGCCGCCCAGGCCGCGGGCGCCAGCATCCCCAGGCTCGTCGGCACCAGCGAGATCGGCACCGAGGCCGCGCTGCTCGCCTACGAGCACATCGAGACCCGGCCGCTCGACGACGTCCCCGACGAGGAGATCGACGACAACCTGCTCGCCCAGATCTGGGAGCAGGTCCTGCTCCTGCAGGTCCAGAGGCTGGCCCACCGGCGGCTGACCGGCGACAGCATCCACGTCGACAACGAGGGCAGAGTCGTCCTCATGGACGCCCGCAGCGGCGAGATCGCCGCCGGAGACCTCCTGCTCCGCCTCGACATCGCCCAGCTGCTCACCTACCTCAGCCTCCGCGTCGGAGCCGACCGCGCCGTCGCCGCGGGCGCGGCCGTCGCGGGCCCCGACGTGCTGGCCGGCGCCCTGCCGCTGCTGCAACGGATCGCGCTCACCCGCGAGACCAGGGCCGCGCTCACCAAGAACAAGGAGCTGCTGACCGCGATCCGCGAACGGATCGTCGCCCTCGAACCCCAGGTCGAGGCGGACGAGGTCCGCCTGGAGCGCTTCCGCCCCAGAACCCTCATCACGATCATCGCCAGCGCCTTCGCCGCCTACTTCCTGGTCTACTACCTGACGCAGATCAACCTCAACATGATCACCTCCGCCAAGTGGGGCTGGACCGGGGTCGCCTTCGTCGCGGCGATGATGAGCTACGTCGCCGCCGCGCTGATGCTGCGGGGCTTCGTGCCGGAACGGCTGCCGCTCGGCCGTACGGTGCTGGTGCAGTTCGCGGGCTCCTTCGTGAAGCTGGTCGCCCCGGCGGCGGTGAGCGGCGTCGCCATCAACACCCGCTACCTGCAAAAGCGCGGCATCCCCCCGGGCCAGGCCGTCGCCAGCGTCGGAGCCTCCCAGCTCATCGGCCTGGCCTCGCACATCACACTGCTGCTGCTGTTCGCCTACATCACCGGGTCGAGCGCCGCCACGTCGTTCACCCCGTCGCGCACGCTGGTGTTCGTCCTGCTCGCCATCGCGGTCGCGGTCCTGTTCATCGTGAGCGTCCCCCGCCTGCGCAGGCTGATCACCGTACGGCTGCGCGCCCTGTTCTCCGGGGTCATCCCCCGCCTGCTGGACGTGCTCCAGTCCCCCCGGAAGATCATCGAAGGCTGCTCGGGCACCCTGCTACTGACGATCTTCTTCGTGGCCTGTCTCGACGCCTCGGTGCGGGCCTTCGGCGGGTCACTCGACTTCGCGGCCGTGGCCATCGTCTTCCTCGCGGGCAACGCCATCGGCTCGGCGGCGCCGACCCCCGGAGGGCTCGGCGCCGTCGAGGCCTCCCTGTCCGTCGGCCTGACCCTCTCCGGCCTGCCCGGCGAGGTCGCGACCTCGGCCGTGCTGCTGTTCAGGCTGCTGACGTTCTGGCTGCCCGTGCTTCCCGGGTGGGCCTCGTTCACCTACCTGCAGCGACACGAGGCCCTGTGACCTCTCAGGTCTCGCTGGAACGGGCCCAGCGGTTGACCCCCGACTCGACCGCGTGCCCGTCGATCGCCGCGAGCTCCTGCTCGGTGAACGACAGGTTCTCCACCGCCCGCACGTTGTCCTCAAGCTGCCTGACGCTGCTCGCGCCGACCAGCACCGAGGTGACACGCCGGTCGCGCAGCGCCCACGCCAGGGCCATCTGCGCCAGGGACTGACCGCGCGAGGCCGCGATCTCGTGCAACGTGCGGACACGTCGCATGGTCTCCTCGGTCAGCATCTCCGGGGTGAGGAAACGCCGCTGCGAGGCACGCGACCCCTCGGGGACACCGCCGAGATAGCGGTCGGTCAACATGCCCTGAGCCAGCGGGGAGAACGCGATGCAGCCGACCCCCTCCTGCTCAAGGACGTCGAGCAGCCCGTCCTCGATCCACCGGTTGAGCATCGAGTACGACGGCTGGTGGATCAGCAGCGGGGTGCCCATCTCCCGCAGGATCCGCGCCGCCCGCTCGGTCTGCTCGGGGGAGTAGGACGAGATGCCGGCGTACAACGCCCTGCCGGACCTGACCGCCTGGTCGAGCGCGCCCATCGTCTCCTCAAGAGGAGTCTCCGGGTCGAACCTGTGGCTGTAGAAGATGTCGACGTAGTCGAGTCCCATCCGCTCCAGCGACCTGTCCAGGCTGGACAGCAGATACTTCCGCGACCCCCACTCGCCGTAGGGGCCGGGCCACATGTCGTACCCGGCCTTGGTGGAGATGACCATCTCGTCCCGGTACCCAGAGAAGTCCTCCCTGAGATGCCTGCCGAAGTTGGTCTCCGCGGCGCCGTACGGTGGGCCGTAGTTGTTGGCCAGGTCGAAGTGGGTCACCCCCAGGTCGAACGCCCGCCGCAGGATGGCCCGCTGGGTCCCGAACGACTTGTCGTCGCCGAAGTTGTGCCAGAGCCCCAGCGACACCGCGGGCAGCCTCAACCCGCTCCTGCCCACCCTGTTGTACGGCTGCCGTCCGTCGTACCGATCCGCGTCGGCCACGTAGGTCATCGCTCGACCCTGGCGGTGCCCTCGACCTTGGCGGTGTCGAGGATCCAGGCCAGGACGAAGGCCTCCTCCCGCCAGGAGTCGTACCTGCCGCTGCGACCGCCGTGCCCGGCCTCCATCTCCGTCTTCAGCAGGAAGGGACCGCCCCTGCCCACCTCGCGGAGCCGCGCGACCCACTTGGCGGGCTCGTGGTAGTAGACGCGGGTGTCGTTGAGGCTGGTGATCGCGAGGATCGGAGGATAGATCTGGCCGCTCACGTTCTCGTACGGGGTGTACGACTTCATGTACTCGTACACCTCGGCGTTGTGCAGCGGGTCTCCCCACTCGTCCCACTCGATGATGGTCAGCGGCAACGACGGGTCGAGGATCGTGTTCAACGCGTCCACGAACGGCACCTCGGCCACCACACCCGCGAACGTCTCCGGCGACAGGTTGGCGATCGCACCCATGAGCAGCCCGCCGGCGGAACCGCCCCTGGCGATGATCGCGCTCGACCAGTTCTCCGCGGCGAGGTGCTTGGCGGCGGCGACGAAGTCGGTGAAGGTGTTCTTCTTCCGCTGGAACTTGCCGTCCTCGTACCAGTGACGGCCCATCTCGCCGCCGCCCCTGATGTGCGCGACGGCGAAGACGAACCCCCTGTCCAGCAGGCTGAGCCTGGCAACGGAGAACGACGGGTCGATCGAGATCTCGTAGCTGCCGTAGCCGTACAGCACGGTCGGAGCGGGCCGTTCGACGCCCTTCCTGGCCACGATCGAGATGGGGACGCGGGTGCCGTCCTCGGCGGTCGCCCACTCACGGAACTGCTCGTAGTCGGCCGGGTCGTACCCACCGAGCACGGTCTTGCGCTTCAGCAGGATCAGTTCACGCGCCCGCAGGTCGTAGTCGTAGACCGAGGGCGGAGTGATCATGCTGGTGTAGCCGAGCCGCAACCGCTCGGTGACGAACTCCGGATTCCCCGAGGGCGCCACGTCGTAGATCGGCTCAGGGAAGGAGATCTCGTACGGCTCCGCCCCCTCGGGCAGGACGCGGATGCCGGTCAGCCCGTCACGGCGCAGGTGCACGACCGTGTATCCCTGGAAGGCCTCGACGTTCAGCAGCCGGGTGTCGGCGCGGTGCTCGATCAACGGGGTCCAGTCAGCGGGGGAGTCGATCGGCGCGGTGGCCAGCTCGAAGTTCTCCGCGTTCTGGTTGTGCAGGATCAGGAAGTGGTCCCCCGCGTGGTCGAGGCCGTACTCGACACCGGTCTCCCTGGCTCTGACGAGCCGGAACTCACCGGTCGGGTTGTCGGCCTCCAGGATGTGGACCTCACTGGTGATCTTGCTGCCCGCCGAGAGCACGAGGTAGCGCTCGCTGCGGGTCAGGCCGACGCCGATCCAGAACCGCTCGTCGTCCTCCTGGTGGACGAGCACGTCCTCCTCGGTCGAGGTGCCGATCATGTGCCGGTGGATCTGGTTGGGCCGCCAGGCGTCGTCGACGGTCGTGTAGAAGAAGGCCCTGCCGTCCGCGGACCAGGCACCGCCGTAGAAGATGCCGCTGACCTCGTCGTCGAGGAGTTCGCCCGTGGTGAGGTCCTTCACCCGCAGGGTGAACCGCTCGTCGCCGGTGAAGTTGACCGAATAGGCCAGCAGGGTCCCGTCGGGACTGACCGAACTGGCGCCGAGGGAGAAGAAGTCGCTGTCGCCGGCCAGCTCGTTGCCGTCGAGCAGGACCTGCTCACCGGGCAGCGCCTCGCCCGCCTTCAGCTCGGGAGGAGCGTCGCCGTCCGCGGCGACCCGGCACTGGATGCCGTACTGCTTGCCCTCCTCCGTCCTGGAGTAGTACCACCAGCCCTTCTTCCTGGTGGGGACGGACAGGTCCGTCTCCAGCGTCCGGCCCTTGATCTCCTGGAAGATCGTTTCCTGGAGCCCTTCGAGATGGGCGGTCGCCTGCCGGGTGTAGGCGTTCTCCGCTTCGAGGTAGGCGATCGTCTCGGGGTCGTCCTTGACCGTCAGCCACGCGTAGTCGTCGACCACGGTGTCCCCGTGGTGCACGCGCTCGCTGGGAACCTTCTTCGCCGTAGGCGGTGTCTGGCTGCTCACCCCGTCGAGTCTATGTTTTCCGTGCCAGACGTCCCGGATCAAGCCACGGGGTTCGTCGTTGCGTCCCGAGCGGTCTGCGGGGACTGCTAATGTTCTGGCGTCGGCAAGGTTCGGCGCAAACCACTCCACTCACTCCGGTGATCCGGTGTGGCTTGTTCTGTGTCCGCTGACAACCCCCTCAAACCAACGGTTCCAATGATCGGTTCGCGTCGATTCGCAGAGCCACTCAGGTGCTGGTAAGTTTGAAGGGTTGCTCCGGAGACGGGGCGGTCTGAAATTCCTCGGAC